>JAJXWA010000025.1 GCA_021781795.1 Acidobacteriota bacterium
CATGACGGCAATCGAGAAGTATCCTGAAAGGATCAAAGCCTTCTTCAAAGACCCAATCGCCGCAAATGCCGCTTAGCAGTATTTTGTTGCCGGATCAATAGTCAGCGAGGGCCTTGCCAGTCTCTAGTGTCCTGTCTGCTGGCAAGAGGGTTGTCATAACGCCGCTCAACTCTGGCGCGAGTTGCAGCAGCAGGGTGTAAGCGCACGGCCCTCCACCATCCGCAACTGGATTCGGCAGCACTCCTCGCTGACTAAGCGTCCTCGGTTCCGTGCGTACGCCCCTCCTTGCTCTTGGAGATGCCGTTCCAATGTCTGAACATCGGAGACGAGTGCCGCCACGGACGCGTCCGCTGATTCCGCCTCCCTCTTGCACAAGTCGCGCCGTGCACGAAGCATCTCCGCCTCGTGGTCCAAGTTCGCCAATTCCCTGTGCGCCCATGCTGGGCGCACATGAGTTCGACGCGGGCTTAGCCCACGTTCTTGGCCGAGTACATCGCGGTATCGGCATTGCGAGGAAGGTCTTCCGGCTTCGCCCCTGGGGAGTTGAACGTGATCATGCACCTCGCGGCGGGCCTTTGAGGGTCGAGTGCGCAGAAGGAGACGACCTGCAGCGTCGACGCTTTGGAGAAGGGCTATCCCCCGGAAGTGCTGAGTGCAACTTCAGAGGCATTTCCTGCGCCACCCAAGTTAGCTAGCATAAATAGGGCTACAGAAAATCCTCACGCAGCTAATTAGAGCATTTGGTATCCAAGATGAATCCCGCGAATTTGTTTAGAACGATTACTTCGGTCTTTGGCTGGCTGCTTTACTGTTTTGGTTGGTTCTATATCGTGCATTTCACTCCCCGCCGGGAGCCGCTTTTGTTCGTAGCCTTGTTGTGCTTCGCGGCGCTAATCCTTTATGTGGGCGTCCAAACATGGGTTGGGCACAACCGCCGGCTGGCAAGAGTAGGCAAGCGCGGCAATATGACACGCTACACATCCCCCTCGTATTCTCGTGATCATCTCGGGCGCGAATTGGTATTCGATCCGCAGCTGGCCTTTGCTCGCGAAGTGACTGTGTCCGCGACTGAGAATCGAAAGGTCTATATTATTGCCCCTGGAATGAGCGCAATGCCTTGAGCTTTCCGAGTACATTCAGTGTTGTTCTGGCACTGCTCAGGGTGATTGATCATTCACGCCTCTACACGGCTGCGCTCGTATACTACGGACTCTACCCGATTGCGATGAGCTGGTTTTGGATGACCCTTTCGCTGTCTTTTCATCGCCGTCAGGAGGAAAAGCCAATTACGATGGACAGCGCGCTTCCGATGGTTTCAGTCATCGTCCCCTGTTATGCCGAGGGAGCCACGCTCAGAGATACGATAGAGGCACTCCTCGCCCTCGACTACCCGAAATTTGAGATAGTTGTTGTCAACGATTGCTCGCCGGACGATACTGCAACCGTTGTCAGATCGTTCATGAACGATTCGCGCGTCAAGTTATTGGACAAAACTGTAAACGAAGGAAAGGCAATGGGCCTGAACGATGCTCTGCCTTTGTGCCGGGGTGAAATTCTTCTCATTATTGACGCTGACATTATTGTCACACCGGACATCCTTAGGCATCTCGTCCCGCATTTTCAGGGGACTCGGGTTGCCGCTGTCACCGGTAATCCGAGAGTGCGCAATCGCATCTCGTTGCTGCAGCATTTGCAAGCAATTGAATTTGCGTCCATCGTTTCCATGCAGCGCCGGGCTCAGCGCGTGCTCGGCCGGATCCTAACCGTCTCCGGAGCGGTTTTTGCCATTCGCCGGACCGCATTGCTCGATTTGGGAGGATTTTCCTCTCATATGGCCACCGAGGACATGGACATCACCTGGAGGCTGCAAATGCAGTTCTGGGATGTCCGATATGAGCCGCGAGCTGTCGTCTGGATGCAGGTGCCACTCACCCTCCGTGACTTATGGAGGCAACGTAGACGCTGGACACGCGGTCTAGCTCAAGCTTTGCGCCGTCATCGGTGCATTCCCCTTCGTTGGAAGCTGCGGCGCATGTGGCCCATTTATTACGAGTCATGCGCTTCGATTTTGTGGGCCTATATCTTTGTCCTGATGACGGCTTACTGGCTGATCTGCAAATTTGCCGGATACGCCCCGCGCGGTGCTTCGCCGATTCCCAATTTCTGGGGAATGATGATCGCGACAACCTGTATTGGACAACTCATGCTGGGCGCATGGATGGATCGCAAGTATGACCCGAAGATACTGGCTTCCATACCCGCCGCAGTGTTTTATCCCATCATTTACTGGATGTTGATGGCGATTATTACTTTCACTTATACATTGCCAGCTCTACTACGAACTCCCCCCAGGGTGCAGACTTGGCGCATCCGGCGTCAGACCGCATGAACTCTCAACGCCAGTTCGGACCGAGGGTTTCGCTCTATTCCGGAAACGAGGGCCTTCCGTCCCGGCGCATCGCGATCCTTCTGCTGACGATGGCCATTACGCTTCCCGCAGCGCGGTCCCAGAAGCAGTCCGTACTTAACCTTGACTCCGCGCGGGAAGCTGCTGTGGCTCAAGCCAGGGAAGGAGATCCCAAGGGCGCTCTTACTGTCCTGCGAGGTCTGCTCACACAGAACGCGAATAATGGGCGTCTGCTGGCCGACACAGCCATCATTGCAAGCTGGGCCGGAGAGGACTCGTACGTGCTCTACCTCTATAATGCTGCTTCGATGCCCAGGGATGACTTCGATGTGGCCGCCGCGGCGGCCCGCGCAGCGCGTAATCTCCACCAGTATGACCGTGCACTCGAACTCTATCGCCGCGCGGAGAAAGTCCACCCCGATCATTGGCAGGCCCGCTTGGGCGAGGCAATGGTACTCACCGACAAGGAAGACTTTAAGCAGGCTGCTTTGCTGATGCAACCTCTTCTCAGCGATCATCCTCGGGATATCGAAGTCGAGTCAGGAGAGGCATATCTTTGCGCACGCGAAGGCGACCTCGCCTGTGTGGTCGAAATGGATCAGCGCCGCAGCGCTCAGATGCCGCACATGACAGCTGAAGTCCAGGACCAACTGGCTCAGGCGCTCACTAGTCTTGGAGCGAACACGTTGGCGCGAACTACATATGCCGGCACCGATCCACAGCTGACCCTCCGCCTGGTTGCAAACCTTGGCGCTGAGCGGGTCCGCTGGGCGGAGGCCGACCGGACCTGGACGAAACGAAAAGTCGATGCCGCTGATGCGCTTTCGGTCCTGGATCAAGTGATTGCCGCAACGAAACCCGGCGAGCCGCTCTGGAGGCAGGCCCAGGCAGATCGTCTTGCGGCGCTGTCAGACCTGAATCGGGCTGGCGATGTCGTTCGTTCCTACGAGAATCTTCAAAAAATGAAGACCACGGTTCCGGATTACGCACTGCTGCGCGTAGCGGATGCTTATCTGACTGTTCACAACCCGTCGCGCGCCGAGTCGATCTATCGCAGCTTGGCAGACCGCATGCCGCACAGCTATGGCATTTGGTCCGGGCTGGCATACTCGCAGTTTGAGCGTGAGCACTTCAGAACTGCCTTTGCCACAATCGACCAAGCCTATCGCGCTGCTCCCATCATGCTCCAGGCAAAAGGCCTTCGCATACCGCAAAGCAACAAGTCGAAGACCGATCTCGGTCTTCAGGCCGCGGAGATGCGCGGTTCCGCCGGGTTATGGAGTCAGGAGCAAAGACTATTGGAGTCATCCCTGGCTGCTGCGCCGGCAAATGTTGCACTCAATCGGGCCATGGCCAAAACCTACTTAGCACGTGGCTGGCCGATACGCGCAATCCGCCAGGAGCAGATTGCCGACAGTTTCGAACAGCCGGATGATCTTCCCGTTATTGAAGATGCCGAGGTTCTCTCGCGGGCAGGCCTGCGCGACCGCGCAGATACGCTCCTTCCTCGGCTGCTCGATCACGAAGGAACCAATCTCCCCATGGTTCAGTATCTCCGCGACCGCGCGGTTGAACACGGTTGGCAAGCAGATGCGCATGGTGGATTCGAGTGGTCCAGCGGCCGCTTCATCGGGACCAATCAGTTCTCCGAGGCTCATCTCTACACACCTTTGATTGACAATCGCTGGCGCATCTACATCCACGGCTGGGGCGATCACGGCAACTTTCAGGAAGGTGAAACCTGGCGTTCACGCGGCGGACTGGGTCTGAGCTACGACTACGCTCGTCAGCAGTTTTGGGTAGAAGCCGCGGCAGACCAGAACATTGCAGAGGCACGCATGGGCATTGAAGCCGGCACAAATCTCTCCCTGGGCGACCATTGGACGCTGGCTGTCAAGGGGGATTCCGACGATCTGAGTCAAGTGCAGCTGATCGCTTCTCTTGCGAACATTCATGCGCGCAGCATAAATGCCAATCTTAGCTGGCGACAAAGCGATCTCACTTCAGTTGGCGCGGGCCTTGGCCGGTTGCTTTTCACAGACGGCAACCAGCGCACCTTGATTTCCAGCTCCTGGCAGCACCGCGTCTGGACAGCTCCACGCTTCCAGATTGACACAAGCCCGCAACTCTGGACCTCGTTCAATTCTAAAGACGAGAACCGGATCTATTTCAATCCCAAAAAGGATTTCACGGCAGGAGTGCTCGCCACGTTCAGCTGGATCACATGGCGCCGCTACGAGCGGAATGTTACACAGCAATTCGAGGTTTATGCGGCCCCATATTGGCAGCAGAACTACGGAACCGGAACGGCCGTCAACACCAGCTATGAGCAGCACTGGGCCATCAGCCATCGCTTGGGGGCGTTTGGAAAGTTCACTTGGGACAGCCAGCCGTATGATGGGAGCAACGAGCCCTACACCGACCTCACCTTTGGTCTGAGCTGGGGAATGCAATGAGGAAACATCTCGCCCTGATCGCTTCTGTGTTGGTATACCTCGCGTGTGTTGTGGCAGCACGAGCACAGGCTTCCGATGTCACGGTTCTTTGCTATCATGACGTCCGCGATGACGTCGGAGGCTCTCCCATCCCCCTGCACCCAATCGTCGATGCGCGCATGATGATCACTGGGGACCCCAGCCATTTCGATCCTGACCAGTATGCCGTTAGCACCCGCAATCTAGCTTCGCAGTTCGACTGGCTGCGCGCCAACGGCTACAGCGTCATCAGTCTGCAGCAACTCATTGATGCACGACAGGGTCGTTCTAAGCTGCCACCGAACGCAGTGTTGCTCACCTTCGACGATGGTCTGCGCAGCGTGTATACCAAAGTATTCCCACTGCTCAGGGCGTTCAAGTATCACGCTGTCGTAGCCGTCGTTGGCGCCTGGGCCGATCTGCCGCCGGGCGGTTCGGTCGATTACGGCGTCCGTCCCTTCACGAGAGACGATTTCGCGACCTGGGCCCAATTGCGAGAAATGCAGGAAAGTGGCTTGGTTGAGGTTGCATCACACACCTGGGATCTACACAAGGGAATCCTCGCTAATCCCCAGGGCAACCTGATTCCCGCCGTGCTGGTGCATGCCTGGGATCCGAATAAGCATCGCTACGGAACCGACGAGGAATACGAAGCTCGGATTCGTGCGGACTTGACCCGCAGTTCCGAAGAAATCCGGGAAAAGATCGGCCATGCGCCCCGCGCGGTGATGTGGCCCTACGGCGCGTACACCCAAGTCTCGGAGCAGATTGCGGTGTCTCTCGGTATGATCTCCACTTTCACGTTGGGTTTGCCTGTCACGTTTCCCAACCCTCCATTCGGCGTCACCAACCTCGCAGCCATCCCCCGCCTTGTCATCATGGGCAATCCTTCGGTGGGAGATATGGTGTATTCGCTACAGCATCCGATCCTCGGGCGCAATATCCGTGCCGTCCAGGTTGATCTCGATTACGTCTACGACCCTGATCCGGCGCAGCAGGAGCGCAATCTTGGGGAACTCCTTGACCGTATTCAAAAGCTGCATCCTAATCAGGTTTGGCTGCAGGCTTATGCCGACCCAGGTGGCACCGGAGCGCCAGCGTCGGTGTACTTCCCCAATCGTGAGATCCCTGTCCGCGCCGACCTGTTCTCCCGTGTGGCATGGCAGCTGCGCACACGCTGCGGCGTTGAAGTCTATGGATGGATGCCCGTCCTGGCCTGGCAATTGCCTGATCGCTTTCTGCAGAGCCGCCTCGAGATCCAGTCAAAACCAGGTACCCCTTTCGACCCGCCGGTTCGCCTCAACCCATTCCTGCCAAGAACCCGCCAGATCGTCGGCGACCTCTATGAGGACCTGAGCCGCTCGGCGCCGATCGCGGGAATTCTCTTCAGCGATGACGCCATTCTGCGCGACACGGATGACTTCGGCAGCAATGCACCGGAACCCGGACCTGCCCGCACCCAGGCCCTTATCGATTTCACCGAAGAACTTGCCTCCCGCGTGCGCCGCTGGAACCCCGAGATTGCCACGGTTCGCAACATCTTTGCAGAGCCAGTCCTCAACCCCTCCTCCGAAGCTTGGTATGCACAGTCTCTACCCGCATTCCTGGCCCACTACAACTCCGTCGCCGTGATGGCGATGCCGGACCTCGAAAAGGCACGGAACTCGAAGCGCTGGCTGATGCGGCTAGAGAAGTGTGTTGACGCCGTTCCGAATGGAACCCTTCATACGGTGTATGAACTGCAGACTGTCAGCTGGCGCAGCCATGAACCGATTACGGCGCGCACGCTCACCCAGCAAATGCGCCAGCTCCAGGAGTCCGGCGCATTGCACCTCGCCTACTATCCGGATGATTTTGCTAAAGACTCACCAAATCTGCAAAGACTGATTCCCGCTTTCTCTGCGGCTGCGTTGCCAAGCGAGCGCTAAACAAGGGAGATCGTGGCCCTGCAGGTGGATATTGACCACGGTCATGCCATTGGTCGAATACTGCTCTGACCATGCCTCTCCGTATCCCCTGTCTGCATCGCGGAATGGCGCCTGCTTGTGACGTCTCTCCAGAAGCCGCTTGCTGCGGCATGTCAGTTCGTCGGAGACCAGTGTGGAGTGAGTTGGTCCCGTTATAGATTCGGCAAATAAATACTGTTACTTTCTGTGATTCCTTGCATACGAATGGAGTATGGATGTGAGCGGTATGTGAAGGACAGGCGCTACTTGGCGGCAGGAGCGTGGACTTAAAGTTTGTCCAACAAGGCTTCTTGACGTAGCGTCCACTGATCAGGCATCCATTGAGCGAGATCTGCGGTTGGCGTGACGGGTTGATTGGTGAGCAGCTGCGTGCAGTAGAATTGCGGATCGATGTCGTGGCGGCGGCAGGTGCTGGTGAGGCTGGAGAGGATAGCAGCGGTACGGCCTCCGCGCGGATTGCCAACGAAGAGGCTGTTCTTCCGATTGAGGACGATGCGCTTCATCTCTCGCTCGGACACGTTGTTATCGATGGGCACGGCGGGGTCGGCGAGGAATACGGTCAGCTCACTCCATTGTCCAAGCGCGTAGTTGATGGCTTCAGCCATGGGATGGTTGGGCAGCAGTTGTCCCTTCGAGTCCAACAGTTGTTGACGGAACCCGGCTACCAGTGACGCCGACTGCTCGCGGCGCAGTGCGAGGCGCTTGTCAGCGGCAGCGTCTTTGGCCTGACGTTCGATGGCATAGAGAGAGCGCACGCGTTCGACAGCCTCACGTGCGAACTGCGGCTCGGCCTTCTCGGCATCGACAAACTTTCTCTTCAAGTGGGCCCAGCATCCGGCACGCGTAATGCCGTTGCCGGCAACGACGTCGTTGTAACCTGCGTAGCCATCGGCCAACATCACTCCGCCGTAGTCGGCGAGGAAACACTTCGGACCACCAATGATTCGGTGCTTCCGTTGCTCCGTCTTGAGGGTTCCAAGCATGCCTTATACATGCTAGGATTTGCAAAATAAATGCGATAGGTCTACGGGCGCAGAAAATTCAAGAAAGCAGGAGTTTACACCTCGTCACTGGGAGAATCAGTTCCCTTCAAACCGCAGGCAAGGAATTCGACGAAACTAGGAAGCGGCTGGCGTGATCCAAATCACCTCTCCGACTGAATGCTACATTGATTTTTCGCAAGAGTGTGCCTGCGCCGCACTCTCACGTCAGCAGGATTGAGAGTTTGTGTGCGGTCGAGGATCTGCAGATCATTCGCGTTAGTTGCGGTAACCGGCCACCTGGATCATCCGGATGTCGGTCAGCAAAACCGGCTTTGGCGACGGGACTTCCTCGCCGGATTTCAGCTTGTCGAGGTAATTCGCCCACTCTTGCATCATCAAGCGCCTCTCAGGCAGAAAGCTGGCGCGGTTGTACGCCCGTCCATTCGAATCGATCACCTGATGCCCAAGCTCGTGTTCGATATATTCCGACTCGATGTGGAGACGCTCCCTCAAGATGGTCCGTGCGGTCGCTCGGAAGCCATGTCCGCACATCTGCTCCTTTGGGATTCCGACGCGGCGTAGTGCAGCGAGAACAGCGTTCTCACTCATGGGGCGCTCGTTCGTGCGGAGGCTTGGAAAGACGTATCTACCGTTTCCGCTGAAGCGGTGTAACGTACGCAGGATCTCAACCACCTGGGTCGGAAGCGGAATGATCAAGTGATCATCGGCATCCTGGTGGACGTCCCGTTCCTCGTTCCTTTTTGAGAGCTCCATGCACCATTTAGCGTTCGTCAGGTCGATGTCAGCCCATCGCGCGGTGCGCAATTCGAATGGGCGGACGAACAGAATTGGGGCGATCTTCAGCGCGCACTGCACCGGGAAAGTGCCCTTCTAACCATCGATTGTTCGAAGAACTGCAGCGAGGTCCTCTGGCTTCGTCACGGCGGCGAAATCTTGCTGCCTCGGCTTGGAGATCGAACCCCGCAGATCGCGGCATGGGTCGCTTGTGCAGCGGCCCGTGGAAATAGCGTGACGAAATACGTCGCTGCAGCTTCCTAGAGTGCGACGAGCCGTATCAACAGCTCCGCGCTCTTCGATTCGCAGAATTACCGCCAATATTTCTGGAGGGGTGATCTCACGGATTGGACGCTTCCCGATCCAGGGAAATACGTCATTCTCGAACCTCGCATGCACTCGTTTGCTGTGACTAGCAGACTTGGGGTCAATAAACTTGCTCATCCACTCCTTGGCGATGGCCTCAAATCAGTCTTCAGCTTGCCCGGTCTTCACGTCCTTCGCGAGCCGCCGAAGCGAACTCGGGTTTACGCCCTTGGCGATTAACGCAAGATATCTATCGCGCTCCTCCCGTGCTTTGGCAAGCGAAACCTTCGGATACTTGCCCAGCGAAATTAAGGTTTCATTTGGAAATTTGAATCGGAGCCGCCAAATCTTCGAGCCATTGCGGAAGATCTCGATGTACAGGTTGTCAGCGTCATAAAGCTTGTACGATTTGGGCGGCTCTCCTGATTTCGTCTTGTACGCCTTCGGTGACTCGGGCTTCTTGGTCTTGCCTTCTTTACTGATTGCCTCGCCTTTGGTGCGAACAGGTGGCCTTCGATCAGGCCGTGCGTTCTTGATCTGGACTGCCGTCAGCGGCATTGGGGTATGTCTTTCTCGGATCCTGAAATATACCCCAATTGCTGTTGGGATGGGGTGGTTCCGAGTGGCACCGGGTGGCACTTTGGTTTGCCGAAAACAAAGGATTTAAGGAGGATTGGGTGCTGGGTGGAACGCGCTGAAACGAAGGAATGGTGGCCAGGGACGGGATTGAACCGCCGACGCCGGCCTTTTCAGGGCCGCGCTCTACCACTGAGCTACCTGGCCTCAGTGAAGACTTCTTGTTGCACTTGGCTGCGCGGATTCCGGCGGGGCCGGAGAAGGGTGGGACGGGTCCACGAACAGTGCGCTGCAACAGCTCAACCAGTATAGCAATTCCAACGCAGGTGAGCCAAACACAGGAGAACCGCTGAAGAGTGCGATGGTCGGGGCGCGCGACCCGACCATTTTGCGCGGGTGCACGGCGCGTGCACTACACTGGTGAGCAATTATGAGACGACTCCCTGTTTGGTTCTCCTGCCTGGCCCTGGCTGCCGGTGCTTGCGTATCGGCTGCGGCACAGACCCCGGCGAAGCGCCCAACGATGCAAGAGGGTGGGGCGGCGCGCGCCGCAGTGGCGGAGAGCCGGGCGACACGGGCTTTTCAGGAGGCCGTGGCGGGCGGACCGCTGACGCTGCGCGCGTTTCTGGACCAGTTCCCGAAGGGTGCGGACCTGCATGTGCACCTGAGCGGCGCGGTGTACGCGGAAACCTTTATCAAGGATGCGGGTGAGGATGGGCTCTGCGTGGACCCGAAGGCGCTGGATTTTGCCCAGCCGCCGTGCACGGCGCCGCTGGTGGCGGCGAAGGAGCTGTCGGGTGTGCTGACGCCGGCGGAGCAGGATTTGTATGACGAGCTGGTGGATGCGTTTTCGATGCGGAGCTTTGTGCCGGTGAAGTCGTTCAGCGGGCACGACCAGTTCTTCTCGACCTTTGGCCGCTTTCACGGGTTGAGCGACACGCACACAGGCGAGTGGGTGGACGAGGTGGCGAGCCGCGCGGCGGATCAGAACCAGCAGTACCTGGAGCTGATGGAGACGCCGCCGTTTGGGCGTGCAATTGCACTGGGCCATGCGCATCCGCTGGAGATGGACTTTGCCAAGTATCGCGAGACGCTGCTGGCTGCGGAGCTGCGCGATGACGTGGCGGCGGACCTAGCCGATGCGAAGAGCGCGGAGGCGAAGCGCAAAGAGATGGAGCGCTGCGGTACGGCGGAGGCTGCGCCGGCGTGCGCGGTGACGGTGCGGTATCTCTACCAGGTGCTGCGCGGGAATGCGCCGGAGCAGGTGTTTGCGCAGACGCTGCTGGGATTTGAAACGGTGAAGGCGGCGATGGAGGCGAAGGACGACACGTGGGTCGGCATCAACTTTGTGATGCCGGAGGATGGGTACGTGTCGATGCGGGACTACACGCTGCAGATGAAGATGCTGGATTACCTGCACGGCGTGTATCCGGAGGTGCGCATCAGCCTGCATGCGGGGGAGCTGGCGCCGGGACTGGTGCCGCCGGAGGGATTGCGCTTTCACATCCGGCAGGCGGTGGAACTAGGTCATGCGGAGCGGATTGGGCACGGCGTGGATGTGATGGAGGAGACGGACGCGCAGGGATTGCTCAAGGAGATGGCGCAGCGGCATGTGATGGTGGAGATCAACCTGAGCTCGAATGAGGGCATTCTGGGCGTGAAGGGCGAGGAGCATCCGTTTCCTGTGTATCGCGAGGCGCATGTGCCGGTGGCGCTCTCGACAGATGACGAGGGCGTGAGCCGGATCGACCTGACGCATGAGTACGTGCGGGCGGTCATGGACTATCACCTGGGTTATGCGGACATCAAGCAGATGGCGCGGACAGGGATCGAGCACAGTTTTCTATCGGGCGACGACTTGTGGGCCGCGGAAGATGTGTACACTGCGGTGGCTGCGCCGTGCCGTGGACAGGCGCTGGGCGGCGACACGATGAGCCCGGCGTGCAAGACGTTCCTTGACGGAAGCGAGAAGGCAGCGGCGGAGTGGGAGCTGGAGCGGCGATTCCGTGCCTTCGAGGCGAAGTTCTGAGGCGGCAGCTGGGAACCGGCACGGGGCGGGCTGCGTAGTTCCGGATACAGCTGGACGAGGGCCGCGTGCTGTGCGAACGCGGTGAGGTGCTGCGCATATGGTGAAGTTCCTCCTATTCTGCATTCTTCTGGTGTTGTGCTGGCCGCTGGCGCTGGTGGCGCTGGTGGCGTATCCGTTTGTATGGCTGCTGCTGCTACCCTTCCGCGTGGTGGGCATTGCGGTGGGCGGCGTGCTGGCGCTGATAAGTGCACTGTTTATGCTGCCGGTGCGGGTGCTGCGGACGATCTAAGCGAGCGACGCGCAATCCCGGTCAAAACCTGAAAAAGCGAAGAAGGAACAAAAGTCAGTCGGGCTTTTTGTGCACGCTTTTTGTAGAAAACTGCAAATAAACTTAGGGGGTATTTGTTTTTCCCTCCGTAAGCCTTTTGTTTGCAATGGACCGGTGTGGACGCAACAAAGAAAGCGAAGAAACGACGTAGGATGGGGGGGGGTATTTTCGGACTCCGCGCCGCGAGCATGGCTGGGCCGAAGGACTGGCGGGTGATTGGGTAGGTGGATGGCATGGCGCGGGTCTCCTGAAAAGCAAAATGCCCGAGACGCGGGCCGGTGGGCCGGATCTCAGGCTGATGTTTCTAGTATGTGCGTTTGCGGGAAATAACCTGCAAAACGGCGTGACTATTTTGCTGAATAGAATGAGCAGTTCAGAAGATATTTTGCGTGGAGGGGCTTGAAGGGAGCCTCCAGCCTCAAGCTCCTAGCTTCTAGCTGATTTGTGGCGGGTTGGGGTTGGTCGCTTCCCAGGTCTCAGAATCGAGACCAGGGGCACCCGGTTTTATGATGCGAAGCCACTTCGCTCTTTGGAATTTGCGTCGTACTTCTACTCTTCGTGGACGAGCTTCTGGCCGGCGGGGCCGACCTGGATCTCGCTGTGTTTGGCTCCGGTGGCGACTTGCGCCTCATAGGCGACGAGTGCTCCGTGCTTCATGATGGACTCGACTTTGGTGATGGAGCCCTTGCCGGCTTTGGCAAGGAGCGCGGTCTGGACCGAGGTGGGAAGCTGGTCGAGCGCGACCTGCTCTTCGACTTCAAGGAGGTCGCCGTCGGGGGCGATGGTGACGTCTTTGGAGTGGCCCTGGAAGGTCATCTCGACTTCATACTCGAGCTTGCCGTCTTCGCGATCCTGCGAGTAGCCGTGGATGGTGGCTCCGGCGCTCTGGGCTTCGGCGGTTTTCTGGACGGCAGCCGGGAGCTGGTTCCGGGCAATCTTCTTCTCCGCGGCGAAGACGGGGGCGGTGGCGAGCAAAGCGAGGATGAGCAGTTTGGATAAGCGGGAGGAACGCATACGAAATTCTCCTTTTGCGTGGCGGTGAATGGGCCATGCAGAGGTAGCATGCGCCGGTGGGGCTTAAGGGGATGTGAATGGCAGAGTGCATTTCCACCCAAGGCGTTGGCGGGCACGCTGCTGAACCTTCCCGCCCAAGCAGAGCGTGGACGGGGGCACCGGTGCGTGTCTTGTGTCGGCTGAGGATACCGAAACGTGCGACTCGACACAGGATGGGGGATGGATTAGTTTGGGCCTATGACGGGAGTTTCGCTGCGGTTGGACGGGAAGGTGGCGCTGATTACGGGCGGGTCGCGCGGGATTGGCGCGGAAGCGGTGCGTCTGTTTGTGGAGGCGGGGGCGCGGGTGGTCTTCAGCTACCGGCAGGCGCGGGAGCAGGCGCGCGAGCTGATGGCGGAGTGCGGCGGGCCGGCGCGCTGCGTGGCGGTGGAGCAGGAGCTGAGCAGCCTGGCCGATGGGCGGGCGCTGGTGGGAGCGGCGGTGAAGGCCTTTGGACGGCTGGACGCGCTGGTGGCCAATCACGGGATCTGGCCGCCGGAGGAGATGCCGGTTGAGCTGATGACCGACGAGCAGTGGCGGCGGACGCTGGGGGTGAATCTGGACTCAGTGTTTGGGCTGGTGCAGGCGGCGGTGACGCAGATGGAGCTGCAGGGGCCGCCGGCGACGGAGACTTCGTCGAGTATGGATGGGCTGCGGGGGCATCTTGTGTTGATCAGCTCAACGGCGGGGCAGCGGGGCGAGGCGAACCATGCGGATTATGCCGTGACGAAGGGCGCACTGATCAGTCTGACGAAGAGCCTGTCGAGCGAGCTGGCGCCCAGGGGGATTCGCGTGAACTGCGTGGCGCCGGGCTGGGTGGCGACGGAGATGAGCGCGGCGGCGCTGGACGATCCGGAGCTGGGACCGCGGATTCGGGAAGGGATTCCAGTGGGACGGGCGGCGACGGCGCGGGAGATTGCGGGTCCGGTGCTGTTTCTGTGTACGCCGCTGGCGGGGTTTATCAGCGGAGAAGTGCTGAACGTGAACGGCGGCGCGGTGCTGGTGGGATAAAAAAGGATACGGATGACAAGCAGACAGCGGCGGTGGATGAGCAGAGTGGGATGCGCGGCGCTGGCGGCGCTGCTGGCTGTGCCGGTGAAGATGCGAACGGAGCCGGCCGATGATGCGGGAGCCGCGAACGCGCAGAAGGCGCACGATGTGCTGTTTGCCATGGTGAACGCGCTGGGCGGGCCGCTGTGGCTGAACGTGAACAACGAGATGCGGCAGGGGCACATTGCGGCGTTCTTTCAAGGACAGCCGGACATGGGCACGACGGAGTTCTGGGATTTTCACCAGTGGCCGGATCACGACCGGATCGAGTACACGAAGCACCGCGACGTGCTGCAGTTTTATGTGGGCCGCGAGGCGTGGGAGGTGACGTATCGCGGCAAGAAGGCGCTGCCGAAGGACCAGGCGGATGAGTTTCTGCGGCGGCGGGACCACTCGATTGAGACGGCGGTGAAGGTGTGGCTCAAAGACCCGAAGACGATTCTGGTGTATGAGGGGCAGCGGGTGCAGTATCGGCACCTGGTGGACCAAATTACGCTGATTTCTGCGTCGAATGATTCAGTGACGATCCAGACGGACGCGATGACGCATCTGCCGGTGCAGCGGACCTTTCAGTGGCGCGACCCTGTCTACAAGGATAAGAACACGGACGCGGAGGAGTACGAGGACTACCACACGGTGGAGGGGTTGCCGACGGCGTTCAGCATCACGCGCTACAAGAACGGCGAAGAGGAGCGGCAGTACTACACAGACAAGGTGGAGTATAACCGCGATCTACCGGCGGACTTCTGGGATGTGGATACGTGGGCGCGGAAGATCAAGAGACATTAGAGAGATTGCGGCTCCGATATAATCGCTGACGAGCGTGCGGCGCAAGGCCGCATGCCGCTTGGAGCCAGAGCATGACGTTTGACATCCAGGAGATCCTGGAGTTTCTTCCTCACCGCTACCCGTTTTTGCTGATCGACCGGATTGTGGAGTTTGAGCGCGCGAAGCGCACGGTGGCGATCAAAAATGTGACGATCAACGAGCCATACTTCCAGGGGCACTTTCCGGGGCATCCGATTATGCCGGGCGTGCTGGTAGTGGAGGCGATGGCGCAGGCAGGCGCGGTGCTGATGCTGGCCGAGATTCCAGACCGGCACACGAAGCTGGCGGTGTTTACGGGGATCGACAACGCGAAGTTCCGGCGGCAGGTGGTGCCGGGCGACCAGTTGCGGATTGAGGTGGACGTGCTGAGCTTTCGCACGCGCGCGGGGCGCATGGCGGGCAAGGCATTCATCGACGGCAAGGTGGCGTGCGAGGCGACGCTGACGTGCATGATTGTGCCGCGAGCCGCGGAGACTGCGCCGGGCGGAGCGGGCGAGTGAGCATTCATCCGAGCGCGATGGTGGCGGCGGGGGCGGTGGTGCCGGCGTCGTGCACGGTGGGGCCGTTCTGCACGATTGGGCCGGAGGTGGTGCTGGGCGAAGAGTGCCGGCTGATTTCGCACGTGGTGCTGGACGGGCGGACGCGGCTGGGCGCGCGGAATGTGGTCTATCCGTTTGCGTCGATTGGCGTGGCGCCGCAGGACCTGAAGTACAAGGGCGAGCCGACCGAGACGGTGCTGGGCGACGACAACACGATTCGCGAGAGCGTGACGATCAGCCGGGGCACGGTGGGCGGCGGCGGCGTGACGAAGTTGGGCTCACATAACCTGCTGATGACGTGCGTGCATATCGGACATGACAGCATCGTGGGGAGCCACTGCATTCTGGCGAACGCGGCGACGCTGGCGGGGCATGTGACGATTGAGGACTACGTGACGCTGGGCGCATTTTGCCCGGTGCACCAGCACTGCGTGGTGGGCGCGCATGCGTTCATCGGCGGGGGCACGATTGTGACGCAGGATGTGCTGCCGTTTTCACTGACCTCGGCCAAGCGCGAGAACCGGGCCTTTGGGATTAACAAGATTGGATTGCAGCGGAAGGGTTTTTCGGCGGAGCGGCTGCAGACGCTGCAGAAGGCGTACCGGTATCTGCTGGCGGCGAAGATGAACACGACGCAGGCGCTCGAAAAGATGCGCGAGTTGGAAGGCGAAGACGTGGCGCTGCTGGCGGCGTTCATTGAGCGGAGCCAGCGCGGTGTGATTAAGTAGGCGCTCTGCACTTTTGCGATTCAAGCTGCATCATCGATTCGGCAGAATTGCTGCATAAGAAGGATTCCTTTGAACTCCATGAAGCTCGGACTGATTGCCGGGAATGGGCGCTTCCCTTTTCTGCTGCTGGATGCGGCGCGGGCGCAGGGATTTGCGGTGACGGTGGCGGCAATCCGCGAAGAGACGGACCCGGAAATCAATCATCGCGGAGCAATGGACGAGAAGATCAGCGTGCATTGGCTGTCGCTGGGCGAACTGTCGCGGCTGATTGAAATCTTCCACAAGGAAGGTGTGTCGATGGCGGTGATGGCCGGGCAGGTGAAGCATAAGCAGATCTTCTCGAGCATCCGGCCGGACTGGCGGCTGGCGAAGCTGCTGATGAGCCTGCGAACGCGGAACACGGACATGCTGCTGGGCGCGGTGGCGAAGGTGCTGGGCGATGAGGGGATTGATCTGATGAGCTCCACGGCTTTTCTGGAGCCGCTGCTGGCGCAGGAGGGCGTGCTGACCGAGCGCGCGCCAGATGAGGACGAGCGCAAAAACATTGAATATGGGCTGGGCGTGGCCAAGGGCGTAGCGGGGTTCGACATTGGCCAGACGGTGGTGGTGGCGGCGCAGGCCTGCGTGGCCGTGGAAGCAATGGAGGGCACGGACGCAACGATTGAGCGGGCCGGGGCGCTGATGCGGTCGCTCGAAGAGGAGGCTTCCACCTTAGAGCGCAGACTGACAGTGGTGAAGGTGGCCAAGCCGAACCAGGACATGCGTTTCGACGTGCCGGTCATCGGGATGAAGACGGTGGAGACGATGATTGCGGCGGGGGCAACGTGTCTTTCGGTGGAGGCGGGACGGACGCTGCTTTTTGACCGGGACAACATGCTGCGGCGGGCGAGCGAGGCAGGGATTGCCATTGTTGCGGCTGGGCGCGGATACTGATTGCGAGTACGAATTTGCGTCCCCGGCGCGCGCTGGCGCGTCCGAACAATGGAGGTTCCCGTGAAGAAGTTGATGATTCCTGCTGTGGTTGCCGCGATGGCGGCGGCCCTGTCGATTGGCGTGGCGCGCGCTGCGGATGAAGCCATGCCGAGTGTGGGACAGAAGGCTCCCACGTTTACCCTGCCGTCGCAGACGGGTGAGCCGATTGCGTTAAAGAGCTATCGCGGCAAATGGGTGGTTCTGTACTTCTACCCGAAGGACATGACGACGGGCTGCACGATCGAGGCGCATAACTTCCAGCGTGATCAGGCGAAGTTTGACGCGGACAACGCGGTCATCCTGGGCGTGAGCGTGGACACGGTGGACAGCCACAAGCAGTTCTGCACGAAGGATGGGCTGACTTTCCACCTGCTGGCCGACCCGCAGCATAAGGTGGTGGATGAGTACGGCTCGCTGGGCAGCTACATGGGCCTGCAGATCGCCAATCGCAATACCTTTCTGATCGACCCGCAGGGGAAGATCGTGAAGGAGTGGACGAAGGTGGACCCGACGCACCACTCGGAAGAGGTGCTTGCGGCGATTGCAGAGCTGAAGAAGTAGCAGCACAAGCAGACGCAAAAAAGCCCGGCGCGATGCCGGGCTTTTTTGCTTGCCTTGTACTGCGTGTTGGGGATGTTACTTCTTCTTTGCCGCCTTCTTGGCAGGGGCCTTCTTCTTCGCAACCGCCTTCTTTGCAGGAGCCTTCTTCTTCGCAACTGCCTTCTTGGCGGTAGCCTTCTTTGCTGCTTTCTTAACGGCCAACTTTTTACCTCGTTTGGTGGTTTTGCTGGCGCGCTTTCCGGCTACAGTCTTCTTGGCTGTTGCCTTTCCGCCCTTAGCGCCAGTGGACTTCTTCTTTGCGGCGGATTTCTTTGCGGCCTTTTTGGCCACAACCTTTTTCGGGGCTGCCTTCTTTGCGGCTTTCTTCGCAGCCTTTTTCGCTGACTTCTTCGCGGCCTTCTTCGCCACGGCTTTCTTTGCCGGAGCCTTGCGTGCAGCTTTCTTTGCGGGAGCTTTCTTAGCGGCCTTTGGAGCAGCGGCCGGCTGAGGAGTGGGCACAGCACTGACGATGATAACGGCCTCCTCTACCACGGCCTCATCCTCATCGTCGTCGGAGGTGGTGAGAATGCCGGCTGCTTCCAGTTCGTCATCCTCTTCGAACATTTCTTCGTGATCGGAGTCCGTCTCTGCCGGCTCCGCGTCATGGTTGCCGTCGTTCATTGCGTACATCCTGAACACTTCATCCATCCCATTGCCTCCAGCGGCTCACCGCTGCCCCGATTCGGGGTCTTGCATCTGCGCAGACTCTCGCGCGCACTCATTCTAGCAATAGCGTGCACGCAAAAGCTATCAAAACTCAAGCACGGAATGCAGAGAGGACTACTTTTGTTTACCGGATGCGGTGGTTGAGGAGGAAGAATGCTTGCGGCGATGCGCGGACGTGGCTGCATGCGCGGGTGCGGACTTTGATTTGGACGATGCGCTGGAAGCGGCGGCGCTGTGCTTCGCCGCTGCTCTGGTGCGGGAAGCAGGCGGGTCGCCATGCGACGCTGCAGCGCGAGAGGATGCGCGATGGCGCGCGCTGCGCGTGCGAAGGACGCGTGCGGGCTCTGCGACGCGGAGCCTGCGGCCGGGCGCGACGCGGATGCCGCTGAGGTGATTCCATGCGCGCAACTGGGCGAGCGAGACGCCGAAGCGATCGGCGATGGAGACGAGCGTATCGCCGCGGCGGGCAGTGTACATCATGGCGCGCGAGGTGGACTCGGGCGCAGGCGGAACGGGCACGGCGAGCGCTTCGACGCCGTCCAGGCTTTCGTCTGAACTCATCTGATTCGCAGCGGCAAGATCGGCGACGGAGACATGGAAGCTGCTGGCAACCGATTCCATCGTGTCGCCTGGCGCGACGCGATGATAACGCCAGGCATTGCGCTTGTCCTCGGGAATAGCGGCGATGCGCTGCTGGAAGAGATCGGCTGCGCCTGCGGGCAGATGCAGATCGAAGCTGGTATCCGGCGGCGTGGTGAAGCGGAGCAGGCTGGGATTGAGGGCCATCAGCTCATCGACGGGCGCGTCGACGAGGTCGGAGACGAGGCGGAGATCGACGGAGTAGTTCAAGGTGACGGTGTCGGTGAGGACGGGAGGATCGAGCGTGATTTCATCGAAGCCGTACTGTGTGGGGTGGTTGGCGATGATGATGGCGGCGAGAATCTCCGGCACGTAGTTTTCGGTTTCATGGGGCAGCTCATGACGTTTGTAGAGCTCCCAGAAATCGCCGTAGCCGGTGCGCTGGACAGCGCGCTGGATGTTGCCCGCGCCGTGGTCATACGCGGCCATGGCGAGATACCAGTCGCCGAGCTGGTTATAGAGGAACTTCATGTAGCGGGCGTAGGCGCGCGTGGATTTCTCCGGATCGAATCGCTCGTCCACGTAGCGGGTGCGGCTGAGGCCGTAGTCGCCGTAGGGCATGAACTGCCACATGCCACCCGCGCCCGATGCGCGATTGACGGCGCGCGGTTGAAAGCCGGATTCGGCGACGGCGAGATAGATGAGATCCTGCGGCACGCCCTCTTCTGACATCACGTGCTGAATCATGCTGCGGTAGCGGCCGGCACGCTGAAAGGAGTGGAGGAGCGTGTTGTGGCCCTTTTGGGTATAAGCGAAGAAGTTGATGAAGGCAGCCACGTAGTCGTTCATCACGAGAGGAAGATCGGACTTGGTGGTGGCGAGATCGGCACGCGCTTTGGCGAGGAGATTGGGATTGACGGCGAAGGTGACGTCGCTGGCCACATCGCCGGGCGTGGGTTCGACGACGGGCGCAAAGCCATTGCCCTGCTTGAGGGCCTCCATTTCGAGGGCGTTGACGGAATCGACGATGCGGTCGAACTCGTCCTGCAACTGCGGATCGCTTTTGATGTCGATGCCGCTTGAGAGCATGAGATCGACGGCGCGGTCGAATGCGGCCTTGGCTTCGACGAGATTGCCTTTGCGGTAGTCTGCCTGGCCGGCGGTGAAGGACTTTTCAACATTGGCGATGAGCGCCTGCACGCGCTGCTGCTGCAGGGTTTGCGCCTGCTTTGCTTTTGCGGCGGCGGCCTCGGCAGCCTGTTGCTGGGGCGTTGGAAGCGCGGGCGCGACGGCCTGGGGCGCAGGAGCGGCGGGCTTGCGGCTCGATGGCGCGCAGCCTGCGAGAGACAGCACGAGGGCTGCAACAACGAAGAACCGGGATGAAATTCTGCTTATGCGCAAGGTGATGAACATCTCTGGCAGCCTGCGCACAAGGCGGGCTGACGGGTGTTGAACGCGGGGTGCATGCCGCCGTGTTCTGCTATTGCGATGATAAGCTATGACGTGGAGGCAATGTGCGCTGGATGGCGCATTTCGCTTTCTTCTCCGACCTCTCATGGACGCACGCTTCCTACGCAATTTCGCGATTATTGCCCACATTGACCACGGCAAGTCGACGTTGAGCGACCGCCTGCTGGAGCTGACCGGCGCGGTGGCCCAGCGCGAGATGCAGGCGCAGATTCTGGACGCGATGGATCTGGAGCGCGAGCGGGGCATCACGATCAAGGCGCACGCCGTGCGCATGATGTACAAGGCAAAAGACGGCAACACGTATCAACTGAACCTGATCGACACGCCGGGACATGTGGACTTCAGCTATGAGGTGTCGCGGTCGCTCTCATCGTGCGAGGGCGCGCTGCTGGTGGTGGATGCCAGCCAGGGCGTGGAAGCGCAGACACTGGCGAATGCGTATCTCGCGATTCATCACGGGCTTGAAATCATCCCGGTCATCAATAAGATCGATCTGCCTTCCGCCGATATTCTGCGCACGCAGGAGGCGATCGAGCAGGCTGTAGGATTGGACGCGACGGACGCCATCCCGGTGAGCGCAAAGACGGGCCAGGGCGTGGAAGATGTGCTGGAAGCGATTGTGCACCGGCTGCCGCCACCGAAGGGCGACCCCGATGCGCCGCTGCAGGCGCTCATCTTCGACTCGTGGTTCGATGCGTATCGCGGCGTGATTGTGCTGGTGCGCGTGATGCAGGGGACGATGCGCAAAGGGCAGCGCATTCGGCTGATGTCCAACGGGAAGGCGTTCGATATTGATTCGATGGGCGTGCTGATGCCCAAGCCGGTGGAGATTGGCGAGTTGATCGCTGGCGAAGTGGGATTCTTTGCGGCCACGATCAAGAATGTCGCAGACACCAAGATCGGCGACACGGTGACCGACGATGCGCAGCCCGCAGCCGAACAGCTACCAGGCTTTGAAGACATCAAGCCGATGGTCTTTTCCGGCCTGTACACGGTGGACTCGCACGAGCACACGCTGCTGCGCGACGCGCTGGAGAAGCTGCGGCTGAATGATTCGTCGTTCTTCTTTGAGCCGGAGAGTTCGGCGGCGCTGGGATTCGGCTTCCGCTGCGGGTTTCTTGGTCTGCTGCACATGGAGATAATTCAGGAGCGGCTGGAGCGCGAGTACGAGCTGGACCTGATTACGACAGCGCCGGGCGTGCGGTATCACATCACGCTGACGGACGGCAGCACGGTGGAGGTGGACAACCCCTCGCGCTGGCCCGAGCCGACGAATATCGAGACAATCCGCGAGCCGGTGATTCAGGCGAAGATTCTGACCAACGAGGAGTACGTGGGCGGGATTCTGAAGCTGGTGGAAGAGAAGCGCGGCAGGCAGATCAACTTTGAGTATGTGACGCCGACGCGCGTGATGCTGACGTATGAGCTGCCGCTGAACGAAATCGTGCTGGACTTCTATGACCGGCTGAAGTCGATCTCACGCGGGTATGCGTCGCTGGACTACCAGCTTGCCGGAGAGTGGGAATCGCCAATGGTGAAGATGGACATCCTGGTGTCGGGCGAGCCGGTGGATGCGCTGTCGATTATCGTGCACCGCGACTTTGCCTATGAGCGCGGCAAGGCGCTGGTGTCGAAGATGCGGGAGCTGATCCCGAGGCAGCAGTTTGAAGTGGCGATCCAGGCGGCGATCGGGTCGAAGATTGTGGCCCGCGAAACGGTGAGCGCGCTGCGCAAGAACGTGCTGGCGAAGTGCTACGGCGGCGACATCAGCCGCAAGCGCAAGCTGCTGGAAAAGCAGAAGGAAGGCAAGAAGCGTATGAAGCGGATTGGGAAGGTGGACATTCCGCAGGAGGCGTTTCTGGCCGTGCTGCGCGTCGGGGAAGATCAGCCGAAGTAACGTTAAACCTGAGCCGGCAGTGTACTTTCGTCACACAATTTTCATCTTGGACTGTGGAAAGCTGCGAAAGCAGGTCAGACAGCGGGTTGGATGCGACGCGGCTGCTCCATGGGGCTCAGCGTGGCAGAGCATTATTGAAAATAAATGAGTTATTCCGATTAGCAAAGAGTCTTGAAACTTGGCAAGTGGATAAGTGCGGATTTTCTGGCGCAAAGCGGCTTCGCCTTCCACAGTTTTTTCCACAGGAGATCTGCAAAAACGCCAAGGCCCCCGCAGTGCGGAGGCCCTGGAATGCGTGCTGGGTAGAGCCGATGCGGGCTAGTGAGCGGCCGGGGCCTTGGGCGCCGGGCTGGGAGCCGAAAGGCCAGGCTCTGCGGCGGCCGGAGGCGCGGGGACACCGGACTTGAGGTTGTACGCACCGATGATGTCCTTGGTGATGTTGGTGGACTCGGCGGCATAGAGGACCGGGCTCTGCTGCTGCGAGAAGTCGAGCACGAGGGTATAGCCGTGCTGCTTCACGTAGTCATTGAGAACGTCATAGACCTTGGAGGCGAGGGTGTTGTACATCTCCTGCATCTCCTGCTGCATGTCGTTCTGGGCATCTTCTGCGGAGCGCTGAAGCTGCTTTTCCTTGTCGTCGATGGTGCGGGTCTTCTCCGCGCGGGCGGCGTCCGTGAGGGTGCTGCCCTGGGTCTGGAGCTGCTTTTTGAGGGTGTCGATCTCGTCGCTGAGCGTCTTGAGCTGCTGGCGCTTGGGGTCGTACTTCTTCTGGAGGTCGGCGAAGTTGCGCTGGCCCTCATTGGTTTGAGCCACGGCCACCTGGAAGGCGATGACGGCGATCTTGGCGGGACCGGGCTGCGCGGCGGCGGCAGGCGCGGCCGGAGTCTGAGCTGCGGCGGTCAGGCAGAGGCCCGACGCCAGTGTCATTACGAGTGCTACAGAGCGCTTCATGCGAATGGAAAACTCCTTCAGAATTCCTGTGTGGCTGCTCACGGCTGCGCCGGAAGGCAAGCCTGTGCCTCCTGACAAACCTCTCGGCTTTCCTTTAAGGGAGCCCCGCTGGAACGACGCGGAGACAGGAAAAGACGCGGATGGAGACATCAGCAGGAACTAGAAGGATTATAGGGGGGCGGAATGGGTGCGTCAAACCCCGCGGGGTGCGCCAGGAGGCTGTGGAAGAAGGCGTGCGGGCGGGCACGGACGGGCATGAAAAAGGCCTGAGCCGCGGCGTGCGGAGGCTCAGGCCTTGTGCAGAAAAACGGGCTGGGATGGGATCAGTGCGTAGCCGGGTGGCTGGCGGAGCCAGAGCCTGCAGGCCGGGCCGCAGCGGGCCGGGGCGCAGCGGCCGCAGCGGGGGCGGGCACGCCGGATTTGGTGTTGTAGTCATCGACGAAGGATTGGGTGATGTCTGTGGCCTGCGTAGCCCAGAGGACGACGGGCGTCTGCTGGCGGCCACCGTCGAGCACGAGCGTGTAGCCCTGCTTCTGGGAGTAGGCGATCAACTCTGTTCCCATTTTTTCAGCAATGACGCCGAAGTCCTTCTCGATTTCGGCCTGAAAATCGTTCTGTGCTTCCTTCGCCGAGCGATCGAACGCCTTTTGTTTTTCGTCGATGGTGCGGGAGCGACTGGCGCGCTCGGCCTCGGTGAGGGTGGTGGAGTCGAGCTGCTTTTTCAGGCTTCCGATCTCGTCGCTTTCCGCCTTGAGCTGGTCGCGGCGGGGGGCGTACTTCTTCTGCAGATCAGCGAAGCTGCGCTGAAACTCATTGGTCTGCGCGACGGCCTGCTGGAAGGCGACGACCGCGACTTTAGATGCCGGCGCCGGGGCTTGTGCCGCTACGGCAAAGGGCAGGCCGGCACAGAGGGCCGCGGCGAGGATGGCTGGGACTTTCATTGAGGTGAAGCTCCTTTGGTGATGCCGGGGGCGCGTTGCGCCCCCGGCAGGAAGGTGGATGCTAGAACGTGGTGGATACGGTGAGGCGGAAGGTCTTACGCGGTTCGCGGAAGAGATTCTGTGCGCCATAAGCCTGAATTGCCTGGCCGTAGGTGTAGTCGCCTGCGCCGCCGGGCGGGAACATATCGCGGGTGATGAGCTCGGCCGAGCAGCTCTGCACCTTGGCTCCAAGCTTGATGTCGTTGCAGTATGGGTGCTCGTAGAGGCGCAACGGGTTGTAAGCGAAGTAGAGCCGGAAGGGCGCATTCACGACGGGCATGATGACGCCGAGCTCGCCGCCGAAGGACATGCGGGGCACAAAGTTGGTACCAGCGATGGGCCGGATATTCTGCTGGAATCCGACCTGGGAGCCGGGAATGCCACCCTGGCAGGAGCCGTTGTTATACACCGGACAGCCGTAGAGCGGCGCAACCAGGGAGGCGAAGCCTTCCGGGCTTTGCTGGAGCTGATTGCGGTTCACGGCTGAATCAATGCCAAAGTCATCAAAGAACGAGAAGCTGACCGAACCGGCGATGGGGATGCGGTATTCGAGGTTGCTGGTGAAGCTGGTGTCGCCGCCGATCGAGGCAACGCCGTAGACCGGGATCGGCACCTGAATGCACTGGCTAATCTGCGTCTGGGTGGGATCACGCGGGACGCAGCTTCCGTCAGGGTTGGTGAGCTGGACCGTGGTGCGCGTGGGCACGTAGCCGTAAGGCGTGGCGCCGCGAATATCGAAACCGCGCAGGTCTCCGTCGCCGCCGGTGTAGAAGCGATTCTGGGGCGGTGCGACGTCGCCACCCCATCCTGTGACCCAACCGAGCTGGGCGCGGATGCCGAGCACGTTGTGGCCCATGGCGGAAGGCGTGAAGTAGTGCATGGAGCGGAAACTCTTGTACGCGATGAACGGGGCGACGTAGCGGAGGTTGCCCCATGCGCCGCCTGCCTGAACGAGGGCGGTCCACTCCTTGCCGCTGCGCGGACGGAGGGGATCGTTGATGGTGTTGTAGATGTAGCTGAGGGAGACGGAGCTGTCGACGATGCCGCCCAGCGGATTGGAGCTCTTGATTCCGGACCGGAAGCTGATGGTCTGGAAGAAGGTCTGCGATGCCGTGCTGAAGGCGGAGATGGTGGAGCGATTGAGGCTATAGGTGAAGCCCACGCGCTGGAAGGCGTGGCGCTTGAGCGGATAGCTGATGGAGAAGTTCAAGCCCGTCGAGGCCTGGTTGTAATTCTGCGTGAGGGACTGCTGCGCCTGGGTGAGGTTGAGCGCCTGGCCGGTCGTCGCCTGATAGGCGTGCGACGGGTTGTAGTCCATCTTGTTGCTGAAGATCTGGAAGCCGAAGTTGATGGGCCGGTTGTGGATGTAGGGCTGCGAGAAACCGAAGAGGAACTGGCGCTGCGCGTTGCCGAGGTTGCCCTGGACGCTGAGCGTTTCACCCAGACCGAGGAAGTTGTTGGTCTGGTAGTTCACGCCGAGGAAGGCGCCCTGCAGGCCGCTGACGCCGCCGTTGAGGCCGATGGAGTTCTTGCCCTTCTCCTTGACTTTGAGGAGTAGATCGACGGTGCCGGCCTCGGGATTCTGATGGGCCTCGGTGTCCTGATCAACCTTGAGCGGCTCAAAATACTCGAGCTGATTGAGGCGCATGAGGCTGTACTCCCAGAGCTGGGAGTTGTAGACCTGGCCTTCTTCAAGCATCAGCTCGCGGCGGATGACGCGGTCGCGGGTGATGGTGTTGCCCTGAATCTCGATGCGCCCGACATAGAAGGGCTTGCCTTCGTCGATGTCGACCTGCAGCGAGACGGTCTTCTTTTTGTCGTCGAAAATGGGCTTGGGCACGGCGCCGAAGTTGATGTAGCCAAGCTGGCCGTAGGCCTTCTTGAGGTTTTCCAGTCCCTTGCCGATGACCTGAGCGTCGAACCAGTCGCCGTCCCTGATATTGAAGGTGCTGCGCAGAGCCTTGACGTTGGTGACGGCCTTGTTGCCGGTGAAGGTGATGGTGCCGAGGCGATAGCGGTCGCCTTCTTCGATGGGCAGCAGGATGTCAATGCGCTTGCCGCGGCGCGGGCGGAAGGTGAACCAGTTCAGGCCGCCTTCGTCGCGAATCTGCGTCTGCGGGGTTTCGACGGCGGCGTTGTAGTAGCCCTTGTCGCGATAGGCAAAGCGGACGCGCTCGGCGTCTTCGTCGAGCTTGGAGGCGTCAAAAGTCTTGGCGAAGAGGTTCTCAAAGATCAGCGAGTAGGGAATGCCGATCGGCTTGAGGTTCTTCATGGCGCGGCGCAGGTAGGTGCTGCTGAGGTGTTCGTTGCCGGTGAAGCGGATGTTGCCGACTTTGACGGTGGGGCCTTCTTTGATATTGAAGTTGACCTGCACCGAGGCGGGCGGAATGGTCTTGACCTCTGTCTTGACCGAGGCGAACTGGTGGCCGTGCTCGGCCAGCATGTCCTTGATGACGGTCTCAGCGCGCTTGATTTTGGTGGGGTCGTACTGACCCTCGACCGACAGGCCGACCTTCTCCTTCTTGAAGCGGTCCAGAATGTCGGACTGACTGATGGAGTTGTTGCCCTTGTAGTTAATCTCGCGGATGGTGGGACGCTCGCGGACGAATACGTCGAGGATGATGCCCTTCTCGGTGTCTTCGCGCTCGATGCGCAGATCCTCAAAGTAGCCGGTGTTCCAGAGCGAGTTGAAGTCACGCTCGATGGAGATGGGGTCGTAGGTGTCGCCGGCGTGGGTGAAGAGGCGGGCGAGGATGGTCTCCTTGGGAATGCGGCGGTTGCCGATGACACGGATCTGGTCGATGGTGTCGGGGGTCTGCGCCAACGCGGCGCCTGCCGCGAGCACGAGGAGCAGCATAACGGCGAGACGCGCCAAGAGGCGGGGATTCCGCAACCTGCGGAGGAACGATGCGTGCCTGATCTTCACCGGGCTGTCACCCTGCGGCGAGCACAAGAGCTGGTGCGGTCCATAGTTAAGCTTCACGGGAAGAATAAGCACACCCTCATTGCAAAAAAATCTGGTACTGCATGACGGAAAGATTGATTATATTGGACCGCGGCCACGGCTCCCAAGCCGGCGCCGGCGCGCAGTCGAGGCAATCAGATCGTTTCCTTGAAGCCCTGCCGAACGTACAGCCATCGGACGCGGGCCGGTACCGCACACGCAGCCCCTGAGAAGCTATGCCTTCCGGCCGGAATCTGCAGAGCGGTAACCTTCAATAGTCTACCGGATGAGATTGGCCCGGCGGGGGCCTGCATCGCAGGAAGATGGGTGTGCATCCTGTTTAGACGCCGACGGGAGCGACAGGACAGCCCGAATTCGACGGGTAAGAAAAAACGTGAAAGGAAGATTGGAGTGAGCGACGAGCCGAAGATCGAGGACATCTATGGGTTCTCTGCGCCGCTGCTGGATGGACAAACGGTGGGGCTGGACGCGCTGCGCGGGCAGGTGCTGCTGATTGTGAACACCGCCAGCAAGTGCGGCTTTACACCGCAGTATGCGGGGCTGGAGGAGTTGTACCGGCGCTATCGGGATCGCGGGTTTGAGGTGCTGGGGTTCCCTTGTAACCAGTTTGGCAGGCAGGAACCGGGGACAGAAAGCGAGATTGGCGCTTTCTGCGAGAAAAATTATGGCGTGAGCTTTCCGATGTTCGCCAAGATCGAGGTGAACGGGCCGGGAGCGCATCCGCTCTATCAATTTCTGAAAAAGAGCCAGCGAGGAATCTTCGGCCTGCAGCGGATCCAGTGGAACTTCACCAAGTTTCTGGTGGACCGGCGAGGGCGGGTGGCACGGCGGTATGGTTCGTCCACAAAGCCGGAGGCGATTGCGCCAGAGATTGAGCGGCTGCTCGACGACGGACAATCCCTATGAAGCGTGCGAGATCGCACGTTCACGCCATTTGGTCGTGGGTTATTCTTTCACTGACTCAAGGAAGCAATTCTGCTTTCAACTAAACGGCGCGCCTCATCAGCGGCGGCCGCAAAGCGAGGAGATCGATGCGCCGAAGCCTCCCCATGCTGCTGGTTCGCGTGATGGTGGGCGTGGTGTTCCTGACCGAGGGCATCCTGAAGTTCCTGCGGCCTGGTGAGCTGGGCGTTGGGCGATTTGCGCATCTTGGCTTCCCGCTGCCGCACCTGCTGGGGCCGCTGGTGGGAGGCGTAGAGGTTCTGGGCGGCGCGGCGGTGCTGCTGGGACCTTTTTCCGGCGACGGCGCGCTGGCTCTGTTTGTGGTGATTGCGACGGCGCTTGTGACGACGAAGATTCCTATTCTGCTGGGGCATCCGCTGGGGCGGTTTGCGCCGCCGCATCTGGCGCACTATGGCATCTTCAGCTTTCTGCACGAAGCGCGCACGGACCTGTGCATGCTGCTGGGGACGCTGGCCGTGATGCTGGACCGCGGAGTGAAGCTGGGCAAGAAGACGAAGTGGTTTGAGCGGTGACGACCGGAGCTTGATTTCGTCCGCGCTGCGTTCCCTGCCCTTTTATCCGTCAAATCGATAGGCGCTGAGAGCGGCGGCCATGGGCTCGTCGTGGAAGATGCGCTCGCCGGGGGCGTCGCCGCCCGCGCCGGCTGCGACCATGAGCGGAATGAGGTGCTCTTCGCGTGGATGGGCGTAGGTGGCGTACGGCGCCTCGCGCCAATGCGTGAGGGCTGCGTCGCGGTCGGGCGCGGGCGAGGCGATGGCGCGCGTGAGCCAGTCGTCGAAGGCACGGGCACGCTGCGGTGTTTCGGGACGGAAGTAGCCGCGGAGGTTGTGGAAGCTCATGCCGCTGCCCACGATGAGCACGCCTTCATCCCGCAGGGGCGCGAGGGCGCGACCGGCAGCGAGGTGCAGCGCGGGATCGAGGGAGGCAGCGAGCGAGAGCGTGACGACGGGAATCTGCGCCTGCGGGAAGGCGACCTTGAGCGGGACGAAGACACCGTGGTCGTAGCCGCGCGCGGGGCTGGTGGCGGCGAGCAGGCCGGCGGCTTTGAGGAGCTCGGCGACACGCGCAGCGAGAGCCGGGTCGCCGGGCGCGGGCCAGGTGAGCCGATAGGTGTGCTCGGGAAAGCCGGAGTAGTCAAAGATGAGCTCGGGCGCGGTGGCGGTGCCGGCGGTGAAGGCGGGCTCCTCCCAGTGGCCGCTGACGACGAGGAGGGCTTTGGGCGGCGCAGGGAGCGTGGCGGCGAGCCCCTCAAGGAAGTGCTGCGTGGCGTGCCAGGTGTCGGCCGGGCCCCAGGTCCAATCCATGAAGAAGCAGGGGCCTCCGCCGTGGGGGATGAAGAGGCTGGGTTGGCGGGTGGTGGGGCTGGTCATGGGGTGTCTCCTGCTGGACCTGCGGGTCGGGCTGAGTTGAGGCCGGACAGATATTCGTTATAACAACTATTTAAGAGATGCGCGGCCTGCTCGGAAGGATGCAGCGTTGTTGAACATGGGTGGAAGCGCGTGATTTGGACTAGCTGTCTTTGCGGTAGAGCAGGTCGCGCATGGCTTTGCGGCGCTCGGCATTGATTTCTTTTGCAGAGCGGGGATCGACGGTGGCGGCGTCCTGCGCGGCGGCGTCCTTTTCCTCCGGCTCACTGCAGGCGGGGCAGCGGTTGGCAAAGCCGGGCTTGCCGGGGCGGAGCTCGAACTCCTCGTGGCAGACGACACAGACGCGAATCGGAAACGGCATACACTGATATGTTAAATCGGGCCGGATAAGCACGCGCAGGCAGCAGAATTTTTGTACAGCGCGCGGCTGCTCACGACGGGCGCTGGTGCGCCATCCAATTCAGTGCGGCTTCTTCGAGGATGAGGGCGGGGATGCAGGATGCCTTCCAACTGAGGCGCTTTGTGGATGCGCAGGCCGATGTGTATTCCGACGTGCTGGAGGAGCTGCGCGCCGGGCGCAAGCAGAGCCATTGGATGTGGTTTATCTTTCCACAGATGAAGGGGCTGGGGCACAGCTCGATGGCGCTGCACTACGGCATCGGGTCGCTGGAAGAGGCGACGGCGTATCTGCGACATCCGGTGCTGGGCGCGCGGCTGCGGGAGTGCACGGAGCTGGTGAATGCGGTGAACGGGCGCACCATTCGAGAGATTTTCGGAACCCCGGACGATTTGAAGTTCCGCTCGTCGATGACGCTGTTTGTGAACGCGGCGGAGGATGACGACGTGTTCTGCGCGGCACTGAAGAAATACTTCAGCGGCAAAGCGGACCCGCTGACGGAAGAGTTGCTGCGGTAAAGCCGCTTTCTTATTCAATTGCATAGATCGCGTAGACGCTGGCCTCGCGGGTGACTTTTTGCGGCTCGATGGCAAGCGGCGGTGGGGCGACTTCGGGGGGGCCAGCCATAGCGAGTGCGCGCATCATGGGCCGTGGGAAGTTTGGCGCACTGAGCTGGTTACTGGTGAAGAGCAAGACGCCGAGGCGGACACCCATGCCTTTGGCAAGGACGGCAGCGTTGTCGCGGGCGCGGGCGGTGGCCTGGTCGAGGGCCTGCGTGCTGAGCGCGGTTTCATCGCGGACGGTCCAGTCGATGGCGCCGCTGGAGTTGGCCCCGGCGGTGACGGCGGCGTCGAGGACTTCAGCGACGCGGGCGGGGGTGGTCTTCACGGTCCACTGCTGGGTGAGCTTGAACTTATGCGATTTGGGAATGGTGTAGTCGCGGCTTAGATATTGCGACTCGCTGTGGATGTCGGACTCGGCGACGCCGGCCTGGCGGACGGCGGCGAGGATGGCGTTGGATGTCTGTGCGCCGTCAGCATAGGCAGATTTGGCGTCGGTGGGCTGGGTCTCAAAACCGATGTGGAGGACGGCGACCTCAGGCTCGACGGAGACGGAACCCGTGGCGGTGACGGAGAGGGTGCGGTTGGCCGGGGTGATGGTGAACTGCGGCTGCGCGGCCTGCTGCGCGAGGGCGGGCAGGGACGCTGCAAGCAAGAGCGAGACGGCGAAGGCGCGGTGGGTCATCGGGCGATCTCCTGTGGCGGCCGTGCGCCGCCTGCGTACGAGATAGACGCGCTGCCATGGTAGGACATTCACGAGGCCACGAGGGGACCGATCTCAGGCCGGTGTGGATTCCCTGCCCGCGACCTTCTTTCCGAAGGCGCGAAGTTTGGCGAGGGTGGCGGCGGCCTGGCCAGAGTCAATGGCTTCCGCGCCAAGGGCTACGCCTTCTTTGAGATCGCCGGCGAGGCCGGCGGCGATGAGCGCGGCGGCGGCGTTGAGCAGGACGATGTCGCGGCGGGCGCCGGGCAGGCCGGTGAGGACGTCGTAGAGGAGATCGCGATTGGTGGCGATGTCGCCGCCGATGAAGTGCTCGAGGGTGGTGCGAGGGAGGCCGGCCATCTCTGGCGTGATGCGGGCGGCTTTCATTTCAGGCGGGCCGCCGGTGGGGGATTCCTCGATGCGGGCGACGACGGACTCGCCGGTGGTGGTGAGCTCGTCGATGCCGTCGGTGCCGTGGACGACGAAGGCGCGTTTGGCGCCGAGTGCGGCAAGGGTGCGGCCCACGAGGAGAACCTTACTGGGCGCGAGGACGCCGATGACCTGCGTGCGCGCGCCGGCCGGATTGGTGAGCGGGCCGCAGAGGTTGAAGATGGTGCGGAAGCCGAGGGCCTTGCGCAGCGGGCCGACGGCCTTCATGGCAGGGTGATAGAGCGGCGCGAAGAGGAACATGAAGCCGGTCTCGCGGAGACACTCGGCGGCGAGTTCGGGGCTGAGGTCGATGGGCACGCCGAGAGCTTCCAGGACGTCGGCCGCGCCACAGCGTGAAGTGACGGCGCGGTTGCCGTGCTTGGCGACTTTGGCGCCGGCGGCTGCCGCGACGAGGGCCGCGCCGGAGGAGATGTTGAAGGTGAGCGGGCCTCCGCCGCCGGTGCCGACGACATCGACTAACTCGCCGCGTTCTTCGTCTGTGAGTGGAACGGGCGTGGCGTGAGCGCGCATGGTTTCGACGAAGCCGGCGAGCTCGGGGGCCTGCTCGCCGCGGGTGGCGAGGACGGCGAGGAGCGCGGCGGTTTCGACTTCAGGGACGTCGCCGGCGAGGATGGCGCGGAGCACGGCGGCTGCCTGCTCGCGGGTGAGGGCGGTGCCGTCTTCCGCCAGCGGCTTGAGGAGTTCTTTGACGATGCTCATCTCTTCTCTATGGTAACGGTGCGGTGCGGAATGCGGTATGTGGCTGCATCGGCGAGGGGTACGTGGTTTGCGGGGCCCGGATAGCGCGAGATAGTATGAGGGCAGCGCTGTTCCGGTCGCACGTGCCGGTTCGCAGTTTCACTCCGGTCCGATTGACTCCAATCTGCAGCGCACGCGGTGGTCCAATCCGAATGAAAATCCACGAGTACCAGGCGAAGGAAATTCTTGCGAGGTACGGCGTGCCCGTACCCAGGGGCGAAGTGGCCAACACGCCGGAAGAAGCGGCGGCAGTGGCCCGGAAACTTTTTGCCGAGGGCGCATCGGGCGTCGTCGTGAAGGCGCAGATTCACGCGGGCGGGCGCGGCAAGGGCGGCGGCGTGAAGGTGGCTCGGAGCCGCGATGAAGCCGAGCTGCACGTGAAGAACATCCTGGGGATGCAGCTGGTGACGCACCAGACGGGTCCGCAGGGCCAGAAGGTGCGGCGGCTGCTGATTGAAGAGACAGCGGCGATTGACCGCGAGCTCTACCTGGGCATCGTGCTGGATCGCTCGAGGGGCAAGCTGGTGTTTATGGCCTCGCAGGCCGGCGGCATGGAAATTGAAGAAGTGGCGGCGAAGACACCCGAGGCCATCTACAAAGAGACGATTGACCCGGCGGTGGGCTTTGGCGCATGGCAGGCGCGCAAGCTGGCCTTTGCGCTGGGACTGAAGGCGACGCAGATTAACCAGGCAGTGGTCTTTTTCCAGAGCCTCTATAAGGCGTTTGTGGAGACGGATGCCTCGCTGCTGGAGATCAATCCCTTCATCACGACGAAGGATGACAAGCTGTTTGCACTGGACGCGAAGGTTAACTTTGATGACAACGCGCTGTTCCGCCATGCCGACATCAAGGCGCTGCGCGATGTGGACGAGGAAGACCCGCTGGAAGTGGAAGCCAGCAAGTACGCGCTGAACTACATCAAGCTGGACGGCACGATTGCCTGCATGGTGAACGGCGCGGGGCTGGCGATGGCGACGATGGACATCATCCAGTACGCAGGCGGAA
>JAJXWA010000026.1 GCA_021781795.1 Acidobacteriota bacterium
GGAATACCTGGACGAATTCACCTTCCGCTTCAACCGCCGTAAATCACGCAGCCGCGGCAAGCTCTTCTATCGTCTGGCGCAGCAAGCCGTCGCAATCGAACCAACCACTTACAGGCAAATAGTTGACTCGGCAAAACACAATCCGCCAAAAGCACAACCTGTTGGGGGTACCTGAGTCAAATGGATACCCAGCAACATAATAACTTCTTCCATCCAACCTGCCGTACACTGTTTCCGGTATGAACGTCCGTATCGCCATCCCCGAGCCCACCAGCACCGACATGGAGTACAACCAGCGCTCGCTGCCTCTCTATCTGGCCGCGCTTCAGTCCGCCGGTGCTACCCCCGTCGTCGTCCCTCTCCATGAGCGCCAGGACCGTGTCGCCCGCGTGCTCGCCAGTGCTCAGGGCATCCTGCTCCCCGGCAGCCGCTACGATGTAGACCCGCAAAGATTTGGCGAAGATCGTATCCCAACCTGCGGCCCTGCCGACCCCGGACGCACCGCCGTCGATGAGCTCATGATTCAGGATGCCTTCAGTCTCCACAAGCCCATCCTCGGCATCTGCCATGGCGCCCAGACCCTCAATGTCTGGTGCAATGGCTCCCTCTATCAGGACCTGCCCACCCAGCTCGGCAAAGCAGTGGACCACACCCCCGGCCGCCTCGTCGCCGAAGCGCACCCGGTCCGGCTCACATCCGGCACACGCCTCGCCGCACTCAAACCATCCGACGAGGATCCCGAGCCACAGGTCAACTCCAGCCATCATCAGGCCATCCATGAGGTCGGCGCTCCTCTGCGCATCGCCGCCCTTTCTCCCGCCGACGGCGTGGTTGAGGCCGTCGAACTCGATTCCGCCGATCACTTTGTTGTGGCTGTGCAGTGGCATCCCGAACGCACCTATACGACCAGCAGTTTTTCACGCGCCATCTTCGCCGCCTTCGTTCGAGCCGCGGAGGCCTGGTCCCCGCGTCGCATTCAGGAATCTGTCGCCCAACCAGCAGCGCAACCCCTTTCTCAGCCATGAGCGACACCCATCCCCCCGGCCTCGTCGCTGCGGGATCGCGCCTCGGCCAGCTTCTCGCAGCCGCGGGCCAGCCCACCCTGACAGACCGGCAGACTGGACAGTTTGAGGCCTACCTCTCCCTGCTTCGCAAGTGGAATGCTCGCGTGAACCTGACCGCGATTCGCGATGCTGAAGGGATTCTCTCTCGCCACTTCGTAGAATCCATCGTTTGCGCTCGCGCCCTGCCGCAAGGAATTGCCAATCTACTCGATCTCGGATCCGGCGCCGGATTTCCTGGCATTCCTGTCGCGATCTGCCGCCCGGAGATTGCCGTGACCTTGGCTGAATCTCAGGGCAAGAAGTCGGCGTTTCTGCAGGAAGCTGTCCGGACGCTTGGACTGGAAGCCCAGGTCCACGCAGGGCGGGCGGAAGATCTAGGGCAGAAGTTCGATTGCGTCACCCTGCGCGCCGTGGACCGGATGGAGCAGGCGGTTCGAGTAGCGGCGGGTTTGGTACGTCCCGACGGTTGGCTGGCGCTAATGACCACACAGGCAGAGCTGGCCGCTGTCAAGGCTGCGGCAGGCGATGGGTTCGATTGGCAAGAACCGGTGCCGCTGCCAGGGTCAGGGCAGCGGATTGTGGTGCTGGCTCATCTTCTGGATAAATAGGAGGGGGGGGGTAGGGATGTTCCACGTGGAACATCGTTGCCGCCTACCTTTTTCATTGGAAATGTTCCACGTGGAACATTCGACTGTCTATCGCAGGCAGCCATCAACTGAGTCACCTAGCCCTTGAAAATCCAAAAGATTTCCACTGTTCAAGGGAAATCGAACCCCTCTGGCCCGCTTGCGCTCTGCGCGCGCAAAAGCAATGCCTACAGCCACTTGGAACCGGTGTCCCGCTGCCCCCTTTGGTGCTTTCCACAGGAAGCCGAAGTTCTCCACAGGCCAGATTTCAGCAAGGTTCAGCCCCTTCCGATTAATCTGATTCACCATGAGCAAGATTCTCGGCGTCGTCAACCAGAAGGGCGGGGTTGGCAAGACCACCACTGCAATCAACCTGGCCGCATGCCTGGCCCTGGAAGGCCTAAAAGTCCTGCTGGTGGATTGCGATCCGCAGGCCAACGCCTCCTCGGGCCTGGGATTGCAGCGGGATGATAACCGTCACTCAATCTATGACGTTCTGGTGGGCAACGCCCCGGCGGAGCAGGTCATTTTGCCTACGGAGATTGACCATCTCTGGATTCTCCCCGGCTCAAAGAATCTGACCGGTGCGAACGTTGAACTGGCCGGCATTGAGGACCGGGCAACCCGTCTGCGCGAGGCCCTGACGCCCATCCGGTCCATGTATGACCTGATCGTGCTGGACTGCCCGCCGGCGCTGGACCTGCTGACTTTGAATGTGCTGGTGGCGGCGGGATCGCTGATTGTGCCGATGCAGGCCGAGTATTTCGCCCTTGAAGGCGTCTCCGAGCTGATTTCGACGCTGGAGCGGGTGCGGGATGCGCTGAATCCGGAAATTCACATCGAAGGCGTGCTGCTGACGATGTACGACGACCGCACCAACCTGGCCCAGCAAGTGACAGAGACGCTGCGCGAGTACTTCAAAGAGCGACTGTTCAAGACAGTGATTCCGCGCAATGTGCGGCTGGCGGAGGCGCCGAGCCATGGCAAGCCGGTGGCGCTATATGACAGCAAGTCGCGGGGAACAGAGGCGTATTTTGAGCTGGCCGGGGAGTTCCTGGCGCGCAACAAGATGGAAAGTCCGCGCAGCGCGGAGCGCAAGGCGAAGGCCACGGCTCGACCCAAGGCGGAGGTCCGCTTCTGGCCGTATCACTGAGGTGCCAGAGGATTTGGGTGCGGATGGGTGATTTTAAGGATGGAGACGCCCGGCGGCAGGCCGGGGGCAAGGGATAAAAGGACATGACAACGACTGCGGACGCCAAACGACGTGCTCTTGGGAAGGGGCTGGATTCACTGTTGCCGAGGGTGCAGGCTGCGGCTGCGCCGGTGCCGGCGCTGGAGGCGGAGGGCGGCAAGCCGCGGGAGATTCCCGTGGAGATGATCGACCGGAACCCGTTCCAGACGCGGACGCACATGGATGAGGCCGAGCTGGATGAGCTGGCGGCGTCGATTACGGCGAACGGGGTGGTGCAGCCGATCCTGGTGCGGCCGCTGTCGAGCGGGCGTTTCCAGCTGATTGCCGGGGAGCGGCGGTGGCGGGCCTCGCAGAAGGCGGGGAAGAAGACGATTCCGGCGATTCTGCGGCAGGTCTCGGACGAGCAGGCGATGGAGATCACGATCGTCGAGAACCTGCAGCGGGCGGACCTGAACCCGATGGAGCAGGCGCGGGCGTTTGAGCGGCTGTCGCGGGAGTTCCACATGACGCAGGAGCAGATGGCACAGCGGACGGGCAAGGACCGGGTTTCCGTCACGAACTTCATGCGTTTGCTGCGTTTACCGGAGAGCGTGCAGGAGCTGGTGGAGCAGGGACAACTGAGCTTTGGCCATGCGAAGGCGCTGCTGGGGCTGAACTTCCATCCGGAACTGGAGAAGGCGGCGCGGCGGGTGGCTCAACTTTCGCTTTCTGTTCGCCAAACAGAGACGATGGTGCAGGGGATGCTCTATCCGGAGAAGGCGAAGAAGGAGCCGAAGCCGGAGCCGCCGGTGGACCCGAATGTGAAGGAAGTGGCGGACCAACTGCAGCGGGCGCTGGGGCTGAAGGTGCGGATTGAGGACCACAAGGGGCGCGGGCGCGTGATTATCGAGTACGCGCGACTGGAGGACTTTGACGCGCTGCTGGAGACGCTGGCGGGGAAGGCGTGAGGGCCAGTTGTCAGCTGTCAGTTTTCAGTCGTCAGCTTTCACCAGAGTGGTGGCGGGGTAGGGATTGTGGTTTACACGGCCTGAATCGATGGACCTGGGCAAGCGGCTCACAGGTCAAGCCAGGTTCACGCCCGCTCATCGCGATGGAGCCGCGATGAACAGGGCACACCTGTCCAGAGTCTGAGCATCGAGTCAATTTGGTGCGCGGGCACCTGCCACCTGTCATGAATGGGCGCCCGCACCCGGCACCCGGAGTGATTTGGGAACTTCCATCATCCTGTGATCCGAGTTGCCGCGACCTACGCCACGTCCGGGCCTGAAGGCCAACTGCGAGGCTACCTGCGGCGCTGAATCCACATCCTACTGGCGAGGAGAATACCCGTGAATTTACTTTCTCGCCGTTTCTTTCTTTCAGGGGCGGCAGCTTTTGGTGTGGCCGCAGGCGCCGGCAGCGCGGCCGAGGGGCAACTGGTCTGGAAGACCGCGGACTGGAAGGTCGCAGACTTTCACACGCTGGTCCATCATCCGGCACGCGTGAAGCAGGTGTATGACGTGGTGCAGATCAATCAGGGCAAGTTTCTGAACAACGTGAAGAACTCGCTGAACGGGCTTGAGTTTGGCTTTGGCATTCCGCGGGAGCAGATCAAGATTGCGGTAGCGATGCACGGCCCGACGAACATGCTCAATTATGACGACTTCATCTGGAACAAATATCAGATTGGCGAATGGCTCAAGGTGACGGACCCGGAGACGGGCAAACCTGCCGTGCGCAACATTTTTGCGAAGAGCACGAAGGCCGGCGGGCAGGAGTTTCATGCGAGCGACCCGAGCGTTGAGGGATCGCTGTACCAGGACACCAGCATGCAGACGCTGCGGCAGAGAGGGGTTCAGTTCATGAGCTGCCACACGGCCACGGAGGAGCAGGTGAGGGGCCTGATTCACGCGCGCGGGCTGACGCAGCATCCCGAGGAGATTACGCAGGAGATGCAGCATCACACGCTTGAGGGCACGCTGGTGGTCGCCGCCATGGTGGCAGCAATTGCGCTGTTGCAGGCGGAGGGCCATTACACTTACATCACCGTCTGATGCGACGAAGGATCCACGCGATGAAGCACACTTTTCTGCTGACCCTGCTGTGCGCGGCAGGTCTGGCGATTCCATGCGCCGCGCAGACCGCGCCTCCCTGGAGCCGGGGGATGAATGATCCCGCGACGGAGAAGGGGTACTTCTTCAACGTTGCCGATGTAGACAATGTGCCCGATCTGCATGGCAATCCCTGCGGCGCGAAGCTTGTTCTCCTGATTGGCGGCAACCAGTTTTTCGTGTTGCCGCAGCTTGTGGCCGCGTTTGAGCAGGAGCACCCCGAGCAGAAGGGCCATATTTTTTATGAGACGCTGCCGCCGGGAATCCTTCGCAAACAGATGGCTGCCGGGAATGCGATTACTCTGGGCAACCTGACGATTCAAGTGCAGCCCGATGTGTATGAGGCAGGCGAGCGCGTGCTTCGGAGCATGGAGGCGGCAGGCGCGGTGAGCGGCGTGGTGCCGTATGCGACGAATACGCTGGCGATTATGGTGGCGAAGGGCAATCCCAAGGGGATACATTCACTCGGCGACCTTGGCCGTCCCGGACTGAGGCTCTCGATGCCGAATCCGGCATGGGAGGGCGTGGCGAACCAGATCCAGACGGCGCTGCGCAAGGCGGGCGGCGATGCCCTTGAGAAGACCGTGTATGCAACCAAGGTGGCGATGGGCGAAAGCAGACTGACGGAGATCCATCACCGGCAAACGCCGATGAGGATTCTGAGCGGGGCCGCAGACGCCGGAGTGACCTGGGCATCGGAAGTGCGGTTCCAGCAGAGCATCGGGAATCCGATTGAAGGGGTTGCCATTCCGAAGGGCGAGAATGCGACGGCCATCTACGCGGGCGGGATTGTGAAGGGCGCGCCCCATGCCGCGACGGCGGCGCAGTGGCTCGCGTTTTTGCGAAGCCCTGAGGCGCAGAGGATCTATCGGCAGTACGGTTTTGGTTCCTACACGGAGCCAACGCGGTAGAGCAGTTCCGCTGCATGGGCAGCGCTTCCGGCATTCCTTGAAGGCGGCAGTGGCTGAAGATGCGGCGTTGGAGCCGCGCGTCCTCTGATTCCAGCGCGTGGGGAACCGCTGCAGGAGTTTTCAGCATGGGTGGTGAAGAGCGAGTTCGATGGGTGCGGCGGGTGGCTGTTGTGAGCGCCGTCCTCGGCATCGCGGTGCTGGCGGGATCCAGCGGAAACAAGGGACTCGCGGGCGCTGCGGAGGCTGGGCGAGGGCCTGTGCCGGATGCGCGGCAGCAATTGAATTTGGCCAGGCGAGGCAAAAAGATCTTTGATGCGACGCCGAAGTATGCGAGTGAGTATGTCGGCAACGAGCTTGCGTGCGGCGACTGCCACGCCGCGAGCGGAAGAGCGGACTATGCGGCGCCCTTGATTGACGTGGCGGGCCTTTTTCCGATGTACAGTGCAAGGGCGGGCCATACGATCACGCTCGAAGACCGCATCGAAGAGTGTTTTGTGCGGAGCGAGGCAGGGCGGCCTTTGCCGCGGGAGAGCGAAGAGATGCTGGCGCTGGTGGCCTATATCCGGTCGCTCTCAAAAAAAGGCGCGAACGGACAGCCTTATGCCAGACGCGGACTGGCGAAGCTGCCGGAATTGCAGGGGGATCCCAATCGGGGCAGGATCGTCTACCATCAGTGCGCGATCTGCCACGGCAATGATGGAGCGGGCATGCCGCCCTCGATTCCATCGCTGTGGGGCAAGGGATCCTTCAATGATGGCGCGGGAATGAACAAGCCGGCAAAGATGGCGGCGTATGTGTACAAGAACATGCCCCAGGGCAATCCCGGCGCGCTCACAGTCCAGGACGCCTATGACGTGGCGGCGTATATCTGCCGGCAGCCTCGGCCAAAGTTCAACCCAGCCTATGCAAATTTCTAGTCCGCGGACCCTCGACACCGGCGATTGAAGGGTGAGAGCGCGGGTGTGGTTGAATGGTTGCGGAGGTTCGCGATGCGAGAGAGCGGAGCGATGACGCGGCGGGGATTCCTGCGCGGTGTGGGGAGCGGAGCGGCGGCGATGGCGTTGGCGCCGGGTGCATGGGCAGCGGGGCGGACGGTGCCGGCGGGGATTCAGCTTTATACGGTGGGCAGCGACCTGACAAAAGATCCGGCGGGGACGCTGAAGAAGCTGAGGGAGATTGGATTTGTCGAGGTGGAGACAAGCCCGATGATGAAGCAGACGCCGGTGGAGTTTGCCGCGCTGGCGCGGGAGGCGGGACTGCGGGTGCCGAGCGCGCACCTGATGTTTGGGTTTGAGGAGACAGAAAAGGTGCTGGAGGATGGGAAGACGCTGGGCGTGCAGTATGTGGTGAGCACGATTCTGCCGCCGCGCACCGTGGCGGGCGGGATGCAGAACGTGCTGCCGATGTTGAATGCGCTGACGGCGGAGGATTTTCGCAAGGTGGCGGCGCGGGCCAACGAGATGGGGCAGAAGGCGAAGGCGGCGGGGCTGCAGTATGCGTATCACAACCACAACTTCGAGTTTCGCGACCTGGGCGGTGGGGAGACGGGCTACGCGATTCTGCTGCGGGAGACGGACCCGGCGGTGGTGCAGTTTGAAGCGGACACGGGCTGGATGCGGGTGGCGGGCGCCGACCCGGTGAAGCTGCTGGAGGAGCATCCGAAGCGGTTTGCGATGCTGCATGTGAAGGACTTCAAGGGCGTGACGAAGCCGGTGACGGCGCTGATGTCTCCGGATGCGCCGAAGCCGACGGAGCTGGGGCGCGGCGATGTGGACGTGAAGGCGATTGTGGCGGCGGGGCGGAAGGCGGGCGTGCGGCATATCTTTGTGGAGCAGGAGCCGCCGTTCACGGAGATGCCAGCGATGGAAGCGGCGGCGGTGGACTACGCGGCGCTGCGGCCGATGCTGGGGTGAGAGTCGCTATTGCATGGGCACGTGGAGGGTGGAGAAGAGGAAGGCCCACGCGTCGGCCTGTTCGAGGTTGGACTCGCTGACGTTGGTGCTGAGGCCGTGGCCGGCGTTGGGGTTGGTGAGCAGGAGGATGGGCAGTTTGCTGGACGAGGCGGCCTGAAGGGCGGCGGTCATCTTGCGCGAGTTGGCGGGGTTGACGCGGTGGTCGTTGTCGCCGGTGATGAAGAGGACGGCGGGATAGGGCGTGCCGGGCTGGACGTGGTGGTAGGGCGAGTAGGCGAAGAGAGCGAGGAACTGGTCGCGGTCTTTGACGGTGCCGTATTCGGTGATGTTGAACGAGCCGTTGGGGTCGAGCTCGTTGCGCAGCATGTCATAGATTCCCACGAACGAGACGATGGCGCGGAAGAGCTGGGGGTGCTGGATGATCATGGCGCCCATGAGGAGGCCGCCGTTGCTGCCGCCTTCTGCGGCGAGGCGGTTGGAGCGGGTGTAGCTGTGATCGACCAGGTACTGGGCGCAGGCGGCGAAGTCGTCAAAGACGTTTTGTTTGTGGGTGAGCATGCCGGCCTGGTGCCAGTCTTCACCGAACTCGCCTCCGCCGCGGATGTTGGCGATGGCAAAGACGAAGCCGTGATCGAAGAGGGAGCGGGAGCGGCCGGCGAAGTAGGGCGTGGTGCTGATGCCGAAACCGCCGTAGCCGGTGATGAGGGCGGGGTTGGAGCCGTCGAGTTTGGTGCCCTTGCGCAGGAGGATGGTCATGGGGATGCGCGCGCCGTCTTTTGACGTGGCGAAGACGCGCTCGACATCGATGTCGTCCATTTTGACGCTGGTGATGGTGTGGAAGGGCAGGGCGACGGGATCGCCGGTGCTGGCGACGCGATACCACTGCTGCGGCGTGGTGTAAGTGGTGGCGGCGAAGAGGAAGGACTGCGGGCCGTCGGGGACGAGTTCGCTGATGGAGGCGACGGACGGGGTTTTGACATCGGGGAGGCGCTGGCCGGAGAGGGAGTAGGCGCGAATCTCTTCCGGACCGCCGTGAATGACGATGACGTAGAGGCGATCTGCGGAGACGAATATGCGGCCGGGATCGGTGCCGGTGCCCTCAATGGCTGCGTCGGTGGCCGGGACGACGAGGGTGGCGCGGGCGAGGCGGTTGTCAGTGGCGGGCAGATGGAGGACCTCGCCCATGTTGGAGCTGCGACGGCTGAGGAGCCAGATGCTGTTGTCCTGCCCGAAGACAGCGTCGACGATTTTGTCGTTGAACTGCGTGATGGGGTGGATTTTGCCGTCCGGCGTGACGAGAAAGTGCTCGAACTGGCCGCCGTCTCCGTTGGCGACGGAGATGATGAGGCGGGAGTCGTCGGGCGATGGGGCGAAGGTAATCTCGGCGATGCGGGGGAAGTCTTTGCCGATGATGTAGCGATCGTGGGAGGGGAGCTGTGCGAGATCGTGGAAGTAGACCTGCTGATAGAAGTCCATGTCTTCGGCGGGGCGCTCGTGTCCCTGGGGATAGCGGGTGTAGTAGAAGCCAGTGGAGTCCGCGTTCCAGGCCATGTCGCCGCCGCCGGTGGCGAAGTTGACGCGGGGGACGGTTTCGCCGAGCTGCCGGCCGGAGTTGTTGTCGATGACGTAGAGGGAGGCGTCTTCACTGCCGCCGGTGGAGACGGCAATGCCGGAGAGGTGACCGTTGGGCGAGATGCGGTACCAGTCAATCTGAAAGATGGTGTTGGGCTCGAAGGTGGCGGCGTCAAAGAGGACGCGCTCGGACTGCATATTTTCTGGCGAGTCGAAGGAGACGAGGCGGGGCGCGGGCTTGCCGGGGTCGAAGCGGAGGGCATAGAGATGGCCCTCGACTACCTGGAAGGCGGTGTAGGTGGTGTGTTCCGCCTGGATATGCTGCTGGATCTCGCTGAGGATGGGGTTGCGCTCGGGGAGGCGGTCCATGAATGCGGTGGTGTAGGCGTTTTGCGCGGCGACCCACTGCTTGACCTCAGGAGCCGAGCCGTCTTCGAGCCAGCGGTAGTTGTCCTGGATTTTGACGTTGAAGTAGGAGTCCAAGACGGGGTGCTGGGGTGTGGGAGGTGGTGCGGTGACCGGTGCCTGCTGGAGCGCCTGTTGGGAGTATGCGAGAGCCGCGGCAAAGAACAAAAGGCTTGCAGAGAGTGAGCGCATAGGTGAGCCTCCCCTGAACAGATAGTGGTGATGCTACCACCGCTGGGCGAAATCGCGGTGGCTGCGCCGGGTTGTCGGACGGGGCTGCAACACGAATGAGCATCACAGAAGGGGCGAACGTTCGGGCCGTAGAATGCGCTGCATGGGCCATGAGGTGGAACACCAAGCACAACGAACCAAAGATGAAGAGCAACTGGAGATGTCTGCGAGGACGGCGCTGGAGCTGCAGCGGCTGAATCTGGCGGTGCTGATCGATATCCGGCAGAAGTTTGAGCTGGAGTTGCAGGGCGAGATTCCGGGAGCGAGCTTTCTTCCATTATTTCAATTCAAGCGCATGCTGGGGCACGCACTCTCTGACGCGGAGCAGGAGGCGCTGGATGAGGATGTGCCGGACATGCGCGACATTCAGCATTTTCTTTCGATGATCAACAAGATGCATCACTCGAAGGAGCTGATTCTGGTGTGCGTGTGCAACAGCGGGAACCGGAGCCTGAGTGCGGCGCGACTGCTGCGGCTGCTGGGATACGAGCACTCGTACTCGATGGCCGGGGGCTATCTGGCGCTGGATGCGCTGCTGGAGGCGGAGAAGAAGAAGGCGAGCGCAGCGCAGGCGGGGTGAGGGCCGGGTGCTTTCCCACCCAGGGCGCACTCGAAAGGGCCTTTGTTGAGGCGGCAAAAGAAGGCGCGCATTTTTTGATGCTGTCGAAGGGATGCTTAGATGAGCGCGCGATGGAGGTGGTGGCTGGGCGTCCAAATGGTGCGAAGCAACGTATCTATCTATGATGAGCGCACCGCGAAGACGCTGGCGGGCGCCGATGACCTGGCTACTGGTGGCACTGGCTTGGGCAGAGATTGCTGGATCGTTGTGTGCGGGACTCTTCTCAACTCGGCAGGTATTCGGCGAATCCACGCCTGATCGACAACATGCTGCGGAATCCCGACCAGCAAAGCAATTAGCGCCCAATGATGGCTATGTGGGCTCCTCGACGTGCGCGAGCTGCCATAAGGTTATCTACGCAAACTTTGCGAAGACGCGCATGGGCCGCTCAATGACGGTGGCGACGGCGGACGCTGTGGGTTCGCTGCATTTGCCGAGCTCGATCTACAATCCAACAACGGACCGCCACTTTGATGTGTATGCGCAGCAGGGAAAGCTATTTGTCAGCGAGTACCAGACGGGCGCGCAGGGACAGGAAGTCTTTCGGAAGACCAAGCAAGTTGAGTGGATTATCGGCGCGGATGCCAATGGGCTAGGCGGAATTGTGCAGCGAGGAGCCTATCTATTTGAAGCGCCGGTTTCGTACTATGTATCGCCGCAGAAATGGGGCGTTTCGCCCGGCTATGAGGACCGGCCTATTGGCTTCAGCCGGCCGATTCTGGCGGGGTGCATTTTCTGCCACAGCGGACGGCCGGAGCCTGCGGACAAGGACACGGGTAAGTTCAAGCCGGAGCCGTTCCGGCAACTTGCGATTGGGTGTGAGAACTGTCATGGGCCGGGTGCGGCGCATGTGCAGGCGATGCAGTCAGGGACCAGGACGGATGCGGATCTTCACATCGTGAATCCGGACCGGCTGAGCGCGGGGCTGGAGAACGATATCTGCATGTCCTGCCACGAAGCGGGCGATGTGCGGGTGTCGCGGCCGGGCAAGTCGTATCTGGACTTCAGGCCGGGCGAGCCGCTCGACAAGACAGTGGCGATCCTGATGGTGCCGATCCAACGGGGCGACTTGGATTCGGAGGATCATCTGGAGCAGACTTTCGAGATGCGGATGAGCAAGTGTTATCGCGCGACGGCGGGACAACTGCGGTGCGCGACGTGCCACGATCCGCATGTGGAGCCGACGGCATCGGAGGCGGCAACGTATTTCAATGCGAAGTGCATGAACTGCCATGCGGACAGGATGTGTACTCTGGCCGCGGCTGAGCGGGCGAAGACGAAGCCAGCCAACAACTGCATCGAGTGCCACATGCCGCGACGGAAGACGCCGCAGATTGCGCACTCGAGTTTGACGAATCATAGGATTCTGACGCGGACAGGCGAGCCACTGCCGGACGAAGCGTTCTCCCTGACGACGCCGGAGCTTCCGGATCTGGCGTATCTGGATGGTGAGCCGGGCGGCGCGGGCGCGCTGGAGCCGGCGACACTGCTGAGGGTCTATCGCGAGCTCACCAATTCACGGCCGGAATACAAGGCGGCGTACGAGAGGCTGCTGAGCAAACTGGCGGAGGCGGACCCGAACCATGCGGAGGTGCAGGAGGGCGTGGGTGAGGAGGCGCTCGCAAATGGCCATGCAGAAGAGGCTCTCGCGCATCTGGAGCTGGCGGCGAAGTTGAAGCCGCAGGAGCCGCGGGTGTACAGCGAGATGGCGCAGGCGGAGGAGCAGCTGGGAAGGCTCGATGAGGCGATTGCCTCGGCAGAGAAGGCGCAAAGCCTTGACCCCTATGATGAGCAGGCGCAGAAGACGCTGATCGATTGCCTGATTGCCGCAAAGCAGTATGACAAGGCGATCGCGTCGATGGAGCGCTATCTGGAGGTCTTCCCAGACGACCCGTTTATGCGGAAGATGCTGAACCTGGCGCGACAGTAGCGGCGTGCATCAGGCGAGGGGCAGGTCGGCGGAGAAGATGTTGAGCGGGGTGACGCCCTGCTGGCGCAGGGTGCGGATGCTGAGGCTGTCATGGCGCTTGGCGAGGCGCTGGCCGTTGTGGTCCACGACGAGCGGGCAGTGGAACCAGGCGGGGATGGGATAACCGAGGGCGCGATAGAGCAGAATCTGGCGGGCAGTGGATTTGAGCAGGTCGGCGCCGCGGACGACTTCGGTGATGCCCATGGTGTTGTCATCGACGACACAGGCGAGCTGGTAGCTGGGCAGGCCGTCGCGCCGCCAGACGACGAAGTCGCCGAAGTCAACGCCGCCGGTGAAGGTCTGCGGGCCGAGGTTCTCATCGTGGAAGGCGATGACTTCGCCGTGAGGAACGCGGAAGCGCCAGTTGAAGTCGTAGGGGTGGCCGTCGGGGATGGGCGGCAGCGGACGGGCGGGGCGGCAGACGCCGGGATAGATGGGCTCGTCGTCGGGGTCGTTGGGTGCGCTGCCGGATGTGCCTTCGTGGGGCGCGGCGGTGGCGGCGGCGAGGTCTTTGCGCGAGCAGCGGCAGGGATAGAGGAAGCTGCCGAGGAGCAGGCGACGCCAGGCGTCGACGTAGATGTTGCGGCGCTGACTTTGGAGATAAGGCTCACAGGGACCGCCTAGGTCGGGGCCTTCATGCCAGCGGATGCCGAGCCAGAGCAGGTCTTCAATCGCGGCGCGGGCGAATTCACCGCGGGAGCGGTCGGGGTCGAGGTCTTCGACGCGGAGAACGAGAGCGCCCTGAGCGTCGCGGGCGCGCTGATAGGCCTTCCAGAAGGTGCGGGCATGGCCAACGTGGAGATAGCCGGTGGGCGAAGGCGCGAGACGGCCGCGGTAACCAGAGGCGGGTGTGGTTGGGAAGATGCGGGCCACGATGGATTCAGTGTACCGGGGCGCAAGCGGCGCGACGAGGTCACGTTGGTTACAATGGCGGGCATGAGAGGGCGACCGGACGAAAAGGAATTTGACGCGTACTTCGCGGCGTACATCGGCAAGGTGGAAGGGGACGATCCGCTGGCGGCGATGGAGCGGCAGATGGCGGAGTGGCTGCCGGTGCTGGAAGGGATTGCGCCGGAGCGCACGCTGGAGCGGTATGCGCCGGGGAAGTGGACGATGCGCGAGGTGCTGAATCATATTGCCGATACGGAGCGTGTCTTTGCGTTCCGGGGGCTGTGGTTTGCGCGGGCATTTGCGAGTGAGCTGCCGGGCTTTGACCAGGATGTGGGCGTGGTGGGGGCGAAGGCGGATGCGATTGCGTGGCCTGCACTGATTGAGGAGTTCAAGCGGGTGCGCGCGGCAACGGTGATGCTGTTCGAGCATCTGCCGGCGGAGGCGTGGATGCGCGCGGGCGTGGCCAACCAGAAGAAGATGACGGTGCGCGCGGTGGCGTTCATTATCGCGGGACACGCGGAGCATCATCTGGGGATGCTGCGGGACCGGTATCTGAAGTGAGAGCGACATGTGGGACGGGCTATTTGCGGGACGCCTGGCTGGGCTCTCCCAAGCGTCGCATGACTTCTGCGACGGCGCGCTGTGCGGCGGTGACTGCGCCTGCCATGTAGCCGGGCTCCGCTGGGCTGGATTCACTGCCTCCGAGCGAAAGGTGATGCTGCCACGCGCCCGCGACCCATGGAGCGGCAGAAGGCACGGGATGACCGCCGGCGAGCCGGTCGTCTGGAGTGGCGGTCAGCGGATCGGCGGCCCAGTCCTTGAAGAGGGTGGCGCGCGGGTGCAGCGCTTCTGGTCCAAAAAGGCGGGCAAACTGCTCAAGACAAGCTTGTGCGAAGACGGCTTCACCCAGGGACGCGCGCGTGTCCGCGCCGACGCTGGGAAAGCCAAAGAGCGCAGCTTTGCCGGAAGCCGTGGTGGCATCGTGGATTTCACCAAGCGGGCCGACGAGGCTTTGCGCGGTGCCGGAGAGGCCTGCATCGCGCCAGAAGGGACGGTCGTAGAGGGCGAAGAATTTGGCATGGGGTGCCATCCACGTGGGCGTATCCTGCCAGCGCTGCATGGTGGCCGGATCGATGGCGGGGGAGAAGGAAATCGCTGCAAGCAGCCGCGGAGGAAGAGCGGCAATCACCTGGTCTGCAAGGATCGTCGGTGTCGTGCCGTCAGGTTTAGCGATGGTCAGCGCGACATTCTTCGATTCAAGTGCAATCTGCCGAACGTGCGTGCCAAGCAAGATGGATTCGCGCTGCAGAGGCTCTGCGAGCGCAGCGATCAAAGTTGCTGAGCCGCCGACGAGGCGCATGGACTGCGGCTCCTGGTGGGTGGCGCGATACCGCCATGGCGTCTCGCGAGACATGCGCTCGAAGACAACGTCGCCGTTGTTGTGCTGGGGAAAAGTTGCAAGGCTTAACTCGCGGACAAGCGCCGCCATCTGCGGCTGCATCTGTGGCCAGAACCAGGAAGGTCCAAGGTCGAAGCCATCGCGAGACAGTGTGCGGGCTTCGTCGGTGGTCAGGATGCGTCCGCCAAGGCGCTCGCGAGCTTCGATCAGGATGAAGCTGATTCCCGCGGCGTGGAGGAGCTTTGCGGCGTAAAGGCCGGCGAGTCCGCCTCCGATGATGGCGACTGTCGTCTGCATCGAGTTCCTTTGCGGTTGAGTTTCAAATCGCCCAGAGTCCATTTTTTCAGATTGACTGGACCGGTGCGCGAGGGAATTCGGCTTGAGTCATTGTGCGCTACGAGAGCGCGATGCTTGCGGAAGCAAGAGCGAAGAGCCTCCACCTTTCGGTGAGGCCCTTCGGGTGCTGCTTGAGGGGTGCTATTTGCTCGTGGGGCGGAGCTGCGATTCGGTTTGTGCGCCGAATTCAAAGTGCGCGGGGATGCCGGTGGGCTTGTAGACGAAGGTGTCGCCGGTTTCTTTGCGCAGCTCTTCGAGTCGGGCCTGGAGCTGCGCGGTGATCTGCTCGTAGCCGGGCTTGCCATAGAGGTTGGCGCTCTCGCTTGGATCTTTTTCGAGGTCGTAGAGCTCATACTCCTGCGGGTCGAGGAAGAAGTGGATGTATTTGTAGCGCGCAGTGCGAACGCCGCGGCAGGGGCGCACGTTTTCAAAGCCGGGATACTCGTAGTACTCATAGAGCCAGTCTTTGCGCCAGGGGATGCTGTGGCCCTCGGCGAGCGGGAGGAAGCTCTTGCCCTGCATGGCGGCGGGCACGGGCAGGCCGGCAATCTGAAGCATGGTGGGCGCGACGTCGAGGTTGAGGACCATCTCTGACGACTTGGTTCCGGCGGGGACGTGGCCCGGATAGCGCAGCATCATGGGCACGCGGATGGAAGGCTCATACATGAGGCGCTTGTCGTAGAAATGGTGCTCGCCGAGGAAGAAGCCGTGGTCGGAGCTGAGCAGGACGGCGGTCTTGTCCATGAGGCCCTGCTTTTCGAGCTCGGCAAAGACGGCGCCGACGTTGCGGTCGTTGTCTTCGACGCCGACGTAGTGGTTCTTGACCAGCTCTTCGAGGGAGCGGGGATCGTCACTGAAGACCTCAGAGTAGCCGACCTTGTTATCGGCATCGGCGACGGCGCGGGGCTTGCCGGGATAGTCCTTGAGGTTTTCGTCGAAGGTGGCGGGCTTGGGGATGGCGACGCCGTTGAGGTCGTTGACGAGATCCTTGGGGCGGTAGAAGGGCGCGTGGGGCGCGTAGAACCAGAGGAAAAGGCAGAAGGGCTTGTCGTGCTTCTGCTGAAGGAACGAGACGGCCTTTTCGGTGAGGAGCGTGTCCACATACTGGCCCGTGTAGAGCGTGGCGGGGCCGTAGTGGCCGTGCGCGCCCTCGGTGATGCGGGGGCGGTAGTAGTCGGCCTGGCCGACGAAGCCGAAGTAGTAGTCCCAGTTGTGCTCCATGAGCGCGCCCTCGATGTGGGACTTGCCGATGAAGGCGGTTTCGTAGCCGGCCTGCTGGAGGAGATCGGAGACGAGCGGGAAGCTGGGCGGAATTTTGCCCTGCACGTTGGAGACGGCGCCGGTGGTGTGGGAGTACATGCCGGTGAGGAAGGTGGCGCGCGAGGGCAGGCAGAGCGCGTTGACGACGAAGCCATTCGTGAAGGTGCAGCCTTCGCGGGCGATGCGGTCCATGTTGGGCGTGCGGATGAGCTTGTTGCCCGTCGCGGAGAGCTCGTCGGCGCGGAGGCCCTCACCGATGAGGCAGACGATGTTGGGGCGATGTGCGCCGGGCTGCGAGAGGGTATCGGCGAAGGACTGGAGCGCGTCGAGGGTGCAGGCGGATGCGCCGGTGGCGGCGAGATATTTGAGGACGGTGCGGCGGGATTCCATCGGGGTCTCCGGGTGGAGGATGCGCGGTGTGGACGCGGACGCAGCGAGCGGATGGGGCAGGCTCGCGGAAGTCGATTCATTGTAGACGAGCGCGGGCGCGGGTGGGGACGATGCGGGGACCGCGCGCCTAGTAGACGGCGAGGATGCTGCAGCGAGCTTTTTCCGCGACGCTGTGGACGGTGCGGCCGAGCATGTTTCCGATGGAGGCGTGATGGCGGCGGCCGATGACGAGCAGGTCTGCGCCGGTCTCTGCGATGTGGTCCACGATGGACTGCACTTCGTTGCCTTCGACGATTTTGGCCTGCACAACGAGGCCCGCGGCTGCTGCGTCGCGAATGGCTTCGTTCTGCAAGTTGCGGTAGAAGGTGTTGCGCTCTTCGAGCAGCATCTGGCGGCCGCCGGGGATTTCCGAATCGATGAGAGCGGCGTAGACGGGGAGCGGTTCGCTGACGGTGATGAGGCGGAGTTCCGCGCCGAGGCTCTTGGCCAGTTCGATGGCGGTGGCGAGAGCGCGTTTTGCCTGCGGCGACTCATCGAGTGCGATGACGATGCGCGAGTACATGCGAACCCCCTGGAGTGCTGTTCTCTTCCAGTGTAGGACGCGAGGCCGGGCGCATGGCGATCTCGACTCGTCCAGAGAGGGTAGTACTATTTTCAAGCAGACGGGATGTGAACGAGCGTGGGCCTGTGAGGGAGTTCACCATGGACGGAATGACGAAGCTGTCTTCTTTAGGCGTGCTTGAAGATCTATCCAACGTGCTTCCGGATCTGGAGTCCATCTATAAGGATCTTCACTCGCATCCGGAGTTGTCGATGGAGGAGCATCGGACGGCGGGCATCGCCGCAGAGCATCTGCGGAGTGCGGGCTACGAAGTGACGGAGGGCGTGGGGAAGACGGGAGTGGTGGGCGTTTTGCGCAATGGCGCGGGGCCGACGGTGATGCTGCGCGCGGATATGGATGCGCTGCCGGTTCGCGAGGAGACGGGACTGGCCTATGCGAGCAAGGAGACCGGCACGGGCCGCGATGGAAAGACGGTGCCGGTGATGCACGCCTGCGGCCATGACATGCATGTGACGTGGCTGCTTGGAGTGGCGACTCTGTTTGCGAAGGCGCGAGCGGCGTGGCGCGGGACGCTGATGACCGTTTTTCAACCGGCTGAAGAAACGGGCGAGGGTGCGCGAGCGATGCTTGAGGATGGGCTTGTCCGAAGGTTTCCCAAGCCCGATGTGATTCTGGGGCAGCATGTGATGGTGGGGGCCGCGGGCGCAATCCGCTACCGCTCCGGAGTGGTGACGTCTGCCGGCGACAGTTTGCAGATTCGGATGTTTGGGCGCGGCGCGCACGGGTCGATGCCGCAGTCGAGCATTGACCCAGTGGTGATGGCCGCTTCGACTGTGCTTCGATTGCAGACGATTGTTTCGCGCGAGGTGGCTCCGAGCGATGTGGTAGTCGTCACCGTTGGGTCGCTTCAGGCGGGAACGAAGGAGAACGTGATTCCGGATGAGGCACTCATCAAGCTGAACGTGCGCACGTTTGATGAGGGAGTAAGGACGCGCGCGCTGAGCGCAATCGAGCGCATCGTGAACGCGGAGGCCGAAGCGTCACGGTCGCCGCGGAAGCCGGAAATCACGCCGCTGGATCGCTACTCCGCTGTGAAGAACGATGCGGAGGCAACGAAGCGTGTGGCGGATGCGCTGCGCAGCCACTTCGCGGCGGATCGCGTGCAGGAGACCGAACCGACTACGGCGAGCGAGGACTTTGGATCGTTTGGATCCGACTGGCACGCGCCGTCGGTCTTCTGGTTTGTGGGCGGCACGGACCCCGAGACCTATGCGAAGGCGAAGAGTGCCGGTACGGTGGCCGAGATTCCCACGAATCACAACCCCGGCTTTGCTCCGGTGATTCATCCGACTCTGGAGGCTGGCGTCTCTGCGATGGCCATCGCGGCGTGCGCCTGGCTGGCGGTATGAGCCCGGCGGGCGTCGGCGGCCACAGCGTCGTCAATACGTTTCTTGTGGTGTTTGATCTGAGCGGAACATTTGTGTTCGCGCTGAGCGGAGCGACGGCGGCTGTGAAACACAAGCTCGATGTGTTTGGAGTGATGGTGCTGTGTTTCGCTGCCGCAACCGCGGGCGGCATTACGCGCGACGTGATGATTGGCGCGGTTCCTCCGGCTGCGATCAACGACTGGCGCTATGTCGCACTCTCCATCGCGGCGGGGCTGATCGCATTCCTGTGGTATCCGCTGATCGACCGGCTGAGCAGCCCGGTGCTGCTGTTTGATGCCGCGGGGCTTGGACTGTTCAGCGTGGTGGGCGCAGATAAGGCACTGGCATTTCACGCGGGGCCCATCGCGGCGACGCTGCTGGGCATGATGACGGGAATTGGAGGCGGCATGGTGCGCGATGTTCTGGTGATGGAGGTTCCCACAGTGCTGCGCACGGAGCTGTACGCCGTTGCGGCGCTGGTGGGAGCGGCTGTCGCGGTGGGCGGAGATCTACTGGGTCTGAGCTCGCATCTCGCGGCGCCGCTCGGTGCGATCTTGTGCATCACGCTGCGGCTGCTGGCGATTCGGTACGGATGGCGACTGCCCGTTGCGCATTTTCGCGGGAGGGGCGTGCGATAGTTGGGGTGCGGAAGGTCTTCCGCAAACGATTGGATGAATCGAGGAGGTCACGATGAACCGTCGCGAATTTGCTGCGCGTTCCCTTGCCGCTGTTGCGGGCGCTGCGTTTGTTTCAGGAGGCGACTTTGCAGCGGCGCAGACAGGCGCTGCGTCCGACCCTGGCGCGATTCCTGATTCGGTGATCAAGGCAGCGCGTTTCCCCGAGGGATTTCTGTGGGGCGTGGCGACGGCTTCGTATCAGAATGAAGGCGCGTGGAACGCGGATGGCAAGGGCGAGTCGATCTGGGACCGGTTCACGCACACGCCGGGAAAGGTGCGCGGCGGCGTGACGGGCGATGTGGCCTGCGATCAGTACCATCTTTATCCGCAGGACATTGCGCTGGCGAAGCAGCTCCATGTGAAGAGCTATCGCTTTTCGATCTCGTGGCCGCGCATCCAGCCTGCGGGCGTGGGCGCGCCGAATATGAAGGGGATCGACCACTACAGCCGGTTTGTGGATGCGCTGCTGGAGGCGGGCATCCGGCCGTGGTGCACGATGTATCACTGGGATCTGCCGCAGGCGCTGGAGGAGCGCGGCGGCTGGCCGAACCGCGAGCTGGCCGGCTATTTCGCGGACTACGCGGGGATTCTGGCGAAGCATCTGGGCGACCGGATCACGGTGTGGGCTCCGTTCAACATGCCGTGGGCGATTGCGTTTATGGGCTATGCGGCGGGCGCGTTTCCGCCGTGCAGGACGAGCTTCAGCGACTTTCTGAAAGCGGCGCACACGCTGGCGCTGGCGCAGGCGGAGGCGCATCGCGCGGTGAAGGCTGCCTCGCCTCATGCGACGGTGGGCAGCGCGTATGAGATGGCGCCTGCGTATCCGAAGACGGACTCGGAGGACGACCGGGCCGCGGCGGCGCGGTATCACGCGATGAATAACGTCTTCTTTCTTGAGGCGACGATGAAGGGGCGCTATCCGAATGCGTTTGTGGGCGAGCCGCCGCTGGAGGTGATGGGCTTTAAGGCCGGGGACGAGAAGCTCTTGTATGCGCCGCTGGACTGGGTGGGCTTCCACTACTACACGCGGCGCGTGGTGCAGGACGCGAGCAAGGAGAAGTTCCAGAGTGGCGGCGCCTTCAGCGGGACGGAGATCGAAAACAACTCGCCGGGCGGGCGCGACCCGTATACGCGCTTCAGGGCGGCGATGCCGACCGAGGGGCCGCTGACGGAGGCAGGGCTGGAGGTGTGGCCACGCGGGATGTATGACCTGGTGACGAAGATCAGCCACGACTACAACCACCCGATCATCGAGATCACGGAGAGCGGCTGCGGCTATCTGGATGGGCCGGATGAGGAACAGCAGGGGCGGATTCCGGATCTGCGGCGCATTGTGTGGTATCGCGAGACGCTGGCGGAGCTGGCGCGGGCGATGGCGGAGGGCGCGCGGGTGCGGGCCTTCCACGCATGGACGCTGCTGGATAACTTTCAGTGGGCGGAGGGTTACACGGAGAGATACGGACTGATCTACACGGACTTTCGCAACCAGAAGCGCACGATCAAGGATTCGGGGTACTGGTACAGCCGCGTGGCCGCGGCGAACCGGCTAGATGTGTGAGGGGTTGTTGCTGTCCCGTGTCTCGGAGTCGAGAGGTGGGGTAGCCGGTTTTGTGGTGGGACTGGATGAGACCTGGACTACCCGCCCTCAGCTACAAGCCGCCCACCAGCCGCTCCGATTCAGGAACAACGTCTTGACCATCTACAGCCACCCGCCCCTGCGTTTCTAAGAGTGGCTGACTGTGTGGCCTGGCGGTCGCCATCCGAAGAACCGCGACGCCAGTGTGACAGCAAGGATGACGGTCTGCTGGATAAGGAACACGCCCCAGTGCCACTGGAAGGCCCCGCCCGAGATATGCCGATACCAGACCACGGCAGCATCGGGACCGCCGACAACAAGGTTCTTGATCGTGTAGCCGACGAAGACCAACCAGTAGGCCACAAGCAACCAGAAGAGACCGCGCGAAATGATCCTGAGAGCTGGCATAAAAGTCCTCACTGCGGTTTCATCGTTGGCGTTATGTACCGCTGGAAAACCTCAGCATTGTGATGGTAGGCGCTGGCCAACGGGTAGTAGCTCATGGGTCCGGAGCGCTGATCCAAGTGATTCATCCACAGGCGTTCGCTGTCGTTTCCGACATCAGTGATCGGCGGGTGGCGCACCCTGAGTTTTTTGAAATCTTACTCACCTCCAACTGAGGGTGCCCCATCCTTCGCCCGTTTTCTGGCGAAGGATGGGAAAGCATGCATCTCAAGCGCCCTTTTCAGCGTAACGGAGATGTTCTGGCAGTTGATTTCCTCGCCGGAACGCTGTCCATTGCGATTCGATCTCGACCACTCCTGCATGGCCGTTTGCGTAATGGCGGAAGCTCAACCAGGCCCACTGCTCCGGCTTCTCGACTAATCCGCGGACGACCGGGTTGCGATGCATGTAGCGCAGTTTCTCGATCCGCTTTTCTTCGCTCCAGACGTTGAAATCGTAGTAACGGTGCTGCCAGAAATGAACGTCGCCCTGCGCTTTCAGCTTGCGCGACGTCTGCTGTTTCAGCACCTGGAGCGCAATGGACAGCGAGGACCGGCGCGGCTCTCCGACGAGCAGATGAACATGCTCGGGCATCAGAACATAACCCGCGACCACAAAGCCGTATCGCACACGCACGGCCTCAAGCTCGCGCTCGAAGACGCTGTACGCCGTCGCCGTGGCCAACAACGGCTGACGACGAAAACAACTGAACGTGAGAAAGTGAAAGACTCCGCATTGCTGGTAGCGTACAAGCCCCTTTGCCATGACGGGAGAATCCTATACGCGCCGGTCGAAGTTCGTGCCTTCCCACCCTTCGCCAGAAAACGGGCGAAGGATGGGGCACCCACAAACAAAGATCGTGTCGTTGATCGAGACACTGCTATGCTGCGGAGCATGAGGCGGCGAGGGATGCGTGCGTTTGTGATGGTGGTGGCGGCGGTGGGGTTGGTGCTGGCGGGGTGCAGGGCGCGGGGGCCGGAGCCAGTTCAAGAGCAGGGGCAAGGGCCGGGTGCGCGGATGGAGATGCGCGCGGAGTCGGCGGGCGCGGGGTTCGACTTCTATCTGCTGAATCTGTCGTGGTCGCCGGAGTTTTGCTACAGCCATCCGGAGGCGGCGGAGTGCGGAGCTCATGCGCGGTTTGTGCTGCATGGGCTGTGGCCGGAGCGGATGGACGGGTCGTATCCCGAGAACTGCTCGGCGGCGCCGGGGCCGGCGAACCCGGCGGAGTATGCGGACATTTATCCCGAGGCGGGGCTGCTGGAGCATGAGTGGCGGGCGCATGGGACGTGTTCGGGGCTGACGGCGGATGCGTTTTTTGGGGCGGCGCGGAAGGCGTATGAATCGGTGCGGATTCCGGCGGCGCTGGCGACGCTGACGACGCCGACGCGGATGACTCCGGGAGCGATTGAGGAGGCGTTTGCGGGGGCGAATCCGGGGATGGCGCAGGGGAGCGTGGTGGTGAGCTGCGGGAACAATTATCTGACGGCGGTGGAGGTGTGCCTGGATAAGGACCTGCGGGCGATGACGTGTCCTGCGCTGCGGCAGTGCCGGGCGAATGTGGTGAAGATACCTGCGCCTTGAGGGGATGGGTTGGGGCTTCTACTTTCCCACTCATGACGCCTGCTGCGCAGCCGTCATGAATGGGCACCCGCTCTTCCCGCCCTAACAAGTTAGGACGGGGCACCCGGCGAAGATGGGGCACCGGCTAGACCTGGAATTGGCGCAGATGATGATCGATGTGCTGATAGATGAGGGCGGACCATTCCGCTGGGGTGAGCGGGCCGAAGAAGAAGTGCGGATGGCTGGTGCAGACGGCGGGTCCGCCGGCGGCGAAGCGGTCGATCCATTCGCGCAGATGTTGCTGCTCGACTGCGAGGTCGCGCTGATCTTCGATGAGAAGGCTCTTGTTGGTCTTCACATTGCGGGGCATCGGCTTCTGGTTTACGATCATCGACTTTTTCGCGAGGCGCCCAAAGAGCCGGCCCAGGAGGATGCGGCGGGGACGAATCTCTCCCATTGCCATCTGGATGCCGGCGGAGCAATGGGCGAGCGCCTGAGCGGGATTCATCGTGCCCCAGAGGGGCTGGCTGTCCGGCCGTAAGTTGGCGATCCGCTGCCTCAACTCTTCCACTATCGCCGGTTCAAACAGATTTTTCATGGCGAGATTCCTCTGCCTCTGCGATGCGATGCTTCGTGCCGCTGATGGAAAGCGGCGGAGCGAATGGCTATCCGATTCTTCCACAGGTTTTCGGTTGAGGCGCAAGGCTTTTCGATCGCCGCTGCGGTGGCGCGCGTTGGCGAAGATGGGGGTGTCTGGAGATGGTGGTTGGTTGGGGTTCATGCTTTCCCACTCATGACGCCTGCTGCGCACGCGTCATGAATGAGGCACCTGCTCTTCCCGCCCTAACCAGTTAGGACGGGGCATCCGAAGATGGTGGTGGGTTGAAGCGAGGGGGGTTGGCGGCGTATTGTCCGGGTCATGCACTGGACAACGCCGGAAGAGCGGCGGCGCATGGGGCAGTCGCGCCGCAAGCAGGTGGGGCGGCAGGCGCACGATGCGCTGAACGTGAAGGCGCGCACGGCAACGGCGCTGGAGCTGCTGCGAAGGGCCGAGCGCGGGCGGGTTCCGGCGCTGCTGAAGCTGAAACATGAGCTGATGGCGCAGTCGCCGTTTGTGTACTTTCGCGGGGCTGTGGCGGTGATGGCTGCGGACCTGGCGGCGCTGCCGAATACGGGGCTGATGTGCCAGATCTGCGGGGATGCGCATGTGCGCAACGTGGGCGCGTATGCGGCTCCGGATGGGCGGCTGGTTTTTGACATCAACGATTTTGATGAGACGATTCGCGGGCCGTTTGAGTGGGACCTGAAACGAATGGCGACGTCGCTGGTGCTGGCGGGGCGCGAGAGCGGGCACAAGGAAGGCGCGGCGCGCGGTGCGGCAGAGAAGTGCGTGGAGCGCTACGCGGCGCTGATGCGGCAATTTTCCAGGATGCCGAGTCTGGATGTGACGCGGTATCAGGTGCACCGCATGGGGAATGTGCATCCAGTACACGATGCGCTGCTGAAGGCGGAGCGCGCGACGCCACAGCACACGCTTGAGCAACTGACGGCGCCGGTGAATGGGCAGCCGCATGCGGCGAGACGCTTCAAGGAGAGCAAGCCGATGCGCACGCGGGTGACAGGGGCGCAGGCAGAAAAGGTGCTTGGCGCGCTGGAGCCCTACAAGGAGATGTTGGAGCCGCAGCGGCGGCATCTGCTGGGGCTTTATCGGCCGGTGGATGTGGCGTTCAAGGTGGTGGGGACGGGGTCGGTGGGACTGCGGGATTACTGCATTTACTTTGAAGGCATTGGGACGGGCGATCCGCTGTTTCTGCAGGTGAAGGAAGAGGCGGCGTCGGCGTATACGGCGTATCTGCCGGAGGCGCAGGGAGCGGCGCATGCGGGGCAGCGCGTGGTGGAGGGCCAGCGCGCGATGCAGGTGCAGTCGGACCCGTTTCTGGGATGGACGCACATGGGCGGGCGGCAGTATCTGGTGCGGCAGCTGAACGATCACAAGGGATCGATTGAGGTGGCGGACCTGGCGGGCGGCGGGCTGGAGGCGTTTGCGGAGCTGTGCGGTGAGCTGCTGGCGCGGGGCCATGCGCGGTCGTCGGACCCGCTGGCGATTGCGGGGTATCTGGGACAGGGGGATGGATTTGCGGAGGCGCTGGGGCGGTTTGGGGCGCTGTATGCGGACCAGACGGAGCGGGACTGGCAGGCACTGCGAAGGGCGGGGCGGATTTTGAAGATTTGAAGCTGGTGGAGATTTACTCTGCGAGGGTTGGTGGTTTCCCACTCATGGCGTCTGCTGTGCACGCGTCATACATGGGGCACCCCTTACGGTGGTGAGTTGAGAGAATGATTTCCACCTTAGCCGCTGCGCCAACGGCGCGCATCGGCGAAGTTGGGGCACCTGGAATTGCGTTGTTGAAGGAGAGAGATGAATCGCAGGGAGTTTACGCAGGCGATGGCGGCGGCGATGCTGGGTGCGGCGGGACCGGTGACGGCAAGGGCCGAGGGCGCGGGTGCGGCGGAGACGAAGAAAAGCGCGCCGTTTCCGCTTTCGGTGATGCTGTGGACGATTTCACCGAACCTGCCGTTTGAAGACCGGCTGGCGAAGGTGGCCGATGCAGGCTACCGGAACGTGGAGCTTGTGGGCGAGTACGCGCACTGGAGCGATGCGGACTATGCGCGAGCGAAGATTGCGAAGCGGCAACTGGGCGTGGAATTCGATGCGACGGCGGGGCTGGGGCATGGCGTGGCGGACCCTGCGGCGCGGGATGCGTTTCTGGCGGATCTGAAGGCGGCGCTGACGCCGATGGAGACGCTGGAGTGTCCGGCGATGATTGTGCTCTCAGGCAATGTGGTGCAGGGGCTGACGCGCGAGGCGCAGCATGCGGCGGCGGTGGAGACGCTGAAGCGCGCGGCGGAGGTGGTGGAGAAGCGGACGATTCGCGGGGAGAAGGTGCGGCTGCTGCTGGAGTGCATTGACCCGGAGGAGAATCCGCGGTATTTTCTGACGCGGGCTACGGAGGCGATTGAGATTGTGCGGGCGGTGGATCATCCGCAGGTGCAGTTTCTCTACGACCTGTTCCATGAGCAGATTGCCGAGGGGAATCTGATGGAGAAGCTGAACCAGCATATCGACGTGATCGGGCTGATTCACGTGGCGGATGTGCCGGGGCGGCATCAGCCGGGGACGGGCGAAATCAATTATGGAAATATCTTTCGCAGGCTGGCGGAGCTGAAGTACCGGCGGACGGTGGCGATGGAGTTCAAGGCGATGGGGGATGAGGTGACTGCGCTGCGGGGAGCGCGGCAACTGGCGGAGTCGGCGGCCCCGTGAAAGGAGCTTGGGATGGCGGACATTGCGCACGATGCAGTGGCGAGGCAGTTGCTGGCGCTGGAGGAGGCGTTGCTGGATCCGACGGTGCGGAAGAATGCGGAGCGCGTGGATGCGCTGCTGGATGAGGGGTTCAGTGAATTTGGCTCATCGGGCAAGGTGTGGACGCGCGATGCCGTGCTGAAGATGCTGGCGCAGGAGACGGGATACAGCGCGCCGCTGGTGATGGATTATGCGTGCCATTCGCTGGCGATGGGGGTGGCGCTGGTGACCTACCGGGCGCTGGGTGTGGACGCAGCGACAAAGAAGCCGCAGTCTACGCTGCGGAGTTCGGTGTGGGTGAGGCGAGAACAGGGATGGCGTATCCGCTTCCACCAGGGGACGCGTGCGACCACTGCTTGAATGCCGGTGCGCGGTGATTACACTTCGTGCCGTTTGAAGAGGTCGTCCTTTTCACGGCACGGACACTTGGTGCACTCGATGCAGCAAACGAGCAGGACTGCCATGCCGAGTGTGACCAACACCGCGAGCACGTTCGCATTCAAGGCAAAGAAGTGAGCAAGTACGCGCATAATCCACAACATATGCCGCACTCCATTCGCGCTGGCCGCTCCGGCGTGGTGCAAGAAGGAGCGAGCCCCGGCGCCGGAGTTCCGGCGACACAAGTGTAGCACTGTTGCAGGAGGGCTGGCAGGGCGGAATGTGCTTGCGGAATGGCGAAGATAAGACGAAAATAGCGGGCAATGGATGACGAGCCCAATTCGGGAGCGGGTGAGGAGCGGATCGAGCCGTTTGCGGAGGCATGGGAGGCCGTTCCGGAGGATAGGCCGCGGGCGGAGCCGGCTCTGGTGGCGGACGGCGGGCCGTGCGTGAACTGGCTGTTTGTGGACCTGAACTCGTATTTTGCGTCGGTGGAGCAGCAGGTGCGGCCGGAGCTGCGGGGGCGGCCGGTGGCGGTGGTACCGATGATGGCGGACACAACCTGCTGTATTGCGGCGAGTTATGAGGCGAAGGCGTTCGGGGTGAAGACGGGCACGCTGGTGGGCGACGCGAAGCGGTTGTGTCCGGGGCTGGAGCTGGTGGAGGCGCGGCACGAGATCTATGTGGAATATCACCACCGGATTGTGGAGGCAGTGGAGAGCTGTGTGCCGGTGACGGCGGTGCTGTCGATTGACGAGATGGCGTGCCGGCTGATGGGGCGGGAGCGTCCGCTGCTGGCGGCGATGGAGCTGGGGCGGCGGGTGAAGGCGCGGATTCGCGAGCAGGTCGGCGAGATGCTGCGCAGCTCGGTAGGGCTGGCGACGAACCGGTTTCTGGCGAAAGTGGCGAGCGACATGGAGAAGCCGGACGGGCTGGTGGCGCTGCCTTTGGATATTTTGCCGGAGGCGCTGCGGACGCTGACGCTGCGAGATCTGCCGGGGATTGGGGCGCGGACGGAGAAGCGGCTGCAGGCGAAGGGCATTGACTCGATGGAGAAGCTGCTGGGACTGAGCTGCGAGGAGGCCGGCGAGGTGTGGGGCTCAGTGTGGGGCGAGCGGCTGTGGCACTGGCTCCAGGGCGAAGACTTCGACATGGGAGAGACGGAGCATCTGAAGTCGCTGAGCCACCAGCACGTGCTGGCTCCGGAGCTGCGGACGCCGGAGAAGGCGTGGGCGGTGGCGCACAAGCTGCTGCATAAGGCGGCGATGCGGCTGCGGAAGGAAAGGCTGTGGGCCAGCGGGATCGGGCTGGCGGTGGGTTTTGCGGTGGGACGCACGGGCAGCGGCGAGGGGATGGCCCCGCTGAGCAACTTTGGCACGCCGACGAAGGGATGGAAGAGCGAGCTGCGGCTGAGCGAGTGCCAGGATAACCAGACGCTGATTGCGGCGCTGCGGCGGTTGTGGGAGCAGCGGCCGCAGGGGCCGGGGCATGAGCATCCGTGCTTTCTGGCGGTGCAGTTGACGGGACTGGTGCCGGACCGGCTGCACTCACTGAATCTGTTTGACGCGGTGGACGATGCGCCGGGCCGGAAGCGGCTGCTGGAGGCGATGGACGCGTTGAACAACAAGTACGGGATGCAGACGCTGGCTCCGGCAACGATGCTGACGGCGTACAAGGCTGCGCCGACGCGGATTGCGTTTCACAGCATTCCGGATCTGTTCTGAGAAGCAGAGAGTGCTGCGGCGGATGGGTGAAAGAGGAATAGAATTCGTGCACATGGAGGTCGCGATGGAGACGAGTGTGTGGAGGAAGCCGAGCGCGCTGCTGGCCTTGGCGGTTCCGGTGGCGGCTCTGTGCGTGGTGCTGGGGCATGTGGCGCTGTACGGCCTGGTGCATGAGGCCGATGAGGGCGCGACGGCGCATGCGTGGCAACTGCTGATGGTGGCCGAGGCGGCGCTGGTGGTGGTGTTTGCGCGGCGCTGGCTGCCGCGGGCGCGCGCCGCGACGTTGCGCGTGCTGGCGGTGGTCGCCGGCGTGATGCTGGCGAACATGGCGGCGGTGTACTTCCTGACGTAGGCGACCCGGCTATCTGAGCGCGTAGGTAGCAAGGATGTGCTTGAACGCAGGCCGGAGCGCGTTGAAGTTCTTTTCCGGAGCAATGAAGACAAGATAGCCGAGGGAGCCGTCGGGTCGCTGGACGGTGACGAGCCAGTCGCGCTCGGGCATGGGCTTGCCGGCGGTGGCGAGCGGCGAATTGCTGAGGAACTCCATGCTGAGCGCGGGCTTGTGGCTGACGGTGAGGGACGAAGCGTCTGTGACGGCGGCCATGCCGGGATTGCCCTGCTGGATACTCTGGACGAGCGCGTCGGTCTGCTGCTGGAGTGTTCCCTGCCCCTGGTAGTGATCGAGGATGACGCCGTACGCGGTGGCGGGCTGGCCGCTGGCGTCTGTGCCGGTGCCGCCGGGCGGCGCGATGGTGACGGAGGATTGCGCGTCGCCGGTGACGGTCCAGTTGCGCGGGTAGCGGAGGGTGTAGAGCGAGTGGGTGAAGGTGTTCAGGGAAGAGCCCGGCTGCCAGTGGAGGTTGGGGTCGAGGGTTGCAGTGGCGGCCGTTGAAGCCGAGGGCGTGCCGCTGGAGGGTGGGTTGGCGGGCGCGGAGGCGGCAGTTGTGGATGCACTGCCGGCGACGGCGGCGACCTCGGGCGGGAGCGATGGCTGGGACTTCTTCCACGCGCCAGCCTTGATTTCGTCGGCGGTGGCGGCGTGGAGCTTGACTGCATCCGCGTGCATGGCGACAAACTGCGGGGAATTGGTGATCTCGTTGGTTTTGGGTGGGAGAGTCGCGATCTCCTGATTGACGTAGCCGATGCGGTTGCCGGGGTTGGGGTGATCGCTGAGCAGCTGCGCGCCGCCAGCGCCGTATTTTGCCTGGATGGTCTCAAAGAACTGCGGGAGGGCGCGGGGATCGTAGCCGGCGTCGTAGAGGATGTCGGTGCCCATGAGGTCGGCCTGCTTTTCGTCGTCACGGGACATGCGGAGAAAGGTGAGGCCGGCGACGGAGCTGATGCCCTGCTGGGCGATGGCGCCGGCGGTGCCGGGGAGCAGAATGCCGGCGAGCGCGCCGCCGATGCCGGCGAGGATGCTGGGAACCTGCTGGCGGGCCATGTTGCAGGTGGAGTGGCGCTGGACGATGTGGGAGATTTCGTGGGCCATGACGCCGGCGAGCTGGGCTTCGTCGGTGGCGGCCTGAACGGTGCCAAGATTGATGAAGATGTCGCCGCCGGGCAGGGCGAAGGCGTTGATGTCTGCAGAATTCACAACGTGGAACTGAAAGGGCCAGCGATAGCCGGGCGCGAACTGGACGAGCCGGGCGCCGAGCGAGCGGACGTACTGCGAGACGGGGCTGGAGTCGGGCAGGATGGGCTGCGTCTGGTAGACCTGCGCCATGGCCTTGTAGCCGAGCTGAACTTCCTGCGGCTGGGTGTAGGGATTATTGCAGGGAGTGGGCTGGAAGCGGGCTTGGGCGAGTGGAGCGCACGCGAGGACAGCGGAGAAGAGGAAAAAGAACGGACGCAGAACAGAATGGCTGGTCATAGACGCCCTCCGTACATGGAGCCGATGCCGAGGACAGTGTACGCCCGCGTGGAGGACGCGGCGGGGTAGAGCGAATTTACTTGACGGCATACACTGTGTGATATACAGTATGTTTCGTACGGTACGAGGGCTGGCATGACGCTGATGGAGAACCTGTTTGAAAACCTGCGGCTGGAGCTTCGGCGGGGGTGCCTGACGCTGGCAGTGCTGCTGCAACTGCGCGAGGAGCACTACGGGTACACGCTGCGGAAGGCGCTGGCGGTGCGGGGGATGGAAATCGACGAAAACACGCTCTATCCGCTGCTGCGGCGGCTGGAGGCGCAGGGACTACTGACGAGCGAGTGGCGCGAAGAGGAGAAGCGGAACAAGCGCTTCTACCGGTTGTCGGCTGAGGGCGCGCCGGTGCTGGAGCTGCTGCTGGCGGAGTGGCAGAGCCTGAATGCAGCGATTGAGACAATCCGCCAGCAAGGCAAGGGGGAGTGATGGAAGCACTGGAGCGGTATCTGGAAGCGGTGGGACGGCATTTGCGCGGCGGGCGGCGCGAGGACATTGTGGCGGAGCTGCGGGCGAACCTGGAAGCGCAACTCGACGACAAGCAGGCGGAGCTGGGACGGCCGCTAACGACGCAGGAGGCGGAAGCGTGGCTGAAGCAACTGGGGGCTCCGCTGCAGATGGCGGCTCGGTACCAGGCACAGCGGTATTTGATTGGGCCGGAGATCTTTCCCATCTATTGGCTGGTGATGGAGCGGGCGCTGGGCTGGGCAGCGGTCATCTACGCGGTTGTGAGCCTGGTGCTACTGGCGACGGAGACGCCGAATGCGCAAAGCGTGGTGGATGCGCTGGTGCGGCTGCCGGGGGTGCTGCTGTGGGTGGCGGCATGGGTGACGCTGATTTTTGCGCTGATTGAGTATGGGGCGGCGCGCGATCCGCAAAAGTGGCAGGGCCTGGCGGAACAAGCGGCGTGCTTTCCGAAGGCCGAGTTTGCGGCCCGGCAGCGGAGCGGGCGGCATGGCAAGCGCAGGAGGACGCTTGCCCATGCGGTGGCGGAGGCGGTGTTTGGATTTCTTTTTCTGGTGTGGCTGCTGCTGATTCCGCAGCACCCATGGCTGATGATGGGGCCGGGCGCGGCGGTGTGGAAAGCTTTGCCGTATGCGCTTGCGCCGGTGTGGATGACGTTCTACTGGTGGGTGGTGGCGGCACATGCTGTGCAGCTTGCATGGCTGTGCGTGGAGCTGGCGCGAGGAACGTGGCAGAAGAAGCGCGGGCTGCGGCTTGTGGTGGTCAAGGCGATCGAACTGATTCCCATCAATGTGCTGCTGTATGCGCCGGGGCAGGTGCTGCTGGTGCTGCGCGATCCGGGGCGGGATGGAGCGCGGCTGAGCGCCACGCTGAACGGATGGAATGAGGGGCTGCACAAGGCGGTGCTGGTGATTGCGATTCTGGTGGCGGCGCAGATTGTGTGGACGCTGGTGAACCTGGTGTGGATGCGCGGGCGAGGTGAGGCGAAGTAAGGGCTGCGTAGTGGCTGTACGGAGTTGGGCAATGAGAAGGGGCATTCTCACGGAGAGAATGCCCCTTTCAGCGTTTGCGACTGCGAACCGGGGTGCTCGGTTCCCGATTGCGCGCGATGCCTGCTGCGTGCGCAATCAGACCTGCATGACTTCGGCTTCTTTTCTGCGGCTGAGATCTTCCATGCGGCGAATCTCTTCGTCGGTCATCTTCTGGACTTCTTCGAGGGCGCGCTTCTCCTCGTCTTCGCTAATCTTCTTTTCTTTGGCCAGCTTTTTGAGGGCGTCGTTGCCGTCGCGGCGGACGTTGCGGATGGAGGTGCGATGGTCTTCGAGGACCTTGTGGACGTGCTTGACGACCTCGCGGCGGCGCTCTTCCGTCATGGGCGGCACGGGGACGCGGATGACCTTGCCGTCGGATTGCGGATTGAAGCCGAGGTCGGAGGTTCGGAGGGCCTTGTCAATCTCGGTCGCAATGCTGGGGTCCCATGGCTGGATCAGGATGAGCTGGGGCTCGGGCGCGGAGACCTGCGCGACCTGGGCGATGGGCGTGGGCGTGCCGTAGTAGTCGATTTTTACGGAGTCGAGCATGTGGGCGCTGGCGCGGCCGGTGCGGGTGGAGGCCAGGTTGGACTGGAAACCTGCGACGGCCTGATCCATGCGACGCCGGATGTCGGCGGAGAGTTCTTTGAGAGCGGGAATGCTTGCCATGATGGAGCCTGCCATAACGATCGTCCTCACTGATGGCAAAGTGCCAACGGCTATTCTACAGAATCTGACGCGAGAGGGTGTGCGGGGTGAGAGCGGCTC
>JAJXWA010000027.1 GCA_021781795.1 Acidobacteriota bacterium
ACATTTTCCCTTGCGCGGACTCGACTCAGGTTCCAATCTCGCCGAGATTCGCGCTGAATCCGGAAAAGCATTCTGCATTCCCAAGTCCATCTATTACTGAGGCATCCACGTGCGTGAGAGCGCCACAACCCTCGCTCTCCTGCGGCAGCTTTGTCTCCATCCCACTCGGACACAGACGGAGCGCATTGCGTGACCGCCGTCACGGAGCGCCTTCTAGGTTGTTTTTACACTTAGATGTGGGTTGCACTCCTCTGCATTTGCAGAAATGCGCAAATGCAGAATCAGGTTGGTGGATCGAGAGTATGAAGAAGGCCATGAGTCACGGATCCTGTCAGATGCTTGGGACATTCTTTGCAACCTTCGGACATAGCACTCGCATGAAGATCTTTTGTGCCCTGCAGGGAACCCCAAAGACCGTCACAGAGGTCGCCGTCGATGCAGGCATCTCCATCACCAACGCATCCCAGCATCTGCGCATTATGCGCGACCGCGGCGCCGTCACAGCGGAGAAGCGCGCGCAATGCGTCTACTACCACATCGCCGATCCGCGCTTCGTCACCGCGGCCATGCTCATTCACGACGCCCTTTATGAACAGCTGGTGCGAGAGGCGGCGCTGGCTTCCGACCGTCCGCAGCACAGACGGCTGTCCAGCATTCTTCAACCCGTGTGACGCTGCCCATCGCGTTCACACACAACTGAATGGAGATATCTCATGAGCGAAACCACCATACCTCTCGTAGCCGATAAAGTCATCGATGCGCGCGGAACCGCATGCCCCGGACCACTCCTGGAAGCGAAGAAGGGCATGGGCCAGATCAAGGTTGGCCAGATTCTGGAAATCAAATCCAACGACAAGGGCTCGCGCAAAGACATTTCCGCCTGGGCCGCAAAAATTGGCCATGAGTTCATCGACGTGGTCGAGGCAGAAGGCCACGACCGGATCTTTGTGCGCAGAAAGAAGTAGGCCGCGCTGCGCGGTGCGCAAACCTGCCGGTCCGATCAGGACCGGCACCACTTCAACTCCATCACGCAACCCTGCGTGAGTGAGGTGCAGGATGAGTCACCCTTTCGTCCCCAAAATCCTGGTGTTGGCAACCGAGAAGTGCGCGTATCCCGGAGCCGACGCCGTCGGCAAGGCGCATCAGGAGTATCCTTCCAACGTCTACATCCTCCGCGTGCCTTCGCCGGTTCTCTTCCCTGAAGACTTCTTCCTCGGCTGCTACAGCAAAGGCATTGATGGCGTGCTGATTGCAGCATGTGGCTCCGACTGTCCTTATCACGGTGCGTATGACAAGCTCGCCGCACGCATTGACGGCCTTACGTCGCACATGAACGCTGGCGGGCTTGAGATTGAGCGTATCCGCCTCACGGCCATCTGCACCGTCTGCATCAAGGCCTTCCTCAAGGAAATTGCACAAATGACCGACAACCTGCATCGCGTGGGCCCAGTCAATCGTACCCTCGCAGAGCAGCTGCGCCGCCAATCTGTGCAGCGCCTGCAAGCCAAGGCCGCATCCGCAGCATTTGTCCCGGCCATGCAGGGAGGGCTCATATGAATACCCACGTCACTTCCGACTTTCGTCCCGATGCTGTCGTCATCGGCGGCGGCATCGCGGGACTGCAGTCGGCTCTTGATCTCGCCGACCAAGATCTTCAGGTGCTCCTCGTCGAACGGCAATCCAGCATCGGCGGTCACATGATCTCGCTCAGCAAGGTCTATCCTACGCTGGACTGCGCAAGCTGCATCACCACACCAAAGATGTCGGCGGCTGCGCATCATCCCAACATCACCATACTCACCAACACTGAAGTCGAAGGCGTTGACACCTGCGACGAGAAACACTCCGTGCGCCTGCTGCAGAAGCCAACATACGTGAACTTCGACAAGTGCATCGGCTGTCGTCTCTGCGAGTATGCGTGTGATACCGAGGTGCCCGATCCATTTGAAGAAGGCCTTGGCGCAGTTCGCGCCATCGCCGTTCCCTTCACCAACGCCATTCCGCAAAAGGCCGTCTTGAATGCCGAGGCCTGCGGCACCTGCGGCACCTGCGCGCGCGTATGCCCGACTGGCGCCATCGAATATGACCAGCAGCCGCGCCGCCTCACCATTCGCACAGATGCCATCATCGTCGCATCAGGCTTCAACCTTAATTCCTTGAACATCAAGCCGCAATACAACGCGCAGCACAGCTCGAACATCATCTCGCCCCTCACCCTTGAGCGACTTCTTGCGCCGCATGGCCCTTATGGCCGCGTGCTGCGTCCCTCTGACGGTAAGATCCCCGGCTCTATCGCCTTCGTGCAGTGCGCTGGCTCGCGCGATGAGTCCATCGGCGTCTCCTACTGCTCGCGTGTCTGCTGCATGTACGCCATCAAGCAGTCGATGCTCCTCTCCGGCGCGCTGCCGCTGGCCGACATCACCATCTACTACATGGACATCCGCGCCTTCGGCAAAGGCTACGAGCAGTTCTTTCAGAACGCCAAGGCAATGGGCATTAACTTCGTGCGCGGCAAAGTCGCACGCATTGATCCCATCACCGATGGCGATCTCTCGCTCCATGTCGAAACCACGGAAGATGCCGACAACCCTTTGCAGGAGCGTCGTCACGACCTCGTCGTGCTCGCGCAGGGCATGATTCCTGGCTGGCAGCCATCCACCATCACGCAGGTCGCCTCCGCCAGCGATGGATTTGTCGCCACGCCCATGTTGACAGCGCCCACGGCCACCACCGTACCCGGCATCTTCGTCGCAGGAACGGCAGCCGGGCCCAAGGACATCGTCGACACCATTGCGGAGGCCGGCGCGGCCGCCATGCAGGCCAGTCAATACCTCCACCAGAAGCGAGCCGAGGTCCTGGTCGCGTAAGAACCGCATCCAGCCAACCACGCTGAAGAGGAATCCCATGAGTAGCAACGAAAAAGTCCGGACCCACCAGGAACTCGAGGACGATGTGTGTCCATGCGGCGAAGTGGCTCCTGAAGAAGAAGCCCACCTGCAGAAAGAGATTGCGCAGGCACAGGATGCTGGCCGCGCGCAGCACGCCGCGGGCGCGGAGCCCCCTTTGCGCATCGGCGTCTACATCTGCCGTTGCGGCGGCAACATCTCCGACGTGGTCGACGTCGAACGCGTCGCCGAGACAGTACGCCTCATTCCCGGCGTCACCACGGCCAAGGTACATACCTTCGTCTGTTCCGATCCCGGCCAGCACATGATCAGCAACGACATCCTCGAGGAGAACCTCGACCGCGTCGTTGTGGCTTCGTGCACGCCCTTCCTGCATGAGCAGACCTTCCGCGGAGCCGTCGCCCGCGGAGGCATGAACCCCTACCTCTACGAACATGTGAACATTCGTGAGCAGGTGTCATGGGCCCACAAGCACGATCCTGAGGGCGCCACGCAAAAAGCCATCCGCATGATTGCGGGCGCCGTCGGCAAGCTCCGTTATGCACAGCCGCTCGAGCAGATTAAGCTGCCCAATCATCGCCGCGCTCTGGTCATTGGAGGCGGCCTCGCCGGCATGAAGGCAGCATCCGACCTCTCTGCCCGCGGCATCAGTGTGCTGCTGGTCGAGACCGCGCAGCAGTTAGGCGGCCATCTCAACCAGTGGGGCCAGGTTTATCCCAGCGAACGCGCCGCCAAGGAGATTACCGCAGAACTCGCGAAACGCGTGCAATCCGATCCCCGCATCGAGGTGTTGCTCAGTTGGAAGGTTGCGGAGGTCTCAGGCTTCATCGGCAACTTTAAAGTCGCCGTCGAGTCGCTGTACCCCTTGGGCGGAAAGCAGTCCCGCATCGAAGCCACCGTCGGCGCCATCATCATGGCCACCGGCTTCCGCCCTTACGTTCCGCGCAATGGCGAATTTCTCTTTCGCACTGATCCCTGCGTCGTCACCTTGCCAGAGTTCATGCAGGCCATGCAGGGCGCCACGCCCGGTGCCACAAAATTCACCTTCAAAGGCCGCACTGTTCGCAACGTCGCGTTCCTCCACTGCGTGGGCAGCCGCCAACTCGATGGCGTACATCAGCCCGATGAGAATGGCCGGCTGAACACTTACTGCTCCCGCACCTGCTGCACCACCATCCTGCAGCAGTCGCTGGCTCTCCATCAGCGTTACCCCAGCGTCGGCATCTTCGACTTCTATCAGGACATCCGCACCTACGGCCGCGGTGAAGAGAACTACTACACCAATGCAAGTAAGGCTGGCGTCGTCTTCTTCCGCTACAACGGTGAGGAGCCGCCGCGCGTCAAGCCCACGTCACCCGAACACACCAGCCGGGGCGCGCTGACGGTCACGGTGAAGGACACACTCACCTGGGGCGAGGAACTGGAGGTTCCCGTCGACATGGTCGTCCTGGGTACCGGCATGATTCCGGGCCAGATACCCGATCTGATCGACCAGATGAAGCTCGCCACCGGCGAAGATGGCTTCCTGCAGGAGGTACATCCCAAGCTCCGCCCCGTTGAAGTCGCCGTTAACGGCGTCCTGCTCGCAGGTACCGCACAGGGGCCCATGAATATCCAGGAGTCGCTCTCCGCCGCCGGTGCCGCCGCCGTCAAAGCTGCAGCGATGTTTGCCAAAGAAGACGTCGAGCTGAATCCCTACGTCGCCGAGGTCGATCTCTCCCTCTGCACCGGAGACGCCCAGTGCGTCACGCAATGCGCGTATGAAGGCGCGCTCCACATCGTCGAGATGGAAGTCAATGGCGAAGTGGTTCCCCGCGCGAAGGTCAACGCGGGCCTCTGCGTCGGCTGCGGCGCATGCGTGGCTGTCTGTCCGCATCGCGCGATCAATCTCAACGGCTGGCGACTGGATCAGTATGAAGCGATGGTCGAGGGCATTGCCGCCGAACTGCCTGGCCAGGCCTGTGAACCGGAACTCGTCAGCATCCGATAACGCGGCCCAACCAGGCCAGAAGGGAAAGATACCATGGCACTCAAACCACTCACCCCAGATCAAAAGCGCGCCCTGGCTTCCTTGCGCGAATCGCTCGGCGGCATCAGCGAGAAGAAGCGCGACGCGCAGAAGCATCGCATCGCAGCGCGCAAGGCAATTCAGAAATTCCTCGAAGCGAAGCCGGCCACCGTTCCGCAAATCGCCGCTGCGCTTCAGATGCCCGCCGGCGAGGCGCTCTGGCACGTCACCGGCATGCGCAAATACGGCAAGGTCGCCGAAAGCGGTGAAGACGGCGACTATCCCCTTTACGCCCTGTTGAAGCAAGACGAGAACACAGCGGCTGCTCAATAGTCCATCAAGAGGTATCCCATGGCACGCGTGGTCAACACGTCCCTACTGAACACGATCAAGAAGCACGGCGCGAAACGCAATCTCGACGTCAGCGCCTGCTTCAACTGCGGCAACTGCACCGCCGTCTGCCCGCTCGCCAAAGACTCCGGCGGCTTTCCCCGGCGTGTCCTTCGCATGGCGCAGGTCGGCATGGAGCAGGAGCTTCTGGCCAGCGAAGAGATCTGGCGCTGCTACGCCTGCGGCGAGTGCACGCAGACCTGTCCGCGTCAGGCCGATCCTGCTGCCTTCATGGCCGCCGCGCGCAGCTATGCCATCTCGCGCTATGACTTCACAGGCCTGGCCGCACTTGCCAATCGCTCCGTGCTCGGCAACCTGTTTGTCTTTGCCCTCTTCTCTGCCGTCTTCTCGGGCCTGCTCTTCGCCCGCATGAATCCTGGCCAGCCCGATCTTCCGCTCTTCCACTTCATCCCCGGCGAGTGGATTCATGCCATCGGCGTCGCTCTCTTTGCCGTCGTCGGCATCAGCGCATTCTTCGGCATCGCGTCAATGGTCTGGCGCAATTGGCGTCAACAAACCCAGCAAGGTCACACACTGCCGCTCTCCACGTTGCCGCGCGCCGTGTATTCCGCGATCTCTGACGCGCTGCTCCATCAGCGCTTCCAACAGTGCGATGCAGAGTCCGCTGCAAGTGACCGCGCCGAGCTGCCCTGGTACCAGCGTCCGTGGCTCGTGCACGCCTCGGTCATGGGCGGCTTCCTCGCCATGCTCCTCGCCACCACTCTCGACTTCTTGTTCAAGCCCATTGGCTCGCCCGTTCCCCCGTGGTATCCCATGCGCCTCCTAGGCGCCATCGGTGGACTCGTCTGCCTCTACGGTCTGTCAATTGTCCTCTTGCGGCGTGCACAGGGCAAGGATCACCCCTACACCAAGAGCAGCTTTTCCGACTGGTTCTTTCCCGTTCTCCTCACGGTCACCGTCCTCACGGGCCTGGCCTGTGAAGTAATCGTCTACCTGCCCTCGCCCGCGACGACCGGCCACGTCCTCTTCTTCGCGCACGTAGTGTTTGCCATGGACCTCGTCGCCATGCTGCCGCTCACCAAATTCGCGCATGTCCTCTATCGCACCGTGGCGCTGGCACTTTTCGCCTGGCGTCATGCCCCCGAAAAGGCTGAAGTCTCAGTGGGTGTGGAAGCATAAATCTCCGTCTCTTCCTCGAAAGGAAAAGCATTCATGATCACGGCACCGACCGACCTTGAACTTCGACAAACGATCCAGCAACTCGCGGAGCGCGTCGACGCACTCGAGAAATCAGCAGGAAACGACAGGCTCTCCATCGGCGTCATGAGCGGCAACCTCGACACCACCATCGCCGCCTTCATCATCGCCATGGGCGCCGTCGCCTATGACATCGAGGTCGATATGTTCTTCACTTTCTGGGCTACCGCCGCACTGCGCGATCCCCAAAAGTCGCCGCCCAAGCGATTCCTCGACAAGATGTTTGGCTGGATGCTCCCACGCAGCTCGCACGCCTTGCCGCTCTCCAAGATGCAGATGGCTGGCATGGGTCCGAAGATGATCCGATCCGTGATGAAGTCTCACGGTGTCAAGTCGCTTGAGCAGCTCATGAAGGAAGCCGCCGAGTTCGGCGTGCGCATCCATGTCTGCGAAATGTCGATGAGCGTGATGGGCCTCAAGGAAGAGGAGATGATCGACTATCCCAACATCGACTATGTGGGCGTCGGATCGTTTATCCAGATGATTAGCGAGTCGAAGCAGGTTATCTTTCTTTAGGATGCCGGGCAACCGGCCGCGCCCGCCCATTCGCTGGCTCGGCCTTGGTAGGTGCGCGTTGGCCCACAGCCTGCCTTGCCTCGCGCACGAATCGTGTCATCGACTTCGCAAGATGCCCCAGTACCGTTGCCCATTCGTCGAGGTGCATTTCGCCCTCTTTGGTGAGTCGATACACCCGCCGCGCGGGTCCGCCATCACCCGCCTTCCACTCGGATCGGACGTTGCCATTCGATTCCAGTTGGCGCAGCGTGCGGTAAAGTGCGCCCCTCTCGATCTCTGCATCCGTCAGAGCATGTTCTTTGAGATCCGCGGCGAGGTCGTACCCATAGGAAAATCCCTTCTGCTTGAGCAGGAGCAAAACAACCGGCTCTACGAAGCGATAGAGATTTCCCATTCCGCAGCTGCAAGGATAATCCTTGCCATGATGCGGACAGATTCGCTTGGGCATTGGCTTCCCCCGTCTATTGCCGCTTGGGCTCTCTACCGCATCAAGCTATCACACCCCGAAAAAAGTTGCGAGGAGCCGATCTTCATTGATTTGGAATGCCTCTTCACTCCCGCGCAAAATCAGCTGAGTTATACCTTGAGGCGGCGCGCTGGATGATTCCAGCCGAGAGCATGAAGATGCGGACTCCACTCATCGTTTCCTTGGCCCGGCAGACACTGGACGTGCTGAAAGCGCTGCGACTCTCACCGGCCACAACGAATGGCTATTCCCCGGTGACCTCGACGCCGGGAAGCCGATGAACAACAACACCATCCTTAAGGCGCTTGAACGGATGGGCTGCAAGGGCTGCATGACCGGCCAAGGCTTCCGAGGGTTGGCTTCCACCATTCTGCATGGGCAGGGCTACAACCATGAGCACATCAAGTTGTAGCTTGCCCACGCACCGCGCCATGTCGTCAATCGGTACGCAGCTCGTCTTTGGTCTGGACGTCTACCTACCGCCGCCTTCCGCCATGCTGGTCACCATCTCTGCGGTCACGTCCAGTCGGCTCTTCCACTGGTCCGCCATCGCCTTCGGACCAGCTTCTGTAAAGTTCATCAGCTCATCCGTCGCCGCCGAGTAGGCGGGCCAACGCGCGTCCCCCTCTCCTCCCGGATCGCCGGTCTTCGCAAAGTTGACCCAGTAGTTCAGCGCAGCCTTGGCCGTCGCCTCATCCGCCGCCGTCAGGTCTTTGCCATACCGTGCCCGCACCGTGTCAAACACAAACGGAATCTCCGTCGCGTGCGGCGCGCCCGGCCACTCCTTGCGCATCGAATCCGCCACAGATGAGAAGCGATACTCATACACTCTCTGCCCGCGTGACGCCAGCATCTGCGTGCACTTGCCTTCCTCCCATGGGACAAGGGGTTGCAGCCAATCGGGATCCATTGAATTGCTCGTCAACCCAATCCTTCCATCCATCCAGACGTGCTCCAGGATTCATCAGCGTTCGAGGAAGTGCTGCAAGACCGCTCGGTACGAAGAACGGAACCACAAATCCTAAGAAAATTGGAGTCGCAAGGCAGGAAACCTGGGAAAGGACCGTAGGGTGCCACCGCGGAAGAGCAGAAAGATCTACGGCGGTCAGTTTCTAGGAGTAAATAACCAGCTTTCGATGGAGTATGCCAGTCACTACCCCACATGCGCAACATTCTTCAGCATCTTTTCATCAATTCCCCTTCTCTCCGCTAAACCTGTCGCGCTGCTCGATGCTTCGCTCCAACCTCGAAGCGCTCCGGCAGCGGCGTCTCTTCTGGCCCACCTCTGCGGACAAATCTTTGGACTGTGTTTGAGCTTTTTGACGCACCTCCGTTCTACATGACTCAGCAACTCTCTGCGGGAAAGGAGCTTTAAGCCGCTAAGAAGATTGATCTTGCCACAGCATCCGTATGGGGCCTGGGTCGGCCTGCAGGCTGGCACGCAATGTGCAATGAAGTCAAAGCGTTGCGACATGAGAGTTGCGCGGTGGCGCGTGTCGCTTTGGGTTGGTCCTGCAATCACCTCAGGTGAGGTTCCCGTGCGCAATACCTGCACAATGTTGCCAATCTACAGCTTGATGCAGAACCGTGGCACCGCATGCAATCAACATCCGCCCTGCGCAGGCTGTGGCGGTGCGAGGCAGACGAGGGCACAGCACACTCCGCTCTCAAGCCGTTTACCAAGGAGGGTTCCATGTACCGCCGAACTATTCCCGTCATACTCTCCACATTGCTGCTGAGCTTCAGCAGCGCCTTATTTATTGGGTGCGGCAGCAGTAGTACACCCGCCACTCCCAATGAACAACCGGTCAACAATCCTGTACCGACGATTAGCACACTCAGTGCGGCGAGCGTCATCCTCGGCAGCGATGACCTTTCATTGACGGTCACTGGCACCAACTTTACCCCAACCACAAAGATTTCCTTCGGCACCGACGTGCTCACTCCGTCAACGGTGGGTGCCACCACGCTGGCATTTGTCGTTCCAAAAGCGCTCCTGACAACTGCGAAGATCGTACCGGTCACCGCATCCAACCCAACTCCCGGCGGCGGAACATCCAATGCAGTGAATTTCACCATTGCGTATCCAGTTCCCACCCTTGCCTCCTTCGTCGCGAGTTCCATATATCTCAACACCACAAGCTTCACGCTCGAGATAGATGGACATGGCTTCACCGCCGCGACTCGTCTCTCCTTTGGAACGGATGAGCTGACGCCGGCTTCCGTGACTGAATCCCACATCGCCGTGCCGGTGCCCGATGCTCTGCTCACCGTCGCGCGCATCGTTCCAGTCACCGCGTCCAACCCGACTCCCGGCGGCGGGGCCTCCAATGAGGTCAATTTCACCATCGGGTATCCTCTTCCAACCCTTGGCTCCTTCGTCGCGAGTTCCACATTGCTCAACAGCACAGGCTTCACACTCGAAGTCGATGGGCATGGCTTCACCGCCGCGACTCGAATCTACTTTGGAACGGATGCGCTGACTCCGGCCTCCGTCACTGAATCCCACATCGTCGCGCCGGTTCCCGATGCTCTGCTCACCACCGCGCGCCTTGTTTCAATCACTGCGTCCAATCCCGAACCGCTTGGAGGCACATCGAACTCCATCGAGTTCAGCGTCAACAACCCGACTCCGGTCATTACTGCGCTTTCCGTGGACACGGCCGAGGTCGGCCTGGAAACGGACCTGGCTCTTGAGATCACCGGCACCAATTTTGTCTCTGGAGCCGTGGTCGAGTTCGGCCCGAACAAACTCACACCGGGCACTGCGGAGAACGGAAAACTCGGCGTCACGGTGCCTGCGAATGCCTTTGGTGCCGCAGCCGAAATACCCGTGACGGTGACGAATCCCGGACCCGGCGGCGGTCCCTCGAATGCAATGACGTTCAAGCTCAACAACCCGTTGCCGGTTCTCACCGCTCTCTCACAGCAGGAAGCAACCGCCGGAAGTTCTGCATTTGAACTTCTGCTTATCGGATCGAAATTCGTTTCCACCACCACCGTCGACTTCGGCGGAACAGTCCTCACACCGTCCTCGGCCACCAAGGGAGAGCTCGTCGTTTCCATTCCCGAGACGGCCTTTGCAAACGGCGGCGTCATTCAGGTGAAGGCTGTCAGTCCAGGTCCGGGCGGGGGATCTTCGAGCACCCTTGATTTCACGATTAACAATCCGGTACCTGTCATCACCTCCGTCTCACCGGTCAGCATTACCAACACTGGCAGTGATGTGGTGATCTCCCTCATCGGTTCCAACTTCGTTGCAAGCAGCGCAGCGCAGGTCGGAACAAATCCCATAACCTCTTCCTTTGGCTCCAAAACAGCGATGCAGGTGACGGTTCCAAAAGATCTGGTCGCTGCTGGCGTTCCCAGCGGAAAGATCTCCATCAGCGTGAGCAACCCAAACCCCGCCGGCGGGTCGTCCAATGCGGTTGACGTCATCGTCCATGACAAGGCAGCCCTTGCATGGCAGACGCTAGCCAACGGAGTCAGCACCCTGCCCGGCACCACCACAGCCTTCGGCGTCTTTGGCTCGCCTTCGATCAATGCAAGCGGCATGGCCGTCTTCAGAGGTCAAAGCGTCCTCTCGACTTCTGAAGGCAGCGGAGAATCCAGCACCACCACAGGCATCTATACAGCCGATCTGGCCAATAACGGCAAGCTGGCGAAAGTTGTGGACATCGCAACCATCGTTCCCGATCCGAATACGCTGAAGTATGGCAACACATACGCAAAATTCGGCGGATTCCCATCCTTCCCAAATATCGACCAAGCCTCCAGCTTTGTCGGTTTCAATGCAACGCACCCGCCTGTGATTTCTCTTCCCAGCAACGGCAAAGCAGGGAGCGCAGGCATCTACAGCAATCCGGCGGGGGCGCTGGATACCGGAGTCGGCCTCTTCGTGGCGGACGCTACCACCACCTATCCGTACTTCCAGAATCCTGAACTCCCGGGAACCGCCTTTGGCGCCTTTCCAAATTCACCCGCAGTTGTCAACGGAAACACGCTCGTGTTCAAAGGCGACTTCCTGAACGGGACCGCCGTAGCCATGGGCGTCTATTCCCGTGACGTGGTCGCGGCCGATGGCACGTCTCCCGTTGCCCTGATCGCGAGCACCTACAGCACCAAGGTCCCCGGCAAGACGATGAAGTTCGGCTATCTTGCCGCTCCCAGTGCGGTTGGAAGTACGGTGGTGTTCGTCGGGTATGACAGGAAAGACGCTCCAACTGCAGGCGGCATTTATTCAACGCCGATCAGCGCGCCCACGTTCACGACTCTGGTGGCGATTGGCACTCCTGTGCCGGGCGAAGACACAACGGTTACCTTCAACCGCTTCGGCGACGCGGTCTCCTTCGATGGTCGATTTGTCGGCTTCTGGGGAGCCTGGGGAACTGAGACGACAAACGTGCACGTGACCTGCCCAACGGACGATGCGGCAGTACAAGCCTATTGCCTCACCATCTTCCCGAACGGCTATGATGCAACGGTCCCAGTCCATCAGGGCATGTTTGTGTACGACACAGCCAACAGCACGCTGGCCGTCGTTGCCAAAACAGGCAGCGAGTTCAGCGACTTCACCTATTGGCCGTTTGTCGGAACGCTGCCTGAAGAGGGTGCCCCAACCACAACCGGTGGCAGTTCAGGTGGGGGCGACGAACCTGTCGAAGTCCCGCTCGAACCGCCGGCCTTTGTCCTGTCTCCCGCGATCGCAGTCGTCGGCCAGTCTGGTGGAAACTATCAGGCGGCCTTCAAAGCGAAGTCCGGACCCGTGGACGGCATCTACATGCGCTCTGGCCCCGGCGATGCAATTCCGATCGTCACCGCACTTGACTCAACAATGGCAGGAGCGGCCGTGGATAACGCTGCAAGCGCATCGGCCCAGATCCAGAAATTTGATCTGGAACGCTCTGGCATGAACGGCAACTGGCTTGCCATCGGCGTCAACGTACAGGACGGCGGCAAGCAGAGCACGTCGACCGGCTTGTATGCAGCCGACCTTTCTGCTCAGTAGAGAGGTTGATTGCAGGGTTGGTCGCGCCACGACCTGTTGTCTTTCAGGAGCTGCCTGTTACGGGCAGCTCCTGATTCTTTTTGAAAGCCTGCAACCCCACCCATCACTCGCAAAATGCAAGCTTGCCCGGCCTTCAATCACGTGTGAATCCTTGTTACGCCATCGCACCAGCCGCTGCCGCATTCGGGCGCACGCGAAACTTCTTCGTCGTAATCGCCAGCGTGCGCTCCATCTTGCGTAGTGCGCCCGTTTCATCCGGCGCCACAAAGGTCGATGCCACGCCGAGGCTCGACGCCCGTCCCGTCCGTCCCACGCGATGCACAAAGTCTTCGGCTTCCTTCGGCAGGTCATAGTTCACCACGTGCGCCACGTCGGCCACGTCAATGCCGCGCGCCGCCACGTCCGTCGCCACCAGCACGCGATGCCGCCCCTGCGCAAAGCTGCGCAGCGCCGCGCTCCGCTGCGACTGCGTCCGGTCGCCGTGAATCTGCGTCGCCGTGTGCCCTGACCTCGACAACCGCCGCGCCACGCGATCCGCCCCATGCTTCGTCCGCACAAACACCAGAAAGCTTCCCTCATGCGCGCCAAGCAGATGCTCCAGCAGTTCCTGCTTCTTGTCTACGGGGACCTCAAACGCACGCAGCTCCACATTCGGCGAAGGCTTCAGCGCAGAGCCAATCTCCACGCGCACCGGATTCTTCAGGTAGTCGCGCGCCACATCGCGAATCTCCGCGCTCAGCGTCGCCGAGTAGCACATCGTCTGTCGCTCCACTGGCAGCGCCGCCGCAATCCGCTTGATCGCCGGCTTGAAACCCATGTCCAGCATCCGGTCCACTTCGTCCAGCACCAGCATCTTCACGCCGCTCAGCTTCACCAGCTTGCGCTGCAGATAATCCTCCAGCCGCCCGGGCGTCGCCACAATCAGCCGCGCCCCGCGCCGGATCGCCTCAAGCTGCGGCGCCTCCGCCAGCCCGCCGCACACCAGTGCCGCCGTGCCCTCGCTCCGCGTCAGGTTCCGCCACTGCTCCAGCACCTGCATCGCCAGCTCGCGCGTCGGCAGCAGCACCAGCGCCGTCGCGCCCTTCTGGTCTTTCGGCATCCGCTCAATCAGCGGAATCAGAAAGCTCAGCGTCTTGCCCGTGCCCGTCTGCGCCGTCGCCAGGATGTCCTGCCCCTCCAGCGCCGGAGGAATCGCCGCAGCCTGCACCGGCGTGGGGTTGATAAAGTTTGCACGCGCCAGTTGCTGCTGCAACGGCGCAGAAAGTTGAAGCTCTGAAAATTGTTTCACTCTGTTCCTGTTCTGCTGCGCGCCGGCGTCTCCACCATCAGAGTCACCCATGGAGTCACCACGGCCGCTGCAGTCGCTTTGTGCTTCGCCGGTCACACGGCTCCTGCCGTGGCTCCGCGAAGAACCATCATCTTTTTCTATGCAGGAAAACCAGGGAAGCGCTCACATCACGCCGATTCAAGTTCCACCCACACGCTGCGTCTTCGGCTGCACGGCGCAATCCTGCGCAGCAGCCTGGTCCGGTCGAAACCTCGACTTCAATGGACCATTACGCTGAGGGGCCTGGGGAATTTACGTGGGGAACGATCTTGCGGGATGAAGGCGAGAGCGCGCACAACCAAACAACTGAGCGTAGATTTATTCTACCACGACCACAGTTTCAACATGGCGGGGCAACGCCTTCCGCATCCCAGCCGCTTCTCATCAGAAGTACTTCTTCAGCTTCAAAATCCGCGACTCAAACCCATACCACAGTACCGTCGCAACCACCGTCGAAGCCGCCAGCCGGAACGCCACCACCGCCAGATTCCCCGCCACCCCATACCGATCCATCTTCAGATCAAACCACCCGAAGTAGACGAACACCGCGATGTGGACCATATAAAGCCCGTAGCTGATCTTGCCGAAATACGCGAGCGGTCCCCGCCGCAGCAGCCCATGAATCGGATTCCGCGCGCCGACGGAAGCAGCCAGCGCCAGCACCGCGCCGCCATAGCCAAAGGCCAGAGCCGTGTCCAGAAATGCAGTGCCGCCCGCCACCGTGAACACAGCAACACCCCCGGCAACAAACGACACCAGCCCCACCGCCAGCCATGTGCGGCGGCTCAGCCGCAGCGTGTACAACCCGATGGCCAGCAGGCTGCCCAGTGCAATGCCGTCCAGATGCGTCAGGGTATGCGTCGGCGTCAGCCAGTGGAAATGCGACCGGCGAAACAGCGGCGCCGCGATCAGCGCGCCTGCCGCCGGCAGTGAAAGCAGCGCAGGGTTGCGCAGCCACCGCACCGCCGGCGCCCACAGAAAATAGTACTGCTCCTCAATCGCAAGCGCCCACGTGGGACCCAACGCCGGCGGCAGCGCCAGCGGCAACAGATTCTGCAGGAAGAGGAAATACGCCCACCACGGCGCCGTGCACACCGCCTGCCACACGCTCGGCCCGATGTACCACGGAGCCTCTGCATACACAAACGCAAGCAGCAGCAGATACACCGGCCAGATGCGAAGAATCCGCCGTGCATGAAAATTGTGAAAGTAGTGAGGCCGGTCCCGTGCGCCCAGCAGATTGCACGTAATCAGAAATCCGCTCAGGAAGAAGAACAGCGTTACGCCCGACCATCCCCAGATCGCGACAGCATGCAGCCATGTCCCTACCAATCGTGGGCTGCAGTGATACAAGACCACCGCCAGAATCGCGAGCCCGCGCAGCCCGTCCAGTTCGGGCAGGTAGGTGGGCAGCCAGGTTGGGCGTTCGATCGTCAAGCGCAGCCTGCCTATCCCGCCGCCAGCTCCTTCGCCCGCTGCGTCGCGCGCATCACCGCCTTAATCAGCGTCACGCGCAGCCCGCCTTCTTCCAGCTCCAGAATGCCGTCAATCGTGCATCCCGCCGGCGTCGTCACTTCGTCCTTCAAGAGCGCCGGGTGATACCCCGTCTCCAGCACCATCTTGCCCGCGCCAAACACTGTCTGCGCCGCCAGTTGCGTCGCCGTATCGCGCGGCAGGCCCACCTTCACGCCCGCCTCCGCCAGCGCCTCAATAATGATGTACACATACGCCGGCCCCGACGCCGAAAGCCCCGTCACGGCGTCCATATGCTTCTCGTCCACCGTCACCGTGCGGCCCACCGTCTCAAAGATCCGCTGCGCCATCTCCATCTGCTCCGGCTTCACAAACCGCCCGCGGCACAACCCCGTCGCGCCCGCGCCCAGCGCCGACGGCGTATTCGGCATCGCGCGAATCACCGCAATCTCCATCCCCGCCGCCTCTTCCATCGCCCGCGTCTTCACGCTCGCCGCAAACGACACCAGCGTCTTCTTCGGCGTCAGCGCCGGCTTAATCTCCTCAATCAGATCCGGCACCTGAAACGGCTTCACGCCCAGCAGAATCAGGTCCGCCCGCTTCGCTGCCTCCAGATTGTCCGTGCCCACGTCCACGCCCCACTGCGCGCTCCGCGCCACAGCCTTCTCCGCGTGCGCCACCGTCGCGTGAATCTGCTCCGGCGCAAACAGATTCTGCTTCAGAAATGCCTGCAGCAGAATTCCGCCCATCTTGCCCGCGCCCAGCACCGCAACGTGCACGTGCGGCAGTTGCGCGGGCGCTCCCTGAGCCTCTACGGCAATCTCAGCCATGTGGGTTCCTGTCTTGATTTGGAGATGAAGTACTCCTCTTCAGGATACTCCGCCGCGACTCACCGTGCGAATCCCCGCCTCCACGGGGAATGGGTCAGACTCCAGGCAGCCGTTCAGACGTCCATGCCCCACCGCGAGCAATGCACGAGCAAATCGCTCGCGGGAATGCAATCTGAAGCAATCACGGACGCGAGCCCTACGTTTCAACGAGTGCCCTGAGGTAAGGAATTAATGCTAAAATGTAAGGAGGCTGCACTATGACCCGCACCACTTCAACCAAAGCAAAGACCGTCGAGGCGACCGTCACCTCCAAAGGCCAGGTCACCTTGCCCAGCGAGTTGCGCAGACACCTCGGCATCCAGCGCGGCAGCCGGATTCGGTTCAGCATTCCCGCCAGCGGCGCCGTCAAGGTCGAACCCGTCCTCTACGATCTCGAAGACCTTTGGAAGATGGCCGACCGTGGCGGCCAACCCGGCAGCATAATGTCATTTGAAGAGATGAACGCGGCCAAGGCCCGGAGACGCTGGTAATGCTCGCAGCCGATACCAACGTCTGGGCGCGCGCCTACCTCAACGACGAGCCGTCGCAGGCCCGCAAGGCCCGCTCCGCACTTGCCGCAGCGCGTTCAGCCGGCGGAGTCTTCGTTCCGCTCCTCGTGTTGGCTGAGCTCTCCTGGGTGCTGCGCGGCAGATGGGACAGGGCCAGAGTTCTCGACGCAATCGAGGGCCTGCTCCAGACCCGCGGCGTCACCGTCGAGTCGGCGGCCCTAGCCTGGAGAGCTTTGGAGGCATCCCGAAAAGGCGCAGCCGGCGTCGCCGATTATCTCATCGCCGAGATTGCCTTCGCAGCCGGCGGGGACGAAATCATCACATTCGACAAAGCCTTCGGCCGCGCAGCAGGTGTTCGCCGCCTCAAGTAAGCCACTTACCCTCAGGCCTAACCAATGGTCGCCGGGTGAGCCCTCGTCCGCACACCTTACTGCGCGCCCGCCGCCGCTCCCGCAGGCTCGTCGTAGTACCCCATCGTCGTTCGCACCTTCAGCCCCGGCCGGTCCGGCACCAGCTTCAGCTCGTGAAACTCATCCGCATGCCCAGCCGCCGGCGGGTCAAACCCAATCCGGTAGTACGCATTCGCCTCCGCCACGCACTGCGCAATCTGCCCCGCCATGTCGTTGTCCGGCACCATCACCTTGCCGCCCGTCTGCTCCGCCAGCACGCCCAGCGCCAGGTTCGGCGTCGCCACATCATTCGCGTTCTTCACGCCCTTCACATACGCCTGATACTCAAATATCTTCGTCACCGTGTCGATCAGCGTCGGCCCCACGCTGTACACCGCAATCTGCGCCTCGCGCAGGCTCCGCGACAGCTCCACAATCGTCGCAAAGTACCGGTCCTGCACCTTCTGCGAGTAGTAGCCCAGATCCGGCCGCGTCAGCAGCGGCCATCCCGGCCCCAGCCAGATCAGCAGCTTCCGCCCCGGCTTCCGCGCCTCATTCTCCGCAATCGCCGTCAGTTGCTTCACAGAGAGTTGCAGCCGCTCCAGCTCGCCGTTGCCGCCCATCACCTGGCTCAGCGTCCTTATGTATGCATCAATCCCCTGCACTTCCTTGTCCACCGCGTTCCCATCCAGCGAGGGCTGAGGCTGCACGACGCGAATCTCCTTGTCCGTCAGCAGAACCACCGTCACCGGCTGCTTCAGCCGCCCGCCATCCTTCAGCAGATACGCATCCAGCCCCCGCCGCATCTGCGCTACTTCCGAAAACGGCAGGTTCACCATATCCATCACCAGAATCACTTCCACCGGCGGCTGCGGCATCACCTGCACGCCATCGAACTTCTTGAACGAAAGAATCCTCTCCGGCTTCCCGTTATCCATCAGCTTCAGGTCCCACGGCTGCAGATCCATCACCGGCTGGCCCGCCGCGTCCGTCACCACTGCATTGATCTTGATCGCCCCGTCACGAATCACCAGCGTCCCCGGTTGCGCCCGCCTCTGCTTCAGCGCCGGATTCGGCGTCTCGGGCCCCACTCCGCTCTGCGCCACAATCTGCCCTCCGCCGCACACACACAGCGCCAACCCCAACGCCCATCCCGCTCGCCCCATCCTCATCTCCCGTAATGCTTATAGATAGGAACCGGAGTCCTCACAGAAGGTTGCATCCCTCCCATACCGCCCCGTCCTTCTCCCCCGCTCGCCCAGATGCAACAAAAGGAGCTGCGCCGCGGTTCAACAGCCGGCGCAGCCCTCGTCTTGTCTCGCTTGTCCCTATGCCCGTCCCATCACAATCGTGTGCGGACTCATTGGAATCGGATGCCCGCTCACCTCCCGCAGCCCCGCTTCCTCGTACATCCCTCGCAGCTCGCTCAGCGGATAGGCATCGCCCGCACGTGTCGTTGCAAGCATCGTCAGCGCAAACGCCGCTGGCATCGGCGGAGACACGCGATTCTCATCCGGCACAAACTCCAGCGTTGCCACGCGCCCGCCCGCCTTCACCGCACCACGCACCTTCTTCAGCAGCCCCACGCAAGTCGGCTTGTCAAAGTGATGCAGAAAGTTCGTCAGCAGCACCGCATCATACGGCCCGCCAAACTCCACTTCAAACGCGCTTCCCGGCAACATGTCATAGCGATCGTGCACGCCCGCCTTCTCCGCATTCTTCAGCGCCACGCGCAACACCGGTGCCCAGTCCAGTCCAGTCACATGTGCCTGCGGATTCTGCTTTGCAATCTCAATCCCAAACAGTCCATGTCCCGCCGCAATGTCCAGCACCCGCATCGGCCCCGTGTGTCCGTCCAATACCACCTTGCCCAGCGGCGCTGCCATCGGCGCCATCATCGGCGCCATCGTCTCGGCAAACTGCACCCACAGCGGATTCTCCGGCTCCACGCTCCCATCGCCGTCCAGCGTCGTCCGGCCCCGTCGAACAATCTCCGTCAGTTCCTTCATCGGATCGTTCAACGCCTGGTTGCCCAGAAACTGCGCAATCGTCGCCAGCGAAGACGGCGACCGCGGATCCAGAAACGCCGCGCTCGTCGGCGTATGCCGATAGCGCCCGTCCTCCTTCAACAGCACGCCGTGAATCACCAGGTAATCGCACAGGATGCGAATGCCCCGCTCCGACGCCTTGCAGTGCCGCGCAATCGACGCCACATCCCCCGGCCCGTCGCCCACCGCCGTAAACACATCCAGATCAATCGCCGCCTTCAGCGACGCCGTCTGCTGGTAAGCCTGCAACATGCCAAACACAACGGCCGGCGTCACCGGCCCCTGCGCAGAGTGCCCATTTGCCATGGGGAAACCTCCTCGTTCGCGCCGGGACGAGCTTAAAGGAGGGAGGGAAGCGCCGTCCTCCGGCCAGCCGAGTGTATCACTCCTTCCACACGTCTACGTTGCTAAACTCTTCGCTGCATACGAGTTCTTAAGCCGCCTTCTCCGCGCGGACTTTCGCCCGCCATCCCACTAACTCAGTAACTCCTCCGAAGCTCTGGCACAAACTCTCTCCATTGCGCTAAACTGGCTGGCAAAACCATTTACCGGCGTACTCTCTGCCTCTTCAGTTGCGATCTGCGACACGGGAAAGCGTTCGCATCCTGGGCACAGTTGGCTGGCACTCTTCGCGAGACGTTCGGTGCTCTCGCTTACAGAAGCGGAGAACCATGATTCCTCACCTCAAGGCTGGCTTGTGCTTCGGTCTCCTGCTGGCTGCATCGCTGCCTCCAGCGCCCGCCGAGCAGCCCCTCGAGCCTGCCAGCGTCTCCTCGCCCGCCGCAGACGAAGCAATGCAGCTCTACCTCGTCGTCCACGACAAGCACGACAGGCCCGTCCTTGACCTCAAGCCGGAAGATCTCGCCCTCACCGATGATGGCTCGCCCGCAAAGCTCGACAACCTGCAGCTCGTCAACAGCAGAAAGCCGGCTACCAACCTCGTCACCTTCGTCTTCGATCCCTTCCCTCCCCTCAAAGACACTCACCCCAAAAAGCCCTCTGCAAAAATCGAGAATGCCCGCGACGCAGCCCTCAAGATTCTCTCCCTGCTCTCTGAGAGCGGCTTTCAATTCTCAGTCTTCAACATCGACTCCCGCCTCCACCTCCAGCAGGGATTCACCTCCGACCTCGCCGCCGTCGAAACCGCCATCAACGCAGCCACCGGTCCCGCCGCTGCCCGCGACAAGAAATCCGCCGCCAGGGCCGAGAAAGACCTCATCTCCGTCGCTCTCAGCGGAGTCGATGCCTCCGGCCGCCCAGTCTCCGCCCGCGAGCGCCTTCTCGCCCAGTCCTCCTACGCCGCGCTCCGCAACGCCACCCGCATCGCGCAGGACCGCCACATCTCTCCCTCGCTCTCCTCCCTCACCGCCCTCGTGCAGGCGCAGCAGGACATCAACCAGCGAAAAACCATCCTCTATCTCAGCGCCATGGACCAGGCAACCATCAATGACGTAGCCCGGCAGGCCATCGCCTCCATCATCGGCTCGGCCAATCAGGCCGGCGTCAACATCGATGTCGTCGATTGCCTCTCGCTCGGCCCCCATGGATCGCGCATCAAGTTGCTGGATCCCAACAGCCAGGGTGCGCTCGTCGCCCTGAACACAATCTCCGTTGGGGGAGGAGGTTCCATTTCGATCCCGCCGGACGCAAGCGACCTCGAAGTCACGGAAGACGCGCCCGTCAACGCCGACCTCCAGCGCCTCGCCGTAGCCACCGGAGGCACCTACCTCAACGGCGATGGCCAGCGGAAATCCCTCCAGCAGATCACCGACGACATGACCAGCTATTACCAGGCTTCCTTCGTTCCAAAAATGAACGGATACGATGGCCGATTCCATCCGCTCGTCGTCAAGCCCGTCCGCACCGGCCTCAAAATCCGCACCCAGACCGGCTATCTCGCCCTGCCCCCGCCCGCCGCCGACGGCAGCCGCCCTGAGCCCTTCGAGTTGCCGCTGTTAAAGTTCCTCAGCCAGGAGCCCCTGCCCGCGCAGCTCCCCTTCCGCGCCGCAGTCCTCGACCTCGGCTCCAGCGCCGACGGCAACCGCGGCGTGCTCGCCATCGAGCTCCCCGCCTCCAACCTCTCCGTGGAGCGCGACGCCAATTCGTCCAGCTCTCTCGCCCACGTCACCATGATTGCCGAAATTAAGGATCAGACTGGCACCGTCGCCGCGCACTTCAGCTCCAACGCCCCGCAGCGCTTCACGCTCATCAGCGGCGCTGCCGGCAGCTCCCAGGTCATCTCCTTGCAGCGCCACTTCATCCTGCCCCCCGGCAAATACACCCTCCAGGTTCTCCTCGTTGACACCGCCAGCGGCAAAGCCGGCGCGCAGAGCATCCCCTTCGAGATCGCCGCCAACACCGCCGCGCCCTCGCTCAGCAATCTCGTCCTCGTCCGCCGCTCCGATCCCGTCCCAGCCAACAGCGACGGCGCTGGCGATCCCCTCTTCACCGGCAAAGCCCGTGTCACCCCCAACATCTCCGGCAGCTTGCCCTCCGGCGACTCCAATGCCGCCATCTTCTTCGCCGGCCACATCGACCCCCAGTCCTCGCAGCCCGCCCGGCTGCAGATCTCGGTCATGCACGACGGCAACATCCTCGGCGGCAAACCCGCCATCGACCGCCAGGTCAGCGGAGAGGAATATTTCTCCTTCCTCACCGGTCTCGGCATCAATCACCCCACCGACGGCCCCTATCAGATTGAGGCGCTTCTCACTCAGGGCGGAAAAACTGCCACGTCCATCGCCAACTTCACCCTCTCCGGCACTGCCTCCGCCGACGACGATCCGCCCGGTGCCTCGCCCTCCCTCGAGTCCGTTGCCCGGCCCGCGGGTCCCCTCGACATCAGCGTCTCCACCAATTCCGATCTCCGTCCTCCCGCCGCCGAGCTCAAGACCCTCCTCGCCGACGCCGCGGAGTTCGCCGCCAAGTACTGGGACTCCCTGCCGAACTTCACCTGCCAAGACGTCACCGAGCGCTTCGTCGGCGCTGCAGGCAGCTCCAAATGGGAGCACACCGATACCCTTACCGGCGAGCTCACCTACTACGACCATCAGGAGGACTGGCAGTTCCGCGAGTCCGAAAAGCACCACCGCAAAAGCCACGACAGCGCATCCGACACCGAGCAGGGCATCTCCTCTGCCGGCATCTTCGGCAGTGTCATTCGCGGCCTCTTCCGCCCCGCATCCAAAGCCGAAATTGAGTGGACGGAGTCCGGCACACTCGCCGGTGGCGTCGTCCAGGTCTTCAAGTATCGCGTCGCCAAGGAGAACTCCAACCTCAGCCTCCGCGTCGGCCCCACCGAGGTCATTACCGTCGGCTATCACGGCATGGTCTACATCGACAGCGCCACCCACAGCGTCCGCCGCATCACCGAGTCCGCCGACGACGTCCCCCGCACCTTTCCCATCCGCGCCGCACTCGTCACCGCCGACTACGACTACGTCGCCATCGGCGGCCAGCAGTACCTCGTTCCCATCGGCGCCCAGGTCATCCTACGCAAAGGCCGTCACGAGATGGACCTCAACCAGATCCGCTTCCGCAACTTCCATCGCTTCCGCACCTCGGCAAAGATCCTCTCCGTCGAACCCGAACCCCAGCACTGACCCCGCCACGGACCGTGGGTGCCCCATCTTCGCCGATGCGCGCAGTCTGCGCAGCGGCTAATTTGGGAATCCTCAAACCTCACCCCCGCCAGCTCCGATCACCCCGCTGTCTTCCCGTCAGGCCCTTGTCGGCAAAATATTCTCTATCTCCCTCATTCCAAACACAATTTTCCCTGCACCGTTTTGCGTATTAATTCCAGCAAACGCGCACAATAGAAGCAGTCATGAAAAACCGCGCCCTCCAACCCGTCGCCCAGCAGGATTCCATCGGGCAAGCCCTGTCCATCCGGTGTCCGGTTCTAAATCTCAGGCAAGCGCCCGGTCCGTACCCCCAAGAAATACCCCACCCCCTGCAATATTTTTCTTTTCCACAATTTCATTGCATATTTTTGTCCGGACCGATTCACCTTTTCTTCGCTTTTTTTGCCATCCACTCCGCCCCAACCGACCTTCTGTCTGCATTCAATATCCATTGAATCAGCAACTTACAGGCCAGCCGCCTCCATCAGCCGAGTCGTCGAAACCCCCTCCACCAGCGGCACAATCTCCACACGTCCGCCCCACGACTCAACCTCTCGCGCACCCACCACATCCGCCGCCGCGTAGTCGCCGCCCTTCACCAGCACATCCGGCCGCATTGCCCTAATCAGTTCCAGCGGCGTCGCCTCGTCAAACACCACCACGGCATCCACCGCGGCCAGAGCCGCCAGCATCCGCGCCCGTTCCTGCTCGTTCACAATTGGCCGCCCCGGCCCTTTCAGCCGCCGCACCGAATCATCGCTGTTGATCGCCACCACCAGCCGGTCGCCCAACCGCCGCGCCTGCTCCACCACCGCCAGGTGCCCCACATGCAACAGATCAAAGCATCCATTTGTGAACACGACACGCTCCTGCTTCTGCCGCCACAGTCCCACGCGAAATAGCAACTCTGCTCGGTCCACCACCTTCTCCTGCGCGTGCAGTTGCATCTCCTGTGCCAGCGCGGCGATCAGCTCATGCTTCTCCACCGGTGCCGTTCCCACTTTGCTTACCACAATCCCCGCCGCCGCATTCGCAAGCGCTATGCCCGCCTCCGGCGTCAGCCCCGAGCACGCCGCCAGCGCGAGCGTCGCAATCACCGTATCGCCCGCGCCCGACACATCAAATACCTGCTGCGCCTCCGCCTTCACCACCGCACGATGGCCCGGCCTCACCAGCGCAATGCCCCTCTCGCCTAGCGTCACCGTCAAAAACTCCAGATCGAACTCCGTCACCATCCGCTCCGCCGCATCCAGCGCCGTCGCCAGCCCGTCATCCTCCAGCTTCGCCGCCCGTCGCAGCTCAGTCAGATTCGGACACACCGTCGTCGCTCCTGCGTAGCGCGAGAAGTCCTCATGCTTCGGGTCCACCAGCACCGGCTTGCCCGCCGCGCGCGCCGCTCCAATCAGCTCCCGGCACAACTCTTCCTCCAGCGCGCCCTTCGCATAATCCGACAGCACCACCGCATCGCACTCCGCCAGCGCCTCGCACGCCAGCTCCATCAGCCGCGCATATTCCTCCGTGCGCCGCTCGCTCACGCGCTCGCAGTCCAGCCGCAGCATCTGCTGCCCACCGCCCAGCACGCGCATCTTGCTCGTCGTCGGAAAATCCGGACACGTCACCAGCCGCGCCTCCACGCCTTGCTGCTGCAGTCCGGCCTTGAGCATCGCGCCGCACTCATCGGCTCCCACAAATCCCGCCACCACTGCGCGCGCCCCCAGCCGCGCCAGGTTGACCGCCACATTCGCCGCCCCGCCCGGCCCATGCGTCTCCTCCACCACGCGCACCACTGGCACCGGCGCCTCCGGAGAAATCCGCGCCACTTCGCCCCGGATATACCGGTCCAGCATCACGTCGCCCACCACCAGCACGCGCCGCGTCGGCCACTCATGCTCCACCGTCTGCAGGACAGTCTCCAGTTGTTTCATCCCTGCGCTCCCACCTTGCGGCAGAATAGCCGATTGCATCGCTTTCCGTTGAGCCATGCAGCCACACCGCGCTGCTACATCACTTCGCGCGCCTCATCCCAGGCAGCACCCCGCGCTGTTGACGAATCCGCTCCTACCATCGACAATAAAGAAGTTGCATCCCTCCGCACGTGGGCCTGTGGCGCAGCTGGGAGCGCGCTTCCATGGCATGGAAGAGGTCGTCGGTTCGATCCCGACCAGGTCCACCAAATCCCTCAACAACTTAGCGGACATCCTCCAAATTGCTTGCCCGCATTTTGCCCGCAAATAACAAAATCTTTCCGCGTGACGGCACTACGGTCTTCTTCGCTCCTCCTTCCGTAGTGTTCTTCGGCTGCTTCTTGAAAGAACCATCCCGAATCGGTGTGTTTTCTCCGGTCGTGTGATCGGGGGCCTTTCCAGATGTCGTCGTCGGCTGCTGAGGAGCGGGTCCTTCAGTTCCCGTGGCCACCAACTCATCGTGTATCGAGTTGATCGCCGACCGCACCTCTCTTTCCAATGACTGCATGTAAACATCCATGGTCGTCGCCAGCCGGCTGTGCCGCATCAGCCCCTGGATGTCCTTGGGATGTCCCTTGGTCTTTCCCAGGGTGGCAATGGTACGGCGAATGACCTGGAACGTCAGCTTCGGCAGCCCGAGTTCCCTGGCGAGTTTGTGCAGGACGCGATGGCGATAGTTGCTCGAATCCATCGGTCCCCCGAATCGCCCCGGAAACATGAACGCATCCGGGGACGTGTCCTTGCCTTCTTTCCTGCACTCCTCCCGATACTCCGCGATTTCGCTCGCCAGAAGGTCGGCGATCGGAACCTTGGTGAGGCTCGACTTTGTCTTCCCAAACGGCCGAATTTTCCCTTTATAGAGCGTCTCCTGGATATCTAAGACACGGCTGTCTTCGAGGAAACAACGCCACCGGAGCGGGAACAGCTCGCTAGGACGAAGTGCATTCGACATGTCGAGCTTCATCAGGATCCAGTCCCGAAGACGGATGTCGCCGAGCTTCTCTAAGGCCGCACGGAGCTGCTCCCAGCTCAGCGTGGTCTTATCCACCTCGCGCAGGTTCGCGGGAGGCCTGACGGTGCGAGCGGGATCCTTCGGAATGAAGTCCTGGTCGACTGCTTCCGCAAAGATGGCACGCATGTAGGATCGGATCTGGAGCACTCGGTCTCGGGAGTGGGTTTTGGCCAGCCTGTTGAGATGGGTCTGCAGGATAACTTTGTCGAAGTTTTCGAGGCGATAGTCCCCAAATGCATCGACGAGATCTGCCTGGATCAGGTATTTTTTCACCTTGGCAGTCTCTTCCCTCCAGTCCCCTTCCTTCAGCGGCAGATAACGGTTTTTGACGAACCATTCGAAGGTGACTGCACCGTTGACAACCGATTGAGCCCCTGTCGAGCGTCCGCCCAGTTTGGTGATCTCATTCTCCAGCTTCTCCCGGGCCTGAGACTTTGACATCTCGGTCTTCGACCCCAGGACGAAAGAGTGGGTGACGAGTTTGGTTTCGTTAGTTTCAGGATCGAGCTCGGTGCGGCGAAAACAGCCATGCCATTTCTTCCCCCGTGGCCGGACCCATCCTTTCTGGTACGAGATTCCCATTTGTTCCTCAATTTCTGTGTGGAGGGAACAAGTGGCCACCCTCATTTTACCGGCGTTTACGCCTTAAACTGGAGGCCCGTTCGCGTTCCTTCAGGAACTCTTCGATCCCACTCGCCCGGTAGCGCAGGGCGCCGTCGCTCATTCGAATGACCGGTAAATAGGGCAATCTCCGCGAGGAGTGATCCCAGACCCAATCCTTGCTGACCCTTAGCTTTAGGGCGACGTCCTCGGCTGTCAAAAGGGTGTCGGCCGCCTCTACTTCCTGCATGGTTAGCACAGATCCCATAACCTCATTTCCTCCCAAACTGTGGTTCCCAGACTGTCGTGGCCTGGCGAGTGTGGAAATCTTGGGTCGAATCCGATTCTCGGTCAAATTGGCGCCGACTCCTGCCTTGCCCGCCGGTCCCGCGGTGAGAATCCTTGGAATCCGGATTTGACCGAGTTTCGAGTGTCCATCATGCTGTCTCCGCGTTCGAAGAAGCAGAGTTGCAACTTCAACCCATGCACGTGGAGAGGCGAATGTTTGATTCCATCACAGACCTCGCAAGCAGATTGACAGGGACGGGCTACTTCATTGACCCCGTGATGACTCAAGTGATCTTTCTTGCCGCCAAACTCCAGAAGCCGCTCCTACTCGAAGGACCGGCCGGCAGCGGAAAGACTCAGCTTGCCATTGCCGTTGCTGCTGCAGCCAGAACACACGTCGAGCGGCTTCAGTGTTTCCGCGGTGTGACCGAGGACAAGGCGATCGGCCGGTTCGATGAAGGCTTGCAGCGGCTCTACATGGAGTTCTCAAAGGGCCAGCACGAAGACTGGCAGAGCGTTCAGATGAACCTCAGGGGGCGGGACTTCTTCCGTCCTGGTCCTCTGATGCGTGCGCTCGAATGCGAGCGGCCATGCGTTTTGCTGGTTGACGAAATCGATAAAGTCGACGAGGGATTCGAGGCTTTGCTGTTAGAAATACTTTCCGCCTGGCAGCTCTCGATTCCCGAGTTTGGCACCGTCACCGCGAAGACTATTCCCTTCGTTGTCTTGACAAGCAACGAAGAGCGCCGATTGGGCGATCCGATTCGGAGGCGCAGCCTCTATGTCCGCGTCGAGCATCCTACACCAGCGCGCGAGTCCGAGATCATCGCCAGCCGAACGCCCGAAGCCGACGAGACGTTTCATCGAGAGATGGCAGGGATCGCTCTTTCCTTCCGCAATTATTCGCTGGAAAAGCCGCCCTCTGTCTCGGAGATGATCGACTTCGCCAATGCTCTGCAGTTGCTTGGAACCGACCACGTGACCGAGGAGCATCGCGATGTTCTGCTGCCTTTTTTGGCGAAGACCGAGAAGGACCGCCGCCACCTTCTGCTGCGCGAGGGCTTCAAAAGCCTCCTCGACGATGGAGCCAGATTCGCGCAGACGCTGGCACTCCGTGGAGGGTCAGCATCATGATTCGGTATTTGGTTCTGGTTTTGATCGTGCTGCCCACTCTTGCCCTTGGGCAGGCGGATCCTGCGCCAGCGGCAGGATTTGTGAGGCAGTACGCTGCGCACTATCGTGTACCGCCCGAATTGATCGCCGCATTGATTGACGTCGAGTCGCGGTGGAACCCTCGGGCAGTTTCGAACAAGGGAGCGATGGGGCTGATGCAACTGATGCCAGCGACCGCAAAGCGTTACGGTGCGTTTGATCCCTTCAATGTCGAACAAAACATCGCTGCGGGCACACGTTACGTTACAGCGTTGATGTGGGAGTTCCATGGGGATCTGCGTCTGGTCTCCGCCGCTTACTATGCCGGCGACCGCGGAATCTCCCGTGAGCAACTGAATTACCACAATCCGGAGGTTGTGGCTTACGTTCAGGCCGTCCGGCAGCGATACATGTTTCGCAAGTATCTGGCCGCGAGGCCGTCAAGGAGGTCCACCCGGTGAAACTTCGCTGGTTCATCCCCGTCGCTGTCCTTATTCCGCTGCGGCTAAGCGCGACCGATGTTCCGGTCGGGGCGCGCGTTGCCACGATCACGATCAATCCGCGAGAAGTTACGATCCTCCACTTGCGGCCGGAGTTTGAATCGACGATTCGCATGCCCGAAGAGGTCACGTCGGTCATTCTGGGCAGTCCGGGCGAGTTCAAGGCCGAGCATAACGAGGGCGAACCGGAGTACGTCTATGTCAAGCCCATTACGGAAGACGCTGCGCAGTCGAATCTCCTGATTGCAACCAAATCGGGACAGCACGTTTCGCTGGAATTGGTCAGCGAGGGCGCCGGGGTTGCGAGCCAGGCCCAGCCGGTTGACTTCCTGATCGAATATAGGACGGCGCGGAGCTTCCTCATCCCCGCCGACGCCGAACCCCCGGCAACACCGAGCGTGCCGGCGAAGGATCCGGATCGTGACAGAAGTGGCGGAAACACCGGCACAGGATTAGCGCCGCTGTCGAGTCTTGACGAAGCATTCAAGCAGCAAGAGAGCGTGAACGCTCCGAAATGGACGAAATGGGAGGACAAGGAGATCGAGACGTCGATCGGCGACGTGCGGCAGCTAAGCAACGAGACCATGATCTCCTACTCCGTCTTGAACAGCTCGAATCAGCCGATCGAGATCGTTCCGCCCCAGATCCAGATGACGGGCCGCAAGGCCACAAAGAAGAAAAAGAAGGAAGGCAATGGAGTCATCTCCGATCAGTTGGAGATTCGGGACTACAGGTTGAGCACGACCCGCCTGGAGCCTGGAGACCGTGCCGATGGCGTGGTCGTCTTCGACCGGCCCAACTTCAAGGAATCGACGGAGAAGCTTTTTCTGCAGATCGCCCAAGCCGACCAGGTGGATCGTCCGATCTTGATTCATCTGCCATTTACTCCACCCATTTCCGGCGATGGCAAGTAGAAGGGGGTTCCATGACTATGGACGTCAACGGCAACAACAAAAATGGAAACGCAGGATTACCTACTACTCAAGTCGCTGAGGCTCCTGGCCCTGCGGTCTCCCAACGATTCATGCAGGCGCCCGAATCAGCAGACCGCGAGGCCAGAGAGAAGCCCGGCACCAAGTTTGCCACACGAGCCGATGTCAAAGGAGCGGACGGAATCAGCAAAGGCAAACTCCTTCTCCTCGGAGGTGGACTCGCAGTTGCGGTGCTCTTCTTCGTCTTGACCGCGATCGTCAGCAAGTCGCCAAGAAGGTTGGCGGGGATGAAGCCGCTGTCTCAGCAATCGAAGCAGGAACAGTCGAAGCCGTTCCAGGGAAGTGTGACGCCTCTTATGGACACCGTTCATACCCCAGCGCCGGACAATACAAGCGGGCAGCTTGGGCCGAGTGACATCCGGCGCACACGTTCTTTGGAGAATGGCGCGGGGATGAAGCCACCTGCGGGCAAGCCGGCCGTCGCAAGTTCTCTGGGTAACGTGCCTTCTTTCGCGGAAACACAGCAGACGTGGGAAGATCCGGCACCCTATGGCGGAACCCCGGCCGCAGAAACGCCTCAGACGCGGCAAAACAGCCTGAAGGAGCCGTCGCTCATCTTTGTGCGGAGTGTGGCCCAAAACCAGGGGATGGCAGCGCCAAGGGCCGACGCGGAAAGCGACGGCCCTCCACGCTTGGAATTGACTCCGGGGACCCGCATCCAGGCGAAGCTTGAGACGCAGATATCGAGCGCCGTGCTGGCCCCCGTTGTTGCCGTAGTTGAATACACCTACGCAATCGGGGACAGAATCATCGTTCCTGCTGGCGCGCGCGTGTACGGCCAGTTGCAGCAGGCAGATCGCAGCGGATTGGTCAGCGTGAAGTTCGACGAGATCGAACTGCTCGACGGCGCGAGAGAGAAGATCGACGCCGTCGGTACGGGCCTGGACCTCGGGCCAATTAAAGGAATCGTGTACGGGAAGAACAGAGGGAAGAACTTTCTTGTACGAGCGGCGTCGGGACTCGGCTCGGTCCTTGCAGAAGTGGCCGGAAACAACTCGAGCGCCGCGTTCTCCGAGGACGACATGCTGCGTGAGCGGCTGGCCGAAAATATTGGCACCGCGGGTGACTCCGAGGTGATGAGCCTCAATGCCAACAGCCGCGTAGTCGTTTCTGTTCCCGCTGACACGAAAATCTACATCGTGTTCACCAAGCACGAACAAACTCCGTCTCAGCTTCACAGGGGCGCGCCCACGGCTCAGTAAATCGCGTGAAGCGTCCGTTTCTCCTCCGCCCTGGCCGAGTGCCAGGGCGTTTTCATGATGAGTCGTCGCATTGAGAGTGCCGGCTGCCTGACGGCCGAACCCGCAGATTGCGGTCGTACTTCCAATCGGATCGTTGGGCCGCGAAACGGCCAACTCCCGAAAATGCAGTTTCTGCTTGGGCAAAGATCCGTCCGGATGACCCAGTATGGCGTTGGGGAATCTTCGGTTCCGTTGACCCATTTCGGATTCGAGCAAATGGCCGTCCCGATTACCCAGTGTGCGATTTGAGGCATTGTCGGTCCCGATTACCCAAAGTGAGGTTGAGTAATGACCGGTCCCGCTGACTCGTTCTCCGCCTTGGGCAAACATCGGTCCCGTTGACCCAGTTCGGAATTGAGGAAATGACCGTCCCGATTACCCAATGTGCGATTTGAGGCTTTGTCGGTCCCGATTACCCAATTCCAAATTGAGTCAAGATCGATCCCGATGGCCCAAAGTGCCGTCGGGGAATGAACGGTCCCAATGACTCGTTCCGCGCCTTGGAGAAAGATCGATCCCGATGTCCCAACGCGCACTTTGAGCAAAGATCGGTCCCGTTGACCCAGTTCGGAATTGAGCAAATGACCGTCCCGATTACCCGGTGTGCGATTTGAGGCATCAGCGGTCCCGATTAGCCAATTCGGAATTGGGTCACGACGATCCGGCAGGTTCCGGGAAAGCGAAGCGGGAACTCAGTAGCTTGCGGGCACTGTACTTCCGATCTTCGAATTGGAATGCAATGTAGCGGATGTTGTTTTATGGCGCCTGTTTAACAGAGCCGGTTCATGTGAGTTTTTGAAGCATTTCGGCGAGTTCGACAATGCCGATTGCGTCTGTCGTCTTGTCCAGAGGAAAGCGGTCGATTCCTGCATAGACAACGAACCGTTTGTGAGGCTTGAGGTCCGCACAGGCTGAATGAAAACCGCGCTCGATCTTCGGGGCAGAACTGCGTTTCACTTCGATGGCCCAGAGTTCCCTGTTTGGAAGCGTGAGGAGGAGATCAATCTCAGTGCCATTCGAGGTGCGATAGTAATGCGCTTCGGTGCCGTCTGGAGCCGTGGTGACCAGGGTTTCGATGACAAAGCTCTCCCAGGTCTGTCCGACGACCGGATGGCCCAAGAGCGCCTCTTTGTCGCGAATGCCGAGCAGGGCGTGTGCAATGCCCGTGTCGCGCACATAGACCTTGGGGGACTTCACCAGGCGCTTGCCAACGTTCCTGTGCCAGGCCGGGAGCCGGCGAACGACGAGGAGATCGACGAGCAGATCGAGATAGCCAGCTACGGTTTTCCCATCGACCGCCAGGCCTCTGGCCAGACTCGCAGCATTCAGCATCTGCGTCTGATTATGCGCAAGCATGGTCCAGAAACGACGAAGCGTCTCGGCGGGTATCCGCGGTCCGAACTGAGGAATATCGCGCTCCAGGTAAGTCCGTATGAAATCGCGCCGCCACTGCAGGCTCAAATCGTCCGATTCGGCGAGGAAGCTGCGCGGAAACCCGCCCCTGACCCACAATGTGTCCGTGGCTGCGGCGCCAGCCTCAAGGACATCGAAGGGGCCAAGTTCCAGATAGGAGACCCGTCCTGCGAGAC
>JAJXWA010000028.1 GCA_021781795.1 Acidobacteriota bacterium
CATCGGCACGGCGCTCTTTGGCAAACGCGCGCCCTATACGGGGCCGGCCTGATGCTGCGCACGGTCGCAGGCGGAGTCACGCTGGCCGTGCGCGCACAGCCCGGCGCAAAGAAGACGGCCATTGTTGGCATCTACGGCGAGGGCGCCCCGGCGCAACTCAAGATTGCCGTGCAGGCTCCGCCGATTGAAGGGCGCGCGAATGAGGCGCTGTTGAGATTTCTGGCAATGACGTTTGGCATTCCGCGCGCGAGGGTGGAACTCGTTTCTGGCGAGCTCTCCCGGAGCAAGGTCTTCCTGCTGCGGGGTGTGACGGAAGAGCGTGCAACGTCGTTGATCGAAGAGCAGATGGGGAAGTAGGCGCGACTAGCGTCCGTGCAGCGCCAGCACCTCGGCCAGCGCCTCCTCCGGCTCGGGGCGCACGCGGAAGTCAGCATGCGCCTCGGCGAAGAGGACCTTCCGGTCTTTTGCGAGAACATAGGTTGCCGGCAATGGGAGCTGCCAGCTTTCCTCGCCGTTCACAAACGGGATATTGACAAGGATGGAGCGGTAGTACTCGCGCAGATAATCCGGCACGGTGTAGACCAGGCCGAACTGCTCGGCGAGCGCGTTGCCAGGGTCGTGCAGCACAGGGAAGGGCAGTCCATGCTGGCCCACCATGAAGTCGCTCTGGCGCTGCGTCTGCGGGCTCACGGCGACCATCAGCGCGCCGTGCTCGCGGATCTGACCATAAAGATCGCGCCACGCCTCCAACTCCGTCATGCAATAGGGGCACCAGCGCCCGCGAAAGAATTTGACGACCAGCGGGCCCAGGGCAAGCAGGTCCTGGCTGCACACGGCCTTGTTGCTGGAGTCTCTCAGCGTAAACTCCGGAGCGGCAGCGCCGACCGGCAGGATGCGCTCTTCGATCCCGGAAGCGAACAATTCCGCAATCGCTCTTTCGCCGATGGCCAGCCGCTCGGCCTGCACCAGGTGGCGCGTGTTCGCCGTAATCTCGTCGAGTTGGTCCTGGAGGGAGCTCATCTGCCTATCGTCCGAACTTTTGCCGGCCCATGCCCAGCGCGCCCATGCCGCCGCGCATCATGCTCTTCGCCAGGCCGCCCTTGCCCATCTGCTTGAACATGCGCGCCATCTGCGCATACTGCCGCAGAAGCTGGTTCACGTCCTGGACGCTGGTGCCGGAGCCTGCCGCAATGCGCTTGCGCCGCGAACCGGAGATGATCTCGTGGTTCAGCCGCTCCTTCGGGGTCATCGAATTAATGATGGCCTCCAGCCGCAGGAACTGCTTTTCATCCACATTCTTCGCAGCCTGCTGCATGCCCGCGAAGGGGCCGACCGACGGCATCATCTTGAGGATCGACTCCATCGAGCCGAGCTTTTTAATCTGCCGCAACTGATCGCGGAAGTCCTCAAGCGAGAAGCCGTCTCCGAGCAGCGCCTTCTTTGCAAATTCTTCGGATTTCTTGCGGTCGAGCTTTTCCTCGGCCTTTTCGATGAGCGAGAGCATATCGCCCATGCCGAGGATGCGGCCCACGATGCGGTCCGGATGGAAGGGCTCAAAGGCATCGGGCTTTTCGCCCACGCCGATGAACTTGATGGGCTGGCCGGTGACGTGGCGAATGGAGAGCGCCGCGCCGCCGCGCGCATCGCCGTCCATCTTGGTGAGAACGACGCCGGTGAGGCCGAGCCGCTTGTGAAAGTCGAGCGCGGAGTTCACGGCGTCCTGGCCGGTCATGGAGTCGGCGACGAAGAGAATCTCCTGCGGGTTGAGCAGCTTCTTCAGTTGCTCCATCTCCGCCATCAACTCTTCGTCCACGTGCAGGCGGCCGGCGGTGTCTACGATGAGCGTGTCGCAGCCCATGTTGCGGGCCTCGCGGCGGGCTTCATTAGCGAGGCGCTCCACCAGCCTGGGACCGGCAGCTTCGCCCTTCAGGTCGCCCTCGTAGAGACGCGCCTCAATGGATTTCGCTACGACCTTCAACTGCTCGCGCGCGGCGGGGCGATAGACGTCGACCGAGACGAGCATGGGCCGGTGGCCGCCTTTCTTGAGCCACGCGGCGAGCTTGCCGCTGGTGGTCGTCTTACCGGAGCCCTGCAGGCCGGCCATCAAAATGACGGTGGGTGGCTGCGAAGCGAACTTGAAGCGCGCTGTGTCACGGCCCAGGAGATCGATGAGCTCGTCGCGCACAATCTTAATGACCTGCTCGGAGGGCGAGAGCGCCGTCATCACTTCTGTGCCGACGGCCTTGGCACGGATGTGCTCGATCAGGTCGCGGACGACGTTCAGGTTGACGTCGGCTTCGAGCAGCGCCACGCGAATTTCGCGCAGTGCTTCGGTGATGTTTTCTTCGGTGAGCGTGCCCTGACCGCGCAGGGTCTTGAAGGCACGCTGGAGCTTGTCACTGAGATTTTCAAACATAGGTCAGCTCTAAGTGTATCGTCTTCCGGCTGCGAGCCGGCATGCGGGCCAAACCGCCAAGCAGCAAGGGGCGCTGAGCCAGTCAACCGTTCTGCCGGTATTGTGCAGATTCGCTCCGGCAGAAAATCAGACAGGCCCGTCGAAACTGGCCTATAAGATGGGAGCAAGGCCGCGGCGCAGATGGATTCACGGGTTCGAACGGATAAAAACTACATCCCGACTCTGGATGGATGGCGCGGCATCGCCATCCTGATGGTCTGCATTACCCATCTGCAGGATGGGATGTTCCGCTATCACGACGTAGGCTTCGAACTGCGCTACCTCGGCATGCACGGCGTGGCGATCTTTTTCGTGCTGAGTGGCTACCTCATCACGTCAACCCTGCTGGTCCACGAGCGCATCGACCTGGGAAAGTTTTACCTGCGCCGGCTCTTTCGCCTCATGCCCACAGCTTGGCTGTATCTGGCGACGATGGTCCTTTTCGGCCGGCTCACGCACCTGCATGTCATTGGCAGCGACCTGTGGTCGAGTCTGTTTTTCTTCAGGAATTACAGCCCTGCTGTGGAACTGAATTCGAGCGCCCTCACCACGCATTTCTGGTCGCTTTCCATTGAGGAGCAGTTCTACCTGGCGTGGCCCCCTCTGCTCGCGATGCTGGGCAAGCGCAGGGCCTTGCCTGTCGCAGGTCTGCTGGCTGTCGCCTGCAGTGTGTATCGCTTCACGCACTGGGGCCTCTATACGTATCAGCTCAGCTGCGTGCGCACCGAGGTTCGCGCGGACGGTCTTCTGGTGGGATGCATCCTCGCCCTGTTGCTGGACGTGCCGGCGTACCGGGAACGGATGCGAAAAGCAGGCGCAGCGCTCATCTGGCTGGCGATTCCCATCTTCGCGTGGATGGTTCATGCGTATCACTGCATGGTGCCGACCAGCGAGTCCATTGTGATTGCGAGCATGTTGAGCGCGACTGCACTCAATCCCTCAATGCCGGTCTCACGCGTGCTGGAGTGGCAGCACCTCCGCTTTCTCGGTGTCATCTCCTACAGTGTTTACGTCTGGCAGGAGTTCTTCCTCGTGCCGCATTGGGGCTGGATTGGCGCCGCGCTGCTGCCCGCGGTCGCCTTGGCAAGCTGGAGTTTCATTGAAAGGCCGGGTATCCGCTTGGGGAGGCGGCTCGCAGCTAGCTGACTTCGCCCTGTAGACGCGGATTCAGCCCGTCTTTTATTCCGCCGGCGCAATCAGATACTGCTCCAGTTTTCCGTCCGGGTAGGTGTAGGTGGTCAGCACCAGGCGCCGATCGGGATACGTGATACGAAAGGCGCGAAAGGTCATGCCGCCGCGCAACTCCTCGGCGGCCTGTTTAAAGGTGAGCGGCTCTCCCAGCGGCGCAAGGCTCGCCTGAAAATCGGCAATGGCCTCAGGTGTGAAGTAGTCGCTCAGATTCGGCGCCAGCAGGTTGCGGTCGATTGTTCCGTGTTGCAGTCCGCGATAGAGATCGAGCGCCTGTTGTTCCGGAGCGGTGAGCGGGTACCCGGCAATCGCGGGGGCCGCGAGGCGGGCAATGGTGCCGGCGGCGCTCACAGCATCCTGGTTGGTCAGCACGGCCACGGCGACGCCGTCATCGATCAGCACGATGTTATCCGACACAAAGCCGGAGACCTCGCCCGAGTGCTCGATCGCGCGATGTCCATCCAGATTCACCACCTGCACGCCGAGCCCGTAATGAGTCTCTTTGCCGCTTTTGAGCTTTACTTCGGCGAACATCTGGTTATAACTCTGCGCTTTGAGCACGGACTCAGCCAGCAGGCTCTGATCCCAGAGCGCAAGGTCGTGCGCCGTCATGGCCAGTTCGCCCGCGGCAAACATCCATCCACGGCCTTCCTTGGGTGCGACACGCAGCGGGCCGAGCGCGTGCCGGTAGTAGGCTGTGGCATCAGCTTGTGTGAGCTTCGTTTCGTCCGAGTTCCACACAGACTTCATCCCCAGCGGGTGGAAGATGTGCGCTTCGAGAAAATCCATTAACCTTTCGCCGCTAACCTTCTCCACAATCGCGCCGGCGATGACGTAGTTGGTGTTGGAGTATTGCCATTGCGTGCCCGGCTCGAAGTCGAGCGGCTTCTTCGCCCATTTGTCCAGAATCTGCTGCGCGGTGGTGGGCTGCAGCATCGGCGTCATCACGTAGTCTTCGGGCCAGTAGTCCTGGTAGCCAGAGGTGTGCGAGAGCACCTGGCGGATTGTCACTTCATTGCCCCGCGTCAGCCCATCGATGTATTTCCCTACGGCGTCATCGAGCGAAAGTTTTCCTTGCTCTTGAAGCAGTAGGATCGCCGCGGCCGTGAACTGCTTGGAGATTGAACCGATCGAGTAGCGCATCTCGGGCGTCGCCGGCGTCGGTGGCTGCAGCCGGGCCTTCCCGTAGGCGTGTGTGTAGACCAGCTTGCCGTGGTTAACCACGGCAATGGATGCAGAGGGCACACCAGTCTGCTGAAGTACTTGTGTGGCAATGCGGTCCACGCGACTCTGGATTGAGGGGGCCAGGGTATCTACGGTCTGCGTGTATGCGGAAATTGAGGCGATCAACAGGGCAGCAACTGTGCCGCACTTCTTGCGAAGCTCCATTCTGGCCATCCTTGGGGTTGCGCAGAACGCGGCCTCAGGGCCTGCTCCCGCGCTTTGGTATTCCGCGCTATGGTAGCAGACCCCGATGAGCCGGTATTTACTGTCCCTGGCCGAGGGAATAGCCCGCCTTCCCATCGAAAATGTAGAGGTTCTCTGTCTTGATGCAGTCGAAGCCGAGCGCGTGCAGGCGGCCGAGCAGATCAAGCACCTTCTTCGGAGCCGTGTGAGTATCCACGGGGGCATGAAAACGGCAGCGCCAATGATCCGTGCAGAAGGTCTCGGGCATGCCATTGGGCCAGACCTTCACGCCGCGATTGGTAATCATGCTGAGCGAAAGATCGGCTGTTCCTGCCGCGCGCAGGCTCTCCCCCAGTTCGTCTGGATTTGTTCCTTGCCAGTCCAGAAAGACGTCCACGCCGACCAGTTGTTTTTCAGCTGCGCGCGGGCGAATATAGCGGATCCCTTCCGACTGCGATTTGGGTTGTTCAGCCGCGTAGCGAACGGCGGCCAGCATACGAGGTTGAAGTCCAAGGCGCTCGATCACCGCATCCGCGAACGCGTCGGTACCCACCTTGGTCGAGCTAATTGTCTCCGCATAGATGTCTGCCGTGTGGATGCCCTCTTCAATTGTTCGGAGCCAGGCGTTGTGAATCTTCTCAGCAACCTGCGGCTGGCCGACATGCACCAGCATCATGACGGCGGAGAGCAGCAGACCGGAGGGATTTGCGATTCCCTGCCCAGCGATTTGCGGAGCGGAGCCGTGGATCGCTTCGAACATCGCTGCATGTTCCCCGATGTTGGCAGAGGGCGCCAGTCCGACGGAGCCAGCAACCTGCGCGGCGATGTCAGAGATGATATCTCCATAAAGATTGAGCGTGACAATCACGTCGAACATTTCGGGGGTGTCTGCCAGGCGTGCCGCGCCGATGTCGATGATCATGTGTTCACTGACGATGTCAGGATACTGAGCGGCTACTTCGTCAAAGACCTTATGGAAGAGACCATCGGTCTTCTTCATAATGTTGTCTTTGGTCATGCAGGTCACCTTGCGGCGGCCGTTGGCGCGTGCGTACTCGAATGCATGGCGAATAATGCGCTCGCAGCCAGGGCGGCTGACTAGCTTGAGACACTGAACAACCTCATCCGTCTGCTGATGCTCGATGCCACCATACAGATCCTCCTCGTTTTCACGGACAATCACCACATCCATCTGAGGATGGCGGGTTCGCACGAAGGGAGCATAAGCGACTGCCGGGCGCACGTTCGCGTAGAGCCCGAGAGTCTTGCGCAGGGTTACATTCATCGATTTGTAGCCACCTCCTTGCGGAGTCGTGATTGGTGCCTTCAGCAGAACGCGGTTGCGGCGGATAGACTCCCACGCGTCCGGCTCAATCCCCGCGGTGACGCCGCGCAGGTAGACACCCTCACCTACCTCAATTGGCTCGTAATCAAGAGCGGCGCCGGCGGCATCCAGGATGCGCAGGGTAGCCCGCATAATCTCAGGACCGATGCCGTCCCCATAAGCGACAGTGACGGGGACGCGAACAGCATGACCTGACGTTGATTCCTGAAGCACGGAGGAGGAGGACTCGACAAGGATTGAAGGCATGAGGGTTCCTTTCGCGGTGGTAGAATTTGGTTCAATACACGAAAGGAAATATACGACATTAATGTCGTATATTGCAAGTCGTATTTTATGGCGGCTGTGAAAAAGTCATCTCCTGCGGGTACATGGACCTTTCTCACCAACCATTCGCATGTGTTGCTCTGCATCGCGGAGGATCCAGAAGCTCGTATGCGCGACCTTGCGGAGCGAGTGGGTATCACGGAACGCGCGGTCCAGCGAATCATCGATGATCTCGCAGAATCCGGCTACCTCCAGATCGAGCGCGAAGGCCGGCGCAACCGGTATAGCGTTCACGAACAACTTAAGTTACGGCATCCCGTCGAGGCACATTGTGAGTTGTCCGGTCTCATAGGGCTCGTGCTTGGAAAGCCACAGAGCCGCGCGCGTCGATGAAGAAGCAGGGAATAAGAGCGCCGACCTGCGCTTGATTGGCTCGGCAAAGGAGGGGAGAAAGCATTGGAGCGCCTGATTGAAGGACACAAACGATTTCTTGAGAAGGTCTTCCCGGACCGTCGCGATCAATTTCATCTATTGTCCGATCGGCAGGCTCCGCGGTGGCTCGTCATCACCTGTTCGGACTCGCGGGTATTGCCGGATTTGTTTCTGGGGACCGGCCCAGGAGATCTTTTCCTTACCCGCAATGCGGGCAATGTCGTTCCGGTGACAAGTCATGATGTAGACGGGTGCACGGCAACGATTGAGTACGCTGTGGAGGTCCTTCGTGTCCGACACGCCATCGTCTGTGGCCATTCCGATTGCGGTGCGATGAAGGCGGCGCTGGACAAGACCGCGCTTGAAAACCTTCCTAAAGCGCGCCGCTGGTTGCAGCATGTCGAAGCGGCCTTTTCGCATCGTCAGCCGCTCAATCCTGCCGATGGAGCCAGCGCGGAACTGGCATCTTTAATCCGCGGCAATGTGGTTGCGCAGCTCTTGAATCTGCAGGCCCAGCCCTCCGTAGCGCGCGCCACGGCGGGTGGCCAATTGACTGTTCACGGCTGGTACTACGACATCCTGACGGGGCGAATCGAAGAGTACGACGAGGCGGAGAAGCGCTTTGTGACTTTCGGAGAGTGAGGCCGGCATATCTCTGCGATGTGGGGTTGTCCCTGCTCCTGCCTGCACTCCGCAGCTGCAACTGCGACGGTCAACATGAACACATCTTCATGCGCGCTGGGCAAACTTTTGCAGTCACCTCGCGTCTTTAAGAGGGAGACGGGCGAGGGGGCTGACGCTCTTCTGAATGCACTGCGCAATGGCACTGGTATGAGCCGTGTGTATTTCGAAGCGTCCAGTGAATCGCTGGGTCCACTGGGTACTGTCAATCGCTGAAGGTCCCAAATGGGGCGATTGACTCGCAGTGCGGAGACTCGGTTCGTTCTCCCTTCATTGTGTGCAGGCTAGACAAGCACCAAAAGAATTGCGAACGTCTCGATCATCAGGCGGAGATGCACACATGAGTTCAGTCGGTCGGCTTCGTCAGCTTCTTGCACGGGAAGAATTTATCGTCGCTCCTGGCGCGTTTGATTGTCTTTCCGCACGATGCGTTGAGATTGCCGGTTTCAAGGCACTTTACATGACAGGTATGGGGACTTCGGCGACCAAGCTGGGCTTGCCAGATTATGGCCTCGCCACGATGTCGGAGATGGTCGCGAATGCCTCCTCGATGACCGCTGCGATTGACATACCCATTATTGCCGATGCGGATACGGGTTACGGAAATGAGCTCAACATGGCCCGCACGGTACATGAGTATGAGCGGCATGGCGTTTCGGGTATCCATATCGAGGACCAGTGTTTCCCCAAAAAGTGCGGCCATCTCGACAAAAAGCAAGTGGTGTCGCGGAAGGAATTCATCAGCAAGATTAGCGCCGCGGTTGGCGCTCGATGCAGTGCTGATTTCATCATCATTGCGCGCACGGACTCAAACGCAGTCCTGGGCTTTCAGGAGGCAATTGCTCGTGCGAATGAAGCCCTTGAAGCCGGCGCTGACCTGGCGCTCGTTGAAGCTCCCGAGTCGATGCAGCAACTGGAGCAGGTGCCTGCTCTCGTGAATGGTCCTTGCGTGTTGAACGTGTTGATCGGTGGAAAGAGCCCCCTGCTCTCACTCGAATCAGTTAAGGCTCTCGGCTATCGAATGGTTCTGCTTTCGGATGTCCTGCTGTGCGCAGCCGTAGCTGCCTACGACACGGCGCTGTTTCAGGTCAGGAATTCCCGTTCAGCACTGCACTTAGAAAATACGCTTTCCCCGCGGGAGATTTTTCATCGACTTGGTGCGGAGCAGTGGGACAATTTGCGCACGGAGCAACAGCAGGAGTTGCCCAGAGCAGCTGGCCTCTAGTCTGTTTCTGTGGCCGCCGGATAGACCGGTGCGTCCGCTCTACGACTGTGTGGGGTTCAGCACATCGCGCAGCGCAAAGCTTGTCTCCAGCCGCGTAACACCCGGCAGGCGCGAGAGTTCCGCCTGGTGCAGCCGTCCATAATCGTCAATTCCCCCTACGCGCGCCACCAGCATGTAGTCATACTGGCCCGCCATCAGGTGACAACTGACGATCTCCCTGCAGCGCCGCACGGCCGCTTCAAAGGCGCTGAGCACTGCCGCCGACTGCCGTTCCAGTGTCACGCGGATATACACCGTGATGTGCTTGCCAAGCAGGCGGTCATCCACCACGGCGCGGTAGCCGCGAATGAGGCCCGCACTTTCCAGCGCCTGAATGCGGCGCGACGCAGCGGAAGCCGACAGGCCCACCTCCTCGCCGACCTCAAAGTTGGTTGCCTTGCCATTCCGTTCGAGGAAGCGCAAGATGCTCTCGTCGAGGGCATCCAGAGTGCCGGAGAGATCGTCTCTGGAGAATCCTTGCGTTGCCTGCTGTTTTTTCTCACGTTTCGTTCTCATGAGAGAGTTTTAGCACGAACTTTGCACACATTGGAACGCAAAAGCGCCGTAGCATGTGCTCAGTGCGCGGAGTAGGGTCTCCAGGTTGCTCATAGCGGCACTCGACTGCCTCTGCGATGTGCAACGGCGTTCCAGGTAGGCACAATTTCTAGCCCATGAAGGAGAGCAGCAATGAGAATAGGCGTCCCGAAGGAGATCAAGGATAACGAAGCGCGTGTAGGCGTGACGCCGGCGGGTGCGAGGGCGCTGGTCGAGGCCGGCCATGACGTGCTGGTGGAGATGCAGGCCGGAGTGCTCTCCGGCTTTGATGATGCCGACTATCAGAATGCAGGCGCGGAGATCGTGGGCGATGCCGGGCATGTCTGGGGCAATGCGGACACGGTTGTTAAGGTGAAGGAACCGATCGAAAGCGAGTACGTCTATTTTCGCGAAGGACTGGTTCTGTTCACGTACCTCCATCTCGCGCCGTTGCCAGAGCTGACCAACCGTCTGCTCGAATCCAAAGTCATCGGAATTGCCTATGAGACGGTTCGCGACCGCAACGGTATGCTGCCTCTGCTGATGCCGATGAGCGAAGTGGCTGGACGCATGAGCGTGCAGGTCGGCGCAAGCTATCTTGAAAAGGAGCGCGGGGGCAGGGGTATTCTTCTTGGCGGCGTTCCGGGCGTGCCTCCGGCGCATGTCACCATCATCGGCGGAGGCATTGTGGGCACCAATGCGGCCAAGATTGCACTGGGCTTTGGCGCCAAGGTTACGCTCATCGATGTGAATCTGAACCGGCTGCGCGAGCTCGACGATTTGTATGGCGGCCGCCTCTACACGCTGGCCTCGAATAGCTACAACATTGCCCAGGCGACGCGCGAAGCGGATCTGGTGATCGGCGGCGTGCTGATTCCCGGCGCAACTGCGCCCCGGATCGTGACCCGCGCGATGGTCTCGCAGATGAAGAAGGGCGCGGTGATCGTCGATGTCGCCATCGACCAAGGTGGATGCGTTGAGACGGCCCGCCCCACATCGCACTCCAACCCGAGTTACACGGTGGATGGGGTCGTTCACTATTGCGTAACCAACATGCCAGGCGCGGTGCCGCATACCTCCACGCTTGCGCTGACGAACTCAACGTTCCCCTACCTGATGCGGCTGGCCAACCTGGGCGCGCGCGAGGCGCTGCGGCAGGATGCGGGGCTGGCCGAAGGGCTGAACACCTGGCTCGGTACGCTCACGCATCGCGGCGTGGCGGAGAGCCAGCAGCGCACATGGTCGGCGCCGGCGAGCGTCCTGGCTTAGACATCGCATTGGCGTTCTCTCGCTTGAAGCTGGCGGTAGCGGGTTCGTTTCCCCAGCGCCTATAATCGCGGCATGTCTCCCGGCAGCGATTCGCGGCGGCGTCTTGTAGTCCTGCTGGGCCTCGGTGCGCTCCTTTTCTTTGCGTTGCTGGGCGCTCTGCAGGCGTTCAACACATCGAACATTCGCTACCTCAATCCAGAGACCGCGGGCGAGACACTGGCATTCACGGGCCTCACGGTGCTGGTCTTCCTGCTGCTTGTGGCGCTTCTCATCCTGCTGTTGCGCAACATCCTGAAGGTCTATGCGGACCAGAGCAGTAGCGCTCTTGGCGCCCGGCTGCGCACACGGATGGTGTTGGGAGCGATGCTCATTGCGCTCACGCCCGCCGTCTTCATGTTTCTCTTCAGCTTTCAGCTGATGAACCGTTCTATTGATCGGTGGTTTTCGCCGAATACCTCGGAGCTGCGCGAGGATTCGACGCGCGTCGTGCTCGAACTTGCTCAGTATGTGACCGGCAACGCGCGCGGCGAGGCGGAGTCGATCGCCGCATCGGGAGCTCCAGATGGTTCGCAGGAGCTACTGGAAAACACGTTAAGCGCGCACCGCATCACGCTCGATGGTGGATTCGCGCTGGTCTACGATCGCAACCGGCAGGTGATTGCGAGCTATCTTGCGCCGCAGGAGTCGAGCGCCGCGAGCCTGGTCCCATGGCTGCCGGAGAAGAGCGGGCAGGACGCAACGGAGGTGTCCATTCCGTTGCACGGGCCGCTCTCGGCTAGTCTGCTCAATGCGGCGCGGCGGAATGACGAGCCAGTGATTCGTATCGGCAGTCAGGAGTACGCGCTGGGCATGGCCATGACTGCGTCTGGTAAAGCGGTGGTCGCCGCGCTGCCGATGCCGCAGGGGCTCAGCCAGACCACCGCGCGCATCCGCGCCGGCGCGGCGGTTTATTGGAACCTGTTTCGTGCGAGGAACAGCATTCGCAGCGTCTTCTTTCTGATGCTGCTGCTCATTACAGTAGTTGTTTTCTTTTCGAGTGTGTGGCTGGCGCTGTTTCTATCCAAGCAAATCACGCGGCCCGTTGAGGCGCTCGCCGATGCTATGGATGAAATCGCGGCGGGCAAATATGAGCATCGCGTGGCACTGATCACGACAGGTGAAATGGCGGATCTAGTGCGCTCGTTTAACCACATGGCTGCCGATTTGGACACGAGCCGCAAGCTGGCCGAGACATCGTCGGCGCAGTTGACTGCGGCGAATCAGTCCATCGAAGAGCGACGCCGCGAGTTGGAGACGATTCTTGAAACGATTCCCAGCGGAGTGGTCACGCTGGATGGAACAGGAACGGTTCTACAGGCCAATCGCGCCTTTGCATCGCTTATGGGCCAAAGTGCAGACGGAGACCTGCGGGGGCAGAAGGTCGATGCGCTGCTGCCGGGCGAATGCGCTGAAGATCTTGCCGGAGTGATTCGGCGCGGCCAGCGCATGGGCGCGGCCTCAACGGATCTTGAACTGCACGCGCGCGGCCGGCTGCTGCATCTGTCTGTGACCAGTGCGCGGCTCGAACTGGCGCGTGGCAAGGTAGGCACTGTGCTGGTGGTGGAAGATACGAGCGAGTTGCTGCGCGCGCAACGGCAGACTGCGTGGAAGGAAGTTGCGCAGCGGGTCGCACACGAGATCAAGAATCCGCTCACGCCGATCGCGCTTTCTGCTGAGCGCATCCGCCGGCACCTCGACCGGAATCATCCCGACTCCCCATCGGTGATTCGCAAGTGCAGCGAGGTGATTCTTGGCTGCGTTGGCACGTTGCGCACGCTGGTGGACCAGTTCTCTGCGCTGGCGCAGTTTCCCGCGCCGCAGCCGCGCGCCTGCGACATGAATCAGGTGGCCGAGGAAGCGCTTGCGTTGTTTACTGGCAGGCTCGAAGGCATCACTGTGCGCAGGCGTCTGGAGAAGGGCCTGCCGATGGTGCTGGCCGATCCGGAGGCGATGCGGAGCGCGCTCGCCAACCTCATCGACAACGCCGCGGAGGCCATGCAAAGCAGCTTGCTGCGCGAGCTCGACGTGAGCAGCGCGCTCAGCGAAGATGGCGCCGCCGTTGAGGTCGCTGTCTCGGATACGGGGCACGGCCTTACCGATGAGATTCGCGAGAGGCTCTTTCTGCCGTTTTACTCCACGAAGCAACGCGGCACGGGCCTTGGCCTTTCCATCGCAGCAAAGATTGTCCAGGAGCATGGAGGATCGATTCGTGCCGAGAGCAATGTGCCAAAGGGCGCCCGCTTTCTGGTGCGCCTGCCGCTCATGGAGCAGCCCGCACAGCCCGCGCAGGAGCAGGGAAGCGCGGTGCCGGTTACAGGGAGCCGCTCATGAATCATGTGCTCGTGGTGGACGACGAGGCGGAGATCCGCACGTCCTTGCAGGAGATTCTCAGCGAAGAAGGCTACGCCGTGACCACGGCTGCAACGGCCGCCGAGGCGCTGGTGCTCATTGAAGATGTGCCGTATGACGTAGTCCTGCTCGACATCTGGCTGCCGGATCGCGACGGACTGGATGTGCTGGGCGATATTCATGCGCTTGCGCCTGAGACCAGGCCGGAGGTCATCATCGTTTCGGGTCACGGAACGATTGAGTCAGCCGTCAGGGCCACTAAGCTCGGCGCCTACGACTTTCTGGAAAAGCCGCTCTCGCTGGATCGCACTCTCATCGTTCTCAAGAATGCAGTGGATGCTCGCCGCCTGCGCGCGGAGAACCTCGAGTTTAAGCGCCAGTTCAGCGTCGGATCGGTGCTCACCGGCGAAAGCATCCCCGTCAAGGCACTGCGCCAGCAGATTCGTCTCATGGCTCCCACCAACGGGCGCGTGCTGATTTACGGCGAATCGGGCACGGGCAAAGAACTGATCGCGCGGTCCATTCACGCGGAGAGTTTGCGCCGCGAGCGGGTCTTCGTTGAGCTCAATTGCGCCGCGATTCCGGAGGCTCACATCGAGTCGGAGTTGTTTGGCTACCGGCATGGGGCTCGTCCCGGCGGCCCGCCTGAGCAGCGCGGCACGCTGGAACGCGCCGACGGCGGAACGCTTTATCTGGACGAAGTAGGCGACATGAGCCTGAAGACGCAGGCCAAGGTTCTCAGCGCTCTCGATGAGCAACTCTTCACGCCAGTAGGAGGCACGCAGCCCCTGCGAGTCGATGTCCGCCTGATCGGATCGACCAACAAGGACCTTGAAGAAGAGATTGCCAAAGGAAACTTTCGCGAAGACCTCTTCTACCGCTTGAATGTGGTTCCTTTTTTTGTTCCGCCTCTGCGCGAGCGCAAAGAGGACATCCCCTTGCTGGCGCGCGAGTTTCTGGCGGAGTTCGGCCGCCAATATGGCCGTCCACGCATGGAGATTGGCGAGGACGCGCTGGATGCCCTGGCCCATTACCACTGGCCTGGCAATGTGCGCGAGCTCAAGAATGTCATAGAGCGCGTGCTCATTCTCAATCCGCGCACCCAGCGCATCGAGCGCAAGCACCTGCCGCCGCTGATGCACAAGGCAGGTACGCGATCGACGGAGGATTTTTCCACGCTGCAGCAGGCGCGCGATGCCTACGAGCGCGACTACATTCTGAAGAAGATTGAGGAGGCGCGGAACAACATAAGCCGCGCCGCCGAGTTGCTCGGCCTCGAACGCAGTCATCTCTACCGCAAGATGAAGGCGCTGGGCATCAGCGTGCGGGAGTAGCTGCGAGCGTTACTGCTGCTTGATGGCTGTCAGCGCGCCGGGATTGTCACCGAGAACCGGATACACGCGAAAGTCCCATATCGACTGGCCGATCTGCCCCGGCCCCTGAATCTCCACCAGCGCGTATTCACCAATCTTCAGCGGCTTCTCCGGCATAATCTTGAGCCAGTGCTTGCCGGGCAGGGCTTCCACAAGCGCGGCAATCACCCAGTCTGCGGGCTGTGCTGCGCCGTCTTGCCCAAGATTGAGCGGACCGATAAAGCGCACCGCCTGCCGCTCGTCGAGTTCCAGAATCACAAATTTCGAAGCGGCCGAGTGTGCGCCGAATTTACCGTTCTGCACCTGGGCGCTGTCTGTGTGCACGGTGAAGGCATGCGTGGTCACGGTCTCTCCCTCGTCTTGCGTATCCAACGAAGCATAGAAGACCGGATCATTCACATGCAGATGAATAGCGGCGTGTTCGCCGTCCAGTTCGATGTGGGTACGCGGTCCACTCAGCGGATTCATCGCATTGGCGCCGTGATGCCGCTTCCAGTCCTGCGGCAGCGCCAGCGGCTTCAGTTCCACGAGTTCGGGAACGCCCTGAAACGTGTCGAAAGCGAAGATTCCATCCGCATCGGGCAGCTCCAGCCCCGGCGCGACCTGCGGCATGCGGTAACGCTCATCCGCCCGCGCAGATGCCTCTTCCTTGTCGAGCTCGGCAGCCTCTTTCATCGCAGGCGAGGACACCTCGCTGAGATTGCCGTGGTCCCGTTCCCACTTGCGTGTGGCGTCCCAGTCCACAAGGCTCACCGGCAGCTCTTCCCAGTCGCCGCCGCGGTCCAGCGAGATGTAGCGCACGCGGTCGCCGACGATCTGGTAGGTGCGTACCTGCTGATAGGTCCCGTCTTTCAAAATGAGCCGATGATTATTCTGCGTCGCCGGCACAGGCTGCGGAGCGGTCAGAGGTCCCTGATTCTTCTGGCCGGGCGCAGTTTGCGAAGAAAGCTGTGCCCCCATCCAAAGCGCCACGCACATCATGGCCATTCCAAGCGCCCGCCGGATGGACCGGATTGAATGGAACTGACACATTTGCAGACAGTTTAGACGCTTTCCATGCAAGGAGAGAATGCGCCCCATCCGGAAAATTCTGCGGCAGACGTAACCTTGGTTCCCTTCATTCATCTAAATCATGTGTATCCTTAACTTGAGGGCCAGCGTGTTCGTTTCAATACCAAGACGGAGTGAAAGCCGATTTGCCGGCGGGTCAAGGACCTTAACGGCCTGCGCGCTTCTCTGTCTGGCGCTGCTGGTTCTGGTCAGCTTTGTCCAGGTTGCGCACATCCATTCCACGGCGACCGATCAGGATCATTGTCCTCTCTGCATCGTGCTCCACTCCGCGGTGCCCATCGCAGCGGCTGCGGCGGTGCTCATCCTTACCCACATCGCTGAAAGGACGCCAGTCCTTGAAACGCGCGCCGTCTCACTGCTTTGGCGCGCCCAGCGCTTCACCCGTCCGCCGCCTTTCGTCCGGTAAGCATCTTCGGATCTCTTTTGTGGCTCTGTCTTGCGCTCCGGCGCAGATTGGGCGTCGCTTTCATCGAAGATTGCGCCTGCAGCCTATCAATATTCCGGTTCAGAAGGAACCGGATCATCTGGATCAGCAATTCTGCAGGCACCGGATCAGAACCCATCGGAGGCAACCGTATGCCGTTTCAACACGGCAAGAAACGCCGCATTTTGACTGCCTGTCTTGCAGTGTGCATGGCGCTTGGCGCACACGCAGCGCAGAGCGGCAACGCGGGCACAGTGCGGGGCACTGTCACTGACCCCACCGGCGCTGTGATTCCCGGCGCATCCGTGGCCATCTCCAGTTCTATGAGCGGTCTTAACCGAGCCGTGACCACCGACCCGACCGGCGAATTCGCGATCGCCAGCGTGCCATTCAATAACTACCGGCTCACGGTTACGGCTCCCGGCTTTTCATCCTTGATGCAGCACATCACAGTCAACTCCACGGTCGGCCTCTCGCTCAATCTGGTGCTTCAGGTGCAGGCTGCGGCTTCCACCGTTACGGTTGAGGCCACAGGCGATCTCATCGAAGACGACCCCACCTTCCACACCGATGTAGAGCGCGACCAGTTCATCAAGGTCCCTCTGGAGAGCCAGTCGTCCTCGCTCAGTTCACTTGTCACGCTCACCACACCAGGCGTTTCTGCCGATTCGAACGGCCTCTTTCATGGGTTGGGAGACCATGCGTCGAACTCCTTCTCTGTGGATGGGCAGGCGATCTCGGACCAGCAGAGCAAGGTCTTTTCCAATCAGCTTCCATCGAACTCGATTCAATCCATTCAGGTCATCTCCGGCGCGCCGCCGGCTGAGTTCGGTGATAAGACGAGTCTCGTCATCGTCGCCACGACGCGGTCTGGGCAGGGAGTCAAGCGCCCCACCGGCAGCATCGACAGTTCCTACGGGTCCTTCGGCTCCGCGGCTGGCGGCTTCGATCTTTCCTACGGTAGCGACAAGTGGGGGAACTTTCTTGAGGCAGATGGGCTGAATTCGGGCCGGTTTCTCGATCCGCCGGAATTTGCCGTCTTTCACGACAAGGGCAACGAAGAGAACTTCTTCGATCGCATCGACGATACCCTCAACGCTGCGAATTCCGTGCATCTGGACCTGAACTACAGCCGTTCCTGGTTTCAGACGCCGAACGCCTATGACAACCTGAACGTGCAGAACGTCGTTGCCGGCGGCGGCGCGGCAAATCCAGCTTTTGGCAATGTGGGCAACGCCGATCAGCGCTCAAAGATCAGCACCTTTAACATCGCGCCTGCTTATACGTGGATTGTGAACAACAACTCCGTGCTGAATCTCGGCGCGTTCGTCCGCAAGGATCTGTACAACTACTTCCCCAGCGGGAATCCTCTGGCAGATCTTGGGCCGGCCGATCTGCAGACATCGTCCATCGCGCAGATTCGCACATTGATGAACACCGGAATCCACTCGGACGTAACCTACACGCGCGGCATTCAGAATTTCAAGGCAGGTCTGCAATATCAGCAAACGTTCCTGCGCGAGAGCGACTCGCTCGGCATCGTGGAGAGCACCTACAATGCGCCCTGCATGGATACCGGTGGCAATCCCTTGCCCGGCTACTTGGCGCAGTCGGATTGCGTTGTGAACGGCGCGCTGCCCAATCCCAACTTCCAATCCGCGCTGCGGCCCTATGACTTTACCCGTGGCGGTTCGTACTTCTTTTTCCTTGGTCGCACCGACGTGAAGGAACTGGCGCTCTTCGCTGAAGACCAGATCAAAGCAGGGAACTGGAACTTCAATCTCGGTCTGCGCGAAGACATCTACAACGGCCTCACGCGCGCCAACCAGACAGAGCCGCGCGTAGGCATTGCCTACAACGTGAAGCCGACCAGCACCGTGCTGCGCGCCTCCTACGCGCGCACGCTCGAAACGCCCTTCAATGAAAACCTGGTTCTGTCCAGCGAGGGCTGCCTCAGCGCCGTTCTCGCCCCGCTGCTCAACTGCACGACTGGCGTATCCGGCATCCTGCAACCCGGCTTCCGCAACGAGTTCCACGCCGGCTTCCAGCAGCAGATTGGCCCCAAGGTGGTGGTCAGCGGTGAGTACATCTGGAAGTACACGCACAACGCATTTGACTTCGCGGTCCTTGGCAATACGCCCATTACCTTCCCTATCGACTGGCACAACTCGAAGATTCCCGGCTACGCCATCAATGTGGAAGTGCCGCAGGTGCGCAACTTCAGCGCCTACGCGGTCATGTCCTCCGTGGCAGCGCGCTTCTTTCCGCCGCAGGTGGCCGGCGCCGGCTCCACCGTTGGTAAGTCCGGACTGCCTTTCCGCATCGACCACGATGAAAAATTCAACGAGACGACGCACGTTCAGTACACGCTGCCCGGCGGCAGATTTGTGAAAGGCATCTGGGGAGGTTTCAACTGGCGCTTCGACTCCGGTCAGGTGGCCGGGGCCACACCTTGCTTCGGTGTGACTGATCCGAATACGCCATGCCTGAATAGCTCGACGACCCTGAACGGCCAACCCACCATCGCCATGGTCGATACCAACCTACCGCCTACCGTCAATCCTGTCACTGGAGCGAATGTCTACTTGCCGCTGACCCTGGATGAGGAATTTCAGGCAGGTCTTGCATGCAACGGAACAGCGGCCAACATCAACAATCCCGCGACCTACATCGCTACCTGCCCGGCCAACGAGTTCACCTCAAAGCTGATCCACATTCCTGCGCCCGGCACGGGGAACAACGACAGAAACCCACAGCGCATCGCACCGCGGAGCATGTTCGATCTCTCGCTGGGTAAGGAAAATCTCTTTCATGCGGACCGCTACAAGTTCGACTTCGAACTGACCGCGATCAATGTGGCGAACCAGTATGCGCTGTACAACTTTCTCTCGACCTTCAGCGGCACGCACTACGTGACGCCACGCGCGCTCACGGCTAAGGTCACGATGAATTTCTGAACGCGCTGCACTCCGGAAGCCTGCGACTCATCAGTTTAGGAGAATTTGCGGCGCGTTACTTTTCGCTGTCGAGCACCTTCATCTGGTTCGGGTCGTAGCGCGTGCCGGCCACGGCCTCTGCTGGAACTTCGGCTTCGAGCGCGGCGACCTCGCCCGGCGTCAGCGTCACTTCCAGTGCCTTCAGCGTCTCAGCTAACTGCGCCTGGGTGCGCGCGCCCATCACCGGCACAAAGGTCCTGTTCTTCGACATCACCCACGCAGTGGCCAGTTGCGCCGGTGTCACGCCCTTGTCCGCGGCCATCTTCTTAAGCCGGTCCACCAGTTGCTGATTCTTCGCGCGATTTTCCTCCTTGAAGCGCGGAAAATGCCCACGAATGTCACCCTTACCTGTTGGGCGCGATCCGGTCAGCAGTCCGCGCGAGAGCACGCCGTAGGCCGTCACGCCTATGCCTAGCTCTTCCAGCACCGGGAAGATACGCTTCTCCGGTCCGCGGCTGATCAGCGAATACTCAATCTGAAGATCCACAATCGGATGGACGGCCGCCGCACGGCGAATCGTCTCCGGCCCCATCTCCGAGAGGCCGATGTAGCGTACATAGCCCGCATCGACCATCCGCTGGATGGCGCCGATGGTGTCTTCGATGGGCACTTGCGGGTCGAGTCTTGCAGGCCGATAGATGTCGATGGAATCCACGCCAAGGCGCTGCAACGAGTAGGCAAGCGCGGTCTGCACCGCTGCCGGGCGCGCGTCATAGCCGAGCCATGCGCCGCCGGGTCCGCGCTGCGCGCCAAACTTCACGCTGAGCAGGACCTGATCCCGCTGAAAACGCAGCGCCTTGGCGAGCAGCATTTCATTGTGGCCCATCCCGTAAAAATCGCCGGTATCCAGCAGGTTCACGCCCGCGTCAATCGCCGCATGGATCGTCGCGAGGTTCTCGGGCTCGTCCGTCGGGCCATACATGCCGCTCATGCCCATGCAGCCGAGGGCAATTGGAAAGACCTCCGGCCCATTTTTACCAAGCTTGCGCCGCTCCGTCAGGGTCGCCGTTGTCATCATGGTCGCTTCCTTTCCTCGAGCATCGTAGGCCCAGCGCTGCCAACCCGCAAGGGGCCTTTACGATCCGCTCAAATGTGCCTTGTTTTCCACAAGCCTGCTGTGTCGCCGGTCACGCGGTTTCAGCTGGGCGCACTTCGCAAACGGCTGCAACTGAAGAAGATGGGGGCTTTACCCTGCAGGATTTCGCGACGAATCGCAACTTTCCTGTTCACTTCCCACGCGCATCTCTGCCATACTTGATTGTGCCCACCTGGTTCGGCCAATCAGCACAATCCAACAATGAGGTTGCATCGATGTCGGCAAAGTATGTCTTTGTGACAGGCGGAGTTGTATCCAGTCTTGGCAAGGGGCTTGCTGCGGCCTCCATCGGCTGCCTGCTGGAGAGCCGCGGCCTCCGCGTCAACATGATGAAGTTCGACCCCTACCTCAACGTGGATCCGGGCACCATGTCGCCGTTTCAGCACGGCGAAGTCTTCGTTACCGACGACGGCGCCGAAACTGACCTCGATCTTGGGCACTATGAGCGCTTCACCCATGCGCCACTCTCGCGCGATAACAACCTCACCACCGGCCGCATCTACGAACAGATCATCCTCAAGGAGCGCCGCGGCGACTACCTCGGCAAGACGGTTCAGGTCATCCCCCACGTCACCAATGAGATTAAGAATGCGATGCGCAAGGTTGCCTCGAACGGCGCGGACGTGACCATCGTAGAGATTGGTGGCACCGTGGGCGATATCGAGTCGCTGCCATTTCTTGAAGCCATCCGCCAGATGCGCCAGGAACTGGGCCGCGAAAACACTGTCTTTGTTCACCTCACGCTCGTGCCCTGGATCGCCGCCGCGCAGGAGCTCAAGACCAAACCCACGCAGCACTCCGTGAAGGAACTGCTCTCCATCGGCATACAGGCTGACATTCTGCTCTGCCGCTCTGACCGCAACCTGAGCCGGGAGATGAAGCAGAAGATTGCCGCCTTCTGCAACGTGGAAGAGCGTGCTGTGATTGGCGCCACCACCGTACCGACTATCTATGAAGTGCCTCTGCACTTCGCCACCGAAGGGCTGGACGCGCTCATCCTGAAGTACCTGCACAGGGAAGCGCCCGAAGCCGACATGAGCAAGTGGAAGGAACTCGTCGAAAGGTGCCGTCATCCGCATGACGAGGTCTCCATCGCCATCGTTGGCAAGTACGTGGAGTACGAGGACAGTTACAAGTCGCTGAAAGAAGCACTGACTCACGGCGCCATCGCACAGCAGCTCAAGCTCAAGGTCACCTGGATTGAAGCCGAGGGCCTCGAGTCGAAGACGCCCGAGGATCGCAGCTACGAGGCGCAGCTCGAAGGCTTTGACGGCATCCTGGTGCCAGGCGGGTTCGGCAAGCGCGGCATAGAAGGGATGCTCAACGCCATTCGCTACGCGCGCGAGAAGCAAGTCCCTTACTTTGGAATCTGTCTCGGCATGCAGACCGCCTGCATCGAATTTGCGCGCAATGTCTGCGGCCTCAAGGATGCCAACTCCAGCGAGTTCGATCCGGCCGCGCAACACCGCATCATCTACAAGCTCCGCGAGCTGCTCGGCGTGGAAGAGATGGGCGGCACGATGCGCCTCGGCGCGTGGACCTGCATTCTGCAGGAAGGCACGCTGGCGCAGCGCATCTATGGCAAGACCGAGATCAGCGAGCGCCATCGCCACCGCTACGAGTTCAATCGCGAGTATGAGGCGCTGCTCACCGGCGGCGGCCTGCAGATCAGCGGCACCACGCCGGACGCCACCTACGTGGAAATCGTCGAGCTGCCCAGCCATCCCTACTTCATCGGCTGCCAGTTTCATCCGGAGTTCAAATCGAAGCCGCTCGAGCCGCATCCGCTCTTCCGCGAGTTCATCGTGGCCAGCTATAAAAATCGGCAGGTGAAACGCGGGCACCAGTCCGCCTCTGAGGCCATAGAAGCGCGCAGCTAACCGTCATAAAGTTGGACGCGGTGCGGAGCGAGGCTCGGCTCTGCACCCGTACTTTGCAGTTTCGTAAGCAAAACTCCATCCAACGGTCTTCTTTTCTTTCTCCGAATCTAAGTCCTCAGCCTGCTGCGCTTTGCACTCATAAGAAACCGCCTGTCGTCCCAAGTTTGCTATTGACAATGATTTTTCGCCGGGCCTATTGTTGCTTCGTTTTTTGCACGGAGGGCTCCACATGAGTACGCACTTTGAACTTCAACCGGGCGCAGGAGAACTACAGGGCCTGGCTGAGCAGTATTGGGCAAAAGCAGGGGAGAAGGAAAAGGAACTGGAAGTGGCTGCGTATGACGCCGGCGCGTCGATTCGCAAAGGCGAATACACGTTGGCCAATCTGGAAGCCATCGTTCGCTGGAAATCCGAACGAGTGGTGCATTACCTCATCGCCAATAGCGGGGAAAAGATCCGCCAGGCGCTGAGAGTGGCGGCCTCACCGAGCGCATCGGTACAAGAGGCTGTCGGGGCGCTCACCGCCCTGCATGGAGTCGATCTGCCCATCGCTTCGGCAATCATGGCTGCTATTTTTCCTGAAAAATATGCTGTGCTCGACTTCCGCACGCTGGAAGCGCTGGGTCACGCGAGGCACGATGTGGACTTCTACGCGGACTATGTTTCTTTCTGCGGGCGCCTCGCCGCCGGTGGCATGGTGCAGGCGCAGGATGAGCTTCCCGGTCCAACACCGCTGCATACGCTCGAGCGGGCGCTCTGGGAGTGGACTCGCAAGCGTTCCGACGAGGGCCGGTCTTAGCGACCGATGCAGTCCGCGACGGAGTCGCTGTTTCGCAAACTCCGGCGCGATAAAATCGGACACGTGAGCCAGACGTTTGAAATAGGTCCTGTACACGTCGGCGATGGGAAGCTCTTTCTCATCGCCGGCCCATGCGTCATTGAGTCGGAAGCGCACGTGCGCCGCATGGCCGAGGCGATCCAGCGCATCGCCAGCGATCTCGGTGTCCCTTACATCTTCAAGGCCAGCTACGACAAGGCTAACCGCACCAGTGTCAAAAGCTTTCGCGGACCCGGTCTGAAAGAAGGCACGGCCATTCTTGCGCGCCTTGCGAAAGACACGGGCCTGCCTGTGCTGACGGACGTGCATGAGCCCAGCCACTGCGAAATCGTCGCCGAGGCCGTGGACGTGCTGCAGATTCCGGCCTTCCTCTGCCGCCAGACCGACCTGCTTGTTGCTGCCGGAAAAACAGGGCGCGCCGTCAACATCAAGAAGGGCCAGTTCGTCGCACCCTGGGACATGACGCACCCTGTCGAGAAGGTTCGTTCCACTGGCAACGAGCGCGTCTTCCTCACCGAGCGCGGCGCCAGCTTCGGCTACAACACGCTGGTTGTCGACTTCCGCTCTCTGCCCGTCCTGCGCAAGATGGCGCCAGTCGTCTTTGACGGCACGCACTCCGTGCAGCAGCCCTCGGCCGCGGGCGGCGTCAGCGGGGGCCAGCCGGAGTTCATTCCGCTGCTCGCGCGTGCAGCCGTCGCCGCTGGCATCGACGGCCTCTTCCTCGAAGTGCACGACGATCCACAGAACGCCAAATCCGACGGCGCGAATGCGCTTGACCTGAAGCTGCTCAAGCCGCTGCTGGAGCGGCTTCAGGCGATTCATCAGGCGGCTATCGGTGCGTGAGGTCACACGATGAATCGACGTAGATTTCTGGGCGGTAGCGCCGCAATGGCTGGCTCCGTGGTCGCGGCACGACAAGTGCTTGCGGCAACGCGAAGCACGCAGGCAATGGAATTGGAAAGCAGCCTCGACCTCACCCGCCATCGCTTCGGCGTCAACTACACGCCCTCGCACAACTGGTGGTTCTGCTGGAACGACTGGAACGCCGATCCCATCCGCCGGGATTTGGACGCCATCGCAGCGCTCGGCGCTGACCATCTTCGGATCTTGCTCATCTGGCCGTTTTTTCAGCCGAATCCGCAGTGGGTGAGCCCCGCGCATCTTGACCGGCTCGATCAACTCCTCTCGCTGATGGAGGAGCGCAAGCTCGACGCGCTCGTCACCGTCTTTACCGGCCAATTGAGCGGATGGTTCTTCCTGCCGCCGTTCAATCGCCTCTCCAGCGGCTTCTACACCGATGCCACGATGGCCTCTTCACAGGAGCTTTTCATCCGCGAACTGGCGCGCATTATGAAGCCACACAGCAACATCATTGGCTTTGACATGGGCAACGAGATCAACACCTGCTGGCAGGCGCCCACGCCGCAGGGTGACGCGTGGATGGCGCGGATATTTACGCTGATGCAGGATGTGCTGCCCGGCAAAGTGCATGTGAATGGCGTCGATCACGCGCCGTGGTTTGAGAGCGACACTTTCTCGCCGCAGGCCCTGGCTGCTGCGCGTTTTCCGGTGATGCACTGCTACCCCTACTGGACCGGCGCGGTGAAGCATGGCGGCCCAATGGATCCGCCCAGCGTGAAGTTGCTCGGCGCCATGGCCGCGCTCATCCGCTCATATGCTGGAACACCGAGCAAGCCGGTCTGGGCGGGCGAGTTCAATACCTGCATCAAGGAACTGCCGGAATCAGGCCAGGCAGAGTGGCTGGAAAAGGCCGTGCTCGCCGCCATCGAACAGGGCGTGAGCTGGTTCAGCTACTGGGACAGCCACGATGTCGACCGAAGGTTCGCGTTCAATCCACTGGAGTACTCGCTGGGACTGCTCACGAATGATGGCCGCATCAAGGAGCAGGGGCGCACTTTCCAGCAGCTCGCTCGGGCCTATCGGGACAAGCCCGTGCACTTTCCCAATGCGGCCCTGCCCGCACCGCCCTCCACGCGCACCATGGAAGGTACATGGCAATGGATTTTGGATTGGCTGGGATGGAAACCGGCTGGCAGCTAATGCTGCCATCACACGGACTTGCGCAAGCCGCCTGATACCATGGCAGGCATGTTCAGTTGCCGCGCTCGCCGTTTGAACGGTGCGCCGCTGTTTGCAGCAGCGGGCTTTTTCCTCCTCGCCACCTTTCCTTCCACCAGCGCCGCGCAATCGGCTGCTGTCACTTCGTCCCCAAGCCGCACGCAGATGGAGGAAGTGTTGCGCGGACTCAACCGCGGACGCATGATCGGCCAGGTCGCCGTCTCGCCCGATGGCAAACGAATCGCCTGGACGGAGGGCGGGCGCGACGGGGCAGGGATTCTTGTCGCTCCGATCGACAACCTCAGCACAAGCCAGCGCTTGACAGCGGCTGACAAAGCGAATCGGGATTGCCGCGAGTCTGAGCCCACATGGGCGCCGGACTCCAAGGCTCTCGTATTCCTTTCCGACTGCGACACCCCCGACGGACAGCAAGATATCTATCGCTCCGGCCTTGACGGCAAGCCTTCGCGCCGCATCAGCGCGCTCAAAGGCTACGTGAACGCTGCGGCCTTTTCTCCCGACGGCCAGAAGATCGCCTTCCTGTACGTCGAGGGTGCAACGCGGCCCGCCGGCGCGCTGGCGGCGATGAAGCCATGGTCCGGCGTAATCGGCGAGGACAATATCGAAGTGCAGCGCGTGGCAGTGGTGCGCGTGGATGCAGCCCAGCCTGCGGCTCCCGAACAGGTCACTCCCGCTAGTCTGCACGTCTACGAGTTCGATTGGCGGCCGGACTCGAAGGGGCTTGCTTATATTGCCGCGGACCCGCCTGGAGAAAACAACTGGTGGGTGGCGAAGCTCTACACCCAAAGCCTGGGCGATGCCCCCAAAGCGATTCTTGTGCCTGCAGATGTTGCAGGCCCGCTCCACGGCCTGCAGATTGCCGTCCCGCGCTGGTCGCCCGATGGCAAGGTCATCGCCTTCATTGGGGGCCTGATGAGCGATCAAGGATCGACCGGAGGCGATGTGTGGATCGTCAGCGCCGAAGGCGGCGCTCCACGCGACCTGACGGAGGGCCGGCCCACGTCGTCCGCCTGGATGATCTGGCAGGATGATGAGCATCTCTTTGTGAGTGAACTTGCAGGCGGCAACTGCCAGCTGATTCGCTACCGGCTGCAGGGCGACCGCGTCAGTCCCGGCGGAGCAATCACCTTTGGCTCGCCCATCTTCAGCATCCCCGGCAATGTGGGCGACGGCCGCATGGCGCTGAGCCTTTCCGCAACTGCGGATCGATCCTTGTTCGTTTTCCGCGCCAGCACGTTTGACCATCCGATGGAAATATATGGCGCCAAACCGGGCGTCGTCATGACCTCCGGTCTCGAAGGCGTGATGCAGCTCTCGCACGTCAACGACGGCGTGGAACCGGCATGGGGCAAGTCCGTCTCGCTGTCTTGGAAGAGCGACACATTCCGCGTGCAGGGATGGCTGCTGCTGCCAAAGGATTACGATCCCGCGAAGAAGTATCCGCTCATCGTCGAAGTGCATGGCGGCCCCGCGGCTGCGGTCATGGCGCGCTGGGGCGCGGGCGGAGGGCTCAGCCCTGCGGCGTTTTCCGCGCTTGGCTACTTTGTGCTGCAACCCAATCCGCGCGGCAGCTTCGGCCAGGGAGAAGCCTTCACGCAGGCCAATCGCAAGGACTTCGGCTACGGCGATCTGCGCGACATCCTTGCCGGTGTGGATGCGGTCGAAGCGAAGTATCCCATTGATCCGGACCGCGTCGGCATCACTGGCTGGAGCTACGGCGGCTTCATGACCATGTTCGCCGTTACGCAGACCCAGCGCTTCAAAGCGGCTGTTGCCGGCGCGGGCTTGTCAGACTGGAAGAGCTATTACGGCGAGAACTCAATTGACCAGTGGATGATTCCGTACTTTGGCGCGTCAGTCTATGACGATCCAGCTGTCTACGCCAAAAGCTCGGCTATCAACTACATCAAGCAGGCACATACGCCGACTCTAGTGGTCGTTGGCGACCGCGACGGAGAGTGCCCTGCGCCACAGTCCTTCGAGTTCTGGCATGCATTGCGTGATCAGCATGTGCCCGCCCAACTCGTCGTCTACCCCAACGAGGGACACGGCTTCGTCAATCCCGCGCATCGCCTGGACGTGATGGAGCGGGCGGTCGATTGGTTTGACCGTTACATGCCGCCCGCCCAGTAGAAACGGACGCCTGCTCGCCATCGCGGCGGGCAGCCGTCTATCTCACTAAATGACACAGCGCAAACCGGCGGGAGAGCCCCTTGGGCGTGAGCCTGCCCTGATACACTTAGCTTTGGAGAAAACACAGCGTCTCGGGCAGTTTGCCGGGCTGGCCATGGGGTCAGATTACCGGCTTGCGCGCAAGGACCAGGATGGAGAAGATTCCCTGTTCCGGCACTCGATGCGCCATCCATCCATCTGATGCACTCGGAGAGACCGTTCCACGGTTCGAAAACGCGGGACGGGGAGGATTCATGCGGCGGTTTCTGACGCTTCTTAGTTTGTTGTGTCTTGCTATTCCAGCAGGGGTATCGATCTCCGGCTGCATCCGTAACCCGGCGGGCAACTATTGCAACGGCCTCGGCTACGGCCTGAAGAACACCGATCTCTACTCCATCGATTTGGAGCCGAGAACCACCGGCATCTCGATGCAGTATGGGCAGACCCGTCAGATTTCGGCGCCCACGGCGAAGACCTGCAAAGGCGACGCGGCCAGCGTAGCGTCTTACACCTATGGCACCACCAACAACAAGCTGGTGGACATCTCGCCCACGGGCAACCTCTGCGCGGGAACGTGGAACCGCAACTCGGGTGGCGGCATTGCAGACTATACGATCTGCAACAACCCGAATCCCGCCCCGAACACTGGCGGGCTGCCGTATGCGTCGGCATTTATTACCGCCTCAGCCAAGTCTGTCGTTTCTAACCCGGTGCAGGTCTTTGTCCACGCGCCGGTCAGTTCCATCACACTTGCCTTACCGGGCGCGGCCCAGCAGAATCAGTGCTACTCGCAGGGAGTCCTTACGCAACTGGACGCAGAGGCATGCTTCGCCGGCGTGAATAACACGCAGTACGAGATGTGCGCCCCCTCCACCGTTACGAAGTTTGCCTGTTCCGGCGGGTTGCCTCCTGGCGTCACCTCAGTACCGGACTGCACCGGCTCCATTGGCACGCTCAGCTACACGGTGGGCACCGCATCGGTAGCGCAGATCAATCCTGAGACGAATCAGATTACGGCAGAACTGCCCGGCACTACGGCCATTACCGCCTCCATCGCGGGTTCGGGCTCGTCGGCTGGTTACTTCTCCACCTGCCCGCCCAAGTCGATCTCAGTGACGCTCAACGGCAAGACCAACACAACGGTGACGCAGGGCGTCCCGCAGAACCTTGTGACGACGGTGACAGATACGAACGGCAACACCATCACCGGTCTCACGCTGGATTATCAGTCCACGAATCCACTCAACATCACGGCCGGTGCAGCCGGCACCGTCACTGCGGCCTTCCCCGGCGCGGCGTCGGTCTACGCTATCTGCCAGCCCGGAAGCTGCAATCCCGCGCCGATCAATGTCTTCGGCCAGCAGGGCACGGGGCTTTCCATTGACAGCAATCCCGTAGACATCACCGTTCCCGGAACCGCCAGCGCCTATGTCTGGTTCTCAGCTCCGGGCGCGTCGCAGTATTTTGTGCCGATCGAACTGATTAGCGGCACGGTTGGCTCCACGGTACGCCTGCCCTACGTCCCCAACTCGATGGTGATGGACCTGACCGGGACGAATCTCTACTTTGGTTCCGGCCGTGAGCTGATGATCTTCAGCACGGGAAGCAACTCCGTCATTAAGCAGGATCTGAGTGTCCCCGGAGTTGTACTTGCCGTCGCGCCGAACAACCAGACGGTGCTCATCAACGATCCCATCCGTCAGGTCTTCTATCTCTACAATCCCTCCGGCACCATCACCGCATCGTTCCCCGGCGTCGGCAGTGCCGCGCAGTGGACGCCCGATTCCAAGACCCTCTACATCAGCGACAGCGCCTCACTGGGAGCAGGCCACTCCAACACTCTGTATGTCTACAACGCCAATACGGGCTGGACGACCTACGACCTGACCTCTTCTGGCGGCGCTGCCAATCTCGCGCTCACTATCCCCGGCGTGGGTGCGTATCTAAGCGGCAATCCCACCGTGGCCCACACGTGGTGCCCCACCGGAACTGTGGGCAACTATTCAAGCATGGTCTTCTACCCGCAGGGTGACTCAGTGAATGCAACCACCAGCGTTCTGGCGGCCACCACCGACGGTCAGCACATTCTCGGCGCGTCCATCGCCGGCGGCGGCATTGAGCTCTCCGATATTGGCGTCACCATCCCCTATGGCGGATGCCCGGCGCCCAGCGCCGCGGGTGCACTGTCACCCCTCACCATCCCGCACACCCTCAACCAGTTCCCGGTTGCCGTGAATGCAACCGCGGTGAATCAGGTGGTTGCATCGCCGGCATCGAACCTGGCGTTTATCACCTACGCGGGCGCCACGGCCGGCGCAAAGCTGCCCTACTATCAGCCTGTCTCCGGCGGCGCGGCCGGGACCCTCAACTACATCACGCTCACAGGCAGCTCGGCCATCACGGCGCCGGTGGCCGGTGCATTCAGCCCCGACGACAAGCTCTTCTTCGTCTCAACTGCCGGGGACAACCTGATTCACTACATTGATGTGCCGACCCTCACGGATACGCAGCAGATCAACGTGAATCTTCCCGCCTGCGTGCCGGGCAGCGATGCCGGATGCATTTTCAATACCACCCCTCAGCCCGCGTCGGGCGTCGTGCCCGCGACAGCCATCGCCGTCAAGCCGCGTTCCACCACTTAATGCGCCGGGCAATTTCGATCATCCTCAGGGGCTGGCGACGCCGGCCCCTTTGTTCTGCGCCTTGCAACCACGCGAGAAGAAGCCCTCGTCACGCATAGGACCGGTCGTTCTCGCACGATAGAATCAGAGCATGATTAAGGGAATTTCCTTTCTTCGCCCCGCGGCGAGCGATGCAGCTTACGAGCGCCTCGCCGACTTCTTTTCCGCGCTGGGTTTTGCGCTCGGAGCGGGCTGGAAAGAGCCCGCCAGCCAGGGCGCTTCCTTTCTAGCTCCTCTTGGCAATTTAGAGTTTGTTCGCGGGTCGATGCCCGCCACGGCCGACATCCTCGTCGAAGTGGCCTCGCTCGATGCGGCGCATCAGGCTGCGGCCGTCTGGCTGCAGGCCAATGGTGGCGATGCCGTAGCGAATCGCCTGTCCGCTATTTCCGATACTCATTGGAAGTCGCGCCTCTTTACGGTCGAACCCGAGCCGGGGCAGCGCTTCACCTTCTGGGCGTGGACGGATCCGCTCAAAGGCAAGCCGATTGCTGTGGAAGGCGATCTCTCCGCGAAAGGAATGAAGTTCGCGATTGTCGTCGCCCGCTGGAATGCCGTCATCACCGATCGCCTGCTTGAAGGCTCCCTCGATGCGCTGCTCCGGAGCGGCGCCCGGCGCGAAGACATCGAGGTTGTGCGTGTGCCCGGCGCATGGGAGGTGCCAGCTGCCGCGCGCACCATCGCCAATACAGGCAGGGTAGATGCCCTTATCACGCTCGGCTGCCTGTTGCGCGGAGAAACAGCCCACTACGAGGCCATCTACAACGAGGTTTCGCGCGGTATCGGCCAGTCGCAGCAGGAGACGGGCATCCCGCACAGCTTTGGCGTGCTGACTTGTGAGACGCTGGAGCAGGCACTGAACCGCGCTGGTATCAAGGCCGGCAACAAAGGATTTGAGGCCGCTCTCGCCGCCATCGAAATGGTCAGCCTGCGGCGCAAACTGGCGAAAGGCGGCTCCGCTTGACAACCGGCACAAGGCGCAAGTCCCGCGAGCTTGCCATGCAGATGCTCTTCCAGGCAGATGTCGGCAGGCAATCGCCCGATCAGGTGCGCGCCACGTTCTGGAAGGCGGCGGGAGACGTCGAGCCTGAGGTGCGCGGCTTTGCAGAGGATCTGTTCCGGGTCGCCATCGCGGAGCACGCAAAGATCGATGAGCTCATCGTCGCGAACTCGCGCCACTGGCGTCTGGAGCGGATGTCCGCCGTGGACCGCAACCTGCTGCGCATGGCGGTCGGCGAGATGCTCGGCTTCAAGGGCACGCCGTTCCCCATCGTCATCAATGAGGCGCTGGAGATTGCGCGCCGCTTTTCCGCGCCTGAATCCATTAACTTTCTGAATGGCATGCTGGACGCAATTGCGCACAGCCTTGTATCGCAGACGGATCGCGCCGGGTAAGGACCGCGCTTTCCGATGCGGCAGAGCGCAGTCTAATCTGCCAGTTGGTGGGTTGGCCGCGCAGGAGGGTGGCAGGAAATGCCCATTTGCCGCGCCCGGAGGAATTTGATACGCTCAGGCTTTCCTGGGAAGCTCGAAAGGAGATACGTCGTCATGGCTGAAGACAATAAGGTTCAGGGACTTGCGTGGTTCATTGCGGGGCTCGGCGTAGGCGCACTCGTCGGAATTCTCTACGCCCCCAAGAGCGGCAAAGAAACCAGAGAGGAACTGGCACAGGGCGCGCGCGAGGGGTCGGAGTATCTGCGCAACCGCACTCGTCAGGCGATGGATCAGGTCTCAACGATGGTAGACAAGGGCCGCGAGCAGGTGGGCGACTATGTGGACCGTGGCCGCGATGCGATGGACCGCGGGCGCGCGCATTGGGAGGACTTTGTCGAGCGGGGAAGGAATCTCGTCAACGATCAGACCTCGCGGGTCTCTGCTGCCGTTGAGGCAGGCCGCGAGGCCTACCGCGGCGCCAACACGCCAGGCCCGTCCCCGGAGTAGAATTGCGATTTCGCTTCCTTGCCGGCTCGGATCCGGGCACGGGCCATGTGGATCAACCATAGGTCCGCACCGGCAGAAGCAGAGTATCGTAGTAGGTCCTTATTCAGGATTTCAGAGAAAGGTGTGCGGAGAGAACGGATGTGGCCCGGTTCTCTCCGTGCCTGGCCTTGCCCACGATGAACATCGATCGCGATACCCTTCTGCTTGTCTTCGTCGCAGTCACCGGCCTTGCTGTGTTGCTGCAGGCGATTGTACTTTTTGCCATTTTTTTGACCCTTCGCAAAAC
>JAJXWA010000068.1 GCA_021781795.1 Acidobacteriota bacterium
GCGCGACAACAATCTGCCCATGCACGCCCACATTGGCACGCGCGACGGCCGAAAGGGCAGCGCACCACTGGGCCGCGACTACCTGCTGGACAACTGGGAGATTAACAAGAATCTCTACAGCAATGGGATCATCGCCGCGCAGGCCGGGCCGATTCTCGACATCGGCGCGATCCGCGACCCCGGAACCGCTCTCGGTTCGCATCAGTGGCTTTTTGACACCGGCGTGCAGGCCAAGCTGCGTGTCTTTGGCGAGGGCGTCGCGCTCTCCTGGGGCCGTGACCTGCGCAACGGCAACAACGCCTGGTACGCGACCATCCTGCAGAAGCTGTGGTGAGAAGCGCGACGATGCCGCAGCCCAGCCGGCCTGCAATAATCTTCAGCAAGGCTTAATGCTGCCGTGGAAGAATTCTTGCGCCGGCGAATCCTGCGATTTGCCGAGATCTCACTGGAGTTCTCCCATGCCAGTTCCGGTTCGAAGTCGCTTTTGGTCGCGGTTCCTTTTTGCCGCTGCCGTGTTCTGCTTCATTGCTGCTGCCGCCCATCAGGCCGCCGCGCAGGGGCCCTATCGCATTCTCGACCGCTGGAAGCTGGCGGATGCGGGCTGGTGGGACTACCTCGCGGTGGACTCCCCGGCGCACCGGCTCTATCTCACGCGCGGTGACCATGTGGATGTGCTCGACACGACATCGGGCAAACTGGTGGGCACCATTGGCGGGCTCCACGGAACACATGGCGTCGTCTTCGATGCGACGGGCAAGTACGGGTATGTCTCTGACGGCGGCGGCAATGCCGTGGTCAAGTTTGACCGCGCCACGCTGAAGACCCTCGCCACAATTCCCGCGGGCACCAACCCCGACGGCATGGTCTTTGAGCCAGCCACGCAGACCGTCTGGGCCTTCAACGGTCGCAGCAAGAACGTCACGGTCATCAGCACAAAAAATGACACGGTCATCGCGACCATCGCCTTGCCAGGCAAGCCCGAGTTTCCCGTCGCCGACGGAACCGGCATCGTCTTCGACAACATTGAGGACAAGAGCGAGATTGTGCGTCTCGACGCGCACAGCCTGAAGATGACCGCGGAATGGGCTGCGGGCTGCGAGTCGCCTTCCGGTCTCGCGTTCGACGTGCCGGGCCATCGGCTCTTCCCGGTCTGCGACGGCAACAAGATGGCCGTGGTGGACTCGACCAGCGGAAAAGTGCTCGCGACGCCCGCCATTGGCGACGGTCCCGACGCTGCCGGATGGAGCGCGAAGCATAAGCTGGCTTTTGCCTCCAGCGGTGACGGCGTGCTCTCGGTGGTGGATGCAGCGACCCCGGCCTACAAGACGATCCAGAGCCTGCAGACGCAGCGTGGCGCGCGCACGATGGCCTATGATGCCGCAACCGACCGCATCTATCTGGTGACGGCGGACTTCGGCCCCCGCCCCGCAGCAACGGCGGACAATCCGCACCCGCGCCCGGCGATGATTCCCGGCAGCTTCACCGTGATCGTGGTGGGGCGCTGAGCCAGCCGCCTGCTGCGCTCGCCCGTTCTCGCGTCGGGCATAAGGACCCGCAGTCCGGCTTTGGCTGCGGGTCTTTCACCGTGCGGCGTGCGATGCTGAAGAAAGCATGAGGCTTCTCTTCGTCATCGTCGCCGTGGCGGTTCTGCTGGGGTCGGTGGTCGCAGACTATCTCTGGCGACGCTGGATGGAAGACCGCAGGCGCGATCGCCAGTAGCACCGCGACAAGTCCCTGAGCAACTTTTGGGCCGCTCTTCCCGTTACAATCAGGAGGAGGGAGTAGTTCGTATCCACTATGCTTCGTTTCCTTCGTCCTGCCTTCCCCGTTGCATGCGCGGTCGTATTCCTTTTGGCCGGTGCCTCTGCTTCCGCACAGTTTGGCGGAGCGCCCACAACCCCCGTGCATGATCCTGCCGCTCTGCGTCCGCCCGCCGGAGCGCGCGTGGCCATTGTCGAGTTTGAAGACCTCGAATGCCCGGATTGCGCCAACGCGAATCCGCTGCTGAAAGAAGCCGCAGCCAAGTACAACATTCCCTGGGTCCGCCATGATTTCCCGCTTCCGTTTCACGTGTGGAGTTCACAGGCGGCCATTAACGCTCGCTGGTTCGACACCAAAAGCAAGAAGCTTGGCGACGACTACCGCGATCTCGTCTTCGCCAACCAGCCATCCATCGTTGATCTGAACGGCCTGCAGCAGTTCACCCAGAAGTTTGCGCAGAGCCACGGCGTGGCGCTGCCCTTCGCGATGGACCCGCAGGGCAAGTTGCAGGCCGAGGTGAAGGCGGATTACGCACTGGGCCAGCGCATCGGCATCGAGCACACGCCGACTATCTGGGTGGTGACCAACAGCTCCAAAGGCGCGCCGTTCGTCGAAGTGGTGGACCGCACCAAGCTGTTCCAGCTGATTGATCAGGCGCTGGCGGAGACGCGCAGCGAGACGCCGGCCCGTACCGCGCACAAGTAGCAGCGCGCCCCGCGCTTGCGCAAGGAGCATCCCTCTCATGTTGCATCGAATCGTTTGCCATTCCCGTTTTGCTTTGCTCTGCTTTGCAGCTGGGTTACTGGCCGCCGTACCGGCCGCGGCACAGTTTGCCGCGCCTCCCGGCGGAACGCAGGTGCTCGATTCAGCCGCGCTCAAGCCGCCGGCGGGCGCGCGCGTCGCCATCGTCGAGTTCGACGATCTCCAGTGCCCGGCCTGCGCCAGCGCCAATCCGGTTCTGATGAAGGCAGCGGCGCAGTATCACATTCCGTGGATTCGCCACGACTTCCTCATCCCCTATCACACGTGGAGCCTGACCGCCGCGATTACCGCCCGGTATTTTGATACCAGAAGCGCCACGCTCGGAGACGAGTATCGCAACCAGGTCTTTGCGAACCAGACGTACATCTACAATCCCATGATGCTGCGCCAGTTCAATGAGAACTTCGCCCGCAGCCACGGCATCACGCTGCCTTCTGAGATGGATCCGCAGGGCAAGCTGGCCGCCGCTGTGCAGGCGGACAATGCGCTAAGCAAACAGACCGGCATCCACCACACACCGACCATCTTCGTCGTTGCGGCGCACAGCAAGGGCGCGCCGTTTATCGAGGTAATGCACCCGGAGCAGGACATCGATCAGATTATTGAGCAGGCGCTGGTCGACACCACGCCGGCGCAGTCCGCGAAGAGCACAAAAGCCGCCGGCAAGAAATAGAGACAACCTGCGCGGGCCGTCTCTCAGGCGGACTGCATTGCCTGACGCGTCGTCAACCACCACGCGTCAAAGGTCGCAAGAGAGCGCTCGCACTGGATGCGATGGCGCTCTTTCTTGTCGCGGATCTTTTTGCGCAACTCTTCTTCCAGCGGCTCCAGCAGGTCAAAGGTGATATTCGCTGGCTGAAAGTGAGCGGCATCGGCGTGTGTGATGTAGTGGACGAGCGAGCCCAGTGCCGTTCCGCGCGGCACGGGAACTGGCTCGCGTCCTTGCGCGAGCGCCGCCGTGTAGATGCCCGCCAGCATCCCTGTCGCAATCGATTCGGTGTAGCCTTCCACGCCGGAAAGCTGCCCGGCAAAGAGGATCGACGGGGCCTGCCGCAGACGAAGGACCTCATCCAGCAGCGCGGGCGCGCAGATGTAGGTGTTGCGGTGAATCTGCCCGTAGCGCAGAAAGCGGGCATTCTCCAGACCGGGAATCAGGCGCAGCACGTGCGCCTGCTCGCCAAATTTCAAATGATTCTGAAACCCGACGAGGTTGTAACTGTCGGCGCGCAGGTTCTCCTTGCGCAACTGCACGACGGCCCACGGCGTTTTGCCGGTGCGTGGATCGCGCAGCCCCACCGGCTTCATCGGGCCAAAGCGCAGCGTGTCGCGCCCGCGCCGCGCCAGCACCTCGATCGGCAGGCAGCCCTCGAAGTAGTCGAGTCGCTCCCACTCTTTGGTCTCGGCAGCTTCAGCCGCTACCAGCGCGTCATAGAAGCAGTCGTACTCCTCGCGCGACATCGGGCAGTTGATGTAATCCGCCGTCCCCTTATCCCAGCGTGCGGCAAAGTAGACGCGTTCCATGTCAATCGAGTCGGCATCGACAATCGGCGAGATGGAATCGTAGAACGCGAGATGCTGCGATCCGGTCAGCCGCTGAATCTCTGCGCTTAATCCGGGCGAGGTTAACGGTCCCGTCGCCACAATGGTCAGGCCGTTTGCGGGATTCAGCGTCGTCACCTCTTCGCGCAGGACGCGGATGCGCGGCTCAGCGGCAATCGCCTCTGCAATGCGGCGCGAGAATTCCACGCGGTCCACGGCAAGGGCATGGCCGGCGGGGACGGAGGTCGCGTCGGCAAGTCGCAGCAAGGCAGAGCCGGCTCGACGCATCTCCTGCTTCAGTAGCCAGGGTGCGGTATTGGGCGACTCGCTCTTCAATGAATTCGAGCAGACCAGCTCGCCGAAATCCGTTGTCTGGTGCGCGGGCGTCAGGCGCGGGGTGCCGTCGATGACGGCGCGCATCTCGTAGAGTTCCACCTCACACCCCAGCCGTGCGGCTGTCAGCGCGGCCTCGGGACCGGCGAGTCCGCCGCCCAGCACGCGAACCTTCACGATAGTTCTCCCACTTTGGCCACGCCTGCAAGCCGCTGCAGCGCCTCACCGGTGATGCGGACATTGCGCCACTCATCCAGAAAGTCCGCCCCCATGGCGCGATAGAAATCGATGGCTGGAGTGTTCCAGTCCAGCACCTCCCACTGGAGCCGCGGGCAGCCTCTCTCGACAGCGATGGCCGCGACGCGCTGCAGCAGCGCCTTGCCGATGCCGTGTCCGCGAAACTCCGGCAGGACAAAGAGGTCTTCGAGATACAAGCCGGGCCTGCCCAGCCAGGTGGAATAATTGAAAAAGTAGAGCGCGAATCCGGCCGGCGCGCCGTCCTGTTCGGCAATCAGGCAATAGAAGATTGCGTCGGGGCCAAAGCCGTCGCGGAGCAAGTCGGCCTCGGTTGCCTTCACGGCGTCAGGCTCTCTTTCATAGATGGCCAGAGCACGGATAAATGCAAGAATCTGAGGGACATCCGCTTGAGTGGCGGGCCGGATCCGGGTAGGCATGATTTGATTGTAGTGTGTGACGCAGGCCACACGATTGGCTGGAGCGCTGACGGTAAGATAAAGAGTTGGCCTTGTGCTGGAGAGTCGCTACGATTTAATTTGAGTCGTGCAGTACGATGCGCGTCCCGGGGGCGGGATGACGGAGCTATGAGTCTGCCCAGGGCGGCGCAAGCCGGCAGAGACTTTTGATCGTGTGTGCGGGCATGTCCCGCGTGCTCGAGTTTCCAAGGAGAAGAAGATGAAACGCAACCTTTCACTTTGGCTGGGTGTCCTGGCCTTTTCGCTCGTGCCATCCCTTGCACAGCAGCAGCCGGCAGCGCCGGCAAATGTGCCGATGGGCAAAGTGCACGGCCATCTGATCAACCCGACCGGTGCTCCGCAGAACGGCGGCGCAGTGAACTTTCTGCAGATTACTCGTGCCGCTTCGGGTCCGGGCCTCGCACCGCAGACCGAGGACCGCGGCACATTCAAGGTGAGCGATCAGGGCGAATACACGGGCGAAGTGCCGGCCGGCAACTACATCGTGATCTATCGCAGCGAGGGCATGGCCGCCGACAAACAGGCCGATCGTCTTGATAACGTCGTCGTGGCCCCCAATGGCGACACCGCGGTGGACTTCGACATGTCGCGGCAGGAGTACATTGACAAACTGCCGCCGGAGGAAAAGAAGCAGCTCGAAGATATTCGCCAGAAGAACTCTGCCGCGCTGAAGGCCAACGAGGTCATCAAGGGCCTCAACGCCGATCTGAAGACGGTGACTCAGGACGTGCATGACGCTGACGCCGCCACCGCGGCTGCAGAGCAGCAGCTCGGTGCTTCGGCAGCCAAGGCCGATATCGCGTCCAAGGCCAACGAGATCAGGACCTCGAAGTACACCGAGATCGAATCGCTCATGACCAAGGACACCACTGCCAAGCCGGATGCCTCCGTCCTGTGGGCGCAGCTTGGCCTGGCGCAGAACGGTTTGAAGAAGTATGACGACGCGCTGGTCTCCTACAAGAAGGCGCTGGACATCGACCTCGCATCAAAGAAGCCAAATCCGGCGATTCAAGGCATGGCCAATGCGGGCATGGGTGAAGCCTACGCGCGCACCGGCAAGGTGGCTGAGGCGAATGCCGCTTACGACGCAGCCGTCAAGGCCAATCCGGCGCAGGGCGCTTTCTATCTGCGCAATGAGGCCGTCATCTTCTTCCAGCAGGGCAACCAGGATGCGCAGGTGGCCGCGGCGGACGAGGCGATCAAGCTCGATCCCAACGACGCGCTGCTCTACTACCTGAAGGGACAGGGCCTTGTCTCCAAGGCCACGATCGATCCGAAAACAAACCGCATCGTCCTGCCCCCAGATTGCGCCGAAGCGTATCAGAAGTATTTGGAGCTGGCGCCCACCGGCCCCTACGCCGCCGACGCGAAGGGCATCCTGGACCAGGCCGGGCAGAAGATTACGTCCAGCTTCAAGGCCGGCAAGAAATAATCCGCCGTTCCTTCCAGACCCTCAAAGGCGCATCCAGTTCCGGGTGCGCCTTTTACTTGTACGCCGTGCATGATTGACAGCTTGGAGGTGTAAGTCCTCTTCACATCCTGATGGGGAGAAGTGATAGCGAAACGCAAGGGCGTCATCGCGAGGTGGGGTCTTAAGGAAGCGTGGAGCAAAGACGCGAGCCGATGGACAAGAACCGGATATGAGGCCTACGGCGCCGGACGAGCGGGCAAGTGATCGCGAAG
>JAJXWA010000069.1 GCA_021781795.1 Acidobacteriota bacterium
TTGAGGCACGCGCTTCTGCATGGCCGCGTTCGGCGCATCTCGCAAGGCCGCGGCCATCCGCTACAATCCATGTTGGCATGAGCACAAAGATTGCATTTCTGTTTCCGGGGCAGGGTTCGCAGGCGGTGGGGATGGGCCGCGAGCTTGCCGAGCGTTTTGCCGTGGCGAAAGCCACCTTTGCCGAGGCGGATGAGGCGTGCGGGTTTGCGCTGTCGCGGCTTTGCTTTGAAGGGCCGGAGGATGAGCTGCGGCTGACGGAGAATACGCAGCCGGCGATTCTAACGGTGAGTGTGGCGGCGCTGCGCGTGCTGGCCGAGCAGGGCGTGACGCCGGCGCTGGCGGCGGGGCACTCGCTGGGCGAGTGGTCGGCGCATGTGGCGGCGGGGACGCTGAGCTTTGCCGATGCGGTGCGCGCGGTGAAGGCACGCGGGCGGGCGATGCAGCAGGCGGTTCCGGCGGGCCAGGGCGCGATGGCGGCAGTGCTGCAGGTGGACGCGGCGCAGGTGGCAGAGGCATGCGAGGAGGCGGCGCGCGAGACGGGATTGACCGTGCAGGCGGCGAATCTGAATTCGCCGGGGCAGACGGTGATTTCGGGAGCGGTGGCGGCGGTAGAAAAGGCTGCGGCGCTCGCGAAGGCCAAAGGCGCTCGGCGCACGGTGATGCTGCCGGTGAGTGCTCCCTTCCACTGCGCGTTGATGCAGCCGGCGCAGGAGGAAGTGGCGCGCGTGCTGGACGGTATTGCGTTGGGCGAGCCGCGGATTCCCGTGGCGGCGAATGTGACCGGCGGGCTGGTGACGACGGCGGCGGCGGCGCGCGATGCGCTGGTGCGGCAGGTGACCGGCGCGGTGCGCTGGGTAGAGTGCGTGCAGACGCTGGTGGGCGCGGGCGCGACGGTGTTTGTGGAGGTTGGCCCCGGCAAGGTGCTGTGTGGGCTGATGAAGCAGATCGACAGCACACAGAAGGCGCTGAACGTCGAAGATGCGGCGAGCCTGGAGAAGACGCTGGCGGAGCTGAAGGGTCAGAGCTGAAATCGCGAACTGGCATTCGTGGACTCCCTGGTCTCAAGATCGAGACCAGGGGCACCCTGATGCGATCGGGGTCGCGCAGCTATGGCCCGAGGTAGAGCTCGACGGGCGAGAAGCCAAGGGTGTGCGTGGCCGGATCGTAGTCGAGGAAGAGCGCGTTGCTTTTGAGATCGTTGACGCGGATGCCCATGATGAGTACGTTGCCAGAGCGGCGCGCTGCGACAATCTTGTGGCTCTTGATGGGGCCGAATTCATTCGCTGAGCTGGTGGGGCTCCAATCCTGCTCGAAGCGCGCGAAGGGATACTCGGCGTGCTGATTGGGATGCTGCTGCCATGCGGGATCGTGGCTCCAGATGGCGTAAGCCTTCTGCAGGTCGTTCTGCTGGACGGCATCGAGGAAGTGATTGGCGGCCATGCGCCCGCGCAGATGCGTCCACCAGTTCCATGGCCAGTCAACGGGCATGCCGGAAGCGAACCAGCCGCCGATGAGCAGCACGAAGAAGAGTCCCGCTGCGGTGTAGAGAAGCGTAGCGCGGCGACGTGCGCGAGCGGCATCAAAAGTGGGAGCATCGAGCAGAGTCATCGGACGGGTCCCTCGTAAACAGAATAAGGCAGCGTGGCGGAGCGATGCAGCGCCACGCCCATGCTACTCCTGCAGGGTGTAGGTGGTGCGGTTCTTCTCCTGCTGGCGCTCCAGTGCGAGCTCGATGAGGCGCGTGATGAGGTCGCGATAAGGGATGCCGGTGGCCTCCCAAAGCTTGGGATACATGCTGATCTGGGTGAAGCCGGGAAGCGTATTGACCTCGTTGAGAAGGATGCGCTGGCGACCGCCAGGCTCCATGAGGAAGTCGACGCGGGCGAGACCGGCGAGATCGCAGGCCTTGAAGGCCTTCACGGCCATGGCGCGAATCTGCGCAGACTGGGCGCGGGTGAGCTTGGCAGGGATGATGGGGACGGAGCCTTCGGAGAGGTATTTTGCCTCGTAGTCGTAGAACTCCTTGCCGGGGATGATTTCGCCGACGACGCTGGCCCTGGGGTCGTCATTGCCGAGGACGGCGACTTCGAGCTCGCGGGCCTTGGAGCGTGGACCGCCGACTCCCTCTTCGACAACGAGCTTGCGGTCGTAGCGGGCGGCGAGGGTAAGCGCGGGGCCAAGTTCCTTGCGGTCGTGCGCCTTGCTGATGCCGACCGAGGAGCCGAGATTCGCTGGCTTCACGAAGACGGGATAGCGCAACGCGGCCTCAATGGCGGCGATGGACTTGCGCTGGGATTTTTCCCAGTCGCTGCGGAGCAGGGTGACGTGGCGGACAATGGGCAGGCCGGCCTGCGCGAAGAGGCGCTTCATGGCGTCCTTGTCCATGCCGGCAGCGGAGCCGAGGACGCCGGAGCCGACGTAGGCGATGCCGGCGAGTTCGAACAGTCCTTGGATGGTGCCGTCTTCGCCGAAGGTGCCGTGGAGGACGGGAAAGACCACGTCGAGGGATTTTTCCTGGCTTTGGACGAGGGCCGCGGGAGAACGCGGCTCGGGCGCAAGCAGCGTGGGGATGCCTTCATGGAGCAGGCGCGCGCCAGGCGTAGCCTCGGGGTCGCCCGCGCGGAGATGCCGGGTGGAGGTGGGATGCGTGCCTTCGAGAAGGCTGTGCGCATCGGCGGCGGCGAGCCAGCGGCCCTCGCGGGTGATGCCGATGGGCACGACATCGAACTTGCGGCGGTCGATGGCGCTGAGGATGGAGGCGGCCGAGAGCAGCGAGACCTCATGCTCGCCGCTGCGGCCACCGAAGAGGATGCCTACGCGGAGTTTTTTGGCCATTGCGGAATCAGAAGATCACTTTCGAAAAATAAAACGGCAACTCACCAGTGTAGAACCCCTCAGAGAATCTTCTTGCCGAAGGCGGAGCAGGCGAGTTCGACAGCCAGGTCGGCGGTGCGGTTGTGCTCGTCGATGACGGGGTTGACCTCGACCATTTCAAAGCTGACCATGCGGCCGTGGTCGGCGATGATCTCCATGGCGAGGTGGGCCTCGCGGTAGGTGGCGCCGCCACGCACGGGTGTGCCGACGCCGGGGGCGTCTTCTGGATCAATCCAGTCCATATCGAGCGAGACGTGGTAGCCGGCGGTGCCGCGACCGGCGGCGCGCAGGGCCTCTTCCATCACGGTGCGCATGCCGCGCTCGTCAATGTCGCGCATGGTGTAGACCTCGGTGAGGCCGGCGCGGCGGATGTTCTCGCGCTCTGCGGCGTCGATGTCTCGCACGCCGATAAGAACGGTGTTCTCCGGCAGGATCTTGGGGGCGTAGCCGAAGATGTGCGTGAGTGGCTCAGGGCCGAGACCGAGCAGTGCCGCGAGGGGCATGCCGTGGACGTTGCCCGACGGCGAGGTCTCCGGGGTGTTGATGTCGGAGTGGGCGTCAATCCAGAGGACTCCGATTTTCTGGCTGCTGCGGCGGTAGAACTCCGAGACGCCGGAGATGGAGCCGACAGCGATGGAGTGGTCGCCGCCGAGGATGAGGGGCGTGAGGCCCTCTTCGAGCGTCTGGACTACTGATTCGGCGGTGCGGGTGCAGGTTTCGGCAATCTCCTTGAGATAGCGAGCTTTGCGGTCGCCATAGCCCAGGGTTTCTGCGATTTCGACGCGGATGTTGCCGCCATCGGCAACGTGATGGCCGAGCGATTCAAGCCGCGCCTCGAGGCCGGCGACACGCATGGCGGAGGGGCCCATATCCACGCCGCGGCGGCTGGCGCCCATGTCGAGCGGGACGCCCAGAACGCGAATGTTTCGCGTGGGCTGGGCCTGATTTCCGCTGGCTGGAAAGGTGGACTGCGTAACGGCGAGACGTTCCCGGTTGGACATTGGAGCGAGCACTCCCTGCGGAATGAGTGTATCTCAGGGGAGTGGCCCGGAGGCTTGTCCACGTATGTAACCTGTTTTGAAAACTTTCGGGGGATTCCAAGAATGGCCTGCTGACCTGAAAGATGTACAAGATGAGTTTTTCGTGAATTGTAAGATGGGTCCAGTGTGGGGCTGGCTCAACGGCTCATTGTATGTGTTTGATGGGGTGAAGCTTACGAGGCCCTGCAAAAGGCGGGCGGCGAAAGGCGAAACGATGCGCAAGGCAGGGGGAGCTGGGCAGCCGGGGGCTGCGCCGGGCTGGCATCCTACCGCACGAGGTGTACTCCTTGTGTGCGCGCTGCTGGCTGCGCCCGTGCTGACTGCTGCCCAAGCCGCGACGTCCCCTCTCAACAACGTGCACGCGATTGACAGCCTGAGCAATACCGACGCGGCGCATGGATTGCCTGTCGAGTTTGAAGCCACCGTCACCTATGTTCGCGGCTATGAGCAGTTGCTGTATGTGCAGAGCGGCAGCGACGCGATTGCGGTGCAGACCGCTGCGGGTGTGCAGGCGGCGCCAGGCGATGTAGTCGAGGTCAAGGGAAAAACGCAGGGGGGGTTTCGCCCGAGCGTGATGGCTGACAGCGTGACGGTCGTGGGCCAGGAGCTGCTTCCGCCTGCGCTGGAGGCATCGTTTGACCAACTGCTGCGGACCAATCTGGATGCGCGGCTGGTGAGAGTGTTTGGCGTGGTGCGCGATGCCGAGACCATCGAAAGCGCGGGCGTGCGGAGCACGCTCCTCGAGCTGCACCTTGAAGGCGGGGAGATAGGCGTCACGGTGGATGTGGATAATCCAGACCTGACGAACAGCCTCCTGGATGCTCAGGTCGCGGTGACCGGGGTGGTCTCCCGGCGATTTGACGGCAAGATGCAGCAGACGGGGATCGTGCTGCATGCGACGACGATGTCGGATGTGCAGGTACTGCGCTACGCGGCTGTCGATCCATGGCTGCTGCCGGTTACGCCGATGGACAAGATTCTGTTGTCGTATCACGTCAGCAACCTGAGCGACCGCATCCGCGTACACGGAACGATTACGTACTACCAGCCGGGCTCGATGGTGGTGCTGCAGGACGGGCTGAAGAGCCTGTGGATCATGACATCGACGATGGCTCCGCTGCATGTTGGCGACGCGGCCGACGCGACGGGATTTCCGGACGTGCATGACGGCTTTCTGGCGCTGACCGGAGCGCAGGTGCGGGATCTTGGCGTACAGCAGGCGGTGCAGCCGCTGCCGAGCACGTGGGACTCGCTGGCGAGCAGCCGTAATCTGTTTGACCTGGTCTCGATCGAGGGCGAACTGGTGGCACAGGTGCGCGGCGCCACGCAGGATGAGTATGTTCTAGCGACCGACGGGAATCTCTTCTCTGCGATCTACAGGCATCCGCCAGCGGAGGCTTCACGCTATGTGCCGCTGGCCTCTATGAAGGTGCTGCAGACGGGTTCGAAGGTGCGAGTGACGGGCGTGTGCTTCATAACGGGCTCGAACTCGTATGACACGAAGGCGTCGTTCAACATTTTGCTGCGCACCTCAGACGATCTGGTGGTTGTGTCGAAGGCGCCGTGGCCGACAGCGCACAACCTGCTCCGGATTGTGGCGCTGCTTGCGGTGATTGTGCTGGTGGTTTTCATCTGGGGATGGACGCTGCGCAGGAAGGTGCGCCAGCAGACTGCGGCCATTACGGCTCGGATCGAAGCGGAGGCAGCGCAGGAAAGGCGGCTGGTGCAACTGGAGCAGTGGCGCAGCCGGATTCTGGAGGACATCAATAGCTCGCGGCCGCTGGGCGAGATTCTCGACCACATCATGGAGATGGTGACGTTTCTGTTGCGCGGAGCCTCGTGCTGGTGTGAGTTGACCGACGGAACCCGCTATGGGAAGACTCCAGCACAACGGAGCGGACTCCGCGTCATCGGCAAGGAGATCACGTCGCCTGCGGGCGGGTCACTCGGGGTTCTGCATGCGGCGCTGAGCGGCAAGCCCGCGAATGCGCAGGAAGAGTCGGCCGCGCTGGCGCAGGGAGTGAGGTTAGCCTCGCTGGCGATGGAAACACGCAAGCTGTACTCGGACCTTGTGTATCGCTCGGAGTTCGACCTGCTGACCGATGTGTATAACCGCTTCTCTCTGGAGAAGTATCTGGATGAGCAAATTGAGAAGGCGCGCGAGCGGTCTACGGTGCTGGGCCTCATCTATCTTGACCTTGATGAGTTCAAACAAGTGAACGATTTGTATGGTCACCACGTGGGCGACCTCTATCTGCAGGAGGTGGCGGCGCGGATGCGGCGACAACTGCGCACAGGCGACATGCTGGCGCGGCTTGGCGGCGACGAATTTGCGGCGCTGGTGCCGGTGGTGCGCAGCCAGGCCGATGTGGAAGAGATTTGCCAGCGCCTGGAGCACTGCTTTGATGCGCCGTTTGAAGTGGAGAACTATCTGCTGCGCGGATCGGCGAGCATGGGCATCGCACTGTATCCCATCGACGGGGCCACGCCGGAAATGCTGCTAAAAGCCGCGGACACGGCGATGTACATTGCGAAAGAGAGCAAGCGGCATGCAGGTTCGATGCCGTCGCAGAGCATGACGCCGGGGCTGCCTTTCCGGGATTGAG
>JAJXWA010000070.1 GCA_021781795.1 Acidobacteriota bacterium
TCCCCACCGGGTGCCACTCGCGCATCGTGATCTCGCCATCGTTCCCGCGGCTCGCAATGCACACCGAACCACTCTCCTGCTGCCCCGCGCAAATCTGGTAAGGGAACGTGTTCGTCACCGCTACGTGATAGAGTTGCGCCGTCGGCTGGTTGTACCACGAGCTCCACGTCTGCCCGCTATTCACCGAAACGAGCGCGCCCTGGTCGCTCACCAGCAGAATGATCCGCGGGTCAACCGGGTTGATCCACAGGTTCTGATAATCGTCTCCGCCCGGCGCGCCGCGCAGGCTGCTCCATGTTTTGCCGCCGTCGGTCGAACGCACCGTCACGATGCTCGCGCTGTACACCACATCGGGATTCTTCGGGTCCACCGCGGGCATAGGCAGATCACCGCCGCCAATCTTCATCGCCGGCCGCGCATCCTCCGTCGCGCGATACCAGCTCTCGCCCGCATCATCCGACCGATACACACCCAAACCGTCGCCACTTTCGTAGCCGCCCTCGCGCGTCGTCGAAACCGTGGCATACAGCCGGCTCGATTGGCTCGCCGCAATCGCCACGTTGATCTGCACCAGGTCTGCCGGCAGTCCCTGCGTCAGCGCATGCCATGTGTCGCCGCCATCGGTCGACTTGAACAGGCCACCATGCGTGCCGCTGTACTCATTGCCGTCCTCCCACGGACCCAGTCGCGACTCCCACAGCGACGCGTACACGACATTCGGATGCGCAGGATCGATGACCACATCCGAGCCGCCCGTGTTCGCATCCTTGAAGAGGACCTGCTTCCATGTCTGGCCACCATCGGTCGAGCGATAAATCCCGCGCTCCTGATTCGGCCCATAGGGATGCCCCAGCACCGCAGCGAACAGCCGGTTCGCATCGTGCGGGTCCACGGCCAGCGCCGGAATCTGCTCACCTTCCCGCAAGCCCAGGTGCTCCCACGTCTTGCCCTCGTCCTTCGAGCGATAAATCCCGTCACCCACGGACAAATCCGGCCGGTGCAGTCCCTCGCCGCTCGCCACGTACACCACGTTCGGGTCCGACGGCGCTACTGCAATCGCGCCAATCGACTGCGTCGGCTCGTTATCAAAAATTGGTTTCCACGTCCGCCCGTAGTCCGTGCTCTTCCACACGCCGCCGTCCACCTGGCCCACGTAGAACACATTCGGCTCGCTCGCCACGCCGCATGCCGCGCGCGTCCGACCGCCGCGAAATGGCCCCACCAGCCGCCAGTGCAGATCAGGCATCAGCATCTGTTGCGCATCCAGCACGCAGGCGGACAGGAAGCACGCAACAATCACAAAAGGGAACGCAAAAGTCCGATAAGAAAGGCGGCGGCTCACGGGCAACCCAATCCTCCAGAACAACGCACCGTTATTCTAAAGGGCTGCAGTCGCGCGCCGCTCAGTCGCGGATCGTCCGCACGAGCCGCTCCATCGCAGCCTCCTGCCGCTCCATCGAGGCCAACAGCGCAAACTGCGTTCGGCAGCGGTCCAGGTTATGCCTCTCGCGATGCACCCGGTAGTAGCGATCTCCGGCTAAATCATCTGTCAGAAACCGAATCCCCTGCTCGTAGGTAATGACCAGCCCAGCCACCGCCAGCAGCGATCTCTCGGCGCGCGTCAGAAATCCGCCCGCCGCACTCACATACCCACGCAGCAGCGCCTCAAACAGCGTCAGTTGCATCGCCACCTTCGTCAGGTCGCGCTCATCCTCGGCTGCGCCGCACGTCGCCGTGCGCACCATATCCCCAAAATCGCACGGCGCCAGTCCCGGCATCACTGTGTCCAGGTCAATCACGCACAGCGCCCGCCCGCTCGCTTCATCGAACAGCACGTTGTTCAGCTTCGTGTCGTTGTGCACAATGCGCTCCGGCAGTCCCGCCGTCACCAGCGCGCCCGCAAGCCCGCGCCGCGAAAGCGCAAAAGCAATCTCCGCCTGCGCGCTCGCCGCGCGGCCCGCCGCATCCGCGCGAATCGCCTCTTCCAGCGCCGCCAGTCGCTTCGGGGTATTGTGAAAGTCGGGAATCGTCTCCGCCAGCCGCGGCGGTGGCAGGTCCGCCAGATGCGCCTGGAACTCCCCAAACGCCCGTGCCGCTTCCATCGCCTGCTCCGGCGAAGTCACCGTCTCAAAGCTTCGCGCTCGCTCCATCATGCGATACGCGCGCCAGCACGCACCTTCCGGTTCCTCATGCCACAGCCGTCCGTCGCGCGTCCTCACCAGCCGCAGCACGCGCCGCTCCGCATCCGCATGCCCCTGCACGCGCTCGGCAATGTGCTCCGTCACGCGCCGGATGTTCTCCATCAGCACCGGCACATCATGAAACACGGCGCGGTTCATGCGCTGCAGCAGATACCGCCGCCGCGCCGCACCTTCGCCGCACTCCACGCAATACGACTCCTGAATATGCCCGCTGCCCCAGCGCGCCGCGCCCGCAAACTCCCCGGAAAAAGCAAACTCACGCGCAACCGCTCGAATCCGCGCAGCCTCTATCATCCCCACAGCCGCTCCGGATAGTGCCCCGCCTCAATCAGCCGCCGCACGCTCGCCACCACCTCGGGCTTGTCTTCCTGATACGTCACGCCAAACCACGCCTCCGGCGTCGGCAGTACGCGCACCGCCGCTTTGCCTGCACCAATCAAGTCATTCACCGTCGCCGGCAGGTAGCACTCCGATTTCAACTCGGCGCCGTGCTCCCGAAGAAACGCAGTGAGCCTCTCCCGCAGCAGCGGAAAGATCTCCGCGCGCAAACCCCACAGGTTCATCGACACCAGTTCCTCGCCGGTCAGCTCCGTCACCGTGCCATCCGCCGCCGTGTTCCGGATGTGCGCGCCCACGCGCTCAATCTGCGTCATTTCCGTGACGCCGCGCAGCTGCCCCGCAGCATCCACCTTGCACACGCCGCGCGCCACCGCGCCATACTCTGACAGCGTCCGCCGCAGCACGTACCCCACCAGCGCATGTTCCTTCGTTGCGTTGCGCAGATGCTCCGCGAGCAGCCGATAGCTCTCCGCGCCGTAGAAGTCATCTGCATTGATGACCGCAAACGGCCCATCGATCGTCCCCGCTGCTGCCAGCACCGCATGCGTCGTGCCCCACGGCTTCGTGCGCCCCGCGGGCACATGAAATCCCTCCGGCAGTTGCTCCATCTCCTGCAGCACGTAGCTGACATCCACCACATGCTCGAAACGCGCGCCAACCTTCTGCCGGAACTCCGCCTCGATCTCCCTGCGCACCACAAACACCACGCGCCGAAAGCCCGCCCGCAGCGCATCGTAGATGGAGTAGTCCACAATCGCTTCGCCGCCGGGCCCCACCGCATCCATCTGCTTCAGTCCGCCGTAGCGCGAGCCCATCCCGGCCGCCAGCACCAGCAACGCGGGCTCGTTCATCGCGCCGCTCCTTCGCTCTGCACAGGCGTCATCTCCAGCGTTCGCACCTCAAATGGAGCCAGCGTGAATGTATGCTTCTCCGTCGCGCTCATCCGCACCGTTTCCTTTCTCGCATCTTCCTTCCACGGGCTGCGCGCCACATACTCTCGCGCGGCATCCTGCGGCAGCTCGAAGGCATCCGCCAGCCGAAGCGTAATGCTCTGCGGCTTGTCGCTCGGATTCCGCAGCACCAGAATCCCCTTGCGCGGCGTCCACGACGCCCACCCATACACCTCCAGCCATTCCGGATCGCCGCCCACCCAATGCGTATCCTTCAACACATCCGCGTTCGCGCGCGCCCAGTTCGCAGCCTCCGCCAGATCGTCCCAGTTCGCCTGCGTCAGCAGCGACGGCGTGATGTACAGCTCCTGCAACTGCGTTCCCGTGCCGAAATACGACCGCACCTCGTTGCGAAAATCATTCCCCGGATCGCTGTCCAGTCCTTTCTGGAAGCGCGCATAAATGATGCCGTGCAGCATCAGCGAATTCAGCGGATACAGCGGCCCGCCCTGCACCACACGCCGGTACGTGTCTGCGTCGCGATAGGTGATCCAGCGCTCGCGATACGTCCCCACGCCCTCCGTCGAGCTATCGTCGCCGCCGCGCCAGATCGAATCCGCATACAGCACCCAGAACGGCGAAGGCCACGTGCCCGTCGTCAGATTGATGTAGATGTCCGGCTTCGTCGCGCGCAGCTCGCCGATCAAATGCATCATCGCCGCAAAGTCGCTGTCGAACCGGCTCCCCGGAAACACCGAGTTCACATTCCCCGTTCCGTCAAACTTGAACTGGTTCACGCCATAGTCGCGCATCATCTTCAGGCACACATCGCGAAACGCATCGTAGTAGCGCGGCCCCGAGAGCGCATACCCGCCGGCCACAACCTCATAGCCCTGCGACTTGCCGAATGCAATCCGCTCCTGCTTCGGCGTGGCATACCCGCCCCACGGCGACATCCACACGCCCGGCTCCGCGCCCGCCTGCTCCGCCGCCTTGTGCACCGCCGTGAATCCATGCGGGAATCCGCTGTTGAACTGCCACAGCGAATGATGATCGTCCCACCCATCGTCAAACAGGAACGACTCCATCTTCACGCCGCGCTTCTCCACCAACTCGCGGTCAAACGCATGCACGCGATCCAGCGCCTCGCCCTCGTTGTAAGGCGTAAACAGGCCCAGGTCCAGCCACGAGTTGTAGTGGAGAAAGGTCCGGTACGGATGCGCCCGTTCGCGCTCCAGATACGCCAGAAAATCCCGCCGCATCTGCCCGTCGCGCGCCACGCCAATCACGGCAGAGTAGCTCACCTGCTGCCCGGCACGCAGCGGCAGCTCGCGATCCACCCATGCCGTCGCCCGCCCCTGCCTCACGCGGCTCTTCGACAGCGGATTCTCCACACCCAGAAACCAGTTGCCCGCCACAATCGGCGAACCGGCCACGATGCCGCTCACTTGCGCGCCCGGCAGTTCCGCGTCCTGCAGCTTCACACTGCGGATCGCCGCATCCTTGCCGACCGCCGTCAGCGTCAGCCGCTCGCGCACGGTGTTCGCGCCATCGCGCAAGACCAGCGACCACTCCGCCCGCAGTGCGTGATCCGTGCTCTCCAGCGGTACATCGATCTCTTCGCCGTGCACATGCGCCGCCGCCCGCGAGGCCGTCACATCCGCCACCCGCTCTTTGCGGCTTACTGCGCCAGCGACCCGCATGGTCCCCGCGTCCCACAGTCTGCCATCCTGCAACACAATGCTGAACGGCGTCGGAAGTTGGATCGTCGCGCCGTGCAGGTGCTCCGTGACCGCAAGCCCCGTCAGATGCTCCCCATCGATCCGGGCGTCCACTTGCATGGTTCCGTTTGTCAGGCGCAAGCGGCTCCCATCCACACTCGCACGCGCCACATCGTTCCCGCTCTGCCCAGTTCCTGCAGCAAAAGCCGCTTGGATAAAAGACCCGGCGACGACAACGGCAGCTCCCCATGCACAGCCCTGCAGCAGATTTCTCCGCAACAACGTCATCCCTCTCGCAACCTCTCTGGCAGAAGGAGCCAGTGTAGCGCACCCGCACGCCAGGATGCGTTCTCAGTTCACACGTCGTTTGTCTGAGTGATCACAACAGGTAGAGGAATGTCTAACGCGAAACGCGCTCCCGCAGCCGTGCTTCCGCACGCTTGCTGTAGCGCCCCAGCAGCGCATTCCAGCGAATCACCATCAGCTCCTCCAGCATCTTCATGCCGTCTTTCAGATAGCTCATCCGCGTCCGCTCGTCGTGCGCCCAGCTCACCGGCACTTCCACCACTTTGAGACCCCGCTTGATCGCGATAAACAGAATCTCCGGGTCGAAGCCCCACCGCTCAATCGTCTGCAGCGAAAAGACCGTCTGCGCCGCCGCACGCGTAAACGCCTTGAAGCCGCACTGCGTATCCGCAAACGGCAGGTTCATCACCATCCGCGTCACCAGGTTGAAGCAGCGCCCGAAGAACTGACGGTACAGCGGCTGCCGGTGCGTCTGCCGTCCGCTCTCCAGCCAGCGCGAGCCAATCGCGATGTCCGCGCCTTTTTCAATCGCCGCAAACAGCCGCTCCGCCTCTTCAATCGGCGCGGAAAGGTCAGAGTCGGTGAACATCACCACGTCACCCTGCGCTTCCATCATGCCGTGGCGCACGCTGTAGCCCTTGCCCCGGTTGCCCGGGTTCTCCAGCAGCCGCACCTCCGCGGCTTGCTCCGCAAATCGCCGAACGACCTCTGCCGTGCTATCCCGCGAGCCGTCGTTGACTACCAGCACTTCCGCAGCCCAACCATGCGCGCGAATACACCGCACCACTGCCTCCAGCGTCGCCGGAATCCGCCCGCTCTCGTTGTAGGCCGGAATGACAATGCTGTAATCTTTGTGCTCGCTCGACATCATCGTCCCGCTTCGAATTGCATTCCTTTTTCACCCACCGGAAAGCTGACGCAATCATATATGGTTCCGCGCTCGCACAGCGGCTCCGCACCCGTTCCCGGCCACTTTGCCCTTCAATTCATTGATGCTAAAGGCGAAAATCTCAC
>JAJXWA010000071.1 GCA_021781795.1 Acidobacteriota bacterium
GAGGCGGCCGAGCCGCACTCCGGCATGACGCGCGAGAATACACCTGGGGATGACGATATTGTTGCGCTCGGCGCGAGCGGCTTTGGAATCATGGCCCTCATTGTCGGCGCCGACCGTGGTTTTATTTCCCACGCACAAGCCATGGATCGACTGCTGTGCGTGACCCAGTTCCTCGAGCATGCTGATCGCTACCACGGAGCATGGCCGCACTTTCTCAGCGGAAGCACCGGGCGGCGCCTTCCCGTCTTCGATATGTACGACAATGGGGCCGATCTTGTAGAGACTTCATTTTTGATGGAAGGGCTGCTCACCGCGCGTCAATACTTCAAAAGCGATGGCGCAGAGGGACAGGAGTTGTACCAGAGAATCTCCCGCCTGTGGGAGGGCGTCGCATGGAACTGGTTCAGTTCCATGCCTTCCCATGACGCACTGTATTGGCATTGGTCGCCTGAGTACTCGTTCTACATCGCGAATCGCCTGACTGGATGGAACGAGGTGATGATTACCTATCTGGAAGCAGTCGCCTCGCCCACACATGGAATTCCGGGCAGCGATTTCTATACGGGCTTCGCAGGAGAAGGCATTCACGCTCAGTATGCAAATGGACGGTCGTACTTCGGGATCAAACTCGATGTAGGCGGTGGCACAGGCGGACCTCTGTTCTTCACCGATTATTCGTTCATGGGCTTCGATCCCCACGGGCTTCGAGACAAATACACCAACTACTTCGAAGACAGCCGTGCTCAGGCGCAAATTAACCACGCATACTGCGTGCAAAATCCGAACCATTGGAAGGGATATGGCGAGAACGACTGGGGCCTGACCGCAGTTGACGGGCCGGATGGATATGTTCCCTACGAACCGACGGCTCAACTGGACGATGGAACTCTGGCCCCGACAGGCGCCGTCAGTGCGATGCCTTACACACCGGAGCTGTCAATGGCGGCAATTCGTCACTTCTATCGCGATCTTGGAGCGCAGGTCTGGGATATCTACGGCTTCCGGGATGCCTTCAACTTGCAGCGCAACTGGTACTCGGGAATCACCATGGGCCTCAACCAGGCGCCTATGGCTGTGATGATTGAAAACGATCGCACCGGCCTGGTCTGGAAATCCTTCATGGCGAATCCTGAAGTCGCCTCGATGATACGCAAGATTGGCTTCACGAAGGGTGGAGATTAAGAACGCTCACAGCAGGTTCAGTTCCTCAGATACAACGCGCTGTGTGCATAGAGTTTATAAGGTGAAGCATTTCTGAAATCGCTGCGACCGCTTGCGTCATCTGTTTAGTCGTGGCGATGTTATGACCGAAGCTATGAGTGCTTGTCATCCATCACAAGGGTTACCGCTCCTATCAACTGGACAATTGCGACAGAAAGCGAAGGACCTTTGGCTTGGTAATACGCGTGGCTCTAGGTAATACAAGACTGCTCAAACTCGCGCCATGGCGGAAAATATGGAACGTCCAAAACGCTCTGGAGAATCCATAAATGATTGAATTTTCTGTATTTCAGCCCACGAATCGAACAATACCGAAGACCTTCTAAGCATTTATGGCGGAGAGGGAGGGATTCGAACCCCCGATAGCCTTACGACTATGCCTGATTTCGAGTCAGGTGCATTCAACCGGGCTCTGCCACCTCTCCGCATCTGGCGGGGCTGTCCCTCTTCTTTTATAGTGGGCCGCGCGCAGCTTTGTCCATTTTCACGTGGCATTGGCAACGATCAGTCTCCCCGATCCACGGGTGCGGACCTCTGCCACCAGATGCTGGACCTGTGGCAATACCGCAGCACGCCGTAGCGACCGCGCGCAAGGAAACGGCCGCCGAGAGCTTCGGCGGCCGAACAAAAGACAGGATCATGCGATCTGCAGGAACAGGATCTAACTGCACCCCGACGTGGATCCGCAACTCATGCAGCGGTAGCAGCTTCCGTTGCGGACCATGATGGCGCCGCAGGTGGAGCAGCTCGGCGCATCGCCCATCTCGTACATATCGCGCATCGCGTCGGATGCGTGGTAGATTCCCCGATCCTGTAGCGCAGGCCCGTGGCTATCTGCGATGGCCGGCGAACTCGCAGCCTGAATCTCCGGTGCGATACCGCCTGCAGGTGGTGTTGTGCCGCCCATTCCTGGAGCAGCAGTCTGCCCGCTCACCTGATTCAGCTTGCGCGCCACCTCTTCTGCAAGCCGCGCGAGCTGGCTCTGCGGCAGCGGCGTCTGCTCGGCGAGTTCTGACTCAGAGAGCATGGACGGTGCGGCCGGAAGCTGCGGAGTCTGCGGAGCGAGTCCCGCGAAGAGGCTGAGCTGCGTACCTGTCAGGAACCGCAGATGGAGCCAGCGGAAGATGTAGTCCATCAGGCTCTTGGCGTAGCCAATCTGCTCGTTGCCGGTCCAGCCGGAGGGCTCAAAGCGTGTATGCGCGAACTTCTCGCAGAGCACCTTGAGCGGCACGCCGTGCTGCAACGCAAGCGAGATGGCAGTGGCGAAGGCATCCATAAGGCCCGAGACTGTGGAGCCCTCTTTGGCCATGCGAATGAAGATCTCGCCAGGCTGTCCGGTGGGATAGAGGCCCACGGTGATGTAGCCTTCGTGTCCTGCGATGGAGAACTTGTGGGTCACCGAAGCGCGCTCTTCCTGCAGGCGATGGCGCACAGCCCGCGGAGGAGCGTTCAGGTCCTGCTCCACGGGCTTGCTTACCATCGGCGCTGCCTCCACCACAGCAGTCGGTGTCAGCACAGGAGTCTGCGCGGCCCTTGCAATCTCGTCCAGCGCCCGCTGGAACGCAGTAGACGCGGCCACCATCTGCTTCGCTGTCACCTCCAGCTTCTCGCCGATCCGGGTTTCCAGCGCCTTCACGTCCGCTTCGGCAGCCGTGCGGCCAGCTGCGATCTGCTCTAGAACCCGCGCACCCACGGCATCCAGCGCAGAAGATTCGCGCTTGGCGTCGAGGCTTGTGTTCAGCGGCTGCGTGCCCTTGGAGCCGTCGCGATAGATGGCCACAGCCTTGATCCCCTGACGCCAGCTTTCTGCATAGGCCTCGGCAACATCTTCCACGGTGGCCTCGTGCGGCAGGTTCACCGTCTTCGAGATGGCGCCTGAGAGAAACGGCTGCGTCGCGGCCATCATCTTGATGTGGCCCATGTAATGGATAGAGCGCGTTCCCTTGGCCGGCTTGAAGCTGCAATCAAAGACGGCAAGGTGCTCAGGGCGGATGCCCGGTGCACCTTCGATGGTGCCGGTGGCATCGATGTAGCTGACGATAGCGTTGACCTGCTCGTCGCTGTAGCCGAGCTTGAAGAGCGCAGCCGGCACGGTGTTGTTCACGATCTTGATCATGCCGCCGCCGACCAGCTTCTTGTACTTCACCAGCGCGAGGTCCGGCTCAATGCCGGTCGTATCGCAATCCATCATGAAGCCGATGGTTCCCGTGGGCGCGAGCACCGTGGTCTGCGAGTTGCGGTAGCCGTGACGCTCGCCGTAAAGCAGCGCCATATCCCAGCACTCGCGGCTGGCGTCGATCAGCGCTTCGAGTTGCGGCACGACAAACGGCTCGCCACTCACGCGTGAACGGCCAATCTTGTTCACTTCGGCGCGATGCATCCGGATGACATCGAGGAACGGTTCGCGATTGACGTAGAAGCCGGGACAGGCACCGCCCTGCCGCTCCACACTGGCCGTTAGCGGAGTAGCCGAAGCCAGCGGCGGGCACTGCGCCGCGAGGATCGCTGACTGCAGATAGGCCTGACCAGTCATGATGGCGGTAAGCGCCGCGGCAAGGTCGCGTCCTGCGGTTGAGTCGTAAGGCAGACCAAAGGCCATCAGCAGCGCGCCGAGGTTGGCATAGCCCAGACCGAGCGGGCGGTAATCATGCGAGTTCTTGGCAATCGCCTCGGTCGGATAACCCGAGTTGTCCACCAGAATCTCCATCGCCGTAATCATCACGGAAATGGCATGGCGGTACGCGGCGATATCGAATGTGCCGGACGGCGTAACAAACTTGAGCAGATTGAAGCTGGCCAGATTGCAGGCGGAGTTGTCGAGGAACATGTACTCCGAGCAGGGGTTCGACGCATTGATGCGGGCCGTGTTCTTGCTTGTGTGCCACTTGTTGATCGTGGTGTCAAACTGCATGCCAGGGTCGCCGCAGAGCCATGTCGACTCGGCGATCTTGCGCATGATCTCGCGCGCCTTGTAAGTCTTGACCGGCTCGTGCCCCTTCACCGTGTAGGTTGTGAAATCTCCGTCCTTCTCGTACGCGTACATGAACTCGTCGCTCACGCGGACGGAGTTGTTCGCATTCTGGAAGAAGATGGACGAGTAGGCCTCGGAGTCCGGACCGGAACCATCGTAACCCGCCTTGATCAGTGTGAAGGCCTTCGCCTCTTCCTTGGCCTTGCACTCGATGAACTCCATGATGTCCGGATGATCCGCATTCAGGATGACCATCTTGGCGGCGCGGCGCGTCTTGCCGCCGCTCTTGATGACACCGGCGAAGGCATCGAAGCCGCGCATGAAGCTCAGCGGGCCTGAAGCCTGACCGCCCCCGGAAAGCAGTTCCATTGAGCCGCGAATGGACGAGAGGTTGGTGCCCGTGCCCGAGCCCCACTTGAAGAGCATGCCTTCGGTCTTGGCGAGAGTCAGGATGGAATCGAGGGAATCGTCCACGGAGTTGATGAAGCAGGCCGAGCACTGCGGATTCCGGTAGCCGGTGCCTTCAAAGCGCACGCCGCCCGTGGCCGCATCCCAGTGCCAGCTCTGGCCTTCTGCTTTTGGCTCCAGCCGGTCGCAGCCCACGTTGAACCATACCGGCGAGTTGAAAGCCACGCGCTGGGTCAGTAGCATCGTCGCCAGCTCATCGTGAAACACCGCCGCATCGTGCGCTGAGGCGAAGTAGCCGCTCCGGATACCCCAGTCGCGCACCGTCTCTGCCACGCGCCCCACCAACTGGCGCACGCCTGTCTCGCGCTCCGGTGTCCCAAGCTGGCCGTGCAGGTACTTGGAGGCCACGATGTTGGTCGCCGTCATCGACCAGTCGAGCGGCGTCTCAACATCCTTCTGCTCAAAGATGATGTTGCCTTTGCTGTCTGTGATCAGCGCCGTGCGCAGCTCCCACTGCACCTCTTCGTACGGGGAAACGCCCTCGCGAGAGAAGCGGCGCGTAAATTCCAGCCCGCCCAGTCCGTAGGCGGCCTGTTGGGCGATGATGCCAGTTTGAAGATGGGCCTCGTTCATAGGAAATCCTCTCAGTGTCAGCAAAAGCAATGGATGAACTGCCCTCGTTTCCAGTACTTCCATAGACTGGATTCCAGCAGCAGACGTTGGATCAGGCGCGCAGAAAACGGGGTGAAAATCAACCGGGTTGAACCGTAGCTCTTCGGGAGGGCGCAGCGCCTTTCCGGGAGGATGTATGACAGTCCGTTTACAGCCGCAGATGAAAAAATAGCGCCGTCTATAGTGTCTGTCAACTGGAAACCACAATATCTAGTATTTTGTTTGCATTTCGGGCAACCGCGACCTAAATGGCTGGATTTGCTTGTGGAAAGCGCAAAACGGCGGGCTGGGCGCGCATTCCTGCGATCGGTATGCCCCAAATCCAGTGCAGATGCGGGCTTCGTGGCCAATACCCCTTGCAGACTCAAGCCTAGACCGCATTTTCTTGAGGGACAAGGCGCAGAACCGGTGCAAAATGGCCGCCGTCCTGTGCAGATTGTGGACAACCGGTCCGCGATTCCCCTGCCCGCACGGACTTGAGCGCGACACCTGCTGGTACGCTGTCTCCATGTCTGCCGTCCAGCCCAGCCTGCCGCATTGGAAGCCTGTTTCACGCCCCAGCCCGATCCGCCTGCAGGGCCGTACCGTCGCGCTGGAACCGCTGGACGCGGTTCAGCATACCCGCGACCTCTGGCACGCAGTGCGCGGGCATGACGAGCTTTGGGCGTGGCTCTTCGATGGCCCTTATGCGACGCAGGAGGCCTTGCGAGAGGCCGTGGCCCAAAAGCAGGCAAGCGCGGACTCTGTCTTTTTCGCAATCGTGCCAGCTGCCACCGGCAGAACCGCGGGCTGGGCCAGCTATATGCGAATGGAGCCAGAGCACGGAGTCATCGAAGTAGGCAATATCCTGCTTGGTCCCGCACTGCAGCGAACGACCGCTGCGACCGAGGCCATATACCTGATGGCGAGGCACGTCTTTGAGGATCTCGGCTACCGGCGCTATGAATGGAAGTGCAATGCGCTGAACGAGCCTTCACGCCGCGCCGCACTGCGCCTCGGTTTCACTTTTGAGGGCATCTTCCGCCAGCACATGGTGGTCAAGGGCAGCAATCGGGACACGGCCTGGTATTCCATGCTCGACCACGAATGGCCTGCCCGCAAAACGGCCTTTGAGGCCTGGCTGAACCCG
>JAJXWA010000029.1 GCA_021781795.1 Acidobacteriota bacterium
CGCGGGGTGCGCGGCAAATCCCTCCTCGTGCCAGTTCTACAACAATTTGCCCGTCTCCTATGTGCCGGCTTACACGCTGAACACTGGCATCTACTATGGGCTGAAGTACAGGAACCGCGAACTGCTCGAGCCGCGCTTCTGGGTCGAAGGCACCGGTTCCCAGCACCTGTGGAACAACAACACCGGCGGGCCGGACCGCCAGAGCGAACCCGCATACATGGTGACGAACATGTCCCTTGTTGCTCCGATTAGCTTCGAGAAGCAGTCTTTCAACTTGAAGCTCGACGTGCTCAACCTGGCAAACTCGATGTACAACCAGAACGAGTACATCTCCAGCGGCGGCTACTTCGCACCTCTCTTCCCGAACCAGAACGCCGTTCCCAGCGGCTATATCAACGCCTACCCCGGCGCCCCCCGCGCCATCTTTGGCACCGTCAGCTATCAGTTCTGATGGAACGCATCGTTGCCTTGAGCGGTTCCAGATGGCCGCTCAAGGCAACTCACTCTTGAGCAAATCTGCCAACTCGCGCATGTATACGGAGTTGGCAGAATCAGTGCAGACGCAAGAAGGCCCGCCTCATCAAGGCGGGCCTTCTGCTGTTTCGAAAGGGTGAATCAGCGGGCGCTTAGATGCCCATCCCGAATTCGCTCATCGGCTTCTCGCCGGCGCTGGAATAAAAGTCATAGGGCGTGCGCTGGTTGAATTTGTAGCGGCTGCGCAGTTCGCGGCCAACGACAATCCCAAGCGCGGCCACGGCCATGCCGACCGAAAACCAGCCAATCACGCGCAGGGCCGAGCTTGAGCTATCTTCCCCACAGCGGTTGAGCATCTCTGGTTCCATCGACATGTGTGACACATCCTCCACCTTTTCATTCTAGCGGATACCTGCTTAGACTGAAGCGCAATCGATTCGTGGTTCTACAACTTTTGTTGACTAAACCGATTCAACGTTCTGTAACCATCGAGACTTTTCTGTTTCGGGAAGAAAACTCGCCCGGATTGAGTTCGCCGCGAGGCTGCGCAGCTCTTCGCGCGCAAATCCCTGTTCGGTGTGTGCCAGCCAGTATTCGTTGGCGACATCGGAGCCGAAGAACGCCGGATCGTCGGAGTTGAGCGTGACCATCAGGCCTGCATCAAAGTAGCGCCGCAGAGGATGCGCAGCGATCGACGAACAAACTCCGGTGCGCAGGTTCGATGTGGGGTTTAATTCCAGGCCAATCGCGCGGGAATGAAGCTCTTCAAGCAGAGCCGGATCGTCGCCCGCCGAGACCACATGCCCCAGGCGCTCCGAGCCAATCGCAAGCGCCTCCCAGATTGCCTCCGGGCCGGTCGTCTCGCCTGCGTGATTGGTCAGCCGCAACCCAGCCTCGCGCGCCTCCGCGTAGAGGTGCCGGAATGGCTCCGAGGCGGTTCGCCGCTCATCGCCGCCGAGGCCGATGCCGATGATTGAGGGATGCGTGACTCGCATCTCTGCCGCCTTGCGAAAGACGCGGGCCGCTTCCTCGACGCTGAAGTGGCGCACGGCGTCGAAGATCCAGTAGACCGTCACGCCCAACTCGCGCTCGCCGCGCATCCGCGCCCGCTCCAGGCCGGCAAAGATGGGCTCAAAGACGTGCGGATCATGATTGCGCCAGAGGTAGATAACGCCTACGGAGATGTAGACCTCGGCGTGGACAACGCCCTGGGCGGCAAGCTGTTCCATCATGCGCCAGGCTGCCAGCTCGTAGTCCTCAGGATGCACAAGCTGACCTGTCACCGCCTTGAAGGCCAGCATGAAACCACTAAAGTCCGTGAAGTGGTAGAGCGCCTCGGCCTCTGCTAGTGTCAGGGGTATCTTGTCATGCCGCTGGCTCAGCTCGACAAGGGTCGCTGGCAGCACCGTGCCTTCGAGATGTAGATGGAGTTCGGCTTTAGGCAGCTTGCGGATGAAGTCGCGGATTTCGCTCACACTTCAAGTGTAGTGTTCGACCGCAGGGTTCCGCCAAGATGCACAAACGCCATCCTCTTAGACGGCTCGGCTAGGCATAGCAAACCGCATGATTCGTCTGCAGCGAAAAGACGCACATGGAAGGCGCAGGCGCCTATTTTGAGAAGAGCCCCGATCCGCCGTGGCGATATTCCGTCGCGGCTTTGTGCGCGGCCTTGGCAGCAATCCGCTTCATGCGCTCATCTTCCTCCGCGGATGGTTGCTCTTCGCTCACCGGCTTCGGCGGACTGGCCGCTTCGGCCTTCTCACGTTCCTCGTGCAGGTTCAGTTGCAGGAAGGGCTTCATGGTTCCACCTCCCATGCCTTACATTGTGACGCGATCCGGGCAGAATGCAAGTCACAGGCGCACCGTTGTTCGTGAACTGCATCACAATTGCTGCCCGCATCGAAATGGAAGAGAAACGCAAGTCGCACATGCGGCGTACCTTGCCATGCCTCCGCAGAAGGGATTTATGCCCATTTATCCACAGCAGGATGCGTGCTTTCGTCCGCGCGGTACCTGCCCACCGGCGACAATAAGAACCAGAGACGATGGAGACACCCGTGCCCGGCAAGTTGGAACTCATTGTGGGTCCGATGCGCAGCAACAAGACGGCGGAGCTGTTGCGCCGCATCGAGATTCGCCGCCAGTATGCGCACCAGGACGTGTTGCTGCTGAAGCCCAGCGCCGACACCAAGGCCGCGGCGGGCCTGGTGGAGAGCCGCAACCAGAACGGCTGCGGCAAGATGGAGGCGGTCGAATTTCCCGCCGCGGACCCGTGGTCTGTCCTGCCAATCCTAAAGGCCCGCGAGCAGAAGATTGGCAAAAGTGTGGAGTGCATCGCGCTCGATGAGGGCCAGTTTGTCAGCGACCTCTTTCTCTTCACGAAGCGGCTGCTCGAATCCGGCCACGACGTGATGGTATCGGGCTTGGAACTCGACTTCCGCGGCCTGCCTTTCGGCGAGATGCTCGATCTCTCCTGGCTGGTGCGCATGTACGCTGGCAACGTGACGGAACTGGTGGCCTACTGCAGTTGCGGCGCCAGGGCGCTCTACCCGCAGCGGCTCATCGACGGCAAGCCTGCGCCGTATGAAAGCCCTGTCATCATGGCAGGCGACAACTACGAACCGCGCTGCGCGGAGCACTTCATCCTGCCGGGACGGCCACATTGACGTTCTCGTGAAGATGTAGCGAATGGCTGCGCGGTTCGCCTACCGCATCCCCGCAAACTCCGATCGGTGGCGGCTGTAGAGGAAGTAAATCAGCAGACCCAGAATGAGCCACGCGAAGAAGGCCATCCATGTCAGCACTTCTAGGCCCATCATCAGCACCACGCAAAAGATGATGCTCAGGACCGGAAAGAGCGGGCCGAACGGCGCGCGAAAGGCGCGGTGCCGCTCCGGCTCGCGATAGCGCAGGATGAGCACGGCGATCGAAACCAGCACAAACGCGAAAAGCGTGCCGATGTTCGACAGGTTCGACACGGTGCCGATGTCCAGCAGCCCCGCCGGAATGCCCACGACGAAGCCCGCCACCCACGTGGCCACCGCCGGCGTGCGAAAGCGCGGATGGATGTTGCTGAAGACGGTGGGCAGCAGCCGGTCGCGCGACATGGCGAACCACACGCGCGCCTGACCAAGCTGGAAGACCAGGATGGACGAGACCATGCCCAGCATGGCGCCGATGAGAACGAAGAGCCGCACCCAGTGCAGGCGCTCTCCGCCGGGCATGAGCGAGAGCCGCTTGAGCGCGTTCACCACCGGCGCGGCATCGCCCATCACGGAGCGCCACGGCACAATGCCGCTGAGCGCAATCGCCACGCCGCCATAGAGCAGCGTGCAGGCGATGAGCGTCGCGAGGATGCCGAAGGGTAGATCGCGCTGCGGATTGCGGCACTCCTCTGCGGCGGTCGAGACCGAATCGAAGCCGATGTAAGTGAAGAAGATGATGGAACCGCCAGTCAGAACGCCCGTCCAGCCGTTGGGCATGAAGGGATGCCAGTAGTGCGGCTTGACGAAGCTGGCTGCCGCGAAAATGAAGACGAGAATCGCGCAGATCTTGACCAGCACGAGGATGTTGTTCGTACGCGCCGACTCGCGGATGCCGCGCACCAAAATCACCGTGAGAATCATCACGATGAGGAAGGCCGGCACGTTGAAGCCGTAGTGCCAACCGGGCGGATAGAGATCGTGCCCGGCAAAGTCCTGCAGCCCCGTGGGTAGATACGCAGGCGAGATCCATTTGAGCGGGAAGTGCAGCCCAAACCAGTCGAGCAGGTCCACCGTGTGGGCTGCAAAGCCCACGCTCACGCTCATGTTGCTGAAGGCATACTCGAGGATGAGATCCCAGCCGATGATCCACGCGACCAGTTCGCCGAGCGTGGCGTAGGTGTAGGTGTAGGCAGAGCCTGCGATGGGAATCATCGAGGCAAGCTCCGCATAGCAGAGACCCGTGAAGACGCAGACAATCGCGACCAGCACGAGAGAGAGCGCCAATGCCGGACCCGCGCCGGGTCGGCCCGCCATGGCCGTGTGCGTCAGCAGGTAGTGCAGCAGCGGTGTGTTGCTGATCTCGGGCGAGTCAAACTGCTGGCCTGCCATCGCCGTGCCGATTACGGTGAAGATGCCCGACCCGATAACCGCGCCGATGCCGAGCGCCGTGAGCGACCACGGCCCGAGCGACTTTTTCAGGGAATGCTCGGGGTCCTCCGATTCGCGAATCAGCTTGTCGATAGATTTGCACGCAAACAGTTGGCTGGGCAGGTCGGGTCTCCTGTTGCTGCGAAGTGCTGAGTAGGCTCTTTAAGAATGTGCGCCTTCGTCGCAGTGTACAAAGTCAGGATTGAACTATGGAAGTCCCTGGGGGCAAAGATGCAGTACGCCGCGCGAATCGGGCTGGCCGGGCTCGGTTCTACAGGCAAGCAAAAGGGCCAGCCCGTGTGGGCTGACCCTCAGGTTCTGCTGGTCTGGCACCCAGCCTAGCGCTTGGACTGACCGCGGGCCAGTTTCTTCACCTTCTTCTTGTTGGAGCCGCGCGGCGTCGTCCGCTTGGCCTTGGGAGCGGCCTTCTTGCGGGCGGCGCGCTTCAGCTTCTTTCGTTCCTGCTTGTCTTCAATCTTGGTGGTATTTGCCACGCTGAACCTCTTTCAAACAATCGCTGCAATCTGTCCGTCCATCACAAGGACGCGACCTCTATGGTATCAGGCTGTGCGCCGCGATGAAAGCCGGGCTGCGCCGCGGCACAGTTAAATCTTCTGCAGATTGGCGAACTTCTCCATCAGCTTTTTCATGCCGTGACGGTTGAACATCACCGTCAGCTTGGCCTCGTCGCCTTCGCCCTCGCGGATGAGAATCGTGCCTTCGCCGTATTTGGCGTGCCGCACGCGCTGGCCCTTCTTCAGCCCAGTCTCGCCCGTGGAGGCAGGCAAATCCATCGCAGGTCTCGCCTGAACGCCGGGTTTCCCGCTCGCCATGGGGCCCGCGCCTGCGCCTTTGCCGCCGAAGAAGCGTGCGATGTTGTCGATGGAGCTGGGCGTCTCCGCGGCAGACTCCGCCTTTCGTGCGGATGCGCTGTCAGCGGCCTGCGCTTTACTGCCGCCCTTCATCCACGGAGCGACAAACGGCTTGGAGGTATCTCTCCGCGCCGCATAGCCCGTGCGGCTGGTGCCGGTCTTCGCGCCGAAGCGCGGCGCTTCCTGGCTCTCGTCCTCGTAATTGTAGTGGCGGTCTGCGTACTCGTTGACCGTTCGCTGGCCCGCACCAGAACCGTAAGCATTCGTTGACCATGCTGCAGCGCGGCTGCCGAGGTTTTCAATGAGCTGGCCCGGCACTTCTTCCAGAAAGCGCGAAGGAATGCTCATCTCCGGCGCATCGTTGCCATAGCGGCGGCGATAGTGCGCGCGCGTCAGGACCAGCGTGTTCATTGCCCGCGTCATGCCCACATAGCAGAGGCGGCGTTCCTCTTCGAGTTCCTCAGGATTGTTGAGCGTGCGCGAGTGCGGGAAGAGTCCTTCTTCAAGTCCGGCGAGAAAGACCAGCGGGAACTCCAGTCCCTTGGCCGCGTGCAGCGTCATCAGCGTCACGCGCGCATCCGGGTCAAACTGGTCGGTGTCCGACGCGAGCGCTGCGTGATCCAGAAACTCTGCCAGCGTTTCGCCGCGGCTTTCGGCGTCGTGCGCGGCGTTGGCCAGTTCCTTCAGGTTCTCAATGCGACTGAAGGCCTCCGGCGAGCCTTCCAGTTCCAGCGCTTTGATGTATCCCGTGCGGTCGATCAGGAAACGAATCAGCTCCGGCAGCGTGGCCGCGTCGCCTGGCGCACGAAAGGCAGGACGCTCGGCGGCGGTGTCTGCACCCTCCTCAGCCTCGGCCCGCTTGGGCATCTTCAGGAACGGCTTTTTCGCAGATGCTGCGAATGGCGAAAAGTGCGATGCGTCGAGCAGAGGCATCTGGTCTTCGCTGCCTCCAAAGTCAAAGCTGGTGACTGCATCGCTGCCTGTTGCCTTCTCGGTTGACGCGCCGAATGCAAAGTCGGTCTCTGCCTCCTCGTCGATTGAGGCTGCGCCCACGTCCGCCATCAACTTGCCGGCAAAGTCCGGGTCCATCATCGCCTGCGCGTCCAGGATAAGCTGGCGAAAGCTCTCAAGCGCCATCAGCGCGCGCGTGGGGATGAGCCTGTTCTTGATGGCCGCGCCGATCGCTTCCCAGGTGGAGGTGCCTGTCTCCAGCGCGAGCCGCTCCAGCGTCTCCAGTGTCGTCTTGCCAATGCCGCGCGCCGGCGTGTTGATGACGCGCTGAACGGCCATCGAGTCATGTGGGTTGCGCACCAGGCGCAGGTAGCTCAGCAGATCCTTAATCTCCGCGCGCTCATAAAAGCTGAATCCGCCCACCATCGTGTACCGAATGTTGTAGCGGCGCAGCGCTTCTTCCACCAGCCGCGACTGCGAATTGGTGCGGTAGAGCACGGCGCAGTGCGCTGCATCCGGGTCGTCCCCGGCCTCGCGCAGAAACTTCTGGATGCGATCGGCGATGAAAAGCGCCTCATTCTCTCCGTCTGGCGCTTCGTAGTAGCCAATCAGGCTACCGCCCTGCCGGTCGGTCCAGAGCTTCTTGCCCTTGCGGCGCACATTGTTCGCGACCACCGCGCCTGCCGCCTCGAGAATCACCTGCGTCGAGCGATAGTTTTGCTCCAGGCGAATGATGCGCGCCTGCGGAAATTCCTGCTCAAATTCCAGAATGTTGCGAATGTCCGCGCCACGCCATGAGTAGATGCTCTGGTCCTCGTCCCCTACAGCGCACACGTTCTTCGCTTCGCCCGCCAGCAGCTTCATCAGCTCATACTGCGGGCGGTTCGTGTCCTGGTATTCGTCCACCAGCAGATAGCGGTATTTGCGCTGGTAGCGCTCGCGCACGTCGGCGGCTACTTTCAGCAGGCGCGCGGCCTCCAGCAGCAGGTCATCGAAGTCCAGCGCGTTGTTCTTCCGCAGCTCGTCCTTGTAGCCCTTGTAGATGTGCGCGATCCGCTCGCTGTTCGGGTCTTTCGAACCGAGGAAGTAGTCCTGCGGATCGACCATGTGGTTCTTGGCCCACGAGATGCGTCCCAGCACGGTTCTTGGCGTCAGTTGCTTGGTATCCAGCCCCATACGCCGCATGATTTGCTTTACGATGGACTGCTGGTCGTTCTCGTCGTAGATGGCAAACGACCGCGTCAGGCCTTGCCCATTCACCTGCAGCGCTTCAATATCACGGCGCAGGATGCGGACGCAGAGCGAGTGGAAGGTCGAGATGAGAGGCTTGGCGACGGTCGAGTGGCCCAGCAGCTTTTCCACGCGCTCGCTCATCTCGGCGGCGGCCTTGTTGGTAAAGGTGACGGCCAGAATGGAGTCTGGGGCCACGCCCTTTTCCTGGATGAGCCACGCAATCCGGCTGGTGATGACGCGTGTCTTGCCTGAGCCTGCGCCGGCAAGAATCAGCAGCGGTCCGTCAGTCGTCTCCACGGCGGCGCGCTGTTCAGGATTGAGTTTGGCGATGAGCGGCTGCACGAAGGGTCCGGGCGGGAAGATTCCTTCCTCTAGTGTACCGGCTTCCGGTCAGGCCGTCCGCTCAGTTGCCTGCGGCCTTTGTATCCTTCAAGACGAGTACCGCAATGCGCCCATCGGAGTGAAATTCGCCGCCAGTCGCGGTTTTCGCAGTCGTCAGCGGGTCGGGCGGCGTCACGTGGCCGCGCTGCGCCACAAGGCCAGTGGCCGCCAGCGTGCCGCTCACATACTCGCGCTCGTTGTCGATATCTGGGTCAATCTTATGGGTCACGCCGTTGTTCCGCTGGTCGCGCTCGAATCCAATATCGTGTGTGGACGAGATGCACCACAGCGGGCGGCCATCCAATTCATACGGCGACTTCCACAGGCGCAGGTGATGGCGCGACATGGCAACTTTCACCGCCTCGCCATGCGCTAGCCCGTAGTCCTGCGGTCGGCCAAAGAGCATCAGCGTGCTCATCGGCATCGTCAGGTAATCCTTTTTTTCCAGTGAATCGAGAATGGCCTCAAGCGCCGAGCCTCCGGCAGACTTGTCCACCTGCACCCAGCCCGCGGCAGTGAAGGCCTGCAGCACTTGATCCTGCGTGCCGACGACAGACACGTTCACCATGTCGCCGGGGTTGCCATCGGGGTCCGTCACGCGGCGGGGAATCTTCGCCAGAAGGTCCTGTGTGATTCCCGCAATGGTTGTATCGGGCAGACCGCCAGGTGCAGCCGCGCTGACTGTCCCCTCGGCGAGCAAATCGACCTGCACTTTGAAGCTCCCCGTCGCGCTGACTGCTTCGCTCTCGCTTTGATTGATGCCCAGATAGAGCCGTCCGGTAACCGGCGCGTCAACTTCCTTGCTCTCGCCAACCAGAAACGGCTGCGCGTAGGCGGCGTCTCCGATGCGCGCGATGAGCGCCCCATGGCCTGCATCGTTGACCGGGTATTGGTGCAATAGATCGGCAAACCCGCGCGCCAGCCCCGCGGGGCCAAATGTGCCTGCCGTGCTGAACCGGCCCATCGGCGACTGGCCGGCTGGATAGGTCATCGTTCCAGTGGCGGTGAAGCGAAGCCTGGCGCCGCCCTTCAAGTCAATCCTGGTATCCACCCATGTTGCCGTGGCCGGAATCTCGAAGTTCCATTTGTGCAGACTGCGCAGACCGGATGTGGATTGCGCGACGGCGGACTGCTGCGCTGCGAGAGCGTTGGACATGAAACAGAGAATCGCAAGAAGCAGAAATCGATGCACGATCCGATTCTTCATCGCCGACGCACCTTCAGCGCGGGTCTCGATCTCAGAGCCCGCGTACGCCGACAGCATAAGCCGTATGCGGACGGGACCACAACACGTCAGTCGGAACCGGAGGCGTGCCCGTGTACTTGCATCCACCCGAGGCCTCACAATGAAGCCATGCTCGATCTGGCAGGCGGCCTTGCACTCCTCGTTGGCTTCTTCTTCTTTGGCAATTGGCTCCATCGGCTGGGCGTGCCCATTCCCGGCGGCGTACTTGGTCTGCTGCTTCTTTACGGCGCGCTCAGTCTTGGGCTGGTGCGCCTGGCGTGGCTCCAGCGTGCGGCGGACCTGCTGCTGCGTCACATGGTGCTGCTCTTCGTCCCGCTCACAGTCGGTCTGATGGAGATGGGGCATGTGCTCTCCAGCCAGGCTGTCGCCCTCACAGCAAGTCTCGTGGTCAGCTTCGTCGCTGTTCTGCTCACCACTGGCCTGCTGGGGCGCTGGCTCGTGGCCAGGCTTCCCGATGACAGAGAGGCGGAGCAATGAGCGCTCTCGCAGTGCTTCGTCACCCCGTTTTCAGCGTCGCGTTCACAGTGCTCTCGTATGCGATAGCCCTCGCGCTACACCGCCGCTGGCGTTGGGTCTCGCCGATTGTGGCTGCCTGTGTGCCCATCGTGGCCCTGCTTCTGGCGGCCGGCATTCCGTATTCCTACTACAACCGCGGCGGCGATTGGCTCACATGGTGGCTAGGACCGGCTACCGTTGCCCTCGCTGTGCCCATGCATCGCAATGGTCAGCGCCTGCGCCGCTCCTTGCCGCGGCTTCTGCTCGTGGTGGTTGCCGGGGCAGTGGTGGGCATGGCAACGGCAGGGGGAACGGCATGGCTGCTTGGAGCGCCGGTCTCCGTGGTGATGTCCGCGGTGCCCAAATCCGTGACCACCCCTATCGCGGTAGAGGTTGCGCGCGAACTCGGCGGCCTGCCGCAGATTACGGTTGCGCTTGTCATTCTTGCCGGCGTGCTCGGGGCGACCTTCGGCACTGCGATTCTTGCCCTGTTTCGCGTGCGCGAAGATCGCGCCGTGGGCTTGGCCATCGGCTCGGCCTCGCACGGAATAGGCACCGCAAGCCTCGTCCGCCGCTCCGAGTTGCAAGCCGCGGTCTCTTCCTGGGCCATGGCCGCATCCGGCGTGGTTACCTCTCTGCTGGCCGCTGCGCTTGCGCTCATCTTGCACCTGGCGCGGCGCTAGAAACTTTTCGTGTGGCCGCGCTTACAGCCGACGCAGCCGCGCGCAGGCCTCGTCCAGATCCGCGTCCCTCTTGGCGAAGCAGAACCGCAGCAGGTCTTCGCCGCGCCCATGCCGGAAGAACGCCGAACCCGCCACCGCCGCCACGCCGGTGGTCGCAAGCAGATACCTCGCCTTTTCGGCTGCGGTCTTGCCCTTGAGCCCCGTCGTCTTCGCCAGCACGTAGTAGGCGCCAGCCGGCACGCTCGGCTCCATGCCCGCGTCGCGAAGCGCGGCCAAAATCTTCTCGCGCTTGGTGTGGTGGTCGGCGGCCAGTTGCGTGTAGAACGCAGGCGGCAACTGCTCCAGGCCAGCAGCCGCGCCATGTTGCAGCGCGGAGGGCGCGCAGACATAGGTCAGATCGTGGAAGTACGCCATCGCTGCCATCCACTTCGCATCCGCCGTGGCATAGCCAAGCCGCCAACCCGTCACCGAGAAGGTCTTCGAGAAGCCCGACAGCACAATCGTCCGCTCGCGCATTCCCTCCAGCGTTGCCGGACAGATGTGTTCCGCACCGTCGTAGACGAAGTACTCATAGATCTCGTCGGTGAACAGAAACAGGTCGTGCTCGCGGCAGGCGTCGGCAATCGCTTCAATCTCCCTGCGGGAAAAGACCTTGCCGCTTGGATTGGCCGGCGTGTTCAGCAGAATGGCCCGCGTCCTTGGCGTAATGGCCGCGTGCAGGGCATCCACGTCCAGAGCCCAGTCCGGCTCGGCCAGCGGCACCAGCACCGGCTTGACGCGCATCGACTTCAGCGTGGACACATGGTAGCCGTAAAACGGCTCAAACAGCAGCACTTCGTCATGCGGATTCAGGAGCGCCATCGCCGCCGCGTGCAGGCCAGCTGTGGCGCCGCAGGCCACCAGGACTTCGGTCTCCGGGTCATACTGCAGGCCGTAATTCCGCTGCTGCTTTTTCGCAATGGCCTCGCGCAGCCGCGTAATCCCGTCCAGCCGCGTGTAGATGTTGTATCCAGCTCGAATGGCCGCAATCGCCTCTGCCTCAACGGGCGCCGGGGTCGGCGTATCGCACACACCCTGCGCCAGGTTAATGCCGCCGATGCGGTCGCACTCGGTGGTCATGGCGCGAATCTCCGATTGCATTGCGCCCGGAGCCAGTTCGCTCAGGGCCAGGCGGGAAGTCGTGTGCGGGTGCGGCGTGGCTAGTTGGGTCACGGGGATGTCCCTTTCAGTGCCATCTTACAACTGCGCCGCGGTGCGCTGAGGCACAGGTTGCCAACCTCGCCGCGGCGTACAATCATGCTTTCATGCACGAGCTTTCCATCGCCTCCAGCATCGTCGACTCCGTCACGGAGTCGCTCGCCGCCTATCCCGGCGCGCGTGTTGTGGAGGTGCGCTTGCGTCTCGGTGCGCTCGCCGCGGTGATCGAGGACTCGCTGCAATTCTGCTATGGCATTGCGACGGAAGGCACGCCGCTGGCCGGCTCCCGCCTGCGCGTCCACGTGCAGCCCGTCGTGGTCCACTGTGCTCGATGTGGCCATCTGGGCGCATTGCCGGGTGTGCAGAGCTTTCGCTGCCCCAGTTGCGGCGAGCCCGCGCACGACGTGCGTCAGGGGCGCGAACTGGAGATTGAAGCCATCGAACTTGAAGAGCCGGAGATACAGGCATGAACACCCGCATTGTTGAACTGAGACAGGGAATCCTGAAAAAGAATGACGAGCTGGCGCGCGCGCTGCGCCAGCGGTTCACCGCTGCGGGCGTGCTGGTGCTGAACCTCGTCTCCAGCCCCGGCACCGGCAAGACGACCTTTCTGGAGCGCACGCTGCGGACCCTGCGCGAAAGCGGCGATCGCGTGGCCGCTCTGGTGGGCGATCTTGAAACTGACAATGACGCCCGACGTCTCGCCGCCAGCGGCGCGCCCGCGCGCCAGATCAACACCCACGGCATCTGCCATCTTGAGGCCGAGATGGTCGGCAGGCATCTCGACGGGTGGGACCTCAGCGCGCTCGACTATCTCTTCATCGAAAATGTCGGCAACCTCGTCTGTCCATCCAGCTATGACCTCGGCGAGCGCATTCGCGTGGCCCTGCTTTCGGTCACAGAAGGCGAAGACAAGCCGCTCAAGTACCCCACGCTCTTTAACTCCGCAGACGCCGCGGTGATCACAAAGATCGATCTCGCCGGCCCCTGCGGCTTTGACCGCGCAGCCGCGCTGCATCATCTCAATGAGATCCGTCCGGGAATCCGCGTCTTTGAAACCAGCGCCAAGACCGGTGTAGGCATGGCCGATTGGCTGGATTATCTGAAGGCGGAGCGACAGGGCCGGTCGGCAGGCTGAAAGGGCAGCAGAACGCGGAGGTGCAATGTGCGGCAGAAGAAGACAAGCTCGAAGGCGACCGACGAACCTGCAGCGGTCGAAGCCTATCTGGCTCATGTGCCCGAGCCGGCACAGACCACCCTTCGCACGCTACGCGCCAGGATTCGCGCCGCCGCGCCCAAGGCTGCGAGTGAGTGCATCAGTTACCGCATGCCCGCCTTCCGTTACAAGGGTGCGCTGGTGGCCTACGCAGCCTTCAAGAGCCACTGCAGTTTCTTCCCCATGCAGGCTTCGCTTATCGACGCCATGCGGGACAAACTTGCGGGCTACCGCACATCCAAAGGAACGCTCCAGTTTCCCGTGGACAAACCGCTGCCTGCAGCCCTGGTCAGGAAGATGGTGAAGGCTCGCGTGGCGGAACAGGATGCGCGGCAGCAGGCCGCTCAGTTTCCCCGAGTAAAGTGATCTGAATCACATCTTGCCTTTTCCCACCCAAGGTATAAGGTGATTGCCATGTGCCTAGCAATTCCAGGAAAAGTGGAGGAGGTCTCCACCGAAAACGGTCTCCGCGTGGGCCGCGTCAACTTTGGCGGGGTGGTCAAGCGCGTCTGTCTGGACTATGTGCCCGAGGTCGAGGTCGGCGACTATGCCATTGTCCATGTTGGATTTGCCATCTCCAAAATCGACCAGAAGACCGCCGAGGAGACGCTGGAGACCTTTCGCCAGATGGGCGTCCTCGACGAGGAACTGGCCGGTGAGGCAGAGCAGTTTGCCCGCGCGGAGAAGAGGCCGCAATCGAATTGCCCGGATGGGAGCTGCGACATCCCATGAAATACCTCACCGAGTTTCGCAATGGCGCAATTGCCCAGCGCATGGCGCGGGAGATTCAGGCCATCGTCACGCGGCCGTGGAAGATCATGGAGGTCTGCGGCGGCCAGACCCACTCCATCATCAAGAACGGCATCGACCAGATGCTGCCCGCCTGCGTCGAAATGGTACACGGCCCCGGCTGCCCGGTCTGCGTTACGCCGCTGGAACTCATTGACAAGGCGCTGGCCATCGCCGCCCAGCCCGGCGTCATCTTCTGCAGCTTTGGAGACATGCTCCGCGTCCCCGGCACAGAAGCCGACCTCTTCCAGATCAAAGGCCGTGGCGGCGATATCCGCGTCGTCTACTCGCCGCTCGATGCCGTCGAGATAGCCGCGAAAAATCCAGAGAAGCAGGTCGTCTTTTTTGGCGTGGGCTTTGAGACCACTGCTCCCGCCAACGCCATGAGCGTGCACGTGGCCAAGCGGCGCGGCCTGAGCAACTATTCGCTGCTGGTCTCGCATGTGCTGGTGCCGCCCGCCATTGAGGCCATCATGTCTGCGCCGGGAAATCAGGTGCAGGCCTTTCTCGCTGCGGGCCATGTGTGCAGCGTCATGGGCTACTGGGAGTATCCGCCGCTGGCTGAAAAGTTCCGCATCCCCATCGTCGTCACCGGCTTTGAGCCGCTCGATCTGCTCGATGGCATCCGCCGCGCCGTGCTCCAGCTTGAGTCCGGCCGCCATGAAGTCGAAAACGCCTACGAGCGCGTCGTGCGCTACGACGGCAATCAGGCGGCGCAGGCCCTGCTGCGCGAGGTCTTTGACGTCACAGACCGCACCTGGCGCGGCATCGGCGTGATTCCCCGCAGCGGCTGGCGGCTCAGTGCAGCCTATCGAGACTTCGACGCTGAGGAGCGCTTCCAGCTTTCCGGCATTCACACCGAGGAGTCGCCGCTCTGCCACGCAGGCGATGTGCTGCGCGGAGCCATCAAGCCAGCCGAGTGCCCGGCCTTCGGTAAGGAGTGCACGCCGCGCCATCCACTTGGCGCGACCATGGTCTCCAGTGAAGGCGCCTGCGCGGCGTATTACAACTACGGCCGCTTCCTCTCAGCCGAGCAGTTGGCTGCTTCCGGCGCCGGACTCACCACGAGACAGGCCGCAGGGAGCCGTGCATGACTGAGCCGAACGGCGCGCCTGATTTTGCCAACTGGACCTGCCCCCTGCCGCTCAAGGACTACCCCACGATTGTGATGGGCCACGGCGGCGGCGGCAAGCTGGGGAGCGAACTGGTCGAGCACCTTTTCCTTCCTGCCTTTCGCAACCCTGAGCTCGAAAACCTGGGCGATGCTGCAGTCTTCGATCTCAAGCCGGGATTCGGCCCCTCGCGCATCGCCATGAGTACGGATTCATTTGTGGTGCAGCCGCTCTTTTTTCCGGGCGGCTCCATCGGAGAGCTGGCCGTGAACGGCACGGTGAACGATCTTGCCGTCTCCGGCGCGGAGCCAAAGTTCCTCAGCGTCAGCTTCATTCTGGAAGAGGGCTTCCCGCTCGCGCAGCTTGCTGCAATCGTGGACGCGATGGCGCACGCCGCGCGCATCGCGCAGGTTCGCATCGTTACAGGAGACACCAAGGTCGTGGAGCGCGGCCACGGCGATGGCTGCTACATCAGCACCGCGGGCATCGGAGTTCTGCGCCCCGGCGTTCTGGTCGGACCCGATCGTGCCCGGCCCGGCGATGTGGTCCTCGTCTCCGGAACGCTCGGCGATCACGGAATGGCCATCATGAGCGTCCGCGAAGGGCTGGAGTTCGAAAGTCCCATCCGCTCCGATTGCGCGTCGCTTCACGGGCTGATCGCCGACGCACTCGCAGCGGGTGGCCATGCCGTCCACGCCATGCGCGACCCCACGCGCGGCGGCCTTGCCTCTACGCTGAATGAGATTGCCGCGGCTTCGCGCGCGGGCGTTGCAATCGATGAGACAGCTTTGCCGGTGCGGCCGGAGGTGCATGCCGCTTGCGAACTGCTTGGGCTTGATCCCGTCTATGTCGCCAACGAGGGCAAGGCGGTCTTCTTCGTGGCGCCTGAGGCCGCAGACCGCGTGCTGGCTGTGTTGCGCGCCCATCCGCTCGGCGCCGATGCCGCGCGCATCGGTCACGTCACCGCCGAGCATCCCGGCATGCTGGTGGCGCGTACGGCCATGGGTGCAAACCGCGTCATCGCCATGCAGATTGGCGAGCAGTTGCCGCGCATCTGCTGAGCACTGTCGCCATCCCGATTGAGTTGAGGGTTTGCTACGTCAGCTTGTCAAATGCCTGCCGAATGCGCTCATCCAGTCCGTGATGCGGCTCGCCGAACTTGCTGTCCAGCTCCAGCACGAGCGCCGGCGACTCGGGCAGCGCCTTCAGCGCCTTCATCGTCGCAGGCCAGTCAATCGTTCCCTCACCCGGCCAAAGATGCTCGTCCTTCAACCCGTGGTTGTCGTGCACGTGAACCGAAGCGATGCGTGGCCCCATGGCCGCCAGCGCGTGGGCTACGCCTTCGGTGATGTGCGCGTGTCCAAGGTCGAGGCAGATACCGGCGTCGTCCAAATGGCCCATCTCCAGGATCAGCATCAGGTGCTCAGGCGTTGTCGGTTCGTTCAGCAGGTTCTCCACCAGCACGCGTACGCCGAGCGGCCGTGCAAAGGCGCCCAGGTGCTCCAGCGCCGTCTCGGCATACTCGAGGGTGCGCTGCGACCAGGTGTCCGTCTTCTCACCCAGATGCACCACCAGATTTTTGAAGTGGATATGTTCCGCCGTCTCCAGCGCGCGCTTAATCTCGTCCATCGCGTCGATACGGCGAGCCTTCTCGGGATGGATCACATTGACTGCGGGCGCTCCGGCGCGGCCCATCTCGCGGTCAGGGAAGAGCGGCGCATGGATGGAGAACGGCGCAATGGCATTTTCACTGAACCACTCGGCCAGCTCGGTGATGTGCTCGCGGCTGGTGTAGTCAAAGTGCTGTCGCGCGGCGAAGATCTCCACCGCCTCTGCCCCGGCCCGGCTGGCCAGCTCCAGCAGGCCCGGGTGCAGCCGCTGGTTCAGGAACAGATGAGTCGATAGCACGCGCAGCATAGCCATGGTCCCCCGCATCGGATTTGTGATCTGAACCATCCGAAGCTGCCCTTATTGTCGCATTTTTGCAACAATTTACTGCACTTGGCCTGTTGCGGAGATAGGTGCGCGTACCGGATTTCAGTAGCCAGCAGCCTTGCCGTAGTGGCTCCGATGGTCCTGCCCGCCTTCGAGGATGCCGGTCTTCGGGTCCACCGCAATGCACTCGCCGTTGGACCAGTGGCCGTCCTTGATGGAGAGTTGATAGCCCATGGATCGCAGGCCTTCCTTCGTCTCCTCTGTAAAGCCTGGCTCAAGATACAGCCTGTCCGGCAGGTACTGGTGGTGGAAGCGCGGCGCGTCCACAGCCTGCTGAATATTCAACCCGCCTTCAGCTGCCGACAGAAAAATGTTCGCTACCGTCGTGATAATCCGCGCCCCACCCGGAGACCCAAGCACGTAGCGCAGCTTGCCGTTCTCCAGGATGATCGTCGGCGTCATCGAGCTCAGAGGACGCTTGCCCGGCGCAATTGCATTCGCCGGTCCCTGAATCAGCCCAAACATATTCGGTACGCCCATCTTCGACGCAAAATCATCCATCTCGTCGTTGAGCAGAAAGCCGAGCGTGCCCGCAGTCACGTCGGAACCGAAGGCATTGTTCAACGTCGTGGTCACGGCGACGGCGTTGCCTTCGTCGTCCACGACCGAGTAGTGCGTCGTGTCCTGTGATTCCGCCCGATGCCCCGCGGTCTTCGGCGCAGGTGGCAGAAAGCCGGCAGGCCGCTCCAGCCTCGCGCTCGGCGTGGCCGCATCCGCAAGAATGCTGCGCCGCCACGCCGCCGCATATTTCTTGCTCGTCAGCTCCGCCACCGGAATCCGGTTGTAATCCGGATCGCCGAGGTAGTCGCCCCGGTCCATATAGGCGCGGCGATAGGCTTCGGTAATCAGGTGTACCCACGGCGCGCTGCGGTCGCCCAGCCGGTTCAGGTCGTAGTCTTCCAGAATGTTCAGCGCACTCAGTAGAACCACTCCGCCCGAGGATGGCGGCGGCGCGCTGATGATCGTGTAGGTGTGAAATGTGCCCACCACGGGCCTGCGCTCCGCCACGGTGTACCGCGCCAGATCCTCAGTGGTCAGCAACGCTCCGCCGCGTTTCAAATCGCTCACCAGTTCGTCGGCCATCCTGCCGTGGTAGAAGTCATCCGGATTCGCCGCAATTCTCCTGAGAGTACGCGCCAGCAGCGGCTGGCGAAAGACCTCGCCCTCACGATAGAGGCGTCCGTCGCGCTGGAAGATGTGCTTCGACTCGGGGAAGCGGCTCAGGTCCGGATCGCTCAATTCCCGCGCTTCTTCCGCAGTCAAGGTGAAACCATTGCCGGCCAGCCGGATCGCCGGAGCCATCACCTGCTTCAAGCGGAGCCTGCCGTACTTGCGCTCCGCGTACGCCAGTCCCGCCACCGATCCCGGCGTACCAATTGCTTTGTAGCCGACGATGCTGGCGCCGGGAATCACATTGCCGTTCGCATCCTGGTACATCCTCTCCGTCGCGGCCAGCGGAGCCTTTTCCCGATAGTCAATGAACGTAGCCTGGCCGGAGTGCGTGCGCAGCAGCAGGAATCCGCCACCGCCCAGGTTACCCGCCGCCGGATGCACCACCGCCAGCGCGAAGCCTGTAGCGACGGCTGCGTCGACCGCGTTGCCGCCCTCCCGGAGAATGGCGAGGCCTGCATCCGACGCCAGATGATGCACGCTGACCACCATGCCGTGCCGCGCGCGCACCGGCTGCTCGCTCCGGTATGCGAGCGCGTTCATCGTGCCTTCCTGCGCGGCAGAGGCGCCGAAGGCAGAAACCAGGACAAGCAGAATTGGGGCAGAGAAGCAGTAAAGTGGTCTGCGCATCATAAGTTGGTTCAGACAGCATAACCCGGATTTCATGAAGTGCGTCTGTTAGCCCGGTGGGGTCGCCATGTATCCTTATCTTTCCGCGGCTTCTGATCCCAATGGCCGCCAGACGAAATTGGATTTACCCAAACCGCAGCCATTGCGTCCAATGCATGACGGCGGTTCTGGGCTGCAAGAACGGCGCGCCGACGTCCTCATTCGAGAGACCTCTCGGCTGACCGGCTGAATTTGACGACGGAGAAAAGAATGTACATGAAGTGGATGCGGGCTGCCGCAATCTTTCTTGGAGCCGCGGCGGTCCTGGGCGGCGCTTCGGCACACGCGCAGTTCGATGTGGCAGGAAGCTTCTTTCAGGCTTACAACACCTCCACCACGGGCCACGGCACCATTCAAAAGCCCAAAGACTCACCCGGTGGGATCTTTGAGTTTCGCTATATCCGCAAGCCGCTGATGGGCTTCGAGCTCAGCTATTCCTACAATCCGGCGGACGAGTCCTATACGGTTTCGACGACAGGCTGCGGCCTTCGCTGCGGCACGGCTCCGGTTACCGTCACCTCGGACAACCATATGATCGGAATGAACTGGGTGGCGACCTCGAAGAAGAAGTATGCCGGTTTCAGCCCCTTCGGCCTTGCCGGCCTCGGCTTCGTCATTTCAGAGCCGAATACCAACGACTACGCCCTCAATTCCAAGGTGCGCATCTCCTTCAACTATGGCGGCGGCGTCGATTACGGCATCACCTCTCGCTTTGGCCTGAGGGCGCAGGTTCGTGGAGCCGCCTACAAGGCTCCCGATCTCTCCATTCTCTACTCGCCCACCGGCGCGTATATGCAGACCATTCAGCCATCCATCGGCATCTACTTCCGGCCCTGACTTCGGGCCGACACGCAGCATTCAGCCCTCCGGCTGCCAGAGCGCACCGGAGGGCTTTCTCTTGCCCACATTCTTCCCAGGGCAGACCACCCTCAGCACCACACCTGCGTCGAACCTTGTGTGCCGCCCGATTGCCCCGGCGGCGTTCGAGGTTGTTCACACTTTTTTTCATTCCACGCGCTCCGCGCTTTCAGGAGGCTCATCGTGCAGAGATTCCCTATCCATCGATCGATTCGTCCGGCTTTTTTGCTCCTTATCCTTGCAGCCAGCGCAGCAATTGCCGCTTCCGCCCAGACTGACGTCGCCCTGAGCCTTTACGGCGCCTTCAGCGGAACGACGACCGGCAACGGCGTGACGCAGAGCCCTGCAAACCAGGCTGGCGGCATGCTCGAACTGCGCCACATCTCCAACCCGCTGGTCGGCTACGAGGCTACATATTCCTACAACCGGGCCAACAGAAGCTATTTTGCAATCTGTCCCAACACGCCCGGCTTCTGCAACGTCGCCCAGATGGAGACGGTGCCAGCGAATGCGCACGAGATTACCGGTGACTGGGTCGTGTCGATGGGACTAGCCAATCTGAGGCCATTCGCGCTGGCAGGTGTAGGAATGCTGATGAACGTGCCCGCTGGCAGCCAGACCGGAACCAGCACCTCGACACGGGCGGTCTTCGTCTATGGGGCCGGTCTGGACTGGGGCCTGCTTCCGCACCTCGGCCTGCGCCTGCAGTATCGCGGCAATCTCTACAAAGCTCCGGACATGGTGAATGCATTTCAATCCACCAATGCCTTCACGCACACGGCCGAGCCGATGATCGGCGCCTACTTCCGCTTCTAAGCGGGTGGGCTGGGTGCAACTTGCTCGTCACACTCTACTGTGCCGCTCGTCACAGGAAGGAGTTGCCCCGGCAATCACAATCCGCATCCTACGCCGAAGACGAGCCTTGCGTTGTGTTCCCATGCAGTCCGCCGTTTCGAGATCGCACCGAAGGGGACCGGAATGAACATCCAAAGCCTGCATCGTGCTTTCTTATGGACAGTCTTCTTTGCAGCCGTCGCTGCCGCATCCTCAGCGCAGACCGATATTGCGTTGAGCCTGTATGGAACATTCAGCAATACGGCGGCAGGCATTCCTGTGAGCCAGACTCCGTCCAGCCAGGCTGGCGGGATGGTCGAGCTGCGCCACATCGTGAACCCGCTCATTGGCTTTGAGGGAACGTACTCGTTCAATCGCGCCAACCAAAAATACTCACCGGGCGTCGTATGCTTCCTGCTTCCGTCTATCCCCGGGGGATGCGAGTACCCGCCCATCTCAGCCAATGCACACGAGATCACGGCAGACTGGATTCCATCCATGAAGCTGGCAAATCTCCGAGTGTTTGGGGTGCTTGGCGCTGGTGTGCTGGCGACGGTGCCTGAAGGGACTTCTCCTTTTACTCAGCTTCCAGGCCAGCCGTCCACCTCTACGCGCGCGGTCTATGTCTATGGCGTGGGCGTGGATTGGCCACTGCTTCCGCGGTTTGGTTTGCATGCACAGTACCGAGGGAATTTTTACAAGGCTCCGAGCCTGTTGAGCTACTACGGTACATCAGACAGCTTTCTCCACACCGCCGAGCCGATGATCGGCGCGTACTTCCGCTTTTGACTGCGCCCTCCTTCGTAACCAGCGTGCGGCGCGGCGTGTCCATCCAGCAGCTCCCTCGTTGGATGGATGCGCCCCGGTTCGTTATCATGGATCATGCGGCTTTTCGTGACCGGAGCCTTGAGCCTCCTGGTCCTTCCCCTCACCGTCACATCCACAGCCCGCGCTGAGTCCGGCGACTCCGTGCCGCCCTCTTCGCCCTCCGCCGCGCAGATCGTGGCCGAGATGGCGCGCCACAACACCCTCCGCAACGAGGACCTGAAGCACTACACGTCGCTGCGCCACTACGAGGTGAGCTACCACGGCTTTGCCGCCAGCCTCGACGCCAAAATGGATGTCGAGGTGGATTACAGCGCCTCCACCGGCAAGAGCTTCCGCGTTGTCTCCCAGAGCGGCTCGCGCCTGCTCTGCGACAAAGTCCTCAAGCGCGCCGTAGACAGTGAAGAAGAAGCGCAGAAGGACCCCGCCGCCACCGCGCTCACCCCGGCCAACTATCGCTTTACGCTGGATGGTCGCGACACGCTGGATGGCCGCAGTGCCTACGTCCTCGACGTGGAGCCCATTGCGCCGAGCAAGTTTCTCTACAAGGGCAAGATCTGGGTGGACGCGCGCGACTTTGCTGTCGAAAAGATAGAGGCAACGCCGGCGAAGAATCCGTCTTTCTGGATTGAGCAGACACTGATTCACTACACCAGCGCGCGCAACGGCGAGTTCTGGCTGCCGCAGCAGAATCGCAGCGAGACGAAGGTGCGCATCGGCGGCAAGGCCGTCTTCACCATCGATTACGGTGCGTACCAGATCGTCCCGCAGCTCGCCAGCCGCTAGGGGAGCAATTTTCGAATCGCGAACAGCGTAGCCCTGCTCAGTGCCCGCTTACAGCGCGCCCTCACCCCGCGTGCGGACGGAGTGAGACCGGGCCCCACATACTGCGTCGCAATCGCCGTCCGGTAGTGAGCCAGTAACTGCTCCGTCGCCGCCCGCCAACTATGCTGCGCCGCGCGCGCCACAGCAGCCTTGCCCATCGCCGCGCGTCTGTCCGCATCGCTCAGCAGCAGCGTCACCCGTTCCGCAGCCTGCTCTTCCGTGTCAAAGAGGAATCCGTTGACGCCGTCGTCCACGATCTCTGGAATGCCTCCCGCGCGTGCGCCGACAACGGGCACGCCGCTGGCCATTGCTTCCAGCACCACCAGGCCCAGCGTCTCCGTGCGCGAAGGCATCACAAAGACATCGCACGAGGCGAAAGCCGCGGCCAGTTCCTCCCCATGCAGAAATCCGGCAAAATGCACCGGCATCCCGGAAAAGAACGTCCGCAGCGCCTTTTCATGCGGACCGCCGCCCACCAGCGCCAGCCGCGCCTCGGGCGCAGCCGCCAGCACGGCCTTCAGCCGCTCGATCTCTTTTTCCGCAGAGAGCCGCCCGGCATACAGCAGCAGCGCGTTCTCCGGGTGGCCGTCGGTCAGCCGCGCGCGCATCGCTGCCGATCGCTTCGTTGGCGCAAACAGTTCCGTGTCCACGCCGCCCGGCCACAACTCCGTCGGCGCAATGCCATGCTCCCTCAGCTGCCCCACCATCACGTCCGAAGGACAGAGGCTCAGCGTCGCGCGCTTGTGGCGCAGCCGCAGCAGTGGCCAGATATACGGCTCCAGAAAAGCCATGCGGTAGTAGTGCAGATACCGGGGCAGGTCGGTGTGGTACGCAATCACCAGCGGAGCGCCGAGCGGCCCACCGTTTCCGCCGCCCGCGTAGTAAAGTCCGGCTATGCCCAGCAGGATCGGCTCGGCCACATGAATTACGTCCGGCCGGAAGGCCTGCAAGGTCTGCCGCATCGAGGCGCGCGGCAGTGAGAGCCGCAGCTCTGGGTAGAAGGGAAGCGCGTGGCCCTTGATGCCCACCACGCGCGCGCCTTCGTACTCCGTGATGCCGCCCTCTGGCGCAAAGATCAGCACCTCGTGGCCCATCTGCACCAGTTGGCGCGCCGTCTGGCACAGCGTCGTGACAATTCCATCGACTTTCGGGACAAAGGTTTCCGTGAAAAAGACGATCCGCATCGCGGTGGGTTTGGCTCTCTTCCAGTGGCGCCTGGCTGGCGACTCGCTTCTGGCAGGGTTACGGGCGCGGGTATCCTGCCCGGCGCAAGTCTGCTCGAACCCGAGCCTACCATGCCGAGGTGCGCTACAGGATCAACAGACGGTAGTTGACGCTAGTGTCCGTCAACCAGCATCAGCAGGTCCGGCGTTACGCTGCAGGGCGCGCGCAGCAACGCATTCCAGCTTGTTCCGTCGTCGTAGCGCAGCGCCAGCAGTTGGATCGTCTGCACGGACGTGAAGCCCGGCAGCACCATGTCCCCGGCGGCCGAGTCCTTATTCTCCGGCTTCATCCGCACCACCAACGTCCTGCTCACCGTTGTCGCCTCACCCTGGCTGGCCAGCGCGTTCTGCATACGGCCCCTCGGCCCAAACCCCTGAGCCAGGACGCGAGCCTGCACAATGTGCTTTCCTTTACCGTCGTTCATGAACAGGTGAATGTGCTGGGAAGGTTGATCCGACCCGTTCTTATCCTGCACTGGGCCATCGCGCGCCACGAGAAGGCCGCGGCCACTGCCCTGTCGCGCCTGCATCTGGACGGGGCAGGCTGCCACCCCCGCCATCGGCGGGGGCAAGGGCGACGCCGGGTCCATGCCCCCGATCCGAAAAACGCTACCGGCGACCCCGACGGAATTGTCCTGAGGATGCACCGCAGTCTGGGCGCCGAGTCCCGCAGCACCCCACACCCAAAGGGAGAAAACAACGGCGGCTGCACGCTGCATGGCTGCACTCCTTCAGGCCCGGATTCAGGTCCAAACTCAGGCCTGCCCGGACCGGCAGAGATACGTATACAGCACCAACATACGCCGGGCTGGGAGCGCCTTCAAGCGCGCGCAATTCCCCCATTTGCGCCCTCGCCGCCAATCCGGTCCAAGCCCCGGCTGTGGTACCGTTTGAGTACGGTACCCCCTGCCGCGCCGGTCCTTGGATGGCGCGCACGAGGGCCGCTGAGTGAACAGATCGCGCGATGCCCCAGCAGCCGGAAATGATTGCATCTTCCACCCCCGCGAGCCCGGCGCCACCCTCCGGGGTTCCCGTCGCCGACCCGTCTGCTCCGGTTCCTCATCCTGATGTATCCATGCCTCATCCCCACCGCATTCCGCACTGGCTTGTTCGCGCCGAGCTCTTCCTGCGTGTCCTGTTGCGCATGTACATCGGTCTAGCGGTCTGCTACGCGCCCTGGTCCAGCCTCTTCTGGGACCAGAATCCGCTCTTCCTCCAGTTCCCAACTTTGGGCATCTATGCAGCCAATGGTGCCGTTCGAGGCATCGTATCTGGGTTGGGACTCTTGAATCTCTGGATCGCGTTCCACGACGCTATCCGTTCCAGGGGAAAATAGCGCATGAACGAGCTTGAGAAGGACGCAGTGACCGGCAACTCGGCTGCGTCACCAATCGGTGTACCTCCAGTTGCCAGCATCCCCGGTAACGGGCATCCACCGCAACTGGACCGCGCCCCGCTGGCCTATGAAAACAAGGGCTTTCTGAACAGCCCCGATGGCCGCCTCCTTCGCATCGTAGCCGAGTTCATGGAGCCGCTCGCCCGCTTCCGCCACGAGCGCATTCAGGACACGGTGGTCTTCTTTGGCTCGGCGCGCTTTCGCGGACGCGAAGAAGCCGATCACGCGCTGGAACTGCTCGACAACACCGGCTCCCTGCAGCCCGCGCCCAGCGAGGAGCAGCCGGCCCGTGCGCCTGAAATCGCCGCAGGCAAGGCGACCGAGCTGCAGCGCAAGCGTGCCGTCGCCGCCGTGGAGATGGCTCGCTACTACGAAGATGCGCGCCGCCTGGCCCACATGCTCACCAGCTGGGCCTCCAGCATCCCCTCGCAGCGGCATCGCTTCGTCGTCACCTCGGGCGGCGGACCGGGCATCATGGAAGCCGCCAATCGCGGAGCCTATGAGGCGGGCGGCAAGACCATCGGCATGAACATCAGCCTGCCCTTTGAGCAGCACCCGAACCCCTACATCACCCCGGCGCTCAACTTCGAGTTCCACTACTTCTTCATGCGCAAGCTGTGGTTCGCGTATCTCGCCAAGGCGCTGGTCGTCTTCCCCGGTGGCTTCGGCACCCTCGACGAGATGTTCGAGTTGCTGACGCTGGCCCAGACGCACAAGATGGCCAAGAAGATCACCGTCGTCATCTACGGCCCGGAGTATTGGAAGAAGGTCTTCAACCTCGAAACCCTGGTTGACACCGGCGCCATCTCGCCCAAGGACATCGATCTGTTCCAGTTTGCCGACACGCCGGAACAGGCCTTCGAGATCCTGCGCGACGGTCTCACCGCCAACTATCTGGTTCCCGAAGCGACGGCTGCCGCGGAGCACGCTTTTCAGGAGATTATGCCCGGCGCTACGCTCGAGGATTTTCTCGGGCCGGAACTGATGCGCAATGGGAGATGAATATCTGTATTGACATATTCGATTCCGCGAAAGCTCGCCTGCCCGTTGAGCGGAACGCAAACGGTGTGACTCATGCAAAGAAAAATAAGCCACTTCCAGCGCAAGGGACCGTATAATTGCACGAGCAGTCACTTCCCCGAATCGTCTGCTGCAATTTCATCGATACAATCGCCGGTCGGGCAGATTTTTCTATTTTCAGGCTTTTTCAGCGATTTGAGGGGTCTGGGACTGCGTATCCGAATCCCTCCACAACTTGAAGGCTTATTCGCACGTTCTTAATGCACGATGGATGGTCCTCGCTAGATGAATGGACCGGGATTTCGGCTGGATTTCGGAGTGAGTAGCAGCATGGCGAACTCGACGATCTCATACCTCTGGCGCGACCCCAACGCCGCCAGGCGGTTTAGAACTGGTATTTCCCTGCATAGCCACACCAATCAGTCCAAAGAGACGCTGGCGTTCTTAGCGAAGTTCGGCAATCAGTTCCCGGTCATGCGTCCCCTGCTGGCGCGGATGGAGCGCCGCTCGGAGGACAATCACGGCCTTCAGGTTAATTACGCCGCGAGCTATTGGACGCCGCCGATGACTCCGCGGCTGGCCTTTGATCTTGAGAGCGGACAGATCGAAAAGCTCGACATCGCATCGATGGTCTCCCTTACCGATCACGACAGCATCAATGCACCGATGCTGCTGCGCACGGTGTCCAGCGCAGACCAGATTCCCATTTCGGTGGAGTGGAGCGCGCCGTACGGGGGGATGCAATCCTTCCATCTGGGCATCCACAACCTGCCTGCCGCCAGCGCCGCTGAGTGGATGGCGATCTTCAAGGACTTTACAGCGAGTCCCAGCGATGCGCGCTTAACCGAGATTCTGGCGGCACTCGACAAAGAGCCGGACGTGCTGATTATCTTCAACCATCCCACATGGGATCTGTACATGGTGGGCAAAGAGAAGCACGCCATGCTGATGAACAGGTTCCTCAAGGAGAACAGCGCATTTCTGCACGCCCTGGAGCTGAACGGCCTGCGCAACTGGGACGAGAATCGCGCAGTGCGCCGCCTGGCAGACAAGTGGAAGATGGAGCTCATCTCCGGCGGTGACCGCCATGGCGTGGAGCCCAACGCCAACATCAACCTGACCAACGCATCGAGCTTTACCGAGTTTGTCCACGAGATTCGCCGGGAGAAGGTGAGCAATGTGCTCTTCATGCCCCAGTATGCGGAGCCGTGGAAGCATCGCATTCTCCAATCCACCATCGACGCGATCCGCCACTATCCTGAATTTCCTCCGGGCTCGCGCACCTGGGATGAGCGTGTCTATCATCCGGACGCCAACGGCGTGCTGCGTCCCCTGAGTGAGCTGTGGCCAAGCGGCTCGCCCCCCCCTGTGATGCGGTGGGGGATGCGGTTGGTGGAACTGCTGGGCAAGGGCCCCGTTTCAGGAAGCTTGCGGCTGGCCTGGAGCGAATCCAGCGAGTTGCGCGTGGCCCTGGGCGAGAACGACGGCTGATCCCGCCGTCCCCTCAGGAGAGACTTCACTCCGCTTCTCTCCACATCAGAGGTATTTCCTCTGCATACAACGGCATGCCGGTCGCCTTCCTTTGAGGGCGCGGTGAGCCTGCGCTTCCGATGCATTCTGACTGCGCAAATCGGACCCCCTGGCTCTAAGTGGCCGGTTCCGACGTTCCTGTCGTTCCGGCATTTTGCGTGTACTCGTTGGGTTCCTTTCTCAATTCAAGAGGTTTTGGCCCGCGATTCATCGCCCGTTGATGTTCGCCATTCGAAAATGAAATCGTAGCAGCCAGCAAGAGCGGAAGCAGCGAAAGCCGAACGAAGGAGCGGAAATGGCCCACTCGACGATCTCGTATCTGTGGCGCGAACAGAACGCAACCAGGGGGTTCCGCGCAGGCGTTTCGTTGCACAGCCACACGAATCAATCCAGGGAGACGCTGGATTTCCTGGCCAATCTTGGGAACCAGTATCCTTTGATTCGCCCATTACTGGCGCGATTGGAGCGCCGGTCGGAGCAGCAGCACGGAGTACGCGTCAACTATTCCGCCAGTTACTGGACTCCGCCCATGACGCCCAGGCTGGCCTTCGATCTCGAAAGCCGCCAGATAGAAAAGCTGGATATGGCTTCCATGGTTTCCATCACCGACCACGACAACATCCAGGCGCCCATGCTGCTGCGCACGGTTGCCAGCGCGCGCCAGATTCCGGTCTCAGTCGAGTGGAGCGCGCCCTACGGTGGCGTCCAGTCCTTTCACCTCGGCATTCACAACCTGCCCAGCGCCGGCGCACAGGAGTGGATGAGCATCCTCGCCGGCTTCACGGCCCAGCCCAGCGACAGCCAACTCACCGAGATCCTGGTTGCCCTGAATCAGGAGCCGAACGTTCTGGTCGTCTTCAATCACCCTCTTTGGGATCTGTACCTTATCGGTCGCGAAAAGCACGAGTCTCTCGTCAACGAGTTCCTGCAGCGCAACGGCGCGTACCTGCACGCGCTCGAACTGAATGGCCTGCGCGACTGGCATGAGAATCGCGCCGTGCGCCGCCTCGCTGAAAAGTGGAACATGCTGCTCATCTCCGGCGGCGACCGCCACGGCGTTGAGCCGAATGCCAATATCAATCTGAGCCACGCCACAAGCTTCACCGAGTTTGTTCACGAGATTCGCAACGAAAAGCGCAGCAATGTGCTCTTCATGCCGCAGTACGCAGAACCATGGAAGCACCGCATCCTGCAGTCCACCCTCGACGCCATCCGCCATTACCCTGAATTCCCGCAGGGCTCGCGCACGTGGGATGAGCGCGTCTATCACCCCGATGCCAATGGAGTTGTTCGTCCGCTCAGCGAGCTCTGGCCGGACGGCAATGCGCCCGGAGTCATGCGCTGGGGCATCGCGATGGTGCAGATGCTCGGCAATGCGCCCGTCTCCGGCGGTCTGCGCTTTGCCTGGAACGACTCTCAGCAACTGCGGCTCGCGCTCGGCGAAAGCGAAGGCTGAGTCGCGCGCTGCCTGCACCTGCAACGCTCTCGCTACCCATGAATCAGACTCCGCCGCGCGTGGCCTATTTCCCTGACTCGTTCCACGAGGTCAACGGAGTAGCGCATACCAGCCGCAACTTTGAGGCCTTCGCGCGCCGGCGCAACCTGCCGTTTCTCTGTGTGCGCGCCGGCGACCGCACGTCTCACTTCAAGCAGCAGGGCAACGTCCAGACGCTCGAACTGCCGCGTGGCCCGCTCTCGTTTCCTCTCGAAAAAGACCTGCGCTTCGATCCCGTCTTCGGCCGCCACATGGCCCTCATCGATGAAGCAATCGAGCGCTTCCAGCCCGACATCATCCATATCACCGGCCCCAGCGAGCTGGGCCTCCTCGGCGCTGGCCTCGCCGGCGTCATGGGCTTGCCGCTCGCCGCCAGTTGGCACACCAACGTGCATGAATACGCGGCCCGGCGTTCCTCGCGGTTCCTGCGCCTGCTGCCCCCGCGCGAATCCTCTGCCGCGGGCGAGACCATCGAGGACATCACGCTGACCGCAGCCGCCAGCTTTTACTCTGCCGCGCAGGTGCTCTTTGCGCCGAATCGCGATCTCTGCCAGACCCTCGAACGCCTCACCGACCGTCCCTGCCTTCTGATGCCCCGCGGAGTCGATGCTGCGCTCTTCCACCCCGCCCGCCGCCTCCGCGATCCTGCAGACCGCGAATTCGTGCTCGGCTTCGTCGGGCGTCTTTCGGTGGAAAAGAACGTGGCGCTGCTGGCGCAGATTCAGCAGGTGCTCGACCAGAGCCGGCAGAGCTTCCGCTTCCTTATCGTCGGCCACGGCGCGGAAGAAGCCTGGCTGCGCGAGCGCCTGCCACGGGCACAGTTCACCGGAGTGCTGCACGGCGAGGCGCTGGCCGCCGCTTACGCGTCGATGGACCTCTTTGTCTTTCCGTCGCACACGGACACCTTCGGTAACGTCGTGCTGGAAGCGCTGGCCTCCGGCGTGCCCGCTGTGGTCACTCCGGATGGCGGACCAAAGTCCATCGTGCGCGACGGCGAGACCGGTCGCATCGCAGCCGACGAGGATTTCGCCGCCGCCATCACGGAGATTCTCGCCAACCCTGCACGCCTCGCCGCCATGCGCCATGCCGCCCGCGCCTGCGCCCTCACTATGAGCTGGGACGCCGTGTTCGAAGGGGTCTACGCGGGATATGAAGGCATCTTTCCTGCTGTATCTCGGATGGCCGGATAGATCCGTTTCACGAGCTTGTGTTCACTCGGAGCCAAGGATGCGCTG
>JAJXWA010000006.1 GCA_021781795.1 Acidobacteriota bacterium
AAAAAGATTCTTCCCATAGTCAATCGAGTGGAGTATGCTAGCTTCCCATAGCCATTCGAGTGGGGAGAATGCTCATGGTAATCAAAAGACCACCTGAAGCCGGAGAGGTGCTCCAAGGCACGCTGGACATGCTGATTCTGCGCACCCTCATCATGGGGCCGGCGCACGGGCACACGATTGCGCATGCCATTGAACAGACCTCAGAGAACGCACTTGAGATCGAGCAGGGCTCGCTTTATCCGGCACTGCACCGGCTTGAGGACCGCGGCTGGGTCACTTCAGAATGGGGAGTCAGTGAGAATAATCGCAAGGCCAAGTACTACCGGCTCACCCAGAAGGGACGAAAGGAACTGAACGCAGCAACAGGCCGATGGCGGAGGATGACCCGCGCCATCGGTCTCGTTCTTGGAGAAAACGTTTGAATATGCGGAAGGGAGACGGGAATGGGCATGCTGCGGATTACCGGTCGAACCAAAAAGGATCAAGACTTTGCCGAGGAGATAGAATCCCACCTTGCCCATGAGGAGGATGCGAACCGGATGCATGGGCTCTCCCCGGAGGACGCGCACCGCCAGGCCCGCATACGTTTCGGCAATCCGCGAACAATTCGCGAGCGGGAGTGGCGTCATCGCTCGCTTCCGTGGATGGAGGAATTATGGCGGGACTTTCGATTCGCGTTGCGGTCACTGGCCAAGACGCCTGGATTTACGATCATCGCGATCCTGGTGATTGCGGTGGGAATTGGCGTAAACGCTGCGGTGTTTACGGTGATTGATGCGGTACTTCTCAAGCCGCTCACCTATCCCCATCCTGACGAATTGGTTTCGCTGGTGAATACGAGCCCGAGGGGCAATTTCAACGGAGCCACGATACAAAGATTCAAGCTGTGGCAGGAGCAGACCGGCATCTTTCAGCAGGTTGCCGCCTACGATTTCGGCGGAGCCGGGATGAACATCACCGGAGGCGATCATCCGCAACAAGTGGAGGGTGTCCATGTCTCGGCAGACTATTTCGCAATGTTCGGCGCACCACTGATCGTCGGACGGACCTTTACTGCTGCGGAAGACAGCCCGCATGGCGGCCACGTGACGATGTTGAGCTACGGACTGTGGAAGAGCAGGTACGGCGGGAATCCGAATATCGTCGAACGGACGATTCAGCTCGACGGCGTGCCATACCTTGTGGTTGGAGTGATTGGACCCGGATTTGTGACGGACACGCCCACCGATCTCTGGGTCCCTTATCAACTCGATCTGAACTCCAAGGACATGGTGACGTTTTTTACGGTGGCTGCGCGGCTGAAGCCGGGCGTCACAATTACCCAGGCCGACGCCCGACTGCGCCTGGTTGCAGACCAGTTTCGCAGGCTTTATGGCGAGAACTCACTTCCGCGCGGAGGTGGATTCGCAGTGGAGTCACTTCAGCAGGAAATAATAGGGAACACCGGCTCACGCCTTCTGGTTCTGTTGGGAGCCGTGGGATTTGTGCTTTTGATCGCCTGTGCCAACGTGGCGAATCTTTTGCTGGCGCGAGCGGCGGCGCGGAAGCGGGAGTTTGCGACGCGCGCTGCTCTCGGGGCCGGCCGCAGCCAGATCATTCGGCAACTTCTCGTCGAAAGCCTGACGCTGTCGCTCACAGGAGGTCTAATCGGGCTTGGACTTGGATTTGCTGGAGTCCGCCTTTTGCTGAGGGTCAATCCCGGCGATATCCCCCGCATCGGGCAAGACGGCGCAGCGATTACGCTTGACCCCAGAATCCTGCTTTTTACCATGGCGGTCTCGATTCTCACTGGACTTATCTTCGGCCTGTTTCCCGCCATCAGCGCATCGCGGGCAAATCTTGCAGCCGCCTTGAATGAGAACGGCAGTCACTCGAGCATCGGGATTCACAGTGGCAAGCTTCGTTCCGCGCTCGTCATTGCCGAGATGGCGTTGACCGTGGTGTTGGTCATCGGCGCGGCACTGCTGGTTCGCACGTTCATGAACCTGGAGGGGGTCGATCCTGGATTTGCGATGCACAACGTGATGACTATGTCGATGTCGGTGAGCGGCGACCGCTTTCAGACGACTGCGCCTGTGGCCCAGGTGATCCGCGACGGAACCGAACGATTGCTCGCGGTGCCAGGAGTGGCCGATGCGGGCGTAAGCAATTGCCTGCCCATGGCGGGAGGATTCGGCATGGTGTTCGACGTGGTCGGCCGACCCAAGGGGAATTCGCCGGTCACTGGCGGGGCGGGCTTTTGCTCGATTTCGTACAGCTACTTCAGCACGTTGAAAATTCCGCTTTTGCGTGGGCGCACATTCACCCAGCAGGATGATGCAGCGGGGCCGAGCGTGGCCGTAATCAACGAGGCTATGGCGCGCCGCTACTGGCCGAACAGCGATCCGTTGAAAGAGCGGATTCTAATTGGACCGGGTGCAGGCCCGGCATTTGCCGAAGGCCCTCGACAAGTGATTGGAATCGTCGGCGACACCCATGACCATGGGCCGGAGGTCGAACCTACTTCGATGATGTACATCCCGCTGTCGCAGATGCCGGACCTGGAGACGGCGCTGAATTCGAGGGTTGCCCCGCTGTGGTGGTTTGTGAGCAGCAAAAGCGACCCTCACACGCTCGTCACTCCCATCACCGCTGCTTTGCGCGAAGCAAGCGGGGGCCTTCCGGTTGCCCATATTCGCACGATGGAAGATTTGGAGGCAACGAACATTGCGCGACAGAGACTGAACATGCTGCTGATGATGGTCTTTGGAATAGCTGCTCTGCTGATGGCGGCAATTGGCGTGTATGGGGTGATGTCGTACTCCGTGCAGCAGCGTACACAGGAACTGGGTGTCCGCATGGCGTTGGGCGCGCAAGCTTCAGATCTTCGCAATATGGTGATTCGGCAAGGAATGACGCTCACGCTCATTGGCATACTCATCGGCTGCGGCGGCGCTTTTTGGCTTACGCATTTCCTGGCAAGTTTTCTGTTTGAAGTAAAGCCTCTCGACTTGATTTCGTTCCTCGCTACCCCGCTTGTACTGAGCGCCATCGCACTCTTTTCGATCTGGACGCCTGCAATCAAGGCTACTCGGGTTGATCCGATGACTGCGCTGCGCGTCGAATGAGCAGATTCAGAGTATTCAGGGAAGGTGGAATATGATTCGAACAGTTCGAATACTCAGATGCAGACCGTCCAGGCATTCTTCGGTTTGCGGTCAAGCTAGGCTGAGGAAATCGGCCGGTTGACTTGAGAGATCAGGTCTGCATTGGAGATCGAATCCGTGAGCGTATGAGCGCAATAGCTGGCTTGAAGCCGAATCGGCACCTCCGAGCCTATTACCGCCGTTGGTGACCCGTGTCGATATTCACTACCCGCAGAACACCGCTACAGATAGTCCCCGGAACATCGATGTGGCTTTCCGCGCGGTAGCTGAGGTCTTCACCGCTGGTATTGCTGATCGGTTACGTGTTCCATCCAATCTACGACCTTGCCGTCCTTCTTCTCCTGGATGGCGATGTGCGTCATCGCTGAGGTCGGCCTAGCCCCGTGCCAATGCCGTTCGTTCGGAGCGAACCAGACTACGTCTCCAGGATGGATTTCCTCGACTGGTCCTCCTTCGCGCTGCGCCCATCCACAGCCGGCCGTAACAATCAGGGTCTGACCAAGTGGATGCGTATGCCAGGCAGTACGGGCGCCAGGCTCGAACGTAACATTGGCTCCGGAAACCAGCGCAGGATCGGGTGCTGTGAATAGCGGGTCAATCCGAACAGTCCCCGTAAACCACTCTGCCGGGCCTTTCGCCGACGCTTGCGATCCAATCTTCTTGATCTCCATGAAACTCTCCTTCGAATGTGTCCTATTGTCCTCGCGTCCGATCGATCCGGGCATTGCGAGAGTTCGGGTCATCCGTGCCACGGCCCCTATGTCTGGCCGTTGAAAGAGCCAGCGAAGCCGCAGCCCGGGCTCTGCTCGCCGTTCACAAGTCCTCCAATGTGTATCCGGGCTTCTTATAGAGATGTTCAGGCTTCGCCTCAATATCGGCCCGGTAGACCTTCTCTGCCCAATCGCCCGGGACCACCTCTTCCAGCGCGACAGAGACGGACTCTTCGCCGTAATGAAGGACCTCCATGACATCCTTGGCGATTGCATCGGCGAGCCGCTGCTTGTGCGCTTCCGATTTGCCAGGCCATAACTTCACAATTACATGCGGCATGCGTTTGCCCTTCTGCCTAGGAATTCTGCCGAACCACTCGAACGGTCGCCGCGCGGGCACGACTGCCGATCATCGGAGCCAGATAGGGGCTGCTTTTGTACTTGGCACGATACGCATCATCGATGCGGTCGTTCATTGGTCCGTCAGCCGGTTCAAAAGCCACGTCGATGGTCACGCCGGCTGCCGTAATCCTGCCGGCCTTTTGGCGCAGTGCGGCCTGGTACCAGCGAGAGTTTTGCCCGTTGTAGGCGCGCACGTAAAGCTCGTCGTCGACCACAACCGACCAGATCCACGTCGGGGTGCCGTAGGTTTTACCGTCATCCCGGAGAGGTGAGATATGGAGATTGTCGGTTGTGGCGATCTGCAGCAACTGTTCCTTCTGCCATGCGCTCATCGCTTCTTCCTCCCTGCTTAGGGCTGCAGCAGTGTTTTAATGGCGCGGCGCTCGTCCATGGCGCGATAGCCTTCCGCCACTTGCTCGAGCGGGAGCACCAAGTCGAAGACCTTGCCGGGTTCAGCTTTGCCATCCCACACTAGCTTGATCAGCTCTGGCAGGTAACGGCGCACCGGCGCCGGCCCGCCGTGGAGATGCACCAGCTTGAAGAATATGGGCCAAACATCGAGTTTCATTCCGTGTGGCACGCCCACATAGCCGACGCTGCCGCCCGGACGGGTTGATTGGATGGCCTGCACCATCGACTCCTCAGTACCGACGCATTCAAGCACAGAATCTGCGCCGATGCCGTTCGTCAGGTCCTTGATGCGCGCAACGCCCTCCTCGCCGCGTTCCGTCACGATGTCAGTTGCGCCGAATTCTTTTGCGAGCCTTTGGCGCTTTTCATGCCGGCTCATGATGATAATCCGTTCCGCTCCCATCAGCTTTGCCGAAAGTACACCAAGCAAACCAACGGCACCATCTCCCACAACCACGGCCGTCGCTCCCGGCTTGACGTTGGCAGCATCGGCAGCAAACCAGCCGGTTCCGAAGACATCGGACACTGCGAGCAGGCTGGAGATGATCTGGTCCGATGGCTTGTCGGGTGTCCCCACCAGGGTGCCATCGGCAAGCGGCACACGGAGCACGGGCGCTTGGGCCCTGCTCATGAACTCCAGGTTCTGACAGCCGGACTGGTAGCCGCTCCGGCAATTGGGGCAGGTATTGTCGGAGATGCAAAACGATCCGATGACAAACTGACCGGGCTTCACCGTCTTAACCGCGCTGCCGACTTCCTCGACGACCCCGCAATACTCATGGCCCATCGGCGTAGGTTGCGCGATCTTCTGAATGCCGCGATAAGGCCAAAGGTCAGAGCCGCACACGCAAGTGGCGGCCAGACGGAGGATGGCATCTGTCGGCTTTTCGATTTTAGGATCTTCGCGATCTTCAAAGCGGATATCGCGTGGTCCATAAAGAACTGTGGCTCGCATGAAAACTCCTTTGCTTTGCGCCGGCTTTGTAACGGCGCTAGAAATGCTCCCAAGTCACGGACCAGTGCTCGCGTGGATCCGCCGAACGAATGATCAGATGGCAGTCAGCGGTCATCTGGTAGATGCGGGGCAGGTCCTTGCCCAAAAGAAGATCACGGGTAATGGAACCCTCAACGTGGTGTGTAACCATGTGCTTGGCTTCATCCACGAAATAGCTGCCGAAGGAAGCTTCATATCCACCAAGCACGTACTCGTTATCCGCGGGCTCTGCGGATCTTGGGTACATGAGTTGGACCGACATGTGGCCGTCGCTGGTGTACACCAGCATGCCCTTGGGCTGGGGTGAAGCGGTCACATCCGCTCCGGGAACATCGATCCGAACTAAATGCCATGCGCCGATAAGAGCGCTTTTCCTGGAAGTAACAGAGCGGGGCTGTGCCTGCACCGCTGCCACACTCAGCAAGGCCCCCATCAGCATCCATTGAAAGGCTCTCATGCGTAATCCTCCTAAACCTAACGCCCGACCAGTTTTTGATGAAACTCAGGGTATCGTGCGCCTTGAAGTTTGACAGCAGAGGACGCTTCTTCAAGCGAGCGCATGTCATCGGGCGTGAGTTCCACCTGCGCCGCTCCTAGATTCTCATCGAGGCGCGAAAGTTTTGTTGTGCCCGGAATCGGTACGATCCAGGGCTTCTTCGCCAGAAGCCACGCAAGCGCAATCTGTGCCGGCGTCGCCTGCTTTGTGATTGCGAACGAAGCGATAACCTCTACCAGCGCCTGATTCGTTTTACGATTCTCTTCGCTGAAGCGAGGTACGCTGTTGCGGAAATCTGTGCTTTCGAATTTCATGTTCGCGTCGATTTTGCCTGTTAGAAATCCCTTGCCGAGAGGGCTGAAGGGCACGAATCCAATGCCGAGTTCCTCCAGCGTGGGCATTACCGTCTGTTCCGGCTCCCGCCAGAAGAGGGAATACTCACTCTGCAATGCGGCCACGGGCTGAACCGCATGAGCTCGGCGAATGGTCTGCGCACTCGCCTCGGAGAGTCCGAAGTACTTCACTTTGCCTTCTCGAATCAAATCTCCAACAGCTCCCGCAACGTCTTCGATCGGAACATTCAGGTCGACGCGGTGCTGATAAAACAGATCGATGGCTTCTACCCGTAGGCGCTTCAGCGACGCCTCGGCCACCTGCTTAATGTGCTCGGGCCGGCTATTGAGCGCGTTCCACCGATCGCTATCTCCCGGATTCGGCTCCCAGCCGAACTTCGTCGCGATTACGACTCTTCCGCGATACGGCTCCAGAGCTTCGCCTACCAGTTCTTCATTTGTCAATGGGCCATAAACCTCGGCCGTATCGAAGAATGTCACGCCCCGCTCTACTGCAGCGTGAAGGAGGGAGATCATCTCCTGCTTTTCCTTGGGCAGGCCATAGGACCAACTCATGCCCATGCAGCCGAGCCCGATGGCGGACACCTCCAAGGCTCCATTTCCCAACGTGCGCTTTTCCATCATTTGTTTCCTCCAGATGCAACTTCCTGCTGCGCTCTTTTTAAGCCGATCACACCACGGTCATGCCGCCATCCACCGTGATGGCCTGGCCAACCACGTAGCTTGCCGCGGGACTGCAAAGCCAAAGCACCGCCGCGGCAATCTCTTCCGGACGACCGGCGCGGCCGATTGGAACAGATTTCGCGATGTCCTGATAAGCGCTTTCGTCTCCGCTTACAACGTCGCGGGCGACTTGGGTGTCGATCAATCCGGGATTGACGGCATTTACATAGATGCCTTTCTTGATGTACTCAAGAGCGGCCGTCCGCGTCAGGCCCACCACGCCATGCTTTGAGGCAATATAAGATCCGATGCCTGGATTACCCGTCATGGCGCCGACGGATGCGTTATTCACGATTGCGCCGCTGCCCTGCCGTTCCATCTGGCGCAGTTCGTATTTCATTGAACTCCAAACACCGCGCAGGTTGATGCCGATAACGCGGTCCCACTCATCGGGAGAGCTGTCGGCAGTGGGAGCGATACGGGCCATCACGCCGGCATTGTTGAACGCGGCATCCAAGCGTCCGAACTCAGCCACCGCGTGGCTGACCATCTCCTGCACCTGCCGGTCGTCGCTCACGTCGCAGCGGACGGCGATCGCTTTATGGCCTGCACTCGCCAGCGTCCGGGCCTCGCTGGTGACGATCTCTTCGCGAAAGTCAGCCATTACGACCGCAGCGCCTGCCTCAACAAACGCCCGAGCCGCAGCGAGGCCCATGCCCGAAGCAGCCCCGGTAACCAAGGCAACCTTGCCGGTAAAGTCGAGGGGGTTTCTCAACGATGTCTCCTTAGTGACCCTATTCTGCCGGGCGTTTTCAGTTCAAACTCGGCGGCGGATGTCCGCACGTCCAGAGTGAACCGCGGGACCGCATTTGTGAATCCCATTTAATTTGCATGCGCTTGTGAGTACAATTCACAAATGCTGCCCTCGGACCTAAGCGCCCTGGCTACTTTCCTGGTTGTGGCGGAAGAACGGAGCTTTACCCGCGCCGCAAAGCGTCAGGGAGTGTCGCCGTCCGCAGTGAGCCATTCTATGCGCTCACTGGAAGAGCAATTCGGGGTACGTCTGCTTGCAAGGACGACCAGGAGTGTAGCGCTCACAGAAGCAGGAGAACGGCTGCTCGTTCGGCTCAAACCTGCATTCACTGAGGTTGAGGAAACGCTTGGCCAGATTTCCGGGGAAGCACACCGGCCGGTTGGGCGAATCCGCCTTTTATTGCCTCGTTTTGCCGTATCGTCTGTACTGGTGCCGAAGCTTGCCATCCTGCATAAGAAATATCCAGATATCGTGCTCGACGTAACGACCGACAACAGCCGGCGTGACATTGTGGCCGAGGGCTTCGACGCCGGCATTCACTTTGGCGAGTACATCGAGAAGGACATGATTGCCGTGCGCGTATCTCCCGATCACCGGGCGGCAATCGTAGGCTCGCCAGAGTACTTCCGATCGCATCCCAAACCGAAAGAGCCGCGCGACCTGCTGCAGCACAGCTGTATCAACTTTCGTCATGGCCCGACAGAGCTGTACCGGTGGGAGTTCGAGAAGGGCAAGAAAGAACTGTCGGTTGCGGTGAACGGGCCACTGATTGTTGACGATATCGAGCTGGTCCTCCGAGCTGCGCTCGACGGCATCGGTCTGGTATTCGTGGCAGAACACGAAATTGCGCCCTGTCTGGCGGAAGGAAAGCTGGTTCGAGTTCTCCAGGACTGGTGCCAGCCATTCCCCGGCTTTTTCCTCTACTACCCGAGCCGGCGGCAGCAGACAGCGGCTCTTTCAGCGCTCATCGAAGTTCTGCGGTCGTGAGGCTGACGTCGGGGATCGGCTAGGATAAACGAGAAGCTAATTGAACCTGGGTTATTGATTTCAGGGACGACCCACTCATCCAGACACTCCGGCGATCCACCTTGACGGGAAGTCGTTAGCTCGGACAACTGACTTTTTCGAGCTCAATAAGCGCTTATCTCCGCCAATGCACTTAACCACCCCGATCCAGTCTTCAGCCTCTGACCTCGGATAATGGCCGTTCTCCGTGGTCATCACGAAGCCACTTTGCTATGGCCGGGAATGCTGATCCAGCAGTAGTGGGGCATGACAACTCTGATTGAGAATTTTGCGGCGGCGCGGTTCATACGATGTGCGGAAGCGTGCCGCGCGAATGAAAGCAACGTTGACTATGAGCAGTCTTGAATCCGATAGACGTGATGCCTATAAGGGGGAAACCTAGGCACAGTCTGGGCACAATTTTGGGCACAAAGGTCTTGCGCGTTTCTCAAATCGCTGATTTTTAATACTTTAAGTATGGTGCCGGGGGGCGAACGTTAGCCGGTTATTCGAAACACGTAAGTTGCTGATTCCAGAATCGACAGAATCGCTCGAATCGCCAGAACCGACATCTTCAGGCACAATCTGGGCACAAACAACTACTTGATATCTGTCTGCACCTCTTCGAGGTAGCCGAGCGTCTGATGCGGCAATTGTCGCATCAGGCGGGTAACGCCTGCCCTTGCATCTCCTATTTGAATTTCACTCGATCCGAAGCGACTCCACTCACGCGTGTGCGGTTCGCTCTCCGCCGTGCGATATTCCTATACGTTCTTGTAAGGGATCCACACCTGCATCCCCGCGGGTCCGCGATTCGCCCATGCGTAATATGGAATCAACTTGAGCGTGGTGGGAGCCTCTTGCAGTCTCTCTGTCTTGCTGGCCGAGAAATATAAGCCTTCTGCCTGCACTGGGTGGCTGAGGGAGCCGGGGTGCTCCAGCACCATCACGCCATCCAGAAGACCCGGCTCAAAGCGCGCGGAAGTCTCCGCACCTAAATGCGTACTAAAGTAAGTCAGGTTCATGCCATATTGCTGGTCGGTTTGATCCAGGTGTTCCATGCAGTAGACCAGGGGGCCGCGCTGGAACGCTACTCTTCCATGATCCTCAACCACTGCGGGATTCGCCTTGAGCAACTGCGTGGTCATATCAAAGCTGAGTTCGATCACGTCATTGGCAGACCACTCACGGCGAATCGCAAAGTATTTTCCTGGCTCCGCGCCTTCCATCTGTCTGCCGTTGACCTTCACGGTGCTCTTCGCCGACCATCCCGGAATGCGCACGTAAACGGCAAACTCAGCCGGCGCCGACGGGCTCACCGTAAGTTTCACATCACCTTCCCACGGATAGTTCGTCGTCTGCACCATCTGCAGTCCCTTGCCATCTTGAAGTTGCCAGTCCATCTTCGAGTTGTCATAGAGATGCACGTACACGCCGTCCTCGCTGGTGCTGTAAAAATAACCCGGCAGCGAGGCAAATGTCCGCTCCAGGTTGGGCGGACAGCACGTTGTGTCATACCACGGGTTGCGGATATGACCCTCCGGAGAATGGCGGTCTCTGGAGTCGCCCGAGGGATCGAAGGCCAACGGATTTCGATAGCAGTACGTCGTTCCGTCCAGCGACATGCCGGAGTTGATGCCGTTGTAGAGCGCACGCTCCATCACATCGGCGAACCGCGCGTCGCCGGAGGCTGCAAGCATGCGCCAGTTCCACATCATGTTGCCGATCGCCGCACAGCTCTCACCATAGGCTCGCGCGTTCGGCAGCTCATACGCATCGCCAAATGCTTCACCAGCCTCGCGCGCGCCCACGCCGCCCGTGACGTAAAGCTGATGTTCCGCTAAATCGGCCCAGAGATGATTTAGCGTCTTCCAGTAATCCGCATCTCCGGTTTCGAGATAGTAATCCGTGGCGCCACAGCACGCATACATGGCGCGTACTGCGTGCCCTTCGAGCTTCGTACGCGACGTAAATGGGATGCCGCAGAACATATACGTGATTTGCCCGCTGGTAAGCGGGATGCGATCGTCGCCGCGCAGAATGTAGCCCGCAAGATCCACGTACTCTCGCTTGCCTGTGGTGCGATATAACTCAACCAGCGCCATCTCAATCTCAGGATGCCCTGCAACAATGCCCTTCTGATTTTTGCCCGGTCCATACCCTGGAATCAGAAACTGATCGATGAAGCGAATGCCTGCATCGAGAAGAGTCCGGTCTCCCGTTGCGCGGTAGTACGCAATCGAACCTTGCAGCAAATGACCGATGTTATAGAGCTCGTGGCCCGTCTCCTGAGTGGGATAGAGCATGCGCAGGGGCTTGCGATCGCCGACATAATATGTGTTGAGATACCCGCCCGGCTCCTGCGCGGCCACAACCTCCTGAATCATCGTCTCCGTCGTCTTGCGCAGTTCCGGATGATCCGCGGTCTGCAAACTAAAGCCCACGGCTTCGGTCCATTTGTAGATATCCGAATCCGAGTAGACCGGGCCCGTCTGAGACACAGAGGACTCCCCCTCAAGGCGCAGGAAGTTGTTCATGCGCCCATGCGCGACCAGCTCGTCATGCATGCTTGGAATGCTGGAGTTGATATTGGTTGCTCGACGCTTCGCCCAGAATCCATCCTCAATCGTGACGGCCCGCACCGGAACCGTCTTCAGTTTCGCAAAGGGGGAATGAGTCAGATCGATCACGCCAGCTTTGTCCCACACTGATCCCGCAGGTGCCGCTGACGGTTCATCTCCTGGAAATCCGAGTACGCTGCTGGATGGAATCCCAGCGTGCCCCAGTGTTGCCGGAAGCACGGATGCGGCGGCGGCGGATGCAATGAATCTGCGACGTGATAGCGTGCGTTGCATGGACTGACTCCTCTCAGGTTGTGCTACATTGCCTCAACCACCGCACCAATCTGCATGTTGAAGCGTGATCTGTACCATCGCTGTCCTGTCATCCCGCAGCAGAACCGTGATGCCTTTCAGTTCCCCTGTCCCTCAATCAGCTGCCCGTAGCGGAATTGCCTGGTGTTCTGATCGCCTTCCGCTTTGCGCAGTTCCGTGAGCCGCTTCACCAAAGCGTTCAGCTCTTGCCGGTCTCCGGATTTGCGCAGCGCCAGAATGAGCGTATAGGTCGCCTGCTGATCTTTTGCATCCATCGCCAGCGCCGACCGGCACGCCTTGATAGCCTGCTCCCTCTGATCAGTCTGCAGGTAGAGCGGACCGAGTAGGTCATACGCCTGCACAAGATGGGGATTCAGCTCCGTCGCCTTCTTGGCGGCATCAATCGCTTCGCCGGTGGCCTTCTGCGTGTCGGCCGGATTTGCATCCGGCGGCGACCAGGAGAGCGCCTCGGCCAACAGGTAATAGCCGTACGCATCGTCCGGGTGCTCCTTCACCTCGCGCCGGAAGTCCGTGAGCGCAGCCTCGTGATGCTGCCGCTGAGACTGCGCGATGCCCTCCGCGGTAGCGGCCATGGTGTGGAGAGGATCAAGCTGGCGAGCGCGCTCAAAATCGTTGATGGCCTTATCGAACTCGCTATTTTGCCCGAAGAGGACACCGCGCGCCATGTAAAGCGAAGCCGAGTTGGGAAGCTGCTTTAAGCCAAGATCTACAATATCGATCCCAACCTTGTAGGAGCCGTGTCGGGAAGAGAGATTGGCGAATTCGACATAATTGGTCACATCGTTTGGATCGCTTGCGATTGCCTTGCGCAGCAATTCCACCGCCTGTGGCGTCTCGTTGTTTGCTTCGTGGATGGCCGCAGCTAAGCGAAGCGCCCGCGCGTCACCTGCTCCTGCATCCAGCAGTGGCTGCAACGTTCCGAGAGCATCGCTGCCGGCCTGCGCGTGCCATTGGACCAACGCGAGGTCATAACGCGCCGCCCCATCCGCTGGCCGCAGCTCCAGGACCCGCTGAAAGGTTGCAATCGCCTCCGGAAGCCGGTTCAGATGCGCAAGGCAAATGGCATACTCCATGAGAGCAGCCGGTTGAAATCCAAGAACCGGCTGCGCCGCACCGAAATCTTCCGCCGCAGATCTAAAGTCCCCCTTGTGATACTCAAGCGCAGCCAGCATCGCATGGGCTGTTGAGTTCGATGGTTGTGCCGCCAGAATCCTGCGCAGCAGGGGAATAGCTTCCGCGGATTGCTCCCTGTAATACGACTGTGCAGCACCCTGCAATGCGGGAAGATAGTCGGGCGCAAGGCGAAGCGCATGCTGATACGATGCGAGGGCTTCCTTGGACTGGTGCGCCTGGTCAAGAGCCATAGCCCGCAGTGTCCACAGCTTGTAGGATTGCGGATCTGCGCGAAGCAGCTCGCCGCACATGCGCAGTGCATCCGCGCTGCGGCCGGCGCGAAGCGCGTCGATGACCTGGTTGGCCGAAGTGGCGCTCTCCTGCCCCCATGCGACCGGGAGGCGCGCGCCCATCAGCAATGCAGCCAGCACAAGCATTGCAGCCGTTGCTCCGCCTCTGCCCATACGAGTCATAATTCCGGTTCCCAAAGTTCGACGGCGCGGGCTGTGCAGTCACCTCCGCTCCGTTCTGGGCTTCAGCCTACCACTTGATGGTAGAGCCGGTACTGTTCTGCATCAATGCCAGCAAACGGCTTGAAACTAAGCCTGCCGACGGCGGTTGTTGCCTCCCAGTCTTGCGAACCAGCCGCCAGTTGTCGCGCACCCAGAAGATCGGAGCGCCGCACGACGCCGTCTGCGGGCTGAATTGCAAAGAGCGCGAGCGAGCCATAGGTGAGCGCAACCAGATTTGGATGCTGCGGATCGACAGCCTGCAACTGGAGCGGCGCATCAAATTCAACCGCGATGCGGTCACCGTCCTTCCATGTACGGTTGACTGTCGCAAACCTTCCCGGCGTCAGCTCCTGGTCCACCTTCTTGCCATTGATAGAGAGAGTGGTCCTAGAGCCAGCCCATGCGGGAATTCGGAGCCGCATGGCAAAGGGCGTATCGCGATCTGCGCTCACAACCATCTCGGTAAAGGGAACGTGAGGATACTGCGTCCGCTGCGTCAGCGATAAGTTGGCGCCGTGATGACGCCAACTGAGCCGCGAAGGCACATAGAGATTCACATAGATGCCCTCGTCATCGTGAAAGTACGAGCTGATGCCGTAGTCCGCTGTGATCTGCGGAAACGTGCCCGAACAGCACGGCCACTTGTCCTGGTGATAGCCCTTGTGCGCCGTCAAGTTGTAGTCGGAGTAGTAAAAGCTCGAACCGTCTGTTTTGAGAGGCTTGGCGCCAAGAATCGTGTTGTAGAGCACGCTCTCCATGCTGTCTCCGTAGCGGCTGTCGCCCGTGACCGAGAGCAGGTAGCGCCCAATCTTGAAGTGCCCATAAGCGCCGCACGGAGTCTCAAAGCTCGCGTGCGACTTCGTCAGGCTCGCTCCAATCTCGCCGCTCCCCGGTTTGCGGAAGAGCTCGTCGGGACCCCATCCACCTGTGGCAAAGCTCTGGGTCGTACGCAGAAACTCAAATCCGTTCTTCGCAGCACTCAGATGCTTCTCCGAGCCGAGCACAAGATAGGCCTGCATCGCAGAGCTGAATGCGTTCACGTGGCTGTACGCATGTTCTCCCGGCAACACGTTCTCTCCGCGCGCGAGCGGGCCAAAGTACAAGTCATCTTCGATAAACCGGATCGCCAAATCGCGATAACGGGAGTTGCCGCTGAGGCGGTAGGCGAGAAACAGGTTCTCAGGCAGCGTGTACGTTTCATCCCAGCAGTAAGCCACGTCCTTGTGCGGCCGCGCGAACTGCTCCTTCCGGGAGAGCGCCTTCTCTGGAAGATGCGGCACCACCGCGTCGGTCGCAGCCTTGTGCACATCCAGAGCCCGAGTGTCGCCGGCATAACGATAGGCATCGATCAGCCCGCAGCTTGTCTTGTCATACGTGTAGGCGGGCAGATGATAGTCGTCATAAAAGCGCGAGCAGACCGTCGGCGCAAATCCCTGCACGAGCTGTTGCACCTTTTCCTGCGTCGCCTTCGAACCCGTAACCGCATAGGCTCGCGCCAGTCCTGAGACGTATTGCCCAAAGCTGTGGCCCGGAATAAAGCCGTGAAAACTGCCGGTTCCATCAAAGGCTGGGTCGTTGTCATACCATCCCCCCATGTCCTCGCCCGGCGCCGCAAGCCCAGCGCGCTGCCGAAACGCTTTGAGCAGTCTGTCATTATCAAGCGCCAGAAAAAACGCGTGGTTGGTCTCGAACTGCTGGAGCATCGGGCCATCCAGAAGCTGGACCCGCTGGTAGTCAAAAGTGCGAATCAACGGCCGTATTGCCACGGATGCGTTGTTAGGTGCTGCGCCCGCGGCAGCCTTCGCTACAGAACGATGGGCCACAACTGCTCCAGTTGCAGCCGCGCCAAGAGCAAGAAACCTTCTTCGAGTAACCCTTTTCATGCCTTTTTGCCAGTGCGTTTCAATAGTTGTAGAAACCGAATGCCGGGAAACAGAGTGGAGCGGCTGATTGACTTCGACCGCTCCACAGTTTCGCTAGACGCAGACAAGCCTGCGCATCTTTGCTCTTAGAACGACACGCTTGCGCCAAGCTGAATCCAGCGCGGCTCATACTGTGACGTTGACATGCCGAAGTTTGCATCGGTCATATTCACATCCGGATTCTGCAGGTTGGTGTTGTGGAAGAGGTTGAAGAAGTCCACGCGGAACTGGAAGTTCACTCCCTCCCGGATCGCCGTATCTTTCAAGAGTGTTGCATTGGTTTCAAAGAACCCCGGACCGCGGAAGCCGTTGTAATTCTCAGTGCCTTCACCGGCTCCAAAGGCAGGCGCTGTGACCTGATTGGGACTGCCAGCAAACACGCCCTTGAGCCAGTTCTTACGGCTATTGGGAATGCTGTAACTGGAAACGTTCGGATAGTCGTAGTTATCGCCATCCGCGTTGAAGTCACCGCCGCTGTTGCCAATCCATGTGGCGCCCGCCGTGCATGGCATCGTTGCGCAGACAGGAATAAACGGGTTGTAGTTGGCCACCGTGAACGGATATCCCGACTGCGATACGACCGTACCACTCACGCCCCAGCCTCCAGTCACGCGGCCTACCAAGCCGGCGCCGTGGTTCAGGCCATGCAGGTTGTAGTTAAAGGTCGCAGACAATCGATTTGGCGAGTCCCAGTTCGACGGCGCAAAGTACTGTCCTGGATTTGTCCAGGTGGGATATACCTGGGTGTCGTCCTTCGATACAGAACGCGTATACGAGAGATCAACAAAGCCCGTTCCCGCAAAGCGTCCGCGCACATCGGCTATGAAGGCATCGAAGCTCGATCGTCTGTCGTTTCTGGTGTCACTGATCGCCCCAAAGCTCTGATTCAGTCGCGTGGGCACGGTCTTGTGATTCTGGATAAGGTCTCCGGGGTAGCTGTTGATATCCACGCCATAACTGACGCTGTAAACCTGTCCGCCACCTGAGAGCTGGCGCGTTGCGCGCGAGCCCGAGTAGCCAATGCTTGTCACAAAGTTATGCGGCAGTGGATGCTCCAGCTGCGCTGAGTAGATATAGGTGACCGGCGTCTTCAGGTTCGGATCGATGGCCCCGATGCCGAACTGCAGCCCGGTGATGCCGCCCTGCGAATTCAGAGGCGCCGGCGTCAGAGTCGGATAGGTGTATCCGAAGGGCGGAGTGTTCGTCGTGCCCAGCCCGAATACCGGTGCATGCGCCGTGCCTGCATAAAAGGTTGGGTTAATCGGCCCTGGAGGATTGCCGCGATACTGCTCCTGCACATTCGCCATGGTCGGCCAATTGTGGAAGATGCCTGCCCCGCCGTGCAGAACCCATTGACTGTTCCCGGCGATATCCCACGCCACACCGGCGCGCGGGCTGAAGATATCCGTAATCGAGTGATTCAGGGCATGGGTCGTCGGACGCACGTAGCCGTTCGCAATCTGCTCGTCCTCAGACGATCCGGAACCCATGTAGAAGTTGCCGAAGATCGTCAGCGCGCTGCGCGAATACGGGTTGCCGAAATCATCCCAGCGCACGCCATAGTTGATGGTTAGGTTCTTCCTTACCTTCCAGGTGTCTTCGGCAAATAACCCATAGGTGCGGCTGGCCGCATTCCAGTTCCACTCCACATGCTGGCCGGTCACAGGGTTGTACATCACGCCGGTTTCGTTGTAGGGCGCGTCCTGCACCAGATTGAGCATGCTCGTGAAATAGAAGGTTGGCAGATCGTATGGTCCCTGGAAAAGCTCCACGTCGTCGCCCATCCACCCCTCGAACCCTGCCTTCAACGTATGCGCGCCATGAATGTGCGTCAGTACGTCGCGCCAGTGATAGTTGTGCTGGATGAAGTCTCCCAGCGCAAAGCCGTCGCCGAAGCCCGTACCAAGGCCCTGTACATTGATGACCGGAACCTTGAAGTCGCCGGACGCAGGCTGAATACCCTCAACGCGCATCCCACCCACTGCAGCCTCATTCAGTGTGTTGGGAGAGAAGGTATGCGTTTCATTGCCCTGCCAGGCCCAGGTGTAATAGTTGGAGGTTGTCGTAAATTGAGGCCGCAGCGCCGGACCGCCAGTGCTCAAAGTCGTGCGATAGATGTTGCCGTACACACGATCATTGGTGAAAGCCTTATCGATGCGTGTGTTCCATTGCATGCCATTGCGGAAGCTCGTTGCGTTAAAGAGTCCGTTGTCGAAGATCGGCAGAGCGCATGGAACTCCATTGCCCGTCTGCGTTCCGCCGGTCGCGGTGTTATCGCAGTTGTTCGCGCCAAAATATTGCGCCGCCGTCTGCGAAACCGTGGGGTTGGTCGCCTTTGCCGGATACTGGGAAAGAATGCTCGTTCCCAGCGAGTTCGGGTAGTTCTGCTTCGCCCACGCGGTGAACTGCGGGTCTTCAAAAGACACCAGCGCGTTGCCCGTCGAGCTCGCCTCCCGCAACGGCTCAATCGCGAAAAAGAAATATGCCTGATGGTGCGGAATGATCGGCCCACCAATCGTGCCCGACATGTTGTTGCTGTGGAATGGGGCAAACGACACGCCTCCATTGAACTGCGAATGCGTCCACAGCTGCTGGTTGTTGAAGAAGTCGCTAGCGCTGCCGTGGAACTTCTCTCCGCCGGCCTTGGTTGTCATCGCCATTTGGATCGAGCTCGCGCGGCCGTAATCCACCGTGTACGTGTTGACCTGAATACTGGTCTCCTGCACGGAATCCGGGTTCGGCGTCAGATTCAGCACACCGGGACGAATTGCGCTGGTCACATCGAGTCCGTCCACAATGTACAGATTGCCGACCGCTCCCTGCCCATTCGCGCTGGAATCGACCTGCGTCTCAGTCGAAAAATTATCCGCTGCGGATCCTGGCGAACCGCCGGCAACGATGCCAAGACCGGTTATGCCGGGCGCCATTGTGACCAGCGAGATCATGCTGCGCCCGGCCAGAGGCAGGGTCGTCATCTGATCCGATTCGAGGGTCAACTGATTCCGGCTTTCTGCTGTATCCAGAACCGGAGGCTCGCCCGTGACAGAGACGGTTGCACTGGTCGAAGCCACCGAAAGCGTCACCGGCACCGCAAGCGTCTGGTTTGTTTCGAGCGTGAGGGCAATGCTCGTCTTGGCAAACCCGGTTGCGTCCGCCTCCAACGCGTACTGTCCTGGCGCCAAACTGATGAAGCGATAAATCCCCGTAGGGTCTGAAACCGCGGAAGAGCTCTGACCGGTGTTCCTGTTCAGCAGCTTCAGGCGGGCCCCGTGAATCGCTGCGCCGCTCGCGTCCTGCACGGTGCCTTGAATGTTGGCGCTGTATTGCGCAAACGACGGAATGGTCAGGCCCGTAAGGACGACACAGAGCACAGCCCAGAACTGCATCTGCATCGTTCTCATCCCAGACGACCACCTCGTGACGTTGGTCTTTGACAGCCGGCGAATAACCGGCGAAGTCAGATTTCTCATCGTGCTCACTGTCTCCTCCTGGCGATCTGTTACAGCCAGCATTGGCTCGGCTCTCTTTAGAGCGGACCGGCCCATGATTTCCTCGTGGAGCGGGTTTTTCAGGAAGCGTTTACCCGCCTGCCTATAGCTATCCTTCTTCCGAAGGCCTTGAAGCGCCGCCCCTCTCATCGTCGTTGAAACAGAGTGAACGGGAATGGGCCTTCTTCGAGGCAGGACAATACTATGCGTCCCTCGTATCCAGTGACCATAGTACAGGTGTACTATGGTGGAATCGCGAGTTTCGCGGGTTGGAACCCGCTAGTCCGAACCGAGAATAGATTCCTGTAACTCAATGTATCCAAACAGGTTCAGCGTGCAGACCAGGACGTTCGGACAGGCGGGGACGCGATGTCTCGCCGCCTTCGCCTGTCTTCTGATTCTGGGAATTGCGTCCTGCAAGAGCTCGCCTCCAACCGTCGCGGTCATCCCCAGAACCTGCGGCACCTGGCTCTGGGAAGCTGAACACACGGGTGCTGCACGCACCGCGCCGCAGTACGGTCTGCGTGTTTATTGGACGGCGCCAATGCGCGACGATGATGTGCAAGGACAGATTCAGATTCTCGATCAGTGCCTCAAGCGCAAGGTCAGCGGAGTAATCGTTTCCCCAATTGAGGCTCTCCCCCTTCGCACTCCGGTCCAGAGCGCGCTCGATGCAGGCGCTCCAGTCGTCGTCGTCGGCACCGATCTTGGGCTCGCCCCCGGCAGAAAACTCGCCTATGTGCTCAACGATGAAACGCTCGGCGGACAGATGGCCGCGCAGCGCGTCGGCGCTCGCCTTGGCGGCAAGGGGGCCATTGCCATCCTTGGCATCAGTCCCCAACTCACCAGCACTTTGGAACGCGAACGCAGCCTTGAAAAGACGCTTGCTGTCCAATTCCCCGGAATTCGCGTGGTCTTTCGCAGCCTAGCCTTGCCGACCGTGTCGCAGGAACAACAAGTTGCCGAAAAGCTGCTCGTCGACGGCGAGCACGTAGACGCGATTGTCGCGTTGACTGAGGCATCGACGCGTGGGGCTTTCTACGCCCTCACGGAATTCAATCGCACTCGCGCGACGCCTCTCATCGGTTTCGACCAGAACATTCTTGCTCCCATTCGGACTGGAGAGATCGACTCGGTCATCATTCAGAACACCTTTCAGATGGGACGAGACGCAATGACGCTGATGGCTCAGGAGATCGCAGGCAGCAACCACGCGCCGTACGTCGTCGTGCCTCCGCAATTAGTGACGCGTGACACCATCGACTCTGCGCCTGTTGCGCAGACTCTTGACCTGGCATGGTTCAAGCCATGACCTTGCCGCTCTTCCGCCCGTTCCGCCGCATGCGCTGGCTCGCTGCCTCAGGCATCGTGGCGCTCCTGCTCATTCTCGCCGCCGCGGCCGGCTGGATCGTTTATGCCTCCTGGGTCGAGCGGACACCCTACTTTCACGACAACTTCGCCCGCGGTTCAGGCGAGCTCTACCGCAGAAGCTGGCAGGCTTTTGGCGGCACATGGCAGGTCGTCAACGGTGAAATGCAGAACATTGCCGATGACCGCGGCGCAAAGCTGATGAACGGCTACCTGCGCTGGCGCAACTACATCGTCGAGGGTGATGTGCAGTTGCTAGGCGAAACCGGAGATGCAGGCTTCGTGTTACGCGCCTCGCAGGAAGAGGTCGGAGTCGACTCCTACCATGGCTACTTTGCCGGACTGCGGGACCTCGACGACACACTCATTCTTGGCCGCGCGGATTACGGCTGGCATGAGTTTCGCGCTATTCCCTTTCATACCGGGGTTATCACCGGCGCCTGGTATCACCTGAAGATGATTGCGTACGGATGCACCATCGCCGCCAGCGCGACCGCGCCGGATGGCGAGACCGTCATCGCTTCAGTCAAGGACCCGCAATGTATTGAGGAAGGCCGGTTTGGCCTTCAGTCCTACTCGACCGGCGCCGTCTGGCGCAACATCAGCGTACGTCCAGCCGCGCAAGCCGATCTCAAAGCGATCATCGGCTCGCAGCCGCCCGCCGGGCCGGAAGAGCCTCCACTCGTACCTCCTATCACGGATCTGGCGGCTTACCAGCGCGACACCGCCCCGATGCGCCGCGAACTGAGCCGGCATCGCACCGACCTGCACGCCGCGCCAATCTCAAGCCTCCGCCTTCTTTCGCCTAATGCCGCATCTCGTGTCACCCTCGAAGGAGTCGTCACGCTCGTCTCTCCTGTGCTCTATGTGCAGGACGCCTCAGGCGGCATCGCCATTCCCCATGCCCAACTCAATGAGCCCATCCAAATCGGCGATGCGGTCGAAGCCACTGGCGACGCCGAGTTGCACGGCTTCAGCTCCGTCCTCCGCAGCGCAGCCATCAAAAGACTCTGGTCCCACGCTTCTGTTCCCCCTGTCGCTGTGAATGCGGCACAGGCAGCCTCCGGGGCCTTTGATGCTCAGTTCATTGAAACCGAAGGGCGGCTGGAGTCAGAAGAGCAGACCGATCTCCATTCCATCGTTTTCAGACTCAGCTCCGGCAGCCAATCCTTCGAGGCCGTTGCAGAGAATCCCAGCCCCGCGGCGACTACACCCGCGCTCGCAGTCGGAAGCCTGATCCGGCTTCGCGGCATCTGTGTCGCCGATCGCAGATACACGCGGGGTCAAATTCCATTCGCAATGCTGCTCCGCTCCGTCGAAGATGTTGAAGTGCTCGAGCCTCCACCGTGGTGGAGCAAGCAACATATCGCCGAATCCATCGTTGTACTGCTGGCTCTCTCCTTTCTTTTGCAGATGGGATACGCCTCAATGAAGCGCGCACGGCTTCGCGCGGTCATCGAAGAGCGCGAGCGGCTCGCCCTCGACATGCATGACACGCTGTCGCAGAGTTTTGCCGGACTCGCATTTCAGATCGAAGGGCTCTGTGAAGAAGCCTCGCCGGGCAGTCCCATGCGCGAGGAACTGCACTCCACGCTCGATCTCGTCCGGTTCCTCCACACCGAATCGCGGCGCAACATCGCCGCCCTGCGGCCCTACAATCTCGAAAAGCTGGGTCTCGCAAAGGCCCTCGAACAAGCCGCTCAGATGGTTGTCCAGAATGGATCGATTCTCGTCACGATGTCTGTGCGTGGCGTGCCACGCCCGCTCCCTCTTCGAATCAGCGATTCACTCTTTCGCATCGGTCAGGAGGCAATCGCGAACGCCGTCCGGCACGCACATCCTCGCCACATTCACCTTCAACTCACCTTTGGCCGGCCATCGCTCAAGCTCGCCGTTCGTGACGACGGCGCAGGCTTCAGCCCGGATAGTGACGCCTCAGGCTTTGGCCTTCGCGGCATGCGGCAGCGCGCGGACAGCCTCGCTGCTACGTTGCGCATCCACAGCTCTCCGGGCAACGGAACACTGGTCACTGTACGCACAAGGCTTCCACGCTCGCTCTTCTCCACTTCATGGAGGCGGTCTAAGCTCAACTCAAACTGGAGGACCTGGTTGCATGGAAAAACAGTCTGAGCAATCACCCATTCGAATTTTGATTGTGGATGACCACCCGATTGTCCGCGCCGGGCTTGCAACCCTCCTCAAGCGCGAACAAGATCTGCGCCTCGAAGGTGGCGTCAACAGCGCGGATGAAGCGCTGGCATTTCTCGCGGGGCACGTCGTGGATGTCGTTCTTCTGGATCTCAGAATGCCGAAGACGACAGGGATCGAAGTCCTGCCCAAGATCGTTGGCAATCCGTGTTCCCCAGGGGTCCTCATCCTTTCCAGCTTTGATTACGAAGAAGAAATCTATCGCGCCGCGATGGCCGGCGCCCGCGGCTATCTGATGAAGAGCGCACCCCGAAAAGAAATCCTCCAGGCCGTTCGGAGTGTGGCGCAAGGCAAACTTCACTTTCCCGAAGGCATTGCCAATCGCATCCTTGAACGAAAAGGCAGATCCGGCCTGAGTCCACGGGAGCAGGACATTCTGATCATGATTTCGAAGGGACTCACCAACAAGGAAATCGGGCACGCTCTTCTCATCAGTCAATTCACCGTGCGCAATCATGTGAATCATATCCTCGAGAAGCTACAGGCCAGCGACCGCACGGAGGCAGTCTCCATTGCCATCCAGCAGGGCGTCATCGCCATCCATTCGTGAGATCTTTCCACGCAACATGTGAATCCAACCAGAGTTGGATGATGGGCCTGGCTAAAACTGGACCAGATGGACGGTTAGAGCCCATCTCATAAATGCCTTGAGAGGATGAGCAGACAGGAAAGGTAGACAAAACCGAGACAGCGATCTCTGCCTTGAGATTGCGAGGGCTCTTGTGGGGGAGCCCCAAAGTACGGCTTATTGTGCTGCTCCGGTCAGGCCCAGAGCAGCCTTCGGCCAGCCATCCTTCCACGTCAGCGTCGAAACCTGCAGCGCAGGTTTGCCCGTCTTTGCATCATAGGCGTGGAAGACGAGGATATCTCCCTCAGGCCGCTGCAGCACCGACTCTCCTCCCGGCCCACGCCAGCGCGCATTTCCGGTAAGCAATTCTGTTCCTCCGCCTTCCAGCATCGCCTTTCCTGATGCATCCACGTAGGGTCCGTTCACAGCGAACGAGCGGCCCACCATCACGCGATACGTGCTCTTCACGCCGCGGCAGCATAGATCGAACGAGACGAACAGATAATAGAAGCCATCGTGATGCACGACAAACGGGGCTTCAATCGCTTCCCAGTCCGGCGGCAAGTTCGGCTGCGCAGGTGGCGCTCCTTCCGGCTGCGTGCGCGTCGCTAGTGAGTACACCTTCGAGTCGGCCGCTGATGGCTTGCCCGTCGCAGCATCCAGGCGGCGCATCTTGATGCCACTCCAGAAGCTGCCGAAGCTCAGCCATGGCTGGTCTTTTGCATCCAGCACAACATTCGGATCAATCGCGTTGAAGTCATCGCCCGCGACAGACTTCAGCACCAGCCCCTCATCCACCCAGTGATAGCGCGGGCTCGTCGGATCGAGCGTCTCATTGGTGGCCAGCGCAATCCCCGAGGTGTTCGAGCCGAACGTCGAATAAGCATAATACAAATGAAATTTGCCATTGAAGAACGAGATATCCGGCGCCCATAACTCGCGCGTCTTCGGACTTACAGCACGAATCCATGCGGGTATCACATCGAAGACATGCCCGCACTGTTTCCATGTGTGCAGGTCGTGCGAGCAACGGATGGCAATCTGACCTCCACCGGGTGCAAAGCCCGTAGCAAAGACGTAATACGTACCTCCCGCACGTGCAATCGAAGGATCGTGCGTCATCGGATAGTCGCCTGTCAGTTCCAGCGCCTGGGGCTGCTGACTCGTGAGCGGCATCGCCAACCCCGCCAGCAGCAAAACTGCGAAAAATTTCATCTCCCCGTTCCGCACCCGTCGCGCGACATCAGGCATTGCGATTTTACTGAAAACCTTACTCGACAGAATACGATTGCGTTGCATTCCATTATCTCCTAGATGCACCCTGTCATTGCACATAAGGCCATCCATCCTGAGCCCACCCAAGCACATTCAAACCCAGTGCCGGAGCTCCGCTGTTGTTGCCGTCGTAGTAGTGATAGACGAGAACATCTCCATCCGTGTCGTGCAGCACGCTCTCCCCGCCTGGCCCGTTGATGCTGCCATGCGCGCTCAAAAGAATCGTGCCGCCACCCTGGGTCAGTGCCACGCCCCCGCGGTCCATGTAGGGTCCGCTTACGCTGCTTGAACGTCCCACGATGATCCGATATGTGCTTGATACCCCTTGGCAGCAGTTGTCGATAGACGCAAACAGATAGTAATAGCCCCCGTGTGGGTAAATGTATGAACCCTCAATGCCAGTGCCCGAAGGATGAAAGGCGAGCTGCGTACAAGCAGCGCCCGTCGGCTTGCCAGTCGCCCCATCGACCGGAACGATCTGAATTCCGTTCGACCACGACCCAAACGCAAGCCATGCGTTCCCCGAAGTGTCCACTACAGATGCAGGATCGATCGCATTGGAACCGGGGCAGTTGGTACTCGTGTACACCGGTGCGCCGCTGTCAACATACGAACCTGGCTGTCCCGTGGAACTGATCGCGAGGCCAATCGCTGAGTTCGCGCTTCCGAAGGTCGAGGCCGCATAGTAAAGCCAGTACGCGCCGTTGTGCTCTGAAGCGTCCGGCGCCCACAGATCTCCGCTGCCGCCTGTATAACTCCCCGTCCATGTCGGCAAGGAAGGCAGCGCATTTCCATCATCCTGGAAGTTAATGCGATCCGTCGATTGATGCGCGTGAATCAGTCCGTGGGTGGAGAATAGATAGTACGTGGTCCCTGCCTTCAGCAGCGACGGATCATGAATGCCAATGGTCGGCGTGTCTGGCGGCGAATAGCTCACACTAACCTGCGTCGGGTTGGGATACACAGCCTGACCAGCGGAATTAACCTTCCATTCCTGGCACGTGCAGCTGCTGCTTGCGTTGCGCGTCCCTTGATCAACCGTGGTCACCGACGTGCTGCCCGAATCAGCCGCCTCCAGGTACAGACTGCTGTTCAGATTCTTCACAAGATAATTGCCATCCGTGAGCTGATAAACCATCCACACATGATCGGGTGTGCCGTTGTCCGCCCACTGTACAGCCAGCGCGGCAGGCGTCGCAGAGGCATTCTGAATGCCGAGAACCTGACCGGTAAGAAGGTTCTCCACGTTGTACTGGCCGTTGTTCATCGGAATGAAGTGCCAGTTCTCATCCGCAGATCCCGTCGAGGAATCCTGTGTCGCATCGGCTCCGGCAGTCTGGCTCGCGCCTGCGATCCCCAGCTGCAAGCCCGTCGCTGCGTTCGTCAGCGTGTATTGTGTCGAGTCGTCCAGAGTGGCGAGTGTCCCCATGTCGGGGGAGCTTCCGCTACCGGGTCCGGTTCCGGAACCGTTCGCAGTTCCAGATCCGCCGTTGCAACCCGCCGCGAAGCATGTTGCAAATGCAAGCAAAAGGGCGCTGTTGATTCTCATTCGTACTCTCCGGCATAGACGCTGCCGGGCAGATTTGTCCGACATCCGGCAGCGCGTTCTCCAGGTTGGTTGCTGTAGGCTTTTGTTTCTTGGAAAAGTGCAATCCGAACGCACTCCGCATCCGGGTTGCACAGCCATCAGTACGTGATGCGCAGAACAAACTGGATACTTCGCGGTCCGTTCAGAGTGCTTCCAATCTGACCGAATGCGTCATCCTGAATGCCTGAGTCTGGCTTGTTGAAGATGTGCCGATTGAATGCGTTGAACATCTCGCCGCGGAATTCAGCCTGCACCTGGTCGTGAATGGGTATTGTCTTGTTGATGCCGAAGTCTTCGTCAAAGAAGTTGAATCCACGAATATCGGCTGAGTTACGCGGCATGTCGCCGAATGTCCAGGCGCCTGTGCCACGGTTGGGCCCGGAGTTGGGATCGGAGAACGCAGTGCAGTTCCAGAAGCCCGTCGTGCACGATCCCGAGCCTGGACCAAATGTCCCCGAGTTAACAAAGGTGAACGGATTGTAGTTGCCCGAAGATGCTTTCACTCCCTGGCTAACTACGCGGTTCGGGCGAATTCCATTGTCGAAGCCCGGAATGCCCGTGCCGCCGAAGAAGCTGATGGGCTGCCCGCTCATGTAGCGCTGCACGCCGCTGATGCGCCAGCTGGAAATCACGGCGCTCACCGGGCGTGGCGTGTTGGCGAGGAACTTTTTACCCTGGCCCACTGGCAGTTCGTACAGATAGCTGACTACGAAGTTATTCGGAATATCTTCGTTGCTGACTGCCTTTTCTGCCTTGTGGTCATACGGGTTCTGCGTTCCGCCCTGGTTCTGCAGAGTGCTGTAGAAGGGCTGAATCGCATCAGCATCGGTCAGCGTCTTCGAGAAGGTGTAGGAAGCCAGCACGTTCAATCCGTTCTGGAAGCGCCGCTCCATCTTGGCTTCCATCGCTTCATACGTTGACTGACCTACGTTCTGCAGATAGCTGTCCGTGTTGATGTAACCGTACTGAGGGAACGGACGCAGCGCCTGTTGCACCGTCACGCCGGGTCCCCAAGTCTGATAGAAGTTCGCATACGGCGCCGTCACACCCACCGTGTTCGAAAGCACCGGCTGCAACAGGCCATTGCCAAGGGCAAGTCCATTCAGTCCGATGTCGTTCGGGAAGTCGATGAGCCCGTGCAGGCGCGTGGAGTGCATCCCCAGATAGCCCAGTGAGAAGAACAGATCCGGAGCAATCTGGTATTGGTTTTCAAGCGTCCATGTTTCCACCATCGCCGGCCGGCCATACGCCGGCGCGATGTAATCGACAGCTTGGCCGTTCAGCTGGGTCGGACTCACGTCAGGTGTGTTGGGCAACAACGGCAGACCGGCATCGAGCTGTGGTCCCGACAAGGGATCGGAGCTGAACAGTGTCTGGTTCACAGTGAAACCCTGCATCGTGCCCTGTCCAAAGTCGGCATAGACCAGCGGACCGTAGTAGATGCCGCCGCTGCCGCGCACCACGTCCTTGTTCCCGAGGATGGGCGGCTGCCATGCAAAACCAACACGTGGCTCGATGTCCTTGTAGTAGGTGTTTGCCCAGGTCTCGCCCGTGTTGCCGTTACGTCCAGCACCCTTGCCAGCAAAGACCAGTGCTCCTGGAATGCCATTCGCGGCCGCGTTCGGAACCAGCGGACTCATGATCGACGTATCGCCCTCGGCCTCGTGACGTGGCGTGTCAAAGCTCCAGCGCAGACCAAGGTTCAAACTGAGACGCGAGCTGGCCTTCCAGTCATCCTGGAAGAATAGCGATGCATAGTGCGTAATCCAGCGGGGTGAGTGCAATTGCTGCAGGGCATTGGCCGTGCCTGCCTGACCCACAAGGAACGCCGCAAACGAGTTCCCGTCCAGTCCCCAGTAGGTCGTGTCGGAAGCCGTCTGGTTATCCCAGAAGGTGAAGCAGCCAGAGGTGCCGCTGCACGTGCCGCCAATCTTGCTCACAAAAGAGTACTGGTGGTACTGCGTTTCGCCACCGAACTTCAGGCTGTGCGCTCCATGCTGCCAGTGGAGGATATCGTTGATCGCGATGACGTTGTCCACGTCCTGCGCGTCAGAGTTCTCGCCGAAGCTGGGATATGGGCTACCAATGAAGACGAAGCCCGGGAAGACAGGACCGGTTCCGTTGGCAATGCCGAGCTTGCTGTCCCAGTTCGTGCCCATCTCCGCTGCGCGAGAAAGTGTGTAGTTATTCGAGCGATTCGTGCCAAATGTCAGTGAGTTCACCTTCGTCGGGCTGAGGATCCAGTCCCACCCAAGGCGGAACAGCTTGCCAAGCTGGTTGTAGGCTATGCCGCCACCCGAAGTCAGCGGCGCGGGCAGGTTCATGCCGTTGCCCTGATCCGTATTCTGGCGCGAATCGTAGAAACCCCAGATCTTGTGATTGGTGGTCAGGTTCTGGTCGATACGGATGCTGTAAACCGTCTGCGCAATCTGGTCGTGCGTATCGTAGACAAAGTTGTTGGGGCCTGTGCCGGAAAGATTCGGCGCCGGCAGATACTTGATCACATTCGATGCAACGTTGCTCAGGCGCGACAGAGGAATCTCATTCAATTGGCCGTTGTAGGTAAGTGGCGTACGGCAGCCGTTTACCTCGGTGTTCGGATCGAAGATCTCTCCGTAATACAGCTTGTTATTGCAGGCGTCCGTAGCCGGTGTACCGTTGGCATTGAAGATCTGCGGACCGAGCGTGGACGAGAAATCCAGATAGTTGCCGTTGCTGCCCAGCATGACCGGTGTCGGAATCAGGCTTGTGACCGCTGAGCCGGTGTTATAACGAAGCTGCTCCCAGCTGAAAAAGAAGAACGACTTGTCGCGTCCGTTATAGAGATGAGGGATGCGAATCGGACCGCCGAGCGTGGTGCCAAAGTCATTCTTTGTATCCGCCGGGCGCTGCAGACTGTTGCGGACGGTAGGATTTGTTGCGGTTGCCAGATAGCCGTTGTTGAACCAGTTGTTCGCATCGAACGCGGCGTTCTTGAAGAAGTTGTAGACCACGCCGTGATAGTCGTTCGTGCCGCTCTTCGTGTTGAAGTTCGCGAGTCCGCCCGTCGTCCTGCCAAGTTCTGCAGGCAATCCCGAGATGCTGATGTGAAACTCCTGCACAGCTTCAACCGAGGGGGCCACGATATCAAACGAGCCAGAACCATTCTCCTGGCGGTTTGTCGTGATGCCGTCCACCAGGTAGTCCGTGCCTTCTTCCTGGCCGCCGTTGATCTTTGCCATCTGGAACGCGGAGCCACCCGACGAAGTGCCTGGTCCAACCGCGCCGGGAACCAGGAACTCCAACGTGGAGAGCGACCGCAGATTGCCCGTCACCTGCAACGGCAGATCTTCCACCTGGTCAGGCTGAATCGAAGTATCTACGTCGGAGCTTTCCTTCTCCAGCGAAATCGCTTCCGCCGTCACATTCACGCTCTCGGTCGCCTCGCCAACCTGTAGCGTGACATCCTGCGCGGTGCGAACGCCCACGGCCACCGTGATGCCCCGCAGAACCGTTGTCTTGAAATTCGTGGCCGTGACCGTTAGCTCATATACGCCTGTCCTCACCGAGGGCACTGTGTAATAGCCTGTGGACGAGCTAATCGTGGAATACGACGTTCCGGTCGATTTCTCGGTCGCGTGAATTCCAGCTCCGGCCACGACCTTTCCTGCAGGATCTGTAATCACGCCGCTGATGGATCCTGTATCCAACTGGGCCGTGGCCGCATGAGTCAGCCCGAAGAGGACCAAGGTCAGCCAGAGCCATGTCCAGCCAAACCCGACTCTGCACCGTGCCAGCCTGTCCCTTTGTTGCTGCGATGTGCTGGTGCACTTTCGTTGCAAGTTCATTCTCCTGCCTCCTGAGGAAACGCTTCCCCGGTTGGTCCCGTTGATTCGCGTTTCGGTCTGTCTGCCGCCCTCTTTCGCCCGCCGAAGCGGATGTCGCTGGCACCTGCGGCTCGATGCCAGCGGTCTGCTTCACGGTTGAGGTTGCGTCCCGGCTACGATCTTCTCCGGGTCATTCACAGGCAGTTCAGTCCTGTTGCGCGCAATCTGCGCCGTATGTTGGGCCTGCCTGCTCTTGATCTGCGCGCGCATGCGCAGAAAATTGTCCATCGCCGCCTTGGCCTGCTCCGGCTCATGCAGCGTGCGATACTCCAGCGCCAGCTTGTAGTACGACATCATGGCGCGGTCGTCATTGGGGTTAGCCGCAATCGCCTGTTCAAATTCGTGAATCGCTTCCAGCGGCTCGCCTGTCTCTGTCAGACCAGTGCCGAGATAGTAGTGGGCATCGATCAGCGTCGGATCCGCTGCAAGCGCCTCCCGCAGCAGCTTGACCCCTTCCGCAGACCCCTGATTCAAAACCAGAAACGCGCCAAGCTTATACTTCGTGCTCACCGAATAGGGATCAATCGTCAGTTCCTCGCGATATGCGGCTGCCACCTTGTCCAGCGTCCCCGACGCCCAGTACTGGTCAGCCAGTTCCTCGTGTAAGCCCGGGTGCTGAGGAGCCATCCTCACCGCCAGTTCGAACTCGCTCACCGCCTCCTGGTTGCGGTACGCCTGCGCGTAGGCTTCGCCCAGCACCTGGTGTACCCTCATCGAGTCGTGGTTCAGCTTGAACATTGCGTCGTAGGACGCGTTGGCAACCAGCAGATACGCCCTGCCGCGGTGGTACAGTATGTCAGCGTCCCTGGGGTCAAGCGCGTACGCGGTGTCCAGTGGCTTGATCGCCGCCTGCGCGTCGCCTTCTGCCAGCCTGCACACTCCCAACCACATGAAGGCCTTGGCATCGTGAGGGTCTATCTGCGTCTCTTTCGTCAGATTCACCTCAGCCTGCTTCAAATGGTTAAGCCGGTAATCGGTAATGCCGAGAAAAAGATGGGCCCCACGCAGACCCGGCTTCAGTTGAAGAGAGTGCTCCAGCGCCGTCCGGGCCTCTTCGAGCTTGCCCGCCTGTTCCAGCGCCAGGCCAAGATTGAAGTAGCCCGCTGCAAACGACGGCATCCGCGCCGTGACCGCGGTGTAGTCCTTTACTGCCGCGGCAAAGTCACCCGCCGCCATCGCTGACGCGCCTGCTTGCATCTGCGCCTGGACATCGGTTGTTGCCTGCGCCTGGACGAGGCAAGAAGAAGAAAAAGCGAAGAACACGATCACCATGATCGCCGCAGGCACAAGCGCGCATATCGAAGCTCGGCCTGAGCCCGCCGCATCGGTCCCGGTGTCTACCTGGTCACCAGCGCGCTGGATCCAATCCAATGCTGTTCGGGTTTCGCTTGCGTTCGTCTGCGTATGCATGTCCTGGGCTCAAAGATGTTTGTGGCGCTCTCCACCGCGCATCACCACTGAAAAACAACTCTTCAGTAAGCGTTTGCTGAGGGCAGTGGAGTCCCACTCGGATGCCATCGTGCATTCAACACCGCACTTTTGCGACTGTAAAGCCAATAACGGTTCAGCGCCCGTTACGAGGCGTTAACATGTTTAAAATAAGAATCTTAAGGTGAAATTTACGCATCTTTTCCGAGACACGTTACGTGTCGCTGTGGCTCGATTTTCCCGGTGCTATAGTGAGATTTGGCCTCGGCTTTGTCTTCGGAGAGGGTATGAGCAGCACCCCGTCGCTCGGAAAATCGGAACTCCTGACATCCGATCAAAAACTCCTCGTTCAGAAACACCTCGAGGAGATTCTCTCCAGCAGCGCGTTCGCTGGCAGCAAGCGGACGCAAGCCTTCCTGCGCCTCATCGTTACCCATACCCTGGAGGGCGACCTCGACAGCCTGCGTGAGCGCATGATCGGCGCGGAGCTTTTTGGTCGCCCCGTCAGCTACGACACCGGCAATGATTCGGTCGTCCGCGTCCGTGCCAGTGAGGTCAGAAAGAAACTCGCCTCTTACTACAGCAACGCTGGCAGGCAGCCGCAGCCCGTGCGCATTGAACTGCCGAGCGGCTCCTATGTCCCACGTTTCCATTTTGAAGCCGGCCTCAGGCGTGAGCCTGCCTCCCATCCCGGCACGCATTCGGCAGACACGAGCGCCTTGGCCGAGCCTGTCTCCACCACCCCCGCGGCCGAAGCTTCGTCACCCCACACCCTCGAAAGCCACGATCTCCCCTCGTCAGTGCATCCGGTCTCCCGATGGAAGATCATTTCCCTCTTCGTAGCGCTCGTGCTGCTCGTGGCCTCTGGTCTGGTCTTCTGGATGTGGAAACGAAACACCGGCAGCCATAAAGGGATCCACTCCATCGCGATCCTGCCCTTGCAGAATCTCTCCGACGTTTCCGGGCAGGAATACTTCGCCGACGGCATCACGGAAGAGCTGATCAACGACCTCGGCCAGGTGCCCAACCTGCGCGTCATCTCGCTCACCTCGTCCATGAGCTATAAGGGCACCCACAAAACGCTCCCCGAAATCGCACGGGAACTCTCCGTGGATGGGGTCGTCGAAGGCGGCATTCTCCGCGAAGACAACCAGGTCCGCATCAGCGTGCAACTCATTGATGCCACTGCCGATCGCCCCATTTGGGCGCATACTTATGTTCGCGGTCTCACCAACGTTCCCTCCTGGCAGGGTGAGGTGGCCGAGGCAATCGCCGAGCAGATCAGCATCCAGCTCACACCCCAGCAGCACGCCCGCCTCTCCCATGAACCATCCGTCAATCCCCAGGCGCAGGACCTGTACCTGCACGGCATTCTTCTGCGCGAAGCGGACCAGTGCGGTCAGGCCATCGATTTCTTCAACCGCGCCATTGACCTGAGCCCCAATTACGCACAGGCTCACTCCGCGCTCGCCAGTTGCTTCGGCCGCCTTGGAGAATCCGGCCACCTGCCCTACAAAACAGCCTTCACGAGGCAGAAGGAAGAGGCACTCAAGGCCATCGCACTCGACGATTCGCTCGCCGAGGCGCACGCCGAGTTGGCCAACACTGACATGACGCTCGACTGGGACTGGCAGGCTGCCGCCGCTGAGTTCCGCCGCGCGCTTGAACTCAACCCGAACTCCGCTACTACGCACGAGAAGTACGCCTTTTATCTCGTCCGCACCGGCCACACACAGGAAGCGCTCGCCGAAATCGGAGCCGCAGTCGCCCTCGATCCCGTCGCAGGCAGCACCTTCCACGCCGAAGGCTTCGTCGATTACTTTTCCCGCCAGTATGACCGCGCGCTCAACGTGGCACAAACCGTGCACGGACTCAAAATCAATCTTCCCGACTGGTATTTCCTGCTGGGCGATGTCTACGCAGCCAAGGGCCTTTACGCACAATCCATCGAGGCCTTCCAGAAGTCCGGCAGCGGCCCCTACTCGCTCGGCCACCTCGCCGGCGTGGAAGCACGCGCCGGCCGCACCGCCGAGGCGAAAGCCATCCTCGCACAGTTACTGTCCAGCGTCGACAAAGACGGCATTGGGAACTACGAGATTGCGCTCATCTATACCGGCCTCGGCGACAGGAACAACGCCTTCCGCTGGCTCGACAGGGCATATCAGGTCCACGACGTCGGCCTCGTTTACCTCAAGGTCGACCCATCGCTCGATCCCTTGCGCGCTGACCCGCGCTTTGCCGATCTCATGCAGCGAGTCGGCCTTGCTCCGTGACCCTATTCCGGCACTGCCACTCCCGCTGACAGATTGTAGCCTCCGTAACTCGACTCAACCTGAATCCCGAAGCTCGGTTTCCTGTTCTCGGCAAGATCGAAAAAGGCACTTTGCTATGGCTGGGAATGCTGATCCAGCAGTAGTGGGGCATGACAACTCTGATTGAGAATTTTGCGGCGGCGCGGTTCATACGATGTGCGGAAGCGTGCCGCGCGAATGAAAGCAACGTTGACTATGAGCAGTCTTGAATCCGATAGACGTGATGCCTATAAGAGGAAAACCTAGGCACAGTCTGGGCACAATTTTGGGCACAAAGGTTTTGTGCATTTGTTAAATCGCTGATTTTAAAATACTTTATGTATGGTGCCGGGAGGGGGGGTCGAACCCCCATGACCGCAAGGGTCGGCGGATTTTGAGTCCGCTGCGTCTGCCAGTTCCGCCATCCCGGCTGGATGCGAGGTTGACTCACTTAGTGTACCCGACGGCAGCGCGCTGTGAGGCGAAATCGAAATCCACGCGCGCAGGAGCGCACACGCGATGCGAGACCGATTGCGGTGCAAGAGAATCGATTCGCGTGGCTGCAGCCTCGCTCAAATCAAGCGGGGCCTGCAACGTGCGTCGCAGGCCCCGTGGTGTTCGCGCAAGGTAGAGGCTACTCGGGCAGCGTCGTCGTGCCAGAGACGCTGAAGTTGCCGGTGACGTTGGGCGCGCCGGTGCCAGGCTGGCCGCCGCCGACCGAGACCGTGTACTGGCCCTCGGCGATGATCGGATCGCCCTTGTCACTGACCATGCTCAGGTCGCGCGGCTTGAGGTAGAAGCTAACCTTCTTTGATGCGCCGGGGTCCAGATGCACGCGCTTGAAGGCGCGCAGGGCGCGCAGCGGAGCGCCGGGCACACTGGGGAAGCTGAGGTAGAGCTCGGCCACTTCGTCGCCGGCGCGGTCGCCGGTGTTGGTCACTGTGACCTCTGCCGTCATCGCATCGCCGGCATGTAACGCATCGGTGGGTAGCGTGAGGCCGCTGTAAGCGAACTTCGTGTAGCTGAGCCCGTAGCCGAAGGGATAGAGCGGCGTGCCGGTGAAGTAGCGATAGGTGCGGTTCTTCATCGCGTAGTCTTCAAACGGCGGAAGCTGATCGACACCCTTGTAGAAGGTGACGGGCAGGCGCCCGGCAGGGTTGTTCCAGCCAGAGAGAGTTTGAGCAACGGCCACGCCGCCTTCCTCACCCGGATACCAGGCTTCGAGGATCGCGTTGGCGTGTTCGCTGGCCCAGTTGACGGCGAGCGCGCTGCCGTTTGTGAGCACGACAACGAGCGGCTTGCCGGTGGCCGCAAGAGCTTCGAGCAGGTCCTGTTCCGGCTTGGGCAGATCAATGCTGGTGCGGTCGCCGCCGGAGAAGCCCGGCTCGTTGACCTGCATCTCCTCGCCCTCCAACTCGCTGGTAATGCCCACGACGGCGACGATCACGTCTGCTTTCTTTGCGGCGTCGATGGCCTCAGCCTGCGGCGCGAGATCCACTTTCTTCCAGACGAGGCGGGCAATGGGCGGCGCGTCGCCAGACATCTGGCCGTAGTCCACCACCAGAGGATACGCCTTGCCCTTTTCCATGTGGACGCGGCCTAACTTGGTGGCGACTTTGCTGGCAAGGAAGTCCTGCGCGACCTGCTTGCCGTCGAGAGTCACGCGGAAGAAACCGTTCGCATCGAGGCCGAGGTCGTAATCGCCGGTATCGGGCGCGGTGAGCGTGCCCTCCCAGTGGATGGCTATCGGGCCTTTGCCTGCCGCCTCAGACGGCAGCGGCTGCGAGGCGTCCACGGTGGACTCAACACGGCTGGCAATCACCGGCGGCTTCGGGGCGTTCTCTACAAGCGCCACCTGACGCATCTCGGAGTAGCTGGCCTTTACGCCCGGCTTGCCGTCCACCTTGAGGGCGCTGGCCGGAACCGGGTCAGCACTCTTACTGAGGAACTGCGTACCTTCGGCATAGGTGATGGTGTCATTGGCGAACTCATCCTGCATGCCGTCATAGATGGAGACGATGTGATCGGGGACGCCCGTGTAGTTGCCCAGCAGGAAGCGGGTCTGCTTGGCCAGCGGGCCGACAAGCGCGATCTTGATGCCGCGCGTCTTGAGCGGCAGCGTGCCGTCGTTCTTGAGCAGCACCATAGACTCATTGGCCAGATGCAGCGCCAGCGCCTTGTGCCCGGCGCTGTTCAGCGCATCCGGATTAATGTGGGTGTAGGGCACCATGGCCGGCGGATCGAAGAGACCGAGCTTGATGCGCGCGGTAAAGAGGCGCGTGACGGCCGTGTCGATGTCGCTCTCTTTCAGCGAGCCTTCTTTTACGGCGTCCAAATAGGGCTTGTAGTCGTGGTCATCCTTGACCTTGGCGAAGAAGTCGGCGCACTCGTTGTCCATGCCGCGCTGCAGGCTGATGGCGGAGGCCTGCGGCTGGGTGGGCTTGAAGTGATGACCGCTGAAGATGTCGAGGACGGCGCCGCAGTCGGAGACGACGTAACCCTGGAAGCCCCACTTGCCGCGAAGCTGATCCTCGAGCAGAAACTGGTTTGCGCAGGCAGGCTCGCCATTGATGCTGTTGTACGCGCACATCACGGAGCCGGCTTTGCCCTCGGTCACTGCCGCGCGGAAGGCCGGCAGATACGTATCGACCTCGTCGTGCTTGCTCACGTCTACGTTTGCCTTGTGGCGCGTGGACTCTGGGCCGCTATGCACATCAAAGTGCTTGGGTGTGGCGATGACGCGGTAGTAGCGGGGATCGTCACCCTGCATACCCGTGACGAAGGCGACGCCCATGCGTCCGGTGAGGAACGGATCCTCGCCGTAGGTCTCCTGGCCGCGGCCCCAGCGCGGATCGCGAAAGATGTTGAGATTGGGCGCCCAGAAATCAAGTCCTTGAAAGATGTTGCTGTGGCCCTGAGCCTGCATGGCCTGCATGTACTTGATGCGGCCCTCGGTGCTGATGGCGACGCCCATGTGGTGGATGCCTTCGGGGTCGAAGGTAGCGCCGAGGCCGATGGGCTCGGGATATTCCGTGGTGCCGTCTACGGCAACGCCGTGCAGCGCCTCGCTCCACCAGTCATAGGAAGGCACATGAAGCCGGGGAATGGCGCGCGCCTGGTTGACGAGCTGACTGGCCTTCTCTTCAAGCGTCATTCTGTGGACAAGGTCGGCCGCGCGCTGCTCTGCCGGCAGGTTCGGGTCAAGATACGCGGGCCTGCCCGCCTCCTGCGCCGACGCCACTGAGTACGCCAGTCCCAGGCAGGCCACGCCTGCCGCAATCCATCGCATTCCTAGGCTCTTCATCGCAATCCCTCTCGGACAGGCAGATTGATCCCGCGCGCTTCACGACGGGAAAACGTGCGCCTGCCCCGCCTGCCAAAACTAAAAGCGCAGAGTGTTGGGTGTCAAGACGGGAGAACGAGCGAGATGCTTACAAAATCGCTTTATATGGCAAAGGGCTGCGGGGCTTGCTCAAGGTGGGTGTAACCTTTGGCGGGCGCGTCTCGTAAAGGAATACAGGAAGGGAGAAGGGCGGATGCAGGATGACGAAAGCAGCGTCCTTCAACGGTTTCGAGCGGGCGAAATGGAAGCCTTTGAGGGGCTTTTTCGCAGCCATCAGCAGGCGGTCTATGGGTGGCTGCTTCGGATCGTGCGGAATCCGACACAGGCTGAGGACCTGACGGTGGAGACGTTCTGGAAGATCTATCGCGCCCGTGCTCGCTTTGATCCGGTACGCGGTTTTGAGGCGTGGGCGCGGATGATCGCCACGCGCACCGCTGTGGACTGGCTACGCACACAGCGGCCCGAGGAAGAGCTGCCCGTGAATCTACCTGCGGTATCGACGGGTGACCCCGGCATAGCCGATGAAATTCGAAGGAAGACCGCGAAGGCACTGGCGCGTCTGCCTTCAGCGCTGCGCGTGGCGGCGATGCTCGCAGTCGTGGAAGAGATGCCGCACAGACAGGTTGCGGACGAACTGGGCATTTCAACCGGAGCAGTCAAGGTGCGGGTGTTTCGCGCGCTGCGCATCCTGCGACGAGAGTTGGAACGAGAGGGAATCAAGCCATGAAAGAAGACCAGAACGACAGTGTGCGACGATTGCTGCGCGAGGCCGTTGCACCGGTAGGTGACGGGGAGCCACGGCGAGACCTTTGGCCGAAGATGCAGGCGCGATTGCGATCATCCGAGATCCAAGAGAGAACTGCGGTTCCGTGGTACGACTGGGCGCTGGCGGCTGCCGTCGCGGCGGTTGCTCTCTTTGTGCCGGTCTCCATTCCTGTGCTTCTCTATTACCTCTAACGAGTTGGGGCATGATGCCCTGGGGAAAGTGAGATCGTGATGAAGACTCATGCGTATCTGCGAGCGTTTCTGGCGGGGACGTTTGTTCCCACGCTGTTGCTCCCGCTGGTGCTGGCGGTATTCGTGGTGGTGCGGCTGGTGCTGCGCGTGCCCGTTCCCATTGAGCGGGGGATGATCTTTCCGATGGCGCTGGCGCCGCTGGCGTGGGCGCTGTGGAACATGCTGTGGGTGGCATCGCATGCGCGGACGCACCTGGCGATCGGGCTGCACGGGGGCCTGTTGCCTCTGCTGCTGATGCCGGCTGGAGCGGCGCTCGCCACATGCCTTGGAGTCCTGCACCTTGGGGAGTATGGAGCGACGTGGTTCCATGCGTGCACCGTGCCCTATGCGCTGATTGCGCCGGTCTTCCTGTGCGTGCTGGCTGGCTACTACCTGTTGTGGAAGTACGCGGTCGGCTTCCTCAATCGCGAGCTTGAGATCGAGTAGCGAGCGAATCACGCGCCGGGGTTGAAGAAGTCGCCGAGGCCGGCGCGCTCGGCATGGGCGGCCATCGCCGACTGGATTTGCAGCGCGAGCGCCAATGCTTCCCTGCCCTGCCGGGCCGTCACGGAGGGCTCGCGGCGCGTGCGCACGGCGTCGAGGAAGGATTCAATCTCAAGCCGGAGCGGTTCGCCGGGCGTGATTTCCGGCTTGACGAAGCGAAGCCCCGGCGCGGGACCGGCGGGCGGCTCGGCGAAACTCTGCGCAATCTCACGCAGTTTTGCGGGGTCCATCTGCGCCGCGAGAAGCTGTGCAAGCGTGGCGGCGGGAATCTGCCCCGAGGCGAGCAACTGCTGCAGGACGGCGGGATTGAGCGTGCCGGTGGAGAGGAACTCGGCAGCTGCGGCGGCGAGCTGCGGCGAGGCCGATGCGCCGGCGAGATCGTCAATGCGAATCACGAGCACGTCGCGGCGAGCGTAATCGATGGAGACGTACTGGCGCGGTTCAAAGAAGCGCAGCTTGCGCACGCGCTCCGTGGAGACCCGCGAGGCGGTAAAGTTGGCGACGCAGCCGGACTCGAACTCGACGCGGACGTTGGCGATGTCCACCTTGGGCGAGAGGATGGGCAGGCCAACGGCGCGGACCTCGCGGACGGGCGAGTGGGCAAACGTGAGCACAATGTCGAGATCGTGGATCATCAGGTCGAGGACCACATCGACATCGAGCGCGCGCGGCGTGAAGACGGAGAGGCGATGCGCCTCAAAGAACATGGGGCGGCGCAGCCGGGGCTGCACGGCGAGTACGGCAGGATTGAAGCGTTCAAGATGGCCGGGCTGCAGAATGCGCTGATGCTTTGCGGCCAGCGCGAGCAGCGCGTCCGCTTCGGCAAGCGTGGCGGCGATGGGCTTTTCGACGAGAACGTCGAGGCCGGCCTCGAGCAGCTGCGCGGCAACGGCGTGGTGATGCACCGTGGGCACGGCGACCGTTGCGGCGTTGAGCCCCAGGTCGGCGCCCAGGAGCGCATCGACTGTGGCGAAGACAGGGATGCCGTAGTGCTTTGCTGTCTCTTCGGCACGCGCGGAATCGGGCTCAACTGCGGCGGCGAGGGTGACGCCGAGGCTTGCCGTCTCCAGCTCGCGATAGACGCGGAGGTGGTTGCGGCCAAAGGCTCCCGCCCCGGCGACAGCAACCCGCACCGCCGCCTGACCGGCTGCGCTCAAACCCCTTTGCCTTCCACGGCCTTGAGGCAGCGGCCGTAGAGCTCGAGCAGCTGGCCCACGTGCTCCTCCGGCTTGGGGGCAGCGGAGCCGCTGAAGCCAGTAGACGGAATGGCGGCGCGGCCTACGCCGGTGGTGCCGGCGATGAACTTGAGGAGGTCGAGGGCGATGTCTTCATTCCGGCGAGCGCCGAGGCTCGCAACGTTCGTTGCATCCATGCTGAAAGCTTCTCCGAAATGGATGCTACCAGAAAGGCCGAGCGGGGCGTTCCACGCACGGAGACCCGACCGGCTCGAGCTGCGTTGCTGCGCCTCGCAGCCCGAACCAGCCTCGCGCTCGTTTCGCTTTACAGCTTGATGCCCATGCTGGAAAGGAATTCCTTCACCTGCGGCCAGACTGCCTTGATGTCGGTGGCCGTCTGCACGTCGAGGACGATATTGAGGGGATTCGACGCAGCCCCGGCCAGATCGACCAGCGGCTTTTCGACGGCGCCGAGCAGCGCCGCCAGCGCGGCCACCACAGCCGGGGCCGCGTGCAGCGCCTTGTTTGCGCCCGTGAGCCACTTGAGCGCGTCTTCCGCGCCAATCTCAATTCCCTTTTCAATGCTGACCAATACGTTTGCCATCGCGATGTGTCCTTTTCTTATCCGGCAGAGCCGTAGCGTGCGTCTCCGGAACTGAAAGTGTGCGGCTTGCAGGGAGGAGGAGACCGGTCCGTGGCCCATGCAAGCCGCCGAGCAGACGCACGGCTGCTCCCGCGCCCCGGAACCCTTCGCACGGAAGGGCGAACACCTTCGCCGGGCACGGCATTGCAGCTCGGTTGTCTGACTACTCTTTCAGGATAGGGAAATCGGAGAATTAATCTGCAAAATGTGCCTGCCCGCAAATTACTCAAAACAGAAGCCTTCTAAAAAAATCTTTACCGGGAGGGGCTTGACAGGTTTGAGTGCGTGGTTTGCAGAGGCGGTTCCGGGGCTATCGGTGTCTCGTCCGAAGCCTGCGCTCCCAGCTACTCCGAATCCTTCCTCCGGTCGACGACCTGATACTCGGCGGGCACGGCAAAGAAGGACGGCTCGGGCTCCGATGTGGTGATTTCTGTGACGGTGAAGACCTGCCTTCCCGTCTCCGGCGTATCGGGGATGGAACGCAGACTGATGCCGAGCTGCTCCGAGTACCGGAACTCCCGGACGACGACCATTTGCTTGTCGTTGCCCATCACGCCGGGGTTGACGGTTGTGGTTTCGCGATACCCGTGCGCTCCCATTCCCACGATGGTCTGAATTCCAAGATCGTCAGTCTGCCGGTAGCCTAGGTTGTTGGGCAGCGGGCCTGAGGCGGTAATGGCCGCGCCGTACTTGTCCGCGGTCTTGAGGCTGTAGGGGAAGAGGTCGCAGGCCTTGGTCGCGGTGTGGCAGTTGTACCAGATCTGCTGCTCGGGGTCGCTGATCTGAAACCGGTCCATGATCGACTTGACGCTGCCGCCCTTTGGCACCAGAATCCAGTGCTCCTGATAGATGCGTCCGCGTGAGTCGCGCACGATTCTGCGCTCATTCACGAGGGTCAGCGTACCCTGATTGGCAAGCGGGCGCACCCACTCGGTGGCGAGCGTAAGGTCAAACGGGGCGCGGGCAATCGGGGGAATGAAGAGACTGTCGATGAAGAGGCTTCCGCCTCCGCCGTCCTGGGTGCGGATGGTGGCCTGCCCAGCCGAGGGTGCAGGAGGAGTTTGAGCGGTGAGCAGGCATGCGCTGAGCGCAGCCGCCGCGGAGGGAAGCAGCCACTTCCAGAGAGGCATCAGGACCTCCAGTGTGCCGAAGGGTACCGCGGCGGAAGATGCGGAGTCCAGTCAGAATGCGGAGGGTCGCACTGCATGTGCGGCGCGCGTGGGCGCAAGGATGGTTCTGCGACGCATTAGCCCACCGGCACCAGTGACGGGCGCGACGGGCCGGGTGGTGGTGTGTTGAGCAGCCGCAGCAGAGTAGGCAGGGCGCTGAGGTGAAACTGGTGTTCGCGCGCATCGAATCGGACGAGCAGGTGCACCTGGTCAAACGTGATGGTGAAGTTCTGCATCGGGCAGGCGCCGAAGTTGGCCAGCGGAAAGACGGGATTAATCTCCACAAACGGATGGACAAAGGTGTAGCGGCCTGCGCTCACATCGGCTCCGAGCACGCCGGCTTTGATTTGAAAGCGCGTTGCGACCGATTCGCTGTTGGCGAACAGCTCAGGGTTCACGTCGAAGTGGAGGCGCGCTGCGATGGGCTGCGGCAGGCTGAGGCCGATGCCGCCTGAATCCAACTGCGCATCGACTTGCACGCCATCGAGGTGCAGGGTAAAGACCGGAACGCCCTCCTGAATACGGATCGGCAACACGTTGAAGCCACCATCGGGAACGAGCGAACCCACCGCGAGCGTCATGCGCTGCGCCGGGTAGTCAAGAGTGAGCAGGTAGCTGCGGAAGAGCGTGAACCCGAGCAGTCCCTGGCAGTCGGCGTCTTCGCGCGGCAGGGCGTGAAGCACGGCGCTGACGCCGGTGAAGGTGACATCGGCCACGGAGATCGCCTGCACCAGAACAATCGGGCTGCGTTCCGAGCCGACGCCGGTGGGGTCGGTCAGCCGAGCCTCGCCGATGGTGGGGAGACTGAGTTCGCCGGCCAGCTCCGGAGTGACAATCGCCTGCGCACCGGTGCCGGTGTCCACGACGAAGCGGAAGGGGCCTTTGCCGTTGACGAAGATGGAGACGTAGGGCTTGCCATGAACGATTTCCAGAGGCACAGTATGGCCCTGCGTCCATGCGGAAGCGCTGATGCCGACGAGCAGCGCGACGGTTGCGCCGCAGAGAACCGGAAACCGAATCGCGGAAGGCATTGCGCCCTCCTTTCGCGCGGCGGAGTGAGCCGTGCGCGTGGGGAAGCATCCAGCTTCTGCGCAATATTGTACGGCGATTTGAGGTGGTCGGTTCCTCGAAAATGCGAAAGGCGAAGCGGGGTCACTCGGTGGCCGGGCACTACAATGAACCGGTATGTCCACGCGAGTGCGGTCGCACGCCAAGATCAATCTGGGCCTCGGCATCGGTGCGCCCCGGCCGGATGGCTTTCATGCGCTGTCCACTGTCTATCAGACGCTGGAAGTTCATGATGTGGTGATGGTTACGGCGCGGCGAGCCGATGCGACTCGGCTAACCCTGACGAGCAACGACGGGCGCGTGCCGACGGACCCGCGCAACACGGCCTGGAAGATGGTTTCCCTGGTCCTGGACGAGAGCGGTGTCCAGGCGGATGTTTCGATCCACATCGAGAAGCGGCTGCCCGTGCAGGGCGGGCTGGGTGCGGGCTCGGCGAATGCCGTGGCGGCGCTGGTGGGGCTGGAAGCGGAACTTGGCATGAGCCGGGACCGGGCCGGATGGCCGGCGAAACGGCTGGAGCTGGCGGCGCAGGTGGGGTCAGATGTGCCGCTGTTTCTGATTGGCGGGGCGGTACTGGGCATGGATCGCGGGCAGGAGGTGGTTCCCCTGCCGGACTTTGAGCCGGTGTGGTGCGTGGTGGCAACCCCGGCGGTGGGCGTGTCGACGCCACAGGCCTTTCGGGACTGGGACGCGCTGTGCGCCTCGGAGGGTTTGACCGGAGAGGCAAGTGCCGATAAACTAAATGAGTTGAGCCGCGCCTATGCTAGCGCCTTTGCGGAAGCAATTCCGGGAGGCAGGCAGGGAGCAGGCTCCTCCGGTGTCGCTTCCGCGGGAGGCGACCTGGCCGGACGCCAAGAGTCCGCGCTTGTCCGCACCGGGATCACGAGCTGGATTGCGAACGACTTTGAACGCGTCGTCTTCCGCCAGCATCCTTCCCTAGCCGAGATCAAGCGTCAACTTGCGGCCGATGGCACGCCGGAGGCAGCTCTGCATGCCTCGCTGTCGGGGTCCGGTTCGGCGCTCTTCGGGTTGTACCTGACCCGCGGAGATGCGGAAGCGGCCCGAGGACGGCTCGCGGAGGCAGGATTGGAAAGCCTGCTGACGCGCACCCTGCCGAGGGCGCAGTACTGGAGCGAAATGCTTCTTCCGCAAGCAGGTTGACAGTCCACGGGAACGCGAGAGAGACTCACGTGCGGCTGTCGGGTGGGCTCTGCCGGCGCAGCGCCGGGAGGCCGTACGATGGGCGATCGTCTAATGGTAGGACAGTGCCCTTTGGAGGCACTTGTCTAGGTTCGAATCCTAGTCGCCCAGCCAGTTTGTTGAGACGGGAGATTTCCCGGAAGGCAGCCAAAGCCAACCAGCTTGGAGGTGCTTTTCAGATGGATGCAGGAACGGTGACGGTTACATTGGAAGACAAACCGCAGAGCGCGCACGAGGCGCAGAAGGACGCCGCGAAGGCCAAAGAGGCCAAGCCGGCAGCCGAGCGCAAACGCGCGCGCAGCCTGACGGAGGACAAGCGCTTCAAGCTGTTCTCTGGCACGGCAAACCGCGCCCTGGCGGACGAGATTGCCACACACATCGGCGTGAAGGTGGGCGAAGCCAAGCTGCAGCGCTTTGCCGATGGCGAGGTGTACTTCCAACTGCTCGAGAATGTGCGCGGCGTGGATGTCTTTGTCGTGCAGCCGACCTGCTATCCCGTGGACCAGCATCTGGTGGAGCTGCTGGTAATGATTGACGCGCTGAAGCGCGCCTCGGCGGCGCGGATTACGGTGGTGGTTCCCTACTACGGCTATGCGCGCCAGGACCGCAAGGACCGCCCTCGCGTGGCCATCAGCGCCAAGCTCATTGCCGATCTGCTGACGACCGCGGGGGCGAATCGCGCGCTGTTTGTGGACCTGCACGCGGCGCAGATTCAGGGCTTTTTCAATATTCCGGTGGATCATCTCTTTGCCTCGCCGGTGCTGGTGAGCTACTTCCGCGAGCTGAACCTGCCCAACCTGACGGTGGTTTCTCCCGATGCGGGCGGCGTGGAGCGGGCACGGTTTTTTGCGCAGAAGGTGGGCGCGCCGCTGGCGATTGTGGACAAGCGGCGGACCGACATCAACGTGGCGGAAGTGATGAACGTGGTGGGCGATGTGGAAGGGCAAAACTGCCTCATCATCGACGACATTATCGATACGGCGGGCACGCTGGTGAAGACTGTGGACGCGCTCTACGCCAATGGCGCGGCGGCGGTGTATGCCTGCGCCAGTCACGCGGTACTCTCCGGGCCCGCGATTGATCGGATCGCCAGCTCGCGGCTGGAGCAGCTGGTGGTGACGAACACCATTCCGCTGCGCGAGGCGGCGCAGAAGCTGCCAAAGATTAAGGTGCTCTCGATTGCCGGTCTGCTGGGCGCGGCCATCGAGAGCATTCACATGGAGACCAGCGTGAGTACGCTGTTCAGCTAGCAACGAACCCCGGCGGGCCTGGATGGCCGCCGCGAACAAAGGGAGCGGCCCTCTGGTCCGTGCCCGACGAACAGAAACGAGAGACAGAATGCCTGAAGTTGTCGTAGCCAAGCCCCGCGAGGGCAAGTTCAACAAGAATGCCGCGCGCCGCGTGCGTGTCGCGGGCAAGATTCCCGCCGTGCTGTATGGCGCGGGCCATGAACCGGTCGCCATCGAGGTGGACCCGAAGCAGATCTCCCGCATTCTCTACTCCGAGAGCGGACACAACACAATCTTCGATGTCGAAGTCGCGGGCCAGTCCGCAGCGAAGGCCATGATTGTCGATTGGCAGTATGAGCCGATCAAGGACCAGCTGATCCACATCGACCTGAAGCGGATTGCGCTGGATAAGACGCTCCGTGTGAGCGTGCGCGTGAAGCTGCTGGGCACGCCGGTCGGCGTCAAGACGCAAGGCGGCATTCTGGACCAGGTGCTGCGCGAGGTCGAGATTGAGTGTCTGCCGGCCGACATCCCTAGCCATATTGACGTGGACGTCAGCGAGCTTGCGCTGCATCAGGTGCTGCGCGTAAGCGACCTGCCGCACTCGGACAAGATCAAGTTCCTGAAGGCAGAGGATGCCACGGTGGCTCACGTGGTTTCGATTCGCGAGGAAGCGGCTCCTGCAGCTGACGCAGAGGCTGCAGCAGGCGCCACGCCGGCCGAGCCGGAAGTGGCCAAGAAGGGCAAGACAGAGCCTGCGGCGGATGCCGCGGCGAAGAAGCCCGAGGCGAAGAAGTAAGCCTTGGCGGATGCAAGCGAGAGTTCCGGACGCCGCAGCCCTTTCCTTGTGGTGGGGCTGGGCAATCCGGGCCTCGAATATCTGTGGACGCCGCATAACGCGGGGTTCATGGCAATTGACCGCATCGCCCAGCAAGAGGGCGTTGTGGTGCAGAACCGGCGCTGCCGGGCCACCACCGCAACCTGTCGTATCGCAGGGCGCGAGGTGATTCTGGCCAAGCCGGAGACTTTCATGAATCTGAGCGGCGCATCCGTGGCCGCCCTGATTCGGGAATTTGAGGCCGACCCGGAGAAGGACCTGCTGGTCATCTATGACGAGCTGGATCTGACGCTGGGCAGCTTCAAGATCAAGGAGCGCGGTTCGCCGGCCGGCCATAACGGAGCCCGCAGCGTAACCGGAGCGCTCGGCAGCCAGGAGTGGCTGCGGTTGCGGATCGGAGTCGGGCTGGACCTTCCGCCGGAGGCCAAAGCAGCGGGTGGAAGCAGGCTGGGCAGGGATTATCTGCTGACGCCGATGCGCAAGGCGGAACTGGCGGTGCTGGACGAGGTGCTGGACCGGGTGGCAATGGCTACGCGGCGCATCATCTCCGACGGACCGGCCGCCGCAATGAACGAGTTCAACCGCCGGGAGCGAAACGGCACGGCGGAGGAGTAAGCAGCAGGGACCTGAAGACCAGGGACTTAGGGACCAGGGATTCGGGACTAAGCACAAGGGACCAACCTGCTGATAAGGAATGGCCGCTATGGTTTGTGCCGGCGGCAGCGGCCGGGAATCGATGAATCCCGGCGGAAAAGGAAACCGGATGTCGCGTTTGTATGAAGTGATGTTTATCGTTCGGCCCGATGTGGTCGATGAGGAAGTGGACAAGCTGATTGCCGGCTTCACCACGTCGGTGACGAACGGCGGCGGCGTGGTCAAGTCCGTCGAAAAGATGGGCAAGCGCAAGCTGGCCTACATCGTGCGGAAGTTTGCTGACGGCAACTATGTGCTGATGACCATCGAGGCTGGTGGCCCCGTGGTGCTGGAGTTGGAGCGCCGCCTGCGCGTCTCCGAGCCGGTGATCAAGTTCATCACGGTGCGCATGGACGAAGAGGAGAAGCGCCTGGCCAAGATCAAGAGCCTGCGCGCCAGCCGCCGCAAGCTGAGCGCCGAAGCCGCCGCTACCCCGGCTGCTCCCGTCGCTGCGGCCGAGGCTGCGGAGTCGGTTGCGGCCAACGCATAAGAAATCGCCTCGGCTGGCTGCCCGTGTGACGGACATGCCGGTCCCGGCCCCATCCTGCGCCGACGCCCCGAACAGGCCGCTCGCGCATAGAAAATGACGAGGAAACACGATGTCTGAAGAAAACACAGGCAAGGCGCCCGAAGCGGGCGCAGCAGCACCCCAAGCCGCGGCGGGAGGGGAATCTACCCCCGCGCCAGCCCCAGTCGCATCCCCGGCCCCAGGTCGAGGACCCCGGCCTGGGGGCGGTCCCGGCGGACGGCCGGGGGGTGGCCCCGGCGGCCGCGGCAAGTTCTTCCGCCGCAAGAAGGTATGCAAGTTCTGCACAGAGAAGATTGATGCGATTCCCTACCGCGATGTGCGTCTGCTGCAAGGGTTTGTGGCCGAGCGTGGCAAGATTGTGCCGCGTCGCCTGACCGGCGTCTGCACCACGCATCAGCGGCGTCTGACCCGTGCCATCAAGCAGGCCCGGAACATCGCCCTGCTGCCCTTTGCGACCCAGCACTAAACCGTGCAAATCGGCCGGCCTGATGCACGCATGCCCTCCTGCCCCGTTGGTTGTAGTGCGGAAAGGGCGCAGGCCGGAGTAAGCTAGCGCGCGGTAGAGGTCGAATGGGACGAAGAGAAGAACCCCGAGCGGGGCAACTGATGGCTGCCAGAGGTATCTAACGAGATGGCAAGCCAGCAAGCACCGCCTGAAATACTGGAGAATTTCCGATGGAAGTGATTTTGAAGGAAGACGTAGTGAATCTGGGCCACCGCGGAGACGTGGTTAAAGTCGCAGATGGCTACGGACGCAACTTTCTGCTGCCCCGCAAGCTGGCGCTGCAGGCAACCCAGGCCAACAAGGCCGTGATTGAGCAGATGAAGCACGCCGCCGCACGGCGCTCTGCCGCAGAAAAGGCGCAGGCCGAGCAGCAGGTGCCAGTGATTGAAGCGGTGGCGCTGAGCTTTACCCGCAAGTCCGGCGAGCACGGCCACCTGTTTGGCTCCGTGACCTCGGCCGACATCGCAGCCGGGCTCGCGGCCAAGGGCTTCGAGGTGGATCGCCGCAAGATCCAGCTCTCCGAGCCGCTCAAGAGCACAGGCGATTACACCGTGGCCATCAAGCTGCACCGCGAGGTCACGGCGCACGTCAAGGTTGTGGTCGCTGCCGAGTCGGAAGAGCTGGTGGCAGAAGCCGCAGTCGCCGAGTAACCCTCGACCCTACACCTCACGCCGCCTCCCTGTTGCACTGCGGGGAGGCGGCCGTGTCTTTGGCGAACTCTTTCATCCGTTGAGAGTCCGGCCCTGCGCAGCCTTCCTGTATGCAGCGCGCGATGGTGCGGGCCAGGATGGTACAACTGGAGTGCATGCCGAAGCGAAACAAAGCAGGGGTCCAGCCACAACCCGGCCAGCCAGTAGGACTGCGCACGCTGGGCGAGTATCTGAACCTGTCTCCCGCGACGATTTCTCTAGTGCTCAACAACGCGCCGGGAGTCCATTCGATTCCGCAGGAGACACGCAATCGAGTGATCGAGGCCGCGGCGAAGTTTGACTACCGTCCCAGCTTTTATGCGCGCTCGCTGCGCAAGCGGCAAACCTACACCGTGGGCGTGCTGGTTCCCGAACTGAATGATCACTACGCCACGCAGGTGCTGGCCGGCGTGGAGCAGTACCTCATCGAAGAGGGCTACTTCTACCTGACCGTGAGCCACAGGCGCAAGCCCAACCTGATGGAGGAATACCCGCGCCTGCTGATGGATCGCTCAGTGGAAGGCTTCATCCTGATTGACACGATTCTGGAAAAAGGCTTCAAGCTGCCAACCGTGGTGGTGGCCGGCCATCGGCATATCGACGGCGCGACCAACGTGGTGCTCGACCAGCGACGCGCCGCGGAACTCGCGCTGCGTCATCTCCATCAACTGGGGCACCGGAAAATTGCTTTTATGCGCGGAGGCAGCCACAGTGCCGACGCAGATGACCGCTGGGAGTGCCTGATGGCGGTGGCGCGTGAGTTGAAGATTGCCACGCCCGAGGAACTGACCGTGCAACTGCGCCTGAAGACTTCAACGCCTGAGCTGGGATTTGAACCGACGAAGGAGTTGCTGGAACGCGGCGCGGACTTCACGGCGCTGATCTGTTACAACGACATGTCTGCAATCGGAGCGACGCGCGCGCTGGCAGATCGCGGGCTGCGCGTACCGCACGATGTTTCCGTGGTGGGCTTTGATGATATCGAGGGAGCGTCCTTTCACAATCCAAGCCTCACCACTATCCGCCAGCCTTTGATGGAAATGGGCCAGGTAGCGGCGCGCATCCTACTGCAGCGCATTCGCGGCCTGGCCAGCTTTCCTGAGGTGGTGCCGATTCATCCCTCACTTGTGATTCGTGAATCGACCGCGATGCCCGGCAAGCGGCGCGCCATTGGCGCCAGTCGAGCTTAGCCAAACTCTTCTGGAATTTCCTCTGTCACCAGCCGATTCGGATGAGCCGCGCAATCGCCACATCATCAAAGAAAGGAAGACCGCAGCGGCGTGATTGCCACTGCGGTCTTTGCTATTCAATCGGCGTTGATTCTATGGCTGTGCGCCATCTCCCGCCTTGCCGTCTTCTTTCACCGATTCGACTTTCGTGCGGGGCGTGGTGATGTCATCCAGGTAGCTCGGCGCGCCGTCGACGCGCTCCAGCGCCGGGTAGCGCTCGCCATCGTGGTAATCAATCTGCGCAGGGAAGACGTAGGTGTCCGACTGCACGAGGAGATGGATCGGTTCGCTCGTCCCTTTTGCTCCGCGAATGGCCTCGCGCAGCCTGTCGCCGGAGAAGACCTGGCCATTGATGGCAAGAATCTTTTCACCTGGCGCGAGCTGCGCCTTGTCGGCGGGTCCGTTCCAGCGGACGTCGCGAATCGCGCCGTCTTCGCCAATCTGCAGGCCGATGGAGAACCAGCACTGCACGCCGCCTCGCCGCGGCCCTCCCGCCGCCATCATCATGCGGATGGAGGGGCTTGGCTCATCGCGGTACACAAGCTTGTAGCCGCCCTGCTCAATGCCGGCGAGGTCGGCTCGGGGGTTGATGTTGTCGATGCGGTCATGCAAAAACTTTGCCCAGTTGTACGGAACAACCTGGTTGAGATCCTGCACGAGTTCGTCAAACGAATAGGGAAAGATGAGCGGACCGGTATTGCCTCCCTTGCCGAGAAAGATCTTTTCAAAATCATCGAGAGACTTTTTGTTGTCCGACCTCTTGCGGATCAGCGTGTCGGCATCGAGCCAGAGCAGCTCGCCTTCAAAGTAGTAGTCCTGCGAGCGACGCCAGTTGGCCCATGCGGGATTGGGCGTGCGCAGGATACTGGCCGCGACGGCGGTGTCTTCCGTGGGACGCCACTCGCGGCCGGGACGGTAGTCGAGGGTCGCGGCAGTGTAGGCAAGCACATCGCGATACTGTGCCTGCGTCTTCAGTCCCGAGCGTGCGGCCAGCACGTTGCCAAGATACTCCGTCATGCCCTCGTAGACCCAAAGCATCGCACCTTGCTGCGGAGTGGCGAAATCCGGCTGGTAGAGTCCTTCGGGGCGGCGGTACTTGCCGTTCCACGAGTGCGTGAACTCATGCGAGAGCAGGTCGGCTTCGGGCAACTGGTGGCCCGCGTCGGAGAATCCTTTCTCACCCACGCCGTTGTCGGAGGACTGGCCGTGCTCCAGGCCCTCACCGCCCGCAACATCGGAGAGCGTGAGCAAAAAGTGATAGACGTTATAGTGATGCGAGCCGTAGAGCGCATCTGCCTCGCGGACCAGGTTGTTCACTCCGGCGAGGAAGGCCGGACGCAGCTGCACGTCTTCCGGTTCGTCTGCCACGACATCCAGGTAGTGCTTGGGTGAGATGCTCGGCGCCAGCGGATACTCATGGAAAAACTCACCGGTGATCAGCGGCGAGTCTTCCAACTGCTCGACGTTTGTGGCGGCAAAGTGCGTCGTGCTTCCTGCAGAGGGCACTGGCCAGGCCGCGGAGCCGGTCGGCGTCAGCGCGGTGCCGACGCCCCAGCCAGCAGGAACCTTCAGCGCAGGCTCAATCGGAATCTCGCGGACGGGTGTGTGCGCAGGATAGAGCAGCAGCTTTTCCCACTCCAGCACCGCCATCTTGTGGGTGATGCGCGCAGTCACGATGCAATCCAGGTGCGCATGGAGTGTGTGGACTCCCTCCGGCACTGTGACATGGAATTCGTACAGATCCACATCGTCGCGGCGCCACGGCAGTACCTGGCCGTTCGCGGTAAAGACGACGCCGGTGATGTCCTCCGCGGGCCCCGCCGGCATGTGTGTGCCGGGAATCCACTGCGGCGTGATCAGTGTGATGGGACCGGGCTTGACCGGAAGATCGATCTCAGCGTGGTAGAGCTTGCGCGGCGCGTCGGTAAGGTCCGCGGTGATTTGAATGGGCGTCTGCTGCGCCTTTGCAAAAACGAGAGAGGCGGCGACCAGAAGCGTGACCCCGGCAGGCGTCATCAACCTCGATACAGTAGTCATGATTTGCAGTTCTCCTGTGGGAATCAGGTTATCGCATCGAGGAGCCGTTCCGCGCAGCGATGAGACAAACGGATCGCCACCGCCCGCGACCCGATGCGCGATGTGTCAGCAAAGAACAGGCGCCCGCTCGCCTGATTCCTGATTCCACCTTTATGTCGCAGGTGATAGAACCAATAAGACAGGAAGCGGGCCGCATTGCTGGATCGTGCGGCTTGCACTGAATCTCTCAACGGGAAGCAGTACACGCATGAGCCCAGGCCACCCCGTCGAAGTGGACAAGCTCTTTGGCGATTATCCGCTCGATCACGCCTTCGATGAGATGCGCGAGGCCGACGGCACACTGCGCCAGCATTATCGCGCGCTAGCCGAAACGCTGGCGCGACTGCCGCAGGAGGAGTTGCAGCGCCGGAAGCAGTCAGCCGAGCTCTCCTTCCTGACGCAAGGCATTACCTTCACTGTGTACGGGCGCGAAGAGGGTACTGAGCGCATCTTTCCCTACGATCTGCTGCCCCGGCTCATCACCGCGCAGGAGTGGAACCGCATCGAGCGCGGACTGACGCAGCGCATCACGGCGCTGAATCTCTTTCTGCGCGATGTCTACTCTGAGGGAAAGATTCTGAACGATCGAGTCGTGCCGCGGGAGCTGGTGCACAGTTGCAAGCACTTTCGCCGCCAGATGCGCGGGCTGCAGGTTCCCCGCAACGTGTATATCGCCGTTGTCGGCAGTGATCTGCTGCGGATGGACAACGGCGAGTTCGTTGTTCTGGAAGACAATCTCCGCGTGCCCTCGGGCGTGAGCTACATGCTGGCGAACCGGCGCGTAATGAAGCGGACGTTTCCCCAGCTCTTCCAGAGCTATGGCGTGCGGCCCATCGAGCATTATCCGCAACTGCTGCTGGCCACGCTGCGATCGCTGGCTCCCGAAGGCAGGCCGGAGCCGAACATCGTGCTCCTCACGCCGGGTGTCTTCAATAGCGCCTACTACGAACACACATATCTGGCGCGGCAGATGGGCATTGACCTGGTGGAAGGCCGCGACCTCGTGACGCACGACAATATCGTGTACATGCGCACCACCGATGGACTCAAGCGCGTGGACGTGATTTATCGCCGCGTCGATGACGACTTCAGCGATCCGCTCGTGTTTCGCGCCGACTCCGCGCTGGGATGTGCCGGGCTTTTCAATGCCTATCGCGCAGGCAACGTGACTGTGACGAATGCGTTTGGCACTGGACTGGCTGATGACAAGGCGCTCTATGCCTATGTGCCGCGCATCATCCGCTACTACCTGGATGAGGATGCCATTCTGCCGAATGTGGAAACGTACCTGCTGACCGAAGAGCAGGAACGGCGTCATGTTCTGGCGAATCTGGAGAAGCTGGTGGTGAAGGCTGTGGGTGAGAGCGGCGGATACGGCATGCTGATTGGCCCGCACTCGACGGCTCGCCAGCGCGAGGAGTTTGCGCGGCAGATTGAAGCGAACCCGCGCAACTACATCGCGCAGCCCACGCTGGATTTTTCTCGCGCGCCGTGTCTTGTCGGTGACCGTCTGGAGCCGCGACATGTCGATCTGCGGCCTTACATTCTGTTTGGGGACAAAGTGAACATTGTGCCCGGTGGCCTCACGCGCGTAGCGCTTGAGAAAGGCTCGCTCGTGGTGAACTCGTCGCAAGGCGGAGGCAGCAAAGACACGTGGGTTCTGGAGTCGCAGTGACACGCACCGTTCGGGAGAGCCGCACCATGCTATCGCGCGTTGCCGACAGTCTCTACTGGATGAGCCGCTACCTGGAGCGGGCGGAGAACACCGCGCGCCAACTCGACGTGACGATGAGCCTGATGCTGGATACGGCGGGCGCCAGCGCCGAGTCGCGCTGGAAGCGGCTCGTCGCCGCGCTGGGCGATCCGCAGGGACTGGATTGGAACGGCGATCTCGATGCGATGGCGTACACGCTGGTATTTGACAGCCTGCACCCGGCTTCCGTCACGTTCGCCGTGAATGCAGCGCGCGAGAATGCCCGGCAGGTGCGCGAGGAGATCTCGACGGAGCAGTGGCAGCGGCTCAATCGCCTCTATCACCACATGCATTCGCAACTGGCCCTCTCGCAGTCGCGCTCCAGCATGGCCGACGTTCTCGCCGGTGTTGTGGACGGCATTCACCTCTTCAAAGGCGTGACGGATACAACGATGATTCATGGACAGGGCTGGCACTTTATTCGTCTCGGACGGTATCTGGAGCGCGCCTACGCAACAGCCACTCTGCTTGAAGTATTCCAGCCTGAACTGTTTCAAACGCCGGAGCGCGACGACTCCGGATATCAGTACCTCGAGCAGGTCGGCCTGCTGCGCTGCTGCACGGCGTTCGAGGCGTATTGCCAGGTTTATACGGCCGATCTGACACGCGATCGCATCCTTGAATTTCTTCTGCTGAATCGTGACTTCCCGCACGCCATCCGCTACTCGGTGGACGGCATTCGGCAAGCTGTCACCGCAATCCAGCGCACCGGCGCGCGCCGGCCGCCGGATGAACTGACCGCGGGCATCGGTCGGCTGCACGCGATGCTCGATTACACCTCCATTGGCGAGATTCTGGCTGGAGACACGGCGCGGTTTCTGCACACGATACGAGAGCAGTGTCTTCGCATTCACGAGCTGATCTACAGCTATTACATTCACTATTCCATCCAGTCGGCACTAGCGGTTTGACGGAGGCATGCGATGCAGTTTTATTCCATACGGCACATGACGCGCTTCCGCTACTCCGATCCGATCCGCGAGAGCATCATGGAGGTGCGCATGCATCCGCGCTCCGATGCAAATCAGCACTGCCTCGCGTTCTCGCTCTCGGTAAGCCCGCGCTGCCGGGTCTTCAGCTATCGCGATCATCTGGGCAACAACGTGCAACACTTCGACATTCCCGGCGAACATACGCAACTGGTGATTGTGGCCGAGAGCGTGGTGGAGCAGCAACCACAGGCGGATGTGCCGAGCTTCCTTGCGCCCGATGCGTGGAACGAGCTGGACGCGATGATCGCCGAGGGCGATTACTGGGAAATGCTGCTACCAAGCACCTTCGCCGTGGAGACGCCAGCGCTGCTGGAGCTGGCGCGAAAGCTCAACGTGGTGCGGCGCGACGATCCGCTGATGCTGGTGCACGAGATGAATCAGCGGCTCTTCGACTACTTCGAATATGTGCCTCGCTCCACGCGCGTCGATTCTCCCATTGACGAAGCCATCCTGAGCGGCAAGGGCGTCTGTCAAGATTTCGCGCACACGATGCTGGCTCTGCTGCGCCATGTGCGCATTCCGGCTCGCTATGTGTCGGGCTATCTCTATCGCAGCCGCGAGGCCCATGACCGCTCCACGCCCGATGCGACGCATGCCTGGGTCGACGTTCTGTTGCCGCACCTCGGCTGGGTGGGATTTGATCCGACCAATAACCTGGTCGCACATCACCGCCACATCCGCACCGCCGTGGGACGCGACTATGCTGACGTGCCCCCCACGCACGGCATCTTTCGCGGCAACGCCGAGAGTGAGCTCTACGTGGCGGTGCAGGTGGACGCCAGCGAGCAGCCCCCTGCGCTGGACCGCAAGCTGCCCATCCCCGATGACTGGAGCGTGCTGGTGGAGCGCGCGCAACAGCCGGTCGCTCCGCGCGTGCCGGCCATCGATTTACAACACATGCAGCAGCAACAGCAGCAATAACCCTGCACGCAGCTATGCTGTGCGACGCACCTCGGCTGCAATGCGGCGCAGCTCCGGCAACACTGAGCCGAGCGCCGCCGGATCTGCGTTGCGACGGCCCAGCGCAAAGTAGACCGCTCGATAGTGGCGATAGAGCTGCTCATAGATGGCAGCGGATATCGGGTCCGGCTCAACGGTGCGCAGCGGCAGGCACACCGCGGCCTGCGCCTCTTCGATGGTCTTGTACGCGCCGGCCGCAAGCAGCGCAAAGATGCCGGAACCGAGGCTCGTGGGAATGCCTGCCGGGACCAGAACCGGTTTGTTGAGCACATTGGCATAGACGCGATTGAGCACTTCGCTCTTCTGCGGAATGCCGCCCGCATTGATGACGCGATCGACGCGGACGCCATGCTCGGCCATCCGCTCCAGAATGATGCGCGTATGGAATGCCGTGCCCTCGATGGCAGCGAAGAGCTCGTCCTGCGCGGTGTGGATGAGGTTCCAGCCGAGCGTGACGCCGCCGAGCTCAGGATTGACGAGCACGGTACGGTCGCCGTTGTCCCAACTGAGGCGCAGCAGGCCGGTCTGGCCCGCCTTGTATGCCTCGAGACCGTCGGAGAGCGCAGCGACAGAAGTCCCGGCGCGTTTGGCCACTGCGTCAAAGATGTCGCCCGTTGCAGAGAGCCCCGCTTCGATGCCAGTATAGGCAGGATGCACACTGCCCGGCACCACGCCGCAGACTCCGGGCACAAGCTGCGCCTCTTTTGCCATGGCGATGATGCAGGTGGAGGTGCCCACGACGTTTACCACATCGCCCTCACGACAGTGGGAACCGATGGCGTCCCAGTGCGCATCGAATGCGCCGACGGGAATGGGAATGCCCTCGCGCAGGCCTAGCTTCTCTGCCCATTCAGCGGAGAGATGCCCGGCAAGATGATCGCTGGTGAGGTATTCGCCGCCCATTTTGGTGCGTACACCCTTGAACAGCGGATCGACGGCGACGAGAAACTCTTCCGGCGGCAGGCCGCCCCACTTGGGATTCCACATCCACTTATGACCCATGGCGCAAACGCTGCGTTTGAGATCGGACACGCCGCGGACGCCGCAAAGCGTGGCGGCAACCATGTCGCAGTGCTCGAGCGCGGTGACAAAGCGATCACGCTTGTCGGGGTTGTGGCGGAGCCAGTGCAGGAGCTTGGCGAAGCCCCACTCGTGAGAGTAGACGCCGCCGCACCAGTCGATGCCTTCAAAGCGGAGAGAGTGAGCCTTCTGCGTGATCTCTTCGGCCTCAGAGTGCGCGCGATGATCGCACCAGAGATAGTAGTCATCCAGCGGCTCAAGGCCCTCGCCGACGGGGATGACGCTGGAGCCGGTGGTGTCGAGCGCGATGGCCTGCAAGTCAGTGCCGGCAACGCCTGTGGTGCGCAGCAATTCGCGTGTAGCCTCGGTAAGCGCGCGCATCTGGTCAGCGTGCGACTGCGTGGCGAAGTCCGGATCTTCACGTTTGCGGTGAAGCGGATACGGGGCCGCCGCGGTACCGATAGGTCCTTTGACACTGTCGACGAGGGTGACGCGGACGCTGAGGGTGCCGAAATCGACTCCGGCGACGATAGGCATGGAACGCCTCCAGTAAACGCTTTCTTGAAGCCACTCCAGAGTACACATCGTCGCCGCAACGTGGCAAGAGCGACGCGCCGCCGCTTACTTTTTTCGGGAGGGTGCGAGCTTCGCCAGCCGCGCAAGCAGAGCCTCAGCCTGCGCGGAAGGCGAAGAGGGCACGGCGCTCGCCGGCGACGAGGGCCGTGGCCCGGGCGGAGGATCTGCCGCTGCCGGACCCGTCTTTTCCTTCATCGCTACTTCCGCAATGGGTTGAGCCGCAGCGGAAGGAGCCTGAGAGCCGTTCGCGACCTGCGCCCCCTTCAGCGACGGTGGCGGCGAGGTGGCATTTTTCACGAGGATGGAGATGCGCCGGTTCGATGGGTCGTAGGGGTTGGACTTCACGCGCAGCATCTGATCGGCATACCCGCGCACTTGCGTCACCTGGTCCCGGCGCACGCCGTCCGCCTGTAGCAGCCGCCGCGCCGAGTTGGCGCGGTCCGCCGAGAGCTCCCAATTGCTGTATCCCGTATCCTGCGAGTAAGGCGCGGCGTCCGTGTGGCCTTCGATGAGCAGATCGTTGGGCAGAGTCCTGAGTTCGGAGGCGAGCAGCGCCAGCAGTTCCTGCCCGCTTGCGCTCAGGCGCGCGCTGCCGCTCTCATAGAAGGTTCCGTTCCTGGTCTCCAACAGCTCGATGCGCAGACCCTCGGGCGTGATGGTGATCTCAATCTGCTTCGAAAGCTTTTCCAGCTCCTTGCGCGCTTTGATCTCGGCCTCCAGCTTCTCCTTCAGCTTCTGCAGGGCGTCTGTCCGCTCCTGCTCGATGGTGACGCCATTGCCGCTCATCGTGGTGCCCAGCAGACTCGCGGTTCCCCGCGGATCGTTGAAGTAGCCGGCAACCGCCTTCTTGATCTTCTCGCTCGAATTCATCAGCCACAGCACGATGAACAACGACATCATCGCGGTCACAAAGTCGGCGTAGGCCACCTTCCACGCGCCGCCGTGATGGCCGCCGTGCACGCCCTTCTTCTTCACGATGACGATTGGTTGCGTTTTCCCTGATGACATCTTCCCTGCTCCCTGCCTGCGGAGGTGCTACGCTGCGGCGGCCGCGGCATCCCCTGACTGGTTCTTGCAGGCTTTCTCCATCTCGTCAAAGCCGGGCCGCACATGCGCGGGAATCGCGCGCCGCCCCATCTCGATGGCGATCATCGGGGCCGATCCCTTCAGAAACGAGAGCAGCAGCACGCGCAGCACGTGCAAATAGCTGTTGTGCTCCTCGGCCGTCTTCGCCATGTTTGAGCTCAACGGCCCCACCACGCCGTAGCACATCAGAATGCCGAGAAACGTCCCCACCAGCGCGGCAGCTACCTTGTGGCCAATCTCTTCGGGCGGGCCGCCCAGCGCGCCCATCGTGATGACCACGCCGAGCACGGCGGCCACAATACCGAGCCCCGGCAGTGCGTCGGCAACCGTCGAAAGTGCGCCGATCGGCTGCGTCGCGTCATGATGATGCACCTCCATGTCCAGCTCCATCATCTGGTCCATGTCAAACGGCTCAACACCGCCAGTGATCGCCATGCGCAGCGTGTCGCAGACAAAGTCGCGCGCAGAATGGTCCTTGAGAAATTCGGGATAGTTCTTGAAGATGGCGCTCTCCTGCGGCTTCTCGACATCCATCTCCACGCTCAGCAGCCCCTCTTTGCGCACCTTGTTGAGAAACTGATACATCATCTTGAGCGTGCTGAGATAGCGCGCCTTGCCGAATCCAGAACCCTTCAGGATTCCCGTCAGGCCGCTGACAATGCCTTTGAGAATGTGCATGGGATTGGCGGTCAGAAGCGTGCCCAGCGCAGCTCCGCCGAGGATGATCAGCTCGGCCGGCTGAATGAGCACTGCAATGTGCCCCTTCTCCATCAGGAAGCCGCCGATGACGGCGCCAAAGACCAGAAGAATTCCTACGATCGCGTACACAACTGCCTCCCCGGCGCCAGAGTTGCGCGGTTGCCCCCTGCGTGAAGACTGGAAAACATCGCCGCCTTGGCTCTTTCGAGCAGACCGATCAACGTCTCGCCCCGCTGCGCGCAGGCGGCCCCGGCGCTTACGGTCACAGAGACGCGATCGCCCCACCAGCGAAATTCCGTGGAGCGCGCCACGCCGGCCACGCACTGCCCGCGCGTCAGCAGATCCTCCGGCTGCGTCTCCCCCGTGAGAATCAGAAACTCATCTTCGCCCCATCGTCCCATTTCTTCGCCGGGGTGCAGCTCGCCCGCAAGTGATCGCTCGGTCCGCTCCATCATGGTCTCGCAGGCTCGCGCGCCGTGCGTCCGGCGCAGCTCGTGCGCCTGGTCCACGATGAGCCAGATGAGGCCCATCTCGGCGCTGCCCTGAAGAAACTTCTCGAAGCGCTCCGAGAGGCGCGCCTCAAGCTGCGCCTGAGATTCCTCCACCGTTTCATCGCCGCCAACTTCACCGCGCGGCAGCGCTTCCACCACCTCAGCCGGATGAAAAAGCACAGCTGTCCCGATACGCTCGCCCAGCCCGTCGCGCAGCACCAGCCGCCGCGCCGCCAGCGCAAGATCGCCACCCAGTTTGTGACGCCCGTGGAGCAGTGCAGGCCGTGCTCCCGAAGCGCCGTCGAGCCGGCTCGCCCCATCCCACGCGCCGCATCCATGCACCAGGAGATCAATCGCCCACGGTGCGGTACGCGCAACCACCTCGATCCCGGTGAATCCAGTAATGGTCTCCGCCGCGCGGTTCCAGAAGAGAACCTGCCCGGCGGCATCCACCAATGCGATCCCCTCAGGATGAGCCTCAAGCGCCGCTTCCATCAGCTCGTTGCGACCGGACATGGAGAAACCTCGTCCTGCTCTTCATCGGCAGTGAAGAATGCAACTTCAGGAGTGAGACCGACGCAATAGGGATGGGAGAATTCTCATGGGCAGGGGAATGTGCAGAGTGGAGCAAGCGAAGCAGCGAGCGGAAACCCGCGAGTGCGTTGGTTTATGCTACTGCGCTGCCGGGGCAGGCGAGTTGAGCGGCAGGCGCACCGTGAAGCAGGTGTTGCCCGGCTGCGAGGCGACGTCAATCTTGCCGCCGAACTTGTGCGTCACGATGCGATGCACGATCTCAAGCCCGAGGCCGGTGCCCTTGCCCTGCGCCTTGGTCGTGAAGAACGCGTCGAAGATGCGGGGCAGAACCTCGGCGGGAATGCCTTCTCCGTGATCGGTGATGCTGACTGCGAGCCAGCCGGGTTCGATCCATGTGGCGATTTCGATCTTTGCCTGCGCGGGCGAAGCATCGATCGCGTTATCTATCAGGTTGGTCCAGACTTGGCTCAGAGCCGTGCCACGCGTCTGAATCTTCGCGGGCGAAGCAGAGAAGCACTTCACCGTCTCGACCTGCTTGATGCGCATCTTGTGGCCCAGCATGGTCAGCGTGCTCTGCAGGCTCTCGTGTACGTCGATCTCCGTTGCCTGGGACCGGTCCTCATAGGCAAATTTCTTGACGGCCATCACCAGTTCGCTCACGCGCGAGATGCTGTCTTCGATGGAGCAGACCAGCCACACGCTCGATGCCAATGCCCCCAGCCAGTTGAGGGCGTCGGAGAACGCCGGCTTGTCAAAGTACGCGCGGGCACACTCCAGTTCCTGCCGGTCATAGCGCATGGCCACCAGAATGGGCGCGATGGAAAACGCATTTTCGACGCCGGAGCCTGAAAGCCACTCCGCCATGGATTCTTCCGCATCGGCCTGATCGACGCTGCTCATCGCAGCCATCTTGCAGCCGCTCAGCGCATGTTCCAGCAGGCTGCGCATGCACTCAAGCTGCTCCGCGCTTTTGGGCCGGCCGCTCATGCGCAGGCTCAGCTTCTGCAGCTTCATCAGGTTTTCGCGCAACTGCGAAGCGGCGCGCTTGGCTGCGGCGCCGGGGTTGTTGAGCTCGTGCATGAGGCCGGCGGCGAGCGTGCCCAACGAGATCAGCTTCTCGCGGTGGAGCGCTTCCTGCTGATGGGCGCGAAGACGCGTCGTCATGTCGGCGAGCACGCCCTGACGCACTTCGGGGCAGCAAGCCATGAGCGCCCAGAATGAATCCTCGCTGAAGCGGATCAGCAGCGAATCCTGCACCGCTACCACCGTGAACGGCGAGTACGGCTTGCCGGTGAGAAGCGTGACCTCGCCAAAGCCCTCGCCCGCGCGGGTGAATCCGACAACGACGGGCTGCTGATCGGCTTCCATGCGCTCGGCGCGAACCTCGCCTTCGAGCACCACCCAGTACCATCGCTGCGGGTCGCCCGCATGGAAGAGGACCGAACCGGCGCGCGCAGTCACGCGGTCGACAAAATCCACCCCACGAATCGCTTCGCGAGGCGTCTGGGAAAAGGGACGGCTCGCGTGCAATGCGCCAGCCACGCTCTCCAGTGTGACCGGCTCGATTGCGATGGGCTGCTGACCCTCTGTCATCCCAGTCTTCGACCTCCCCTTAGAATCCTGCCAGATACTGATGCACAAACTGTACGGCGATCGAACCCTCACCCACCGCCGATGCCACGCGCTTCACCGATCCGTAACGCAGGTCCCCGGCTACAAAGACGCCCGGCACGCTGGTCTCCAGCAGAAAGGGCTCGCGCGGCTCCTTCCATGCTCCCGGAAGCTTCCCATCGCAGCGCAGGTCCGGTCCCGCGAGCACAAAGCCCTTCTCGTCGCGCAGGATCTCCGGCGGCAACCACCCCGTCCTCGGCGCAGCGCCGATGAAGACGAACAGCGAACTCGCCGGAACCCGCCGCTCGCCCTCGGGGCTGCGCAGCCGAATGGCCTCAAGCCGCTCCGTCCCCTCCGCCTCGACGACCTCCGTATGCGCCTCCAACACAATATTGGATGTGCGCTCTATCTCGTCGATTAAGTATTTCGACATGGTGGCGGAAAGCCCCGGACCCCGCACCAGCATGGTCACCTTGCAGGCATATTTGGCAAAGTGCAGCGCGGCCTGACCGGCGGAGTTGGCCCCGCCCACAACAAAGACCTCTTCATCCTTGCAGGACGCCGCCTCCACCAGCGCCGCGCCATAATAAATGCCGCGGCCGGCGAGACGGTCCGCGCCGGGAATCTGCAGACGGCGATACTGCACGCCAAGGGCCAGCAGCACCACGTGGGTGGCAATCTCCCGTCCGTCGGCCAACTTGACGAAGCGGTACTGGCCGTCGAGCCGCAGCCCAGAGGCGCGCTGCGTGACAAACTCTGCGCCGAAGCGGGAGGCCTGCATGTGGGCTCGACGCCCCAGATCGGCACCGGTGATGCCGGTGGGAAAGCCAAGATAATTCTCAATCCGCGAAGTGGAGCCGGCCTGACCGCCGGGCGCCTCGGGTTCAATCACCAGGGTCTTCAGGCCCTCGCTGGAGCCATAAACCGCAGCGCCCAGCCCAGCCGGGCCGGCGCCGACTACAACCATGTCGTAAAAATCTGCCGCTGCCTGTGTGCGCAAGCCGACGCGCGCAGCCAGCGAGTCAGGATCAGCCGAAGTGAGCAACGCGCCATCCGGAAAGATCACAGCGGGAAGCTGGCTGGGCTGCAACTGCCGCTCGTCCATGAGGCGGGCTGCGTCGGGGTGGCTGGCCACATCGAGCCACCTATACGGTATGTGATTGCGCGAGAGAAAGTTGCGCAGCTTGTGATCGTGCAGCGACCAGCGGCTCCCCAGCACCCGCAGGCCTTCAAAAGCGGGCCGGTAACCAGCTTTCCAATCGTCCAGCAAATCGGTCAGGACAGGGTAAAGCCGCTCCTCGGGCGGGTCCCACGGCTTGTTCAGGTAGTAGTGGATGCGTGCGGTGTTGATCGCCCGGATGGCTGCCTCGGTGTCCGCATAGGCCGTCAGAAGCACGCGGCGCGCCTCGGGAAACAGGGAAGAGGCCTGCTCCAGGAACTCGACCCCCGTCATTCCGGGCATGCGCTGGTCGCTCAGCAGCAGGGCCACGGGGTCCTGGCGCGTGCGAAGCTGTTGCAGTGTATCGAGCGCAGCCTGGCCGCTGGCAGCGCGGAGAACCCGGTACTCCGCCCCATACTGGCGGCGCAGGTCCTGCACCACAGCCTCGAGCACGCTTACGTCGTCGTCTACAGCCAGCAGAATCGGCCTTGCCATACGCAATCAGTCTATCTCGCTCTCAATACGGCATTTCTACGAAGCGAACCGGGCCCAGCACTGATTTTAACCCGGTGCAAAACCGTACCGAATGCATCATCGGCGACGCCGAGCCGGGCTACGACAGTAGAACGGGAGGGTAACTTACTAGATGCAAAAGTTGTAGATTTGGGCCACAGAATCTTCTGTCCATTCACTCCATTGCACGGTAATCTGATGGCAGGCATATTACCTAAGTTAGAGTACTTGAGTACAAACGATAGTTTCTGATGATGAATCCGACCGACTTCCTGTAGAGCGGCTGGCTTCGTCACACGGCGACCGCGAGACTCAGGGCCTGGCTTCGGCAGCGTGCTTCGGGCGAAGGCAGAGCCGAAAGGCGCTGAGCCTTTAAAATGCCCCCCGCATCGTACGGGAAGGCAGACCTGGATAGGGATTGCGAAAAGGATGAGGCGCATCGCATGAAAAAGATCATTCTTGCCGACTCGCAGGCAATCTTCCGCGCCGGCACAGCCAAGGTTCTCTCCATGGACGAAGATCTCCGCGTCATTGCGCAATGCACGGATGTGGAGCGCTTAATGCACGCCATCACATCGTTTCCCGGCTCGGTCGTGCTCTTCGCCGGTTCGCTGAAACCCGACCTGACAAGGCTGAAAGTGCTGCTGGATGCGGCAGGAAGCCGGGCCGTGGTCATCGCTGAAAACAACGAAGCCACTGGCGGCTATCTGCAGATGGGTGTTCGTGGCGTGGTATTCCGGAGCGTGACGGGTCCGTTGCTTCTCGATTGCATTCATCGGGTCGCGGCTGGAGAGACCGCCGTGCCTCCGCAGGCTCAGGCGGCGGATTCCTCAGAAGACGATGTTGTCGGCGCGCGCGTGCGCGACCGGCTGACGCCGAAGGAGATGCGGATTGTGGCCCTCATTGTGCAGGGCTGCAAGAACCGCGAGATTGCGCAACGCCTCAAGACCACCGAGCAGGTGATCAAGAACTATCTTCGCTCGATCTACGACAAGACCGGAGTGAGCGACCGCCTGGAGCTGGCCCTGTTCACGATTCACCATCGCGTGCTGGCGCAGGCTGCGGCGGAGGTGGGCAACAAGCTGGAGGCCGAGGAACGCGCGGCAGCCCAGGCCGCCGCGCAGGCTGCGTCCCACCGGTCGGTCGTCGCGCCGCCAGCCGTGGCCTGAACGGCTCACGGCACAGTGATCACGATCTTGCCGACCTGCTGGTTCGACTCAAGATACTTGTAGGCATTGACCGTCTCTGCGAAGGGAAAGGTCTTTGCCACCTTGGGCACGAAGCGGCCATCCGCCAGCCGCTCCACGACGTACTTCTTCGCCTTGCTCAACAGCTCAGGATGGAGCGTGATCTCCATCAGGACGTACCCGCGCACGCTGAGCCCGCTTCCCAGTGCCGCAAAAAGCGGAAATGGCGTGGGCTGACCGGAAAGCCATCCGTATTCAAAGATGATTCCGCCGGGCGCCGCCGCGGCAGCCAGCGTTTCCACGAACGGCCCGGCAACTGGATCAAACGTCAGACGCGCGCCCTTGCCGCCCGTGATCTCCTTGACGCGCGCAACGTAGTCTTCCTCGGCGGTGGCGATCACGTGATGAGCGCCCAGAGACACGAGCTCTGCTTTCTTGGCGCTTGATCGAGTCACTGCGATCGCGGTCGCGCCCGCATCGCGCACAATCTGGATGGCAGCAAGTCCCACGCTGGATGAAGCCGCAGGAATGGAGACAAAGTCGCCTGCGTGAACGCCGCCATAGTGAACCAGCGCCCCATAGGCGGTGAGGTACGGCATCCAGATGGCCGTAGCCTGCACCGGCGTGAGCTTGGCTGGATACTCGCCCAGCGCCGCTGCCGGCACAACCGCTTCCTCACCCAGGGTTCCGTAGCGGTTCATTGAGAAGCCGGGGATGGTGGACACACTCTTGCCCAGCCAACTTGCCTCGACGCCGTCACCCACAGCCTCAACCACTCCGGCCACTTCGTAGCCGAGTCGCGAAGGCAGCTCCGGCTGCTCCAGATACTGCCCGTGGTAAAACATGGACTCGGCGCGGTTGAGCCCGGCGGCCAGCACCTTCAGCCGCACTTCGCCCTTGCCCGGTTGAGTGGCCGTCACCGTCTCGATCTGCAAATTCTCAGGGCCGCCCAGCTTGTGAAAGCGAACAATCTTCGGCATGCAATCCTCCTGTCTGTCCTTGGATGGCGCAGAACGCTGGAGGGTGCAAGCGATTTGATCCGCCCCGCTTGAGTTGCTACAGCCGCTCCGCCACGCTCTTGGCCTGGGTGAAGAGCAACAGGTAATCCGGCCCCCCTGCCTTGGAGTCGGTGCCGCTCATGTTGAATCCCCCAAAGGGATGCGCGCCCACCATGGCGCCGGTGCATTTGCGATTGAAGTAGAGATTCCCCACGTGGAACTCGTGGCGCGCGCGGTCAAGCTTTTCACGGTCCGCCGTGTAAATCGCACCCGTCAATCCGTACTCCGTGTTGTTGACCACGGCGAGGCCTTCTTCAAAATCCTTCACCTTGATGACCGCCAGCACCGGCCCAAAGATCTCTTCCTGCGCCAGCACCGCCTGCGGCGAAACATCGGCGAACACAGTCGGCTCCATGAGGAATCCGCCTGCCTCGGTCTGCACGGAATGGCCGCCAGCCACCAGGCGGCCCTCTTTCTTTCCGATTTCAATGTAGCGCAGCATGGACTCGTGCGCCGCCTTGTTCACCACCGGACCCATGTTGGGGTTATCGATCGCCTCGCCCACGGTGAGCTTTGCCACGCGCTCGCGCAGCCGCTCGACGAAGACATCGTAGAGCGGCGCCTCAATGATGGCCCGCGAGCAGGCGGAGCACTTCTGCCCGCTGAATCCGAAGGCCGACGCCACCACTCCCTCAACCGCCGCGTCCAGATCGGCATCCGCGCAGACAAGGATTGAGTCCTTGCCGCCCATTTCGAGAATCGTGCGCTTGATCCAGATCTGGCCGGGCTGCGTCTTCGCGGCGCGCTCGTGAATCTCAAGGCCGACTGCTTTGGAGCCGGTGAAGGCGATGAAACGCGTCTTCGGATGCTCGACGATGGCATTGCCAAACGTGGCGCCCGAACCGGGGCAGAAGTTCACCACGCCGCCCGGCATCCCGGCCTCTTCCAGCACGTTGACGAAGCGCGCGGCGATTGTGGGGGAATCGCTGGACGGCTTGAGGACTACGGTGTTGCCAGCGACGATGGCGGCTGCCGTCATGCCCGCCATAATCGCGAACGGAAAGTTCCATGGCGGAATCACGGCGCCCACGCCCAGCGGAATGTAGTGCAACTCATTGCGTTCGCCTGGATACTGGATGGAGGGCTTGGCCTGCGCCAGCCGCAGCGCTTCGCGCGCGTAGTACTCGAGGAAGTCAATCGTCTCGCCCACATCGGCGTCGGCCTCGGCCCAGTTCTTGCCGACCTCGTAGGTGAGCCAGGCGCAGAACTCAAACTTTCGCTCGCGAATGATCTCTGCCGCGTGGAGCAGCAGCGAGGCGCGCGTCTCCACAGAGGTGCGGCTCCAGTGCGCATAGGCTTCGAGCGCCGCCTGCATCGCCTGCGGCGCATGCTCGGCCTCGGCCTTCTGGTGGATGCCCACCACCTGGTCAGGCCGCGATGGATTGACCGAGCGAATCTTGCCCTTTGTCCTGAAGCGATGCCCGCCAATCACCAGGTCGTATTCGCGGCCAAGTTCGGCGGCCACCACTTCGAGGGCGGCCTTCATGCGCCGGGCGTTTTCATGCTGTTTGAAGTCGGTAAAAGGCTCGTTGGCAAAAGCGCCCTTCGGCTGGCGCGGCTGAATGACGGTAGGAAGAGTTTCGGTAGCCATAACCCAACGATTGTAGTCCAATCAGGCAGTCCCGGCCTCCGCCTTCCGGTGTGCCGCATAACCGGCGATGCGCCCAGGCCGGATGCACCGGCTAAGTCAGCGCGCGATCCAGGTGCACATAGCCGCCATCGACGATGATGTGCTGGCCGGTGGTGTGGCCGGACTGCGTGGGCGAGAGCAGAAAGACCGTTGCCGCCGCAATCTCCGCCGAGGTCGTCATCCGCTTGCCCAGCGGAATCTTGTCGGTGATGCGCTTGAGCGTCGCCTCGGGGTCGCCCAGCGTGTCCAGCCAGCGTCGATAGAGCGGCGTCATCACTTCGGCGGGCAGCACGGCGTTCACGCGGATATTGTGCGGCAGCAGCTCCGCGGCCCACTCGCGCGTCAGCGCAAGCTGCGCGCCTTTGGCAGCTGCATACGCCGAAGTTCCGCCCTGGCCCGTAAGCGCAACCTTCGAGCTGATATTCACGATCGCTCCCTGCGTGCGCTTGAGCGCTGGCAGGGCGTAGTGGGCCAGCGCGTAGTAGTGCACCAGATTCCTGTGCAGGCTCTCGACAAAGCGCTCCACGGAGCCGGACGCAAGACCGACGCCGTCATTCACTCCAGCGTTATTCACCAGGCCATAGATGTCGCCGAAGCGGCTCTGAATCTCTTCCATGACGGACCTGCATCGAGCCGCATCTTCGAGATTTGCTTCAATGAGGTGACAGTCCGCCTTCGCTGCCTGCATCTCAGCCATAAAGTCCTTCACGTTCTGCGAGGCGCGGCTGAGCACGACAACGCGCGCGCCTTCTTCAAGGCATGCGCGCGAGATGCCGCCGCCAATGCCCGCGCCGCCGCCGGTGACTACGATGAGTTTCCCTTTGAGGCCTAGATCCATGTTTGATTCCTTCTTGTCGGGTTTGCAGGCCGCCAGTGCGAGCCGTCAGTTGGAAGGGATGCCGGACATGACGAGCATCCGCGGCTCTGTCATTTCATCAATCGCAGAGCGGATGCCTTCGCGCCCAAGGCCAGAATCTTTCACGCCGCCGTAGGGCATGGGATCGAGCCGCCAGCTTGGCGTGTCGCCGACGATCAACGAGCCCACTTCCAGTTCGCGATACGCAGTCAGGATGCGACCTGCGTCGCGCGTGAGCAGCCCGGCCTGGAGGCCGTATCGGGAACGATTCACCTCAGCAAGCGCCTCTTCAAAATCCTCATACGGCTCCACGGCAACCACAGGGCCAAAGACTTCTTCATCGCGGATCTTCATGCCCGGCTTCGTCCCCGTCACGATGATGGGCGTGATGACCGGCCCTTTGCGTTCGCCTCCCGCGATGAGCTTCGCGCCCGCATCCAGCGCCTCTTTGAGCCAGGCTTGCACGCGGTCTGCCTCCTCCGGACGAATGAGCGGTCCCACGTCGGTCGCTTCCGCGGAAGGCTCGCCGGTGTTCATGTGCGCGGCTGCCTCCACCAGCTTCCACAGAAAGGTCTGGAAGATGGACTTATGCACGTAGACGCGCTGCACGCTGATGCAGGACTGACCCGCATAGCTGAACGCTGAGTGCGCCGTGCGCAGCGCCGCGTCGTCGAGATTGGGCCAGTCGCTATGAACCACCAGGGCCGCATTGCCGCCCAGTTCCAGCAGCACGCGCTTGCGCCCGGAGCGGGCCTTGAGCTCCCAGCCCACCTTTGCCGAGCCGGTGAAGCTGACGAGCTTGATGCGATCTTCCTTTTCGGCGAGCCAGGCAGTGTCCGCGTTCGCGAGGGGCAGAACAGCGATGGCTTCTTCGGGCCATCCGGCTTTGAGGATCACCTCACCGAGCGCAAGCGCAGTGAAAGGCGTTTGGGGGGCGGGCTTGAGAATGAGTGGGCACCCGGCGGCCAGGGCGGGCGCGGCCTTGTGCGCAACCAGATTCAGCGGGAAATTGAACGGCGTGATGGCGAGTACCGGCCCGACAGGGAAACGCTGCACCAGCCCCCAACGGCCCTCATTGCCTTCGGTCAGGTCAAGCGGAATGGATTCCCCGCCAAGGCGCGCCGCTTCTTCGGCAGCGGTCTTGAAGGTAAGCACGGCGCGGTCCAATTCCGCACGCGCAAGGCGCACGGGCTTGCCGGCCTCGGCCACAATGAGCTGCGCAAAGCGTTCCTTCTGCTCGATGAGGGCCGCGGCTACGTCTTCCAGAATCTCGCGGCGCTTCCAGCGTGGCAGCGCGCGGGTGCGGCGCAGGCTCGCGACAGCGTGGCTCACGGCCTGCCGCGCGTCGGCACGCGTCGCCATCGTCACGCGACCCACCAGGCCCTGGTCCCACGGGGAGCGAACCTCGATGGCGTCACCCTCCAACCATTCCTTGCCGCACAGTAAAAATCCGGTCTGTGAACCGGGGCGCATCTTCATCGCTTATCGCTCCTGAGCCAGTGGCTTCGCTCTTCATGGTACAAGGCGGGACGATGTGCCGGCCGCTCGACGCACACGCGCTACACTGATCACCTATGATTTTTGAGGGGCGAAAGAGAAAACTGCCGTTTGATGCGGCTGCGGCGGTAGAGCACCTGAAGGCGCGCGATGCCAAGCTGGCCGCGCTGATCGAGCGCGCGGGCGATTTTGCCTTGCGGCTGGATCGCTCTCCGTCGCCGTTCGAGTCGCTGCTGGAGTCCATCCTGTATCAGCAATTGCACGGCAAAGCCGCGGCGAAGATTCACGCGCGCGTGCGGGAGTATTTCGGCGGCAACCCCACACCAGAGATGCTGCTGAAGACGCCGGATGATCCGCTGCGCGGCGCAGGCGTCTCTGGCAACAAGATCAAAGCCATGCGCGACCTGGCGGCGAAGACGCTGGACGGCACAGTGCCCGGACACGCCGCCATCAACAAGTTGAGCGACGAAGAGATCGTACAACGGCTCACCGAGGTGCGTGGCATTGGGCCGTGGACCGTGGAGATGCTGCTCATCTTCCGGTTGGGACGGCCTGACGTGCTGCCTGCGACGGACTACGGCATCCGCAAAGGTTACGCCATGACGTTTTTGCGTGTGCCGAAGACACGGCCCATCGAGGCAGCCGACCTGCCTGCGCCCGACGTGGTGCGGAAGCGCGGCACGCGGTGGGCGCCGTATCGCTCGGTGGCCGCGTGGTATCTGTGGCGGGCGAGCGACGGCGCAGCAGAGGCAGCCGCACCTCGCCGAGCAAGCCTACAATAATGTGTTGGCCCTGCGCAAAAGTCTTGGTCGCGGGGCGGATGGACATTGCATGCCTTCGGGAAAACGATTCATCTGTATTCATGGCCACTTTTACCAGCCGCCGCGTGAAAACCCATGGCTCGAAACGGTGGAGACGCAGGACACCGCCGCGCCATACCACGACTGGAACGAGCGCATCTGCGCGGAGTGTTATGCGACCAATGGCGCCGCGCGCATCCAGAACGAGAAGAACCGCATCACTCGCATTGTCAACAACTACTCGCGCATCAGCTTCAACTTCGGCCCCACGCTGTTGAGTTGGTTGAAGGATAAGGCGCAGCGCACGCACCGCATGGTGGTCGATGGCGAGAAGCGCAGCCGCCGCGGCTACAAGGGCCACAGCTCGGCGATGGCACAGGTCTACAACCACATGATCATGCCGCTGGCCAACCGGCGCGACAAGATCACACAGATTCGCTGGGGCATCGCCGACTATGAGCACCACTACGGCATGCGGCCGGAAGGCATGTGGCTGGCCGAGACCGCCGCGGACAATGAAACGTTGGAATTGCTGGCCTCCGAAGACATCCGATTCACTGTGCTGGCGCCGCACCAATGTAAACGCATTCGTTCCATGAAGCCCGCATCCGGAGATGGCGCGTGGACCGAGACGCCGGGCGCGACTGTCGACACCACGCGGCCGTATCTGGTGCGCTTTGAGTCCGGCTTGTCCATCGCGGTGTTCTTCTACAATGGGCCGATCTCGCGCGCCATTGCGTTTGAAGGCCTGCTAAACTCGGGCGAGATCTTTGCCGCGCGATTGAAAGCCGGATTCAAAGAGACAAACCAGCCGCAGCTGGTCCATGTCGCCACGGACGGGGAGTCCTACGGGCATCACCACAAGCACGGGGAGATGGCGCTCGCCTATGCGCTCAAGCTGCTGGAAGAGGACAAGACCGTCAAGCTCACCAACTACGCCAGCTATCTCGAGATGTTTCCGCCGGAATATGAGTGCGAGATTGCCGAGAACACCTCATGGAGCTGCGTGCATGGCGTGGAACGGTGGCGATCCGACTGCGGATGCAACGGCGGCAGACCCGGATGGAATCAGAAATGGCGCGGGCCGCTGCGGCAGGCTCTCGATGAATTAAGGGACCAGCTGGCTGCGCTGACAGAACGGGAAGGCGCAACGCTCTTCCATGATGTATGGGCAGCGCGAGACGGCTACATTGAAGTCATCCTTCACCGGCATGAAGAGACTCTAGAAAAATTTCTTGCCTCCCATGCCGCGCGACCGCTCAATGATGCGGAGCAAGTGCGTGCACGACAGTTGATGGAGATGCAGCGCCACGCGCAACTGATGTACACGAGCTGCGGATGGTTCTTCGACGACATCTCTGGCATCGAGACCGTGCAGGTAATCGCGTATGCTGGACGCGTGCTTCAACTGGCCCGCCAGATCTTCGGGGCGGAAGTTGACGACCTGGAGCCGGCCTTCCTTGCGCGGATAGCCGAAGCCAAATCGAACGCCGCCAGCGCCGCGGATGGCGCGCAGATCTTTGAGAAGAAGATTCGTCCGCTAGAGCTTGGGCTGGAGCAGGTGGCGGCCCACTACGCCATCAGCAGCGTCTTCTCGTCCTATGGCGACACGACAGATCTCTTCAGCTACCGCGTCGAGAGGATGTCCTACGACATCTACACCTCGGGCCGCGGCAGGCTGGCGCTGGGCCGCGCACACTTCGCCAGCACGATTACAGGACTGAACCAGAGCTTCAGCTTTGCGGTTTTGCATTTTGGCGATCAGAACATCACGGCCGCTGTGAAGCCCTATTCCGTAACGGACGCGACAGAGTTCGAGTCCTTCACCGCACAGGTTGCGGAACACGTGCAGGCTGCGGATTTTCCCGAGGTCATTCGCCAGCTTGACCACATGTACGGCCGCGCGGACTACTCGCTCACCTCGCTCTTCACAGACGAGCAGCGACGCATCGTGCAGATCATCCTGAACTCGACGCTGTGGGATATCGAAACTTCACTGACGACGATCTATGAGGATCATGCGAGTCTGCTGCACTTTCTCTCAAAGGCCGGCCTGCCCAAGCCACCCGCGCTGAACCTCGCAGCCGAGTTTGCCATCAACGCCGGCCTGCGCCGCGCCGTGGAAGCCGACCCCATCGATCAGGCAATGATGCGGTCGTTCCTGCAACTCGCAAAGTCCGACCAGTTGCCGCTGGAAACAGCATCCCTCTCGTATCTCGCCGACCAGCGCATGAAGCGCGCCATGCTGGAGTTGCAGGCCTCGGCCGGTTCGCTGGAGATGCTGGACCGGGCGCTGTCGCTGGCGAAGACACTCGAAGAGCTACCCTTTGAGCTGAATCTTTGGCAGGCCCAGAATATCTGGTATGAGATTCTGCGCGCCTCCACTTCGGCTCTGACGACCCTCGTGAAAGAAGACCGCCCGCGCTGGGAGGCAGACTTCAGCGAGCTGGGAAATTGCCTCTCCATCGACTGCGTGGCCATCACCTGCCTCGACCCCGAAGTCGAGACGACAGGCGATTAGCTCTTCAGCGCCACGCGGATGTGCAACTCACGAAGTTGCTGTTCCGTCACCGTCGTTGGCGCATCCACCATCAGGTCAATCGCCTTCGCTGTCTTGGGGAAAGCAATCACCTCGCGCAGGCTGGGCGCGCCCGTCAGCAGCATCACGATGCGGTCGAGACCTAGCGCGATACCACCATGCGGCGGCGTGCCATATTCCAGCGCATCGAGGAAGAAGCCGAAGCGCTGCCGCGCCTCCTCATCGCTGATGCCGAGCGACTGGAAGATGACCTGCTGTACGTCTTTGCGATGGATACGAATGGAACCAGAACCGAGCTCCAGTCCGTTCATCGCCAGGTCGTAGCAGTTGGCGCGCACGCTGGCCGGGTCGCTCACCAGGTTGGCCATGTCATGCTCGTGCGGAGCAGTAAATGGATGATGCGCGGGCATCCACTTCGCGCTGGCCAGGTCATACTCGAACATCGGGAAGTCGGTAATCCAGATGGGATGGAAGGCCTTCGAGCCATCCACCATCTTGCCGCCGCGCGGGTCGGCGCTGCCCACCACCTCATCCGTCACGCGAAAGGCGCCATGCCGCTCAGCGTACTTCTTCGCCAGCTCCGTGCGGAAGTTGCCCGCGGCGGAGTAGACGTTAATCTCGCGCTCGCTCAGGCGGCCTTCGAACTTGGTGTCACTGGCCTTGATGTGATGCGCAGGATCGCCGGCCACGATGATGACAAAATCCGCATCTGACGCGCCGACCATCTCACGCACCTTCACGGCCGCATCGGGAAAGCCCTTGGCAAGCCGCTTGAAGTCATCAATGAACTTCGCACCCTTCTTCTGGTCAAAGAGCGGATGATTGTCCTCGCGCTCCTTGCGGCTCAGCTCGCCGACGCTGGGAATGCGGAACGCCACTACCGGCAGCGCCGGATCAATCTGCAGCGTGGCTAGGTTCTCGTCCGTGAATGCGGCACGCACATCCGTCAGTCCCGGCAGGCGCATGTCCGGCTTGTCCGACCCAAACTGCCGCATCGCGTCGTCATACGTCATCCGCGGAAACGGCTTCGGCAGTGCAACTCCAGCCGCGGCAAAGCCCGCGCAGAGAAAGTCCTCAACCACGGCGAAGACATGCTCCTGCCGCGGGAAGCTCATCTCGAGATCCACCTGCGTGAACTCAAGCTGGCGGTCGGCGCGCAGGTCTTCATCGCGGAAGCAGCGGGCAATCTGGAAGTAGCGGTCGAAGCCGGAGATCATCAGGATCTGCTTGAAGATCTGCGGCGACTGCGGCAGCGCGTAGAACTCTCCCGGATGCACGCGGCTCGGCACCAGAAAATCGCGCGCACCCTCGGGCGTGGACTTGGTGAGAATCGGCGTTTCAATTTCAAGGAAATCCTGCTTCGACAGGCTCTCGCGAATCGCCAGCGTAATCTGATGGCGCAGCCAGAAGTTGCGCTGCATCTCGGCGCGGCGCAGGTCCACGTAGCGATACTTCAGGCGCACTTCTTCGTTCTGGATCGCTTCCTCGGCAGGCGAAAACGGCGCGAGGCGCGTGTCATTGAGCACGCGCAGGTCCGTCGTTTCAATCTCAATCTCGCCCGTCGGCATCTTGGGATTGATGGCATCCTTATCGCGCAGGCGCACCTTGCCCACTGCGGCGACAACATATTCGGGCCGCACCTGCTCGCCCTTCAGGTGGCCGTCGGGCGTCAGCTCCTTGTCCAGCACAATCTGCGCAATGCCGCTGCGGTCGCGCAGGTCGAGGAAGATGAGGTTGCCGTGGTCGCGACGGCGGTTGACCCAGCCCATCAACACCACTTGCTGCCCAGCGTGTGCGGCGCGCAGGTCGCCGCAGAGATGCGTCCGTTCCAGATTGCCTAAAAAGTCGAGCACTACGCGTGTCCTTTTATTGCTTGGAGGGTCCGGCAAGATGTGCCGCCAGTTCCGCGCGGGGAACTTTCGTCTGTGTGCCGGTGGCGAAATCCTTCACTGTCAGGATACCGGATTGAAGCTCATCTTCGCCGAGGATAACGATGCGGCGTGCCGTTCGATCCGCTGCCTCAAAAGACTTCTTCAGCCGGAACGATCCGTCGCCGAGTTCAGCGCTGAGTCCCGCGCGGCGCAGTTCGCGCGCCAGCGCCAGCCCGGCTGCGTTCATCGCGGCCAGCTTGGCGGCGTCTTTGGCGTCGGCCATGGGGGCCACATAGGCATCCACCTTGTCCGTGGCGGCGGCCTGTTCCTGCTGGGCCTGCAGCGTCAGCACCAGCCGGTCCAGGCCGATGGCGAAGCCAATGCCCGGCGCACGCGGCCCGCCGATGGCCTCGCTGAGGCCGTCGTAGCGTCCGCCGCCAAGCAGCGCATTCTGCGCCCCCAGCCCGCCGTGCGTGAACTCAAAGGTTGTGCGCGTGTAGTAGTCCAGCCCGCGCACCAGCCGTGGATTGAGCGTGTAGGCCACGCCAGAAGCATCCAGCGCGGCGGTGACGGCAGCAAAGTGCTGGCGCGAGTCCTCGTCGAGCGAGTCGGCAATCCTGGGCAGCGTCTCGATGATCGGCTGGTCCTCGGGCACCTTGCAGTCCAGCACGCGCAGCGGATTGGTGACGGCGCGGCGCTGGCAGTCGGCGCACATCTTCGGTGCGAGCGGGATGAGCGCATCGCGCAGGGCCTGGTTGTAGCGCTCGCGGTCCGCGGCAGAGCCCACGGAGTTCAGGTGCAGCGTCCAGCCGGTGATGCCCAGCTCATCAAGCAGCGCGGCCAGCATCTCCAGCACCTCGGCATCGCGCAGCGGGCTTTCACTGCCGGCCGAGGGCGGCCCGATGACTTCGGCGCCAATCTGCCAGAACTGGCGGTAGCGGCCCTTCTGCGGACGCTCGCGGCGAAACTGCGGGCCGATGTAGTAGAGCTTCTGCAACTGGCCGGTCTCGCCCAGCTTGTGCTCGATGTAGGCGCGGACCACGCCGGCGGTGTTCTCGGGACGAAGCGTGAGGGATTGGGGCTTTTCCGACTGCGCGCGGGCGCGGTCCTCCCACGTGTACATCTCCTTGGAAACAATGTCAGTTTCCTCGCCGACGCTGCGGGAGAAAAGAGAGGTGTCTTCAAAGACAGGGGTGCGGATCTCGCCGAAGTTGTAACGGGCAAAGACGCGGCGGGCCGTGGCCTCAATGTGGTTCCACATGGCCGTCTCCGGCGGCAGCAGGTCGCGCGTGCCGCGCACGGCTTTCAATGTGCTCATGACTCTTCCAGTCTAAATGGAGCGATCTGTGCGGTAACATTGCGCCGTAAGTCAGTGGACGACGCACCGCTGAACTCATGCCTGCGCAACCTCCACGCACGCAAAAACCCCATCCGCGTGGGATGGGGTCGTGGGTCCTTCAAACCTTGATACAGCGATCGCGCAGAGCGAGCTCTGCCGTCGCCGCTAGGCCTTTGCGACCTTGCCGCTCTTGATGCAGCTGGTGCAGACGCGGATGCGCTTTGAAGCGCCGTTGACCACCGCCTTGACGGCCTGCAGGTTCACGTTCCAGCGGCGGCGCGTCACGTTGTGCGCGTGAGAGATGTTGTTGCCAAACTGCGGCTTCTTGCCGCAAACATCGCATACCTGTGCCATGGTTCCACTCCAGAATCTTGGGTTTTCGTCTTGCCGCTGCCGCGCGGAGGCTGAACTCAGCACACCCTGAACGGTACGTGCGGCCGGGCCGGACGACAGGGTGCGCGCAAAGGCACACATCCCCTACGGCTTACCGAAAATTCAGTATACCCTGAAACGCGGCAAAAGGCCAAGATGTGGGCGTCTTGCCCGCATGCTGTGTCTCCCGCACCGTCCGCCGGCCTGCCATTGATTTATCCTGCCTTCGATGCCCAACACCTTGTCGATTGCCATGATTGCCATGAACGAGGAGGCAAACCTGCCCCGTACGCTCGAAAGTGTGCGCTGGGCCGACGAGATCGTGCTGGTCGACTCGGGGTCAAAGGACCGGACCATCGAAATTGCCCATTCGTTTGGCGCCAAGACGGCCTACAACCCCATCAAGGGCCACGGCGAACAGAAGAACGTCGCTCTTGACCTGTGCACATCGGACTGGATTCTGCTGCTCGACGCCGACGAGGTGCTGACGCCGGAGCTGCAGACCGAGATTCAGGAGCTGCTGCGCGGCACGCCGAAATTCGACGCCTACTGGATTCCGCGCTTGAACCTTTACTTTGGCCGCTGGATTCGCCACGGAGGCTTCTATCCCGACCACAAGCTCCGGCTCTTCCGCCGCGGCAAGGCGCGGCTCAGCGAAGGAGTCGGACCGCATTCTACGCCGCAGTTCACGGGGCCACGCGGCAAGCTGCGGCATGACATGCTCCACTATGCCTACCCCACCCTGGCCGTCTACCTGGAGCACATGAACCGCTACAGCAACGAGATTGCCCTGTTGCTCTACAAGCGCGGCCGTACCAGCCGGTCGATGCCGGCTCTGGTATGGAACGCCATCCTCAACCCAGCGGCGACGTTCCTCTACAACTACGTCTTTCGGCTGGGCTTTCTCGATGGGCGCGAGGGACTGCTGCTCCATCTGAACCACTCGGTCTACATCCACTGGAAGTTCATCAAGGCGTGGTGGCTCTGGCGCAACGAGGCGGAAAACAGCGACCAAGCCAAGTGACTGGGGCATGTTATAAGGTGTGTATTCCTGCGGATAACTCCCGCAAGCTCAGCGAAAAAGACTCCACTCATCAGAGGCTCGCTCGCCCATGCTTGACGTTCATGCGCCACACAGCAGAATCTCCGGATTCGCAGAGTTCTTCCTGCACCTGTTCACCATCACGGTCGGTCTACTGATCGCAACTCAGATTGAGGCCTGCATGGAGTGGCGGCACCATGTCCACGTAGCTGCGGAAGCGCGCGCCTCCCTGCACGAAGAAATCGAGCAGAATCTCAATGACCTGAAGGACGCACAGCCGGGCATGCGGACTTGGCGTGGAGAGGTGGAAAGCGATTTAACCCTCATGCGTCGGATCCAGAGCCACCCTTACGATCCAGCAGCGCAGCAATACACTTCACTCACGCTTCATTTCCACGACATCGCCCTACGTGACACGGCATGGAAAACGGCCCAGTCCACAGATGCGCTCGCCTATATGCCCTACCAAGAAGCGCGACAATACGCTGCCATTTATAAGAGGCAGGATGCGTTCCTTGCTGAACAACAGAAGCCTGAAGAGGATGTGGCTGAGCTTGCAGCGCTGGTAAACCGGTTTAACCTTGCTCCAAAGGCGCCGATCACCAGAGAACAGGCCAGTGAAATCGCCGAAAGACTCGGCAGAATGAAAATGCACCTACTTTTTTTGGACATGATCATGCAAGGAAGTATCGAAGAAGATGGTACATTCCTGGCGCACCGCAAACCACGCGAGAGATATTCCGGAAATTCCGGCTCTCAGTAGAGACCCCCGCCCACCGAGGATGCGCCAAACCTAAATGTGGCAGCTCGTCAGGCCACGCTTTTCCAAATAGCGCTGGTGATATTCCTCGGCACGCCAGAAGGTTTGTGCCGGCTCCACCTTGGTGACAATCCTCTTCGGCTTGTACCGCCCCTCGGCCGTCAGCTGATCGATCTTGGCGCGGGCTGCCGCTTCCTGCTCAGGCGAGTGGAAGAAGATGGCGGAGCGATACTGCGTCCCCCAGTCCGGCCCCTGGCGATTTAGGGTCGTGGGATCGTGCAGCGAGAAAAACGCATCGAGCAACTGCGCGTAGCTGATCTTTTCGGGGTCGAAGTCCAGCTCGACCACCTCCGCGTGGCCGGTCTGATCTGTGCAAACATCCCGGTAGGTGGGCTGCTCCAGAGCCCCGCCCTCATAGCCAACAGCCGTTGCCCTCACGCCGGGAAGCGCGGCAAACGCCGCCTCCACGCCCCAGAAACATCCTGCGCCGAATGTCGCCTTCTCTGTGCTCATAGACCATCCGATGCGCCGCCGCGCCCGTTTGTCACAGCATTTCGGTGTTCCATGCCCGGTTTAGCCGCGACCTTTGCCGCGCGGGCCTCCGCTGGGCTTGCCACCGGGCTTACCTCCAGGCCTGCCACCGGGCCTCCCGCTCGGCCTGCTTCCGGGACGACTGCCCGGCTTCCCTCCGGGTCTGCCCCCGGGACGACTGGCTCCTCCCGGCTTGCCGCGGAAGCCGGACTTGCCCGGACCGGATGGCCTTGCACCGAAGGCCGGTTTCGCTTTGAACGCCGGCTTTGCACCAAAGGCTGGCTTGCGCCCTGAACCACCCTGCTGCCCGCTCGCGGGCTTACTCGTGCCTCCAAATGAACGTTTGTCGCTGCGCTGGAAAGATGGCTTGCCGGATCGAGGCGATGCCATTCCCTCGCCTTCGCTTCGGCGCGGGCGTGCGGTCCCTCCGCCGGGCTCATTCTCCCGACGGCGGTCCGCGCGCTCCCAGCCCCGCCCAGGCCCTTTGCTCGTGTCGGGGCCCTTGCCAAAGCCTCTGCCCGCGGGCCTGCCAAGACCCTTGCCAAACTCAGGTCGAGCTCCGCCGCCAAATCCGACGCGCGAAGGGGCTTTACCGCCAGCGCGTGGCCTTTCGGTGCGCCCAAAGCTACGCCGTCCTTCGCCGGGCTGCTCCCCACGCGGCGCAAAGGGCTTGCCAAAGGATCGCTGACCAAAGCCGGTTTTGCCATATGGCTTACGCCCGGGCTCTTCGCTTCCAAACCGAGGCTTCTCTGCGCTGCGTGCGCCTTGAGGCCTGCCAAAGCCCGGCTTGCCGCCGGGCCGTGGGCCGCGCTCCCTGCGCCGTTCGCCAAAGCCCTCCTCCGGACGCTGTGCACGCTCCGGCAATTCAAATTTTTCCCAGCGCTCTTCCTTACGCCCAAAGGGCTTGGCTTCGCGGGCCTCGGGCAACTCGCGGCCGGCTCTCTGCTGCCGATTTCCCGGCCTCCGCTCGAAACGCTGCCCGGCGGGCCGTCCCGCCTCCTTGGGCAGCATCTGGGTTGTCTTCATGCGGCGCGGCTTCAGTTTGCCCTCGGCGGCCAGGCGCACCTGCGCCAACTCTTCCGGCTCCAGTTCGCGGAGCTTGCCGGGCTCCAGGTCAAGCACTAGCGGGCCGTAGCCCACGCGGCGAATCTTTTCCACGTGGTGGCCAATCTCCTCGAACATCTTGCGCAGCTCGCGGTTGCGCCCCTCGATGAGCACCACTTCAAACCAGGGGTTGTCGCCGGCGCGCACCTGCCGAATGCGCGCTGGGGCGGTGCGTACTTTACCCTCGCCGGGTTTGCCTCGCTCGATGGCGACGCCTGTACGAAGGCGTTCCAGCTCGTCTTCGCCGGGCTGACCGGCCACTTTCACGAGATAGGTCTTCTCCACGCCGGAGGCGGCGCGCGTCAGCGCATGCGCCAGTTCGCCGTCGTTCGTCACCAGCAGCAGGCCTTCGCTCAAGTAGTCAAGCCGGCCCACCGGGTAGAGGCGCTCCCCCATCTTCGTGAAGAACTGCATCACCGTAGGACGGCCTTCGGGGTCGCTCACCGTAGTCACGTAGCCCTTGGGCTTGTTGAGCATGAAATAACGCAACCGCTCAGCCCCTTGGAGCAGCTTGCCGTCGACGCGAATGTGATCGCGCGCGGGATCCGCCTTGGTGCCCAGCGTGCTGACAACCTGCCCATTCACCTGCACGCGGCCTTCGGTAATCAGTTCTTCGGCGTGACGGCGGCTGGCGATGCCTGCCTTCGCCAGAATCTTCTGCAGCCGCTCCAGACGCGGCGCAGGGAGCGAAGGCTCAGGTTCCTCTTCGATCACCAGGGGCGCAGCCTCGGCAGGCTCAGCTTCGGTTTCGTCGTGCAACTCGGGTTCGGCGGCTTCGGGATTCAGCTCTTCCGGTTCGTGCTCGTCAGTCATGGGACGGCGTCTCGATTTCTGCACCCTCGCTGGGCGCTGGTTCTTCCGGATGGCTCTCCGCTCCGGCTGTTTCGGCCGAAGCTTCGCCGGAATCCTCCGGAGCATTTTCGTCCAGCTCCGGACCTTCATCGGTTACGTGCTCGAACCCGGATTCGACTTCCTGCGTGTCGCCTCCCACTTCTTCGCTCAACTCGATCGCGGCCATCTTCTCGAACTCATCCATGGATGGCAGCTCGGAAAGGTCCTTGAGCCCGAAGCGCAGCAGGAACTCTTTGGTGGTTTTGTAGAGGATGGGACGGCCAATGACCTGCTTGCGGCCTGCGGTGCTGATGAGCTTGCGGCTGAGCAGCGAGCCCAGCACGCCAGCGGACTCAACGCCGCGAATCTCATTCACCTCGGGCGCGGTCACGGGCTGCTTGTAGGCAACGACGGCCAGTGTCTCCAGCGCGGGCAGCGAGAGCTTCATGGGCGGCTTGAGGCTCTTGATGAACAGGCGCACGGCGTCGTGGCACTCGGGCTTGGTGGCCATGCGATAGCCGCCGGCAATCTCGCGAACCTCGATGCCGCGATCATCGCTGGCGTACCCGGCGATCGCCTCGTCGAGAATCTCCCGCAGAACGGCTTTGACCTCGCGGTCGCGCTGGCGGGCTTCGCGCCGGGCATCCGCCTCGGGGTCGGCAGCTTCCACTTGCGTCTCGTTGGCGGACGCATCCGCATCCCCGTCCGGGGGCGCGGGGGGCGCGGCCTCGCCCGGCTCATCCAGCGCCGCGGCGGCGGGCGGTGCAGGTTCGGGCTGGCTTTCCTCCAGGCCGAGGTATTCAAGCCCTTCCCCTAAAAGGGGTTGCGGCTCGGCGGCGGGAGCGGCTGCGCCCTGCGCGGCATCCCGCTCGGCCTTGTATTCAAGGGCGTCGGCGGCAAACAGTGCCGCGAGCTGGGCCAGGGTGACTGGCTCCTCGGCGGCGTAAATCACAGCTTCGAGCTTTGCTTTCAGACTCATTCGGCAATCCGTACCTCGTTTATGGTACCGGATGCTCAGGCACTGGCGCGCGCAGGTGAGGCTGTGCCTGTGCAAAGCTGGGCAGAAACCTGCGCTTTCAGCCGATTAGGCGGAAGAGATAGTAGAGAACTCCGGAGAGCAGCGCCGCCACCGGCAGCGTGAAGATCCATCCCGCGGCGATGTTGCGCACCGTGGAGAAGTGCAGGCCGCTGCCATTGGCCGCCATGGTGCCCGCCACGCCCGAGCTGAGGATGTGCGTGGTCGAGACAGGCAGGCCGAAGTTGTCCGCAGCGAAGATTGTGCCCATGGCCACGAGGCCCGCCGCCGCTCCCTGCGCATAGGTCAAATGCTCTTTGCCGATGCGCTCGCCAACCGTAATCACAATGCGCCGCCATCCGACCATGGTGCCGAGGCCCAGCGCCAACGCCACCGCAACCTTGACCCAGGTGGGAATGAACTGCGTGCTCCGGTCAAGGCTGCTGCGATAGCGGCGCAGCGCAGCGCGATCCGCCGAAGCAGCCGGAAGAGCATGCGCCTTATCCATCAGCCGCAGCGCCTCGCTGGTGACGTACATGTCATTGCGCACGCTGGTCTGCTCCGCCGCGGGAAGGGCGCTGAGGCTGCCATACTGGCGCACCTGGCGGTCGAGCGCATGCACCATCGAATTCAGATCGGCGACCGTGTCTGGCGCGAGGCGATGGGTACGCGCGTACTCGCCTAACGCAGCTCGCGGATCGGCGGCAGGCGTGCCCGGCTGGCGATCGAGAATGCTCTCCGCCTGCGCGGAGGCGGCGAGGAGCTGCTGGAGGTCAGCCGGGCTGAGGCCGTGATTCAGCGCATACGCCGCAGGCATGGTGCCGATGAGGATGAGCATGATGAGGCCCATCCCCTTTTGTCCATCGTTAGAGCCGTGGAAGAAGCTGACGCCGGTGCAGGTGAGCACCATCAGGGCGCGGATTGGCAGCGGCGGAGGCTGGTTGTCTTTGGGCGCTTCGTAGAGCTCAGGAAAGCGGAAGCTCCACTTGGAGACGAGAAGCAGCGCAGCGGCGAGCACGAACCCGACGATAGGCGAGATTAGCAGCGCCTTGAGCACCTTGTAGGCCTGATCCCAGTCCAGCCCTGAAGCTCCTGCGTGCGGGTTGAGCCACTGGTTGGCGAGGCCGACGCCGATGATGGAGCCGACCAGCGTGTGCGAGCTGGACGCAGGCAGACCGAACCACCATGTGCCGAGGTTCCACAGGATGGCGGCGACCAGCAGCGCAAAGACCATGGAGAAACCGGAGCCGGAACTGACCTTGAGGACGAGCTCGACGGGCAGCAGCGCGAGAACGGAGTAGGCGACAGCGCCGGAGGACAACAGGACGCCGGCGAGATTGCAGATGCCCGACCAGACGACGGCGAGGCGCGGCTCCAGCGAATGGGTGTAGATGACCGTCGCCACAGCGTTGGCGGTGTCATGAAAGCCGTTGACGAATTCAAAGCCGAGGGCGATGGTGAGCGTGACCGCGAGCAAGACGTAAGCCGAGTGGCTGGCAATCTGCACAGGAGCCAGGTCTCGCGCCAGCTGGACCACGATGTAGCTGAGGCCCGCTGCGAGCGCCGCGAGAAAGACCACGCGCCCCGTGCGGCCGGGTCGCCGCTGCAGCTTGCGATCCAGCAGAGATGCCGGCTCAGTCAGAATCTGGGTCGTCGCCAGATCAGCCATGCAAACACTCCGCGGTGGCGATCGGGGACGACCGGTGCGAACGGCGAACCGCTGCGGACGATGCAACGGGAACACGAAGGACGTATGTGCAGTGGGCGGCAGAGCGGGAGAGAAGTATGCCCGGCAAAAAGACTTGCATAAAACCCCGGCAGCCAGATCTGCGCGGCTGCGTGCAATGCGAACACTGGGGATTGGCTCGCTGCCCTTGATGTTACACCTGCCGGGCTGGGTCTACCTGTGATGAAAACGCTGCCAATTCTCGACGCGAGGCGAACAGAGGGCGAATCAAGAGTCAGCTATAAGAGGGCGGGAGGATGGCTGTCACCTCCCGCCGAAGGCCGGATCGAGCAGACGAGAAACGCAATAATCGCGGGGATGCAATCAATAGCTGCCCATTCCCATCTGAACCGGCATATCCTGCGTCAGCAGAAGCGAGAACGCCGTTCCCGGTGGATTGGTGCTGGGGTTCGGATTCAGCGCCACGGCGGTATAGATGTCACCCGCCGCCAGCGGTACTCCAGTGGCCCCCGTGTCAATCGCAACCACGGACGGGTTTCCTGTGGGCGTCACACGCACCTCGTATGATCCCGCAGGAACCTCGAGATATGGCGTAACTGTGCCGAACGTGAAGTTGGAAAGGACTGGCTTGACCGGATTCATGGGATTCGTCAGGCTCACACCCGGTGCCGTCACGTACACATCAACCGCTCCGGCGCTCGGTGCCGCATGCACCACGCGTAGCTTGCAGTTGCCACTTGTGGGCGCGGTCAGATCATCGTTTTCTACGGAAAGCTGCAAGCTGGACGGGGTGTTCAGGGCTATGACCGTGTAGTACTGGTTGGTCGTGAGGGTTTGCGTCTTCGTAATCACTGGCTTCGAGGTGGATCCCGTCGCAAAAACCTGGATCGCCTCATTGGTGCCCGTGTCAACTTTCGCATAGCTCGAGGTCGCTGTGCCGTAGGCGGCATTCTGTGCCGCATACTTGCTACCGACCACAACATCGACGTTCGGCGCGCCTGGCGACGCATGGATGAACTTCACGTAGGCCGAACTACTGCTGCCACAACCAGTCACAGCAAACAATGCAGCCGCGACAAACCTCGTAAAGAGCCTGGGGAATTGAATGTTCATTGCGGATGGACCTCCTGTTTGTCCTGCTTCGTCGCTATTCGATGAGAATGCCCCAGGACGAGGAAGCGAGCGAATATCCCCTGCCTTTCACACCACCAGAAAAACACGAATTTTATTTCGTCATTTCAAGCAGGCGCTCTGAATGGGCTACTTCCTGAGCGAAACGCAGGAGCATCGTGCGGGGTGCTTGCCTTCAGCGCCAGTCGTCGCGCAGATCGGCGAGCCGCTCGTCCATCACCTTGTCAAAGCTCAACTGCTTCTTGATGAAGATCTCGCTGAAGGCGCCGTCCTGACGAAGCAGAATCGCCTGCAGGCGCACCAGTTCCAGCAGCGCGAGGAACATGGCTACCAGCGCGCGCTCCGAGCGGGTGTGGCTCAGCAGCCGCCGCAGCGCCACGGGCTTGTCTTCCATCGTGAGGCGGCGCGCCAGAAACTGAATCATCTGGCCCACGGTGACAGAATCGTCTTCGACGTTGAAGGTGGGCCGCTTGCGCGCGCGGTCCATAATTTCGCGGAAGACGCGGACCAGATCGACGGTATCGGCAGCAATCTCCGGCTCGGCAGCCACATCGCCTTTGAATTCGCGCACGCCGGGATTGGTCCACGTCGCGGCTTCGAGCATCTGCTTCTGCTGCAGCATCTGGGCCGCGTTCTTGAAGCGCTCGTGCTCGAGCAGCCGCTCCACCAGCTCACGGCGCGGGTCTTCGGCACCGTCGGCAATGGCGGACTCCGTGCGCGGCAGCAGCATCTTGCTTTTGATGTGAATGAGCAGCGAGGCCGTGTAGATGAACTCGCCCGCCACGTCCACGTCGCTGGCCTTGAGCTGATTCACATAGGCCAGAAACTGCGCGGTAATCTTCGCAATCGGGATGTCGTAGATGTCGATGTCCTGCTTGCGGATCAGGTCCAGCAGCAGGTCGAGCGGGCCGTCATAGACCTTGCCCACCGTGACGGAGAAGGGCGACTGCTCCGGCTCTTCTTCCTGCTTCTTCTGCTTCGGGGCCGGCTTTGCGGGCTTGTTCTCCGGCGCAGGCGGCGACACCAGCACCAGCGGCGGCGCATCCAGCTGATGCGCCGTGTCTGCGCCGGGCGCCGAGGTGTTCTCTGCCGCGTTGTTGACCGGGTTGATCTTTTCTTCCGTCACTGCACTCTCTGTGTTCAAGATGTTTCTTCGATTGCTAGCTTGCCGCGCCCGTCAGCGTCAACTGCATCGCGGTGTGGACTTCCTGCATGGTCTGCTCGGCCCGCTTGCGCGCGCGCCCAGAGCCTGCGTGCAGAATCTCGACCACCTGTGGCTCCGTAAAGCTTGCGCGCCGCTCCTGGATGGGGTTGAGCACCTGCACAAGGCCATCGGCGGCCCAGCCCTTGCACTCGATGCAGCCTATGCCCGCTGACCGGCAGCCCTCATAGACCTTTGCAAGGGTCTCAGGCGTTGAGAATACCTTGTGCAGATCACCCACCGGGCACTTGTCGGGGTCGCCCTTGTCCGTGCGGCGAACACGCGCCGGATCGGTCACCATGGTCTTCAGCTTCTGCCGCACCACCGGCTCCGGGTCTGTAATCTGAATCGTATTTCCGTAGCTCTTCGACATCTTGCGGCCATCGGTGCCGGGCAGCTTGGGCGAAGGCGTCAGCAGCACCTTCGGCTCCGGCAGCACCTCGCGGTCTGCGAGCTTGTAGAACTGATTGAAGCGCCGTGCAATCTCGCGCGTCAGCTCCACGTGCGCCTGCTGGTCCTGGCCCACGGGCACAAACTGCGGCTGATAGAGCAAGATGTCGGAAGCCATCAGCACGGGATAGCCCAGAAAACCATAGGTCGTCAGATCCTTGTGGGCCAGATTTTCGATCATCTCCTTGTAGCTGGGCACGCGCTCCAGCCAGCCGAGCGGCGTAATCATGCCCAGCAGCAGCGGCAGCTCATAGTGCTGCTTCACCTGGCTCTGCACAAAAATCGTGGACTTCTCGGGGTCGAGGCCCGCACCGAGAAAATCCAGCGCCACTTCCAGCGTGTTCGGCGCAATGGCCGACGTGTCGGCATAGTCCGTTGTGAGCGCGTGCAGGTCGGCGATGAAGAAGTAGCACTCGTAGTTGTCCTGGAGTTTGACCCAGTTGGCCAGCGCGCCCATGTAGTTGCCAAGGTGGAGCTTGCCGGTGGGGCGCATCCCGCTTAAAACGCGCGGGCGAAACGTTGTGGTCGCTTGATCGGGCATGGTGCGTATCGGATCCAGTGTGGTGCAGAAAAGAATGCGGCCGCTCTCCTGAGAAGCTGCAAGGCGCGGCTCTGCTTATTGTAGCGGGGCGACGCCGGCGGCGCAGACCTTGCCTAAATGTGCGACAGGCCGAAGTAGACCACGGCCATCGCAGGACTGAGCAGAAGCCGCAGGATGAACCCGCCTACGAGAATCATCAGCAGCCAGCTGACCCAGCCGCCGATGCCGTCGTAGACGCGCAGCGCGTTATAGGGCAGCAGGTTGCGCAGCACATGGCTGCCATCCAGCGGAGGAATGGGCAGCAGGTTGAAGAAAAAGAGCGACAGATTGATCAGGATGGCGAGATGCGCCAGCAACACCACGGCCTGCAAGCCTGAGGGCACGCTCAGGCTCAACATGCCGCTCATCGATGCCAGCACGAGCATGCGGCCGCCAGGCACCGCGATGCAGATGATCGCGAGCACCACAAACGCGGCGAGCACCAGGATGAGATTGGAGACCGGCCCGGCCAGCGTGACCAGATTCTCGTCGCGAACAATCTTGCGGAAGTTGCGCGTGATGACGGGCGTGGGCTTGGCCCAGCCCACCAGCATGCCGCCGATGCCGAGACCAAACAGCGGCCCGAAGATCATCAACGCGGGAAAGAGCAGCGTACCCACGGGGTCCACGTGATAGGCAGGGTTGAGCGTGACGCGCCCTTCAAGCCGCGCCGTATGGTCGCCGAGGAACGACGCCATCCAAGCGTGCGCGCACTCGTGAAAACTGAGCGAGAAGATGAGGAGAACAAACTCAAAGAGGGCTACGATGAAAGCGATCGGCTGCAAACACAAACTCCAGTCGGAAGACAGGCCCAAAGGCTCAGGTTAGCACGGGCGCGCGGCTCAGACGCGGTCTGCGGGAAAGCTGCCTACGACGCCGCCCGGAGGCACGTCCTGGCCGGCGAGCACAATGCTGTGGCTGGCCACGCGCGCATTGTCTCCGATCGTGGTGTGGTGCAACGTGAGGTGCTCATAGTCGCCGACAGAGTAGCTGTGCGAAAAGACCCGCGCGAACGAGCCGATCAGCGCACCTTTGCCGATGGTGATGCCGCCGCGGTCGTTCAGCAGCGCGCCTTTGCGGATGATGGCGCCATCGCCGATCGAAAGGTTATAACCATAGGTCAGGTCCACGCCGGGATAAATCTTGACGCCCGTGCCCATATGCCTGAAGATGTGGCGGCCCAGCATGCAGCGCAAACGAATGCCCAGCCAGAGATTCACCCCGATTGGCGAGCGGTCGAACATCTGCCAGAACCAAAGCAGCGGCTTGCGCACGGCAAAGAGAGCCTCGTCCGCGTCTCCAAACTGCTCTGCCTCGAGCGTCACATTTTCGGGGTCAAGGGAGAGGCTCAGCACATCTCCGGGCAGCTCGGTCGTCAGGGTTACGGCGCGCCGCCCCTCATAGGGGCGGCCAAGATAAATCTGATAGAGCTGGTCGCGCACAATCTCCGACCGGCGCTCGGGCGAGCGATGCCGCGTGAACTCCTCGTCGAGAAAGCGAATCCAGCGGCGGTAAATCTCCTCCGCCTCGGGGCGGGGACGTGGCCCCTGGCTCTTTGCGGATACGGGAACGGGCGCGCCTGCCATATGCATTGCACAATAAACCAACCAGGGCCGTTGCGGCGAGTCGCCGATGCCGCGGCAAGTCCGGTTGCCGCGCTATCCTAGAGATTCCGGCGCATCGGCAGCGTCGCGGCGCGCCTGCAAGAAAGCACAATACCCATGCCTGAAGAGAACGTACCCGTCCCGGCCAAATCTGCCGCACCCGTCGCCACCATCGCCACCCTCGGCCAGCATGAAGGCCAGTCCGTCACGCTGCGCGGATGGCTCTACAATCTGCGCGAGAGTGGCAAGCTGCTGTTCCCCATCTTTCGGGATGGCACAGGCACCGTGCAGGGCGTCGCGCACGTCAAGAGCGTTCCGGAAGAGGTCTTTGAGACTCTCAAGGGCCTTACACAGGAATCCTCGGTCATCGTTACCGGCAAGGTCCGCGCCGACAAGCGCGCCCCCGGCGGCTATGAACTCGACGTCGAAGATCTGCAAGTAGTACAGCGCGTCCCGGAGTCAGATCCCTACCCCATCTCGCTCAAGGAGCACGGCGTCGATTTCCTGATGGAGCACCGGCACCTGTGGGTGCGTTCGCCGCGCCAGTCGGCCATCTTGCGCATTCGCGCGGAGATTATGCGCGCCGCGGCGGAGTACTTCGATACCAACGGCTTCATTCGCACCGATCCGCCGATTCTGACGCCCGCGGCGTGCGAAGGGACTTCCACGCTCTTCCCCGTCGATTATTTCGGCGATCCTGCCTTCCTCACGCAGAGCGGCCAGCTCTACATCGAGTCCACCGCGCTCGCGCTGGGCAAGGTCTACAGCTTCGGCCCAACCTTTCGCGCAGAGAAATCGAAGACGCGCCGCCACCTCACCGAGTTCTGGATGATTGAACCTGAGGTTGCCTATTGCGACCTGGATTGCCTGCTCGAGCTGGCGGAGAACTTCCTCTCGCACATTGTGCAGAGCGTCCTAAAAAATCGCGCGCCGGAGTTGCAGGTTATCGGTCGCGATGTGAGCAAGCTGCAAAGCATTCTGCCGCCCTTCCCTCGCTTGCGTTATGACGAAGCGGCGGCCATGCTGAACGAGGCGCACAAGAAGGGCGAGCTCGAACATCCATTTGAGTATGGAAACGATTTTGGTTCGCCCGATGAGACCTGGCTCAGCTCCCAATTTGACCGGCCTGTGATGGTGCACCGCTACCCGGCGGATGTGAAGGCCTTCTACATGGAGCCGGATCCGAAGGACTCACGCTTCGCGCTCTGCGTCGATGTGCTTGCGCCGGAGGGCTATGGCGAGGTGATTGGCGGCTCGCAGCGCGTCTCCAGCTATGAGCTGCTGAAGAGTCGCATTGAGCACCATCAATTGCCGATGGAGGCATTCCAGTGGTACCTGGACCTGCGCCGTTACGGTTCAGTTCCTCACGCCGGTTTCGGCATGGGCATTGAACGCGTCGTAGCCTGGGTGTGTGCGCTTGACCACGTGCGCGAGACGATTCCCTTCGCGCGCACGCTGCATCGCATCTATCCCTGATCGCACAGCGGGTCAGCTCATGTTCGACCAGGATCGTACCGGGGCCTTCGCTCCAGAAAAATGCGGCAGCCTGAGCTGCCGCATTTCTTTGTCTGCAGTCGTCGGTCAGAAGGTGAGGCGCACAGCCATCTGCACCTGACGTATGTTGTAAGCGAAGTTGCTGTTGTCGGTTCCCGTCACCGCGCCGAATGGAGTCGCCGTGTACGGAATCAGGTTGTTCACATGATTCGTTGTGTCTTCCGAGATCGTGTAGGCAGAAGTCCCCACGCTGGTCACGTTCTGGTGGTTTGTGAGGTTGAATGCCTCAGCGAGAAATTCAAGCTTGTAGTGTTCGCGAACCACGATGCTCTTTGAGGCACGCATGTCGATGAACCACGTGCTGGGATACTGAAATGCGTTGCGATCGAACAATGGGACGCGATTGGCGCTGCCGGCTCCCGAACCATTGAACGAACTGGTGCTGATGATCGACGCCTGCGCCGCCTGACCCGGCGTGACGTACAGCTTCGACGATGAACCACTGACACCAGCTGAATAAGGCAGGCCGCTCTGTGTCTGGAAGTCCGGCGCGAGCTGGAAGTCGTTCAACAGGTAGCCGAGTGGCCCATGAAAGCGCCACGGGGACTGGACCACGCTGTAGAAGATAAACCGGTACGGCACGTTCTGGTTGGAGTTGCCGTAGTCGAGCTTGAGGTTTGCCGGGTCAAAGAGCGCGGTCGCAGCCGCACCGGTGAAGTTGTTTTCGCCATAGTCCAGCGCATGCGACCAGGTGAAATTCGCGTCAACGGAAACCGAGTGTGACATGCGATGGCTGAATTGCGCCACCATCGCCTCATAGCTCGAGGTCACGCCGCTGAAGATATCCGTGATGGAGCTGAAATTCGGATTCGGCCTATGGTTCGCATTCGCTGTGTCGTAGAAGTACACATTGGTGTTGAACGTGGTGCCATTGGCGAGCGGGCCAGCGCCGCTGGGGTCCTTGACTGTGAAGGCCACCGGGGTTGGCGCAGGCAGGTTAGTGTCCACAAAGTCTGGCAGACGCCTGCCCCATGAACCGAGCCAGGACAGACTGAACACATCCGATTTGCCGAGTTGCTGCTCCAGCGTCAGGTCTGCCATGTGAATCTGCGGCAGCTTGAAGTTGCTGTCGATGAAATATGCCGTCGCGTTGCCGCTGCTCCCTGCAAGGCAGGTTCCGTAGGATGCGGCGGGAACAATCTGCGGAAAGACCGGCGCACAAGTCGAAGATGGATTGAGCGTCGGATTGACCTGGCCCGCGGAGACGCCCGTGCCAATCAGCGCCTGGTACAGAGTGGAGTTGATGGCGCGCGCGAAGAACATGCCGTAGCCGCCGCGCAGGATGGTCTTGCCGCCGCCATACACGTCGTAGGCAAACCCGACGCGCGGCGCCAGGTTCAGCTTGTGGTCAGGAAGCGAGGCCGTCTGCGGCAGCAGTGCATTGGGCAACTGCTGATTGGGGAATTGCTCATACTCCCACCGTACGCCCATCGTCAGGCTCAGCCGCGGACTGGCCTTCCACTCATCCTGCGCAAAGAGCGCATAGTCACCGGTTGTGAAGTCGAGCCCTGCCGCACCAACACCCTGGTTGAAGTAGGTGTAGTTCTTAGCGGACTTGCCAGTCACCGGATTCTGCGAGAGGTACAAATCCGATAGGTAATTTCCCAAAGGCGTATTGCCGCTATAGCTGAAGCCACCGTACTGGTTATAGAGATTGGAGATCAGATCGTCCGTATGGAGGTAGTCCTCACCGAACTTTAGAGTGTGGTTGCCGCGTACCCACACCACCGTATCGGCAAGCTGCCAGCGGCGCTCGTCAGGCAACGCCGCGCGATTGAGGAACTGCGGCGTACCGAACTGGAAGAATCCGCTGAGAGACACATTCGGCGGCAGGCCGAGAGGATTGGCGTAGCCGCTTGGCGTCTTCACCAGGTTGCTTTGCTCGTATCCGGTGGGCGTCTGGTTGAACTCAAACTCGAAATCGCGGCCATACATGTAGCGTGCTTCATTGCTGATGTTGCTGGTCAGGAAGCTGTCGAGCTTGCCGACAATCCAGTTGGCGCGCACATAGTCGTTGCCAAAGCTCGACATGCCGTAGGCAACCGCAGGACTGGTCTGAATGCCGGCCGGGGAACTCCAGCGCATCTGGTTGGCCTCGACGGACGCGTGGTTTTTCTGGTTGATCTGCCAATCCACCTTGGGAAAGAAGATGACCTGCTCACCGATGCGCGGCACGGTTCCGAGCATCGTCGTCAGGCCCACGATGCCGCTTGCATAATACGTCGCTGCGTTGGCGTAGCTGAGTCCAGTATTCTTCGCCAACTGGCACACCTGGGAATCCTGGTAGCTGGGCGCAGCAGAGCCGCTGGTCACACCGCAGGTCTTGCCTGCGGGCAGTATCGAATCCGCAGCCGTATAGAAGTTGGCGTTGGCGCTAGTGCCGGCAATCGTCGCCGCAGCGGGAAAGTCATGGTAGAAACGGTCCGCGGCGACAAAGAAGAACAGCTTGTCCTTAAGAATCGGCCCGCCCAGCGTGAGCCCGTATTGACGCCGCAGGTCCGTCGGCTTGAACGACTGCACCGCATAAGTAATCGGGCTCGACGAGACCTGCACGGGATGCGTCACATAGGAGTTCTGCGCATTCCATGCGCTGTCACGATCGTAGTAGTAGCCTTCGCCGTGGTACTGATTCGTGCCGCTCTTGGTCACCGAGTTCACGATGCCACCAGCCGAGCGGCCGTATTCCACCGAGTAGTTCGATGTATTGACCTGAAACTCCTGCACTGCCGCTTTGATGGTGGAATAGCCCGCCCGCGTGCGGCCGCGCTCTTCCGAGAAGAACGCCTGGTTGTCATCCGTGCCGTCAATCGTCACGTTATTGAGCAGCGTGCTCTGCCCGCGGAAACTCAGCAAGCCATAGCCGTTCACATCGTTCACAACGCCCGGAGTGAGCAGCGCGAAGGCAGACCAGCGATAGTTGTTCTCCGGCAGATCCTGGAGCGCGAGTTGCGGTACCACTCCCGCAAAGTCGGGCGAGGTCGTGTTGACCAGCGGAGCCTCACCGGTCACTTCCACGGTCTGAGCGGAACTGCCTACTGCCAGCCGAGCCTGCACATCGGTCAGCACACCCACCTGCACCGTCACATTGATCGCGTGATACTCACTGAAGCCTGCCGCAGTAATGGTCACGTTGTATGCGCCGGGCTGCAGGTGCAGCACACGGAAATAGCCGGAACCGTCCGTCACCGCAGTCTGTTCAGCATTTGTTCCCAGGTTGCGAACTGAAACATTTGCGTTCGCCACGACAGCGCCTGTGCTGTCCAGGACAGTGCCGCCAATAGCGCCGTCCACCGCGGTCTGTGCAAAAGATTGCGTCAAGCCGAATGCGAGCAGCAGGAAGAACGCGAAGACGGATGAACATCGAAGAAGCAGCTTTTGGACTTGCATGGAGGCTCTCCTCAAGACTTTCGTATTGCATTGCGAAACGCTAATCGATTGTCAATCGGTCAGCGATACGGTTTCAATCATCGTTGTTGAACGCCATTATTCAACACGTCTACTGCTTCTGAGCGTGATCGATGCCTATCGAAGATATTTTTCTGTGGATTTCGGCTACCGATTCAGCATGACAAAGCCATATCAAAGGAAAATAAACAGCCCCCTTGCAGCAAGTGGATGTCGCTCTACCCATAAAAATAATCGCGCTCTGTTTTTCGCCGGAGCGCAAGCGACCATCATCCTGTGAGACGGGACACTGAATCTCCAATTCCCGATTTGTTATCTAAACAGGGGATTGTCTACGCCGACGAGGTTCAGGAATGCCACTGTCTGTTGAATCCATCGAAGAACTGAAGATTTCTCCATCCATGGAAGGGGTTTTGCCCGCGATTCATCATCGCTGGAGTCCTCGCGCCTTTGAAGATCGCGATGTGACTGCCGCCGATCTGGTGAAAATATTCGAGGCTGCTCGCTGGGCGCCTTCCGCCTACAACGACCAGCCATGGCGCTTTCTGATTGCGCGGCGCGGCTCACCTACGCACCAGAAGATCGTTTCCGCGCTCATCCCTTTCAATCAGTTGTGGGCGCCCAAAGCGCCGGTGCTGATTCTTGGCGTCGCCAGAACCCGCTTCAGTCATGACAACTCTGAAAACGCCTCTGCGCTCTTCGATCTTGGCGCGGCCACGGCGCTGCTTACTGTGCAGGCTGCCGCTCTCGGGTTGGCTACGCACCAGATGGGCGGCTTTGACCATGAGGCTGCGCGCAAGGCTCTGGAGATTCCTAACGACTACCTCTTCGGCACGATTACGGCGGTAGGCTACCGCGACGCCCCTGCAACCCTTGCAACGGAGCGATTGATCGAGCACGAAGTGGCACCGCGCACGCGCAGGCCGCTCGAGGAGATCGTGCTTTCCAGCTGGGGCGTGCCTGCTCACCTCGGCTGACCTCGTACGCAGCGGAGGCGCGATACAGTGGAGTCTGAAGGAGTGACGGATTGACTTCTGCCCGCACGCCGCGCCGCAAAGGGACCACTCGAAGACCGCGCCATCGTCACTCCGCAGCGCGACATGATTCGCGGCAAAGGCGACGCCTAGGGTGGCTGCTCGCTTCCGCGCTCGTCTGCGGCATTGTGGGGTGGGCCGTGCTGGCACGCGCGCTTGCGCCGCTGTCCAACACCAGCCGAACCCGCTTTGACGCAATAGTCGTGCTCGGTACAAAGTCCGACTCCGATGGCAATCCAACGCCCCGTCAGCTCGCCCGCGTCAATGAGGGAGTTGCCGAGTACGAGCGTGGCGTCGCTCCGCATCTCATATTCAGCGGCGGGGCTGTAGGCAACCAGTTTGTGGAGGCCGATGGCATGGCGCGTGCAGCGGAAGCGGAAGGCATCCCGGCATCAGCCATTCTGGAAGACACTGAATCCCGCGACACGATTCACAACGCCTGCGATGTGGCGCGCCTCATGCGGGCGCGCAACTGGCGCTCCGCAGAGGTCATTTCCAGCGCGAGCCATCTGCCTCGTGCCGCGCTGGTTTTTCGCAGGCTGCCGCTCGACTGGCGCATGCACGCCGCGCCGTCAATGGAACCTGCGAACCCGGCGGACAGAGCCTTGGCCGCTTCAATAGAAACACTCAAGACTGTCTACTATCTGCTCTATTCAAGTTGGGCCGAACGCTGTACGGCCTAGCGTTGCCCTTGCGCCCGCCCTCCTGCATTGTCCGCTCTCGGTCCGGTCCTGTAAGCTTGAAGGTGATGCGTCTTTCCGTACGTTTTCTCTTCGCTTTTGCCGCTGCGGCTCTGCTTGGCGTGTGCGTTCTGCCCCTGGCAGGCGCGCAATCCCGCAGCTCCTCCAGCTCCTCCACCCAGACCACCGGCACGGGCACCTACGTTGTCATTGATCCTCTTGCAAAAGTGCGCTATGACAACCGCTACGACATCTCGCTCGGGATGGCCTACGACCACATGAAGGCCGGTCCTACGCTGCTGCAGGGTTCGAACCTCGGCGGTCTTAATCTTGAGGGCTCCTACTGGCTGACCAAGCGCTGGGGCGCGGAAGGCACGGCGCGCTATTACCTTGGCACCAGCGGCGCTGCGCCGAATCCCTACTCAATCCAGGGACCCTTTGTGAGCCAGACCTTTTTCGGGGCCGGCCCGGAGTGGCTGGGACCGCACAACAAGCACGGTGACCTCATCGCGCATGCCATGTTCGGTGGCGTTTACGGCAAATTCGAGCAGGACCTGCGCGGGCAGCCCCCTTCGGTTGTCGATTTCTATAACGACCAGGTCGCAATGGCAGGCATCATCGGCGGTCACATCGATCTGAACCGCTCCGAGCACTGGGTCTTCCGCATGACTCCGGATGCTGTGCTCACCCGCTACAGCATTAACTATGGAAATCGCGCCACATCGAATGATGTAAACTTTGCCCTCTCCGTCGGGGTCGAGTACAAATTCACCAAGAAGAAGCGGTAGCTCTGCTGTCAGGCTAAGACGCCTGCCTCTCACCAGCCCAGCCGAAGCCTGTGATGTGTCCACTCCATCCAGCCTTCGGCTTTGCTGTTTGCGACCGATTCGAGTCCGCTCGACCTTCCACGCAGCAGGGCGCAAGTCTTTACGTTCGTGTGGTATTCTCGCCCGTTCAGTGATGCCTGTGGAAAAGTGTCACTGGAGAAAATCCTGTACCGGATAGCGGCACAAGGTCAGTGCGTGTTCCGCAAATTCGGAAGAGGAACCCATAAGAGGTATGGGCACATGGAAATGAGGGACACCCTGGGAGTGCTGCTTGCGGGAGGCGCCGGAGAACGGCTCTTCCCGCTGACCCGCGATCGCGCCAAGCCGGCCGTGCCATTTGGCGGCCACTATCGAATCATCGACATCACGCTCTCCAACTGCATCAACTCCGGCCTTCGCCAGGTCTACGTTATGACCCAGTACAAGGCCCTCTCGCTCAACCGTCATATTCGCGAAGGATGGACGGCCATTGTGGCTACCGAGCTCGGCGAGTTTTTTGAGATGTTGCCGCCGATGCAGCGCACCGGCGCCAACTGGTACATGGGCACCGCCGACGCTGTCTACCAGAACATTTACTCCATCGGCAGCGAGCAGCCGAAGTACATCATCATTCTGTCCGGCGACCACATCTACAAGATGAATTACGCTCGTATGCTCGAGCACCACAAAGAGACCAAGGCGGAGGTTACGCTGGCCACGCTGCCGATTGCGCCCGATGAGGTTTCGCGCTTCGGCGTGGTTGAGGTTGGGCAGACCGGCGAGGTCATCGGCTTTCAGGAGAAGCCGGCAACCACCAGCTTTCGTTCCCCGTTTAACCCGAATGCGGTCGATGCCTCCATGGGCATCTACATCTTCAACACAGATGTGCTCCTCAAGGCTCTCATCTCCGATGCCGAAGATCCCACCTCGAAGCACGACTTTGGCCACAACATTCTGCCGAACCTGCTCGGCAAAAAGAAGATGGTCGCCTACAGCTTTGTGGATGAAAACAAACAGGAGGCGCTCTACTGGCGTGACGTCGGCACGCTCGACTCCTACTACGAGGCCAATCTCGACCTGTGCTCCGTCTCGCCGGTCTTCAACCTCTACGACAAGAGCTGGCCCATCCGCACCCGCGTGAGGCAGTATCCGCCGGCGAAGTTTGTCTTTGGCGAGCCGGGCCGTACCGGCATGGCGGTCAACTCAGTCATCACCGCCGGCGTCATCATCTCCGGCGCGTCCATCTCCAACTCTGTTCTCTCACAGGATGTGCGCGTGAACTCCTACTCCGATGTGGACTCGAGCATCATCTTCTCGCACGTCAACATCGGCCGCCACTGCCGTATTCGCCGCGCGATCATTGACCGCGATGTGCATATTCCCGAAGGCACCGTCATCGGCTACGACCCGGTTGAGGATAAGCGCCGCTACTTCGTCACGCCCTCGGGCCTCACCATCGTCACGCGCGATGCCTCCTTGTTTGAGAATCCGGTCGACCCGGACTTCATGACGACAAACTAATCCGAGTGAGGCGCTGAAGGCGGTTTTTCCAGCGCCTATAGGCCAATTCCTGCGTTTTTTGCATGCGGTTTCTTCTTCATGAAGAAGAAACCGCATTTGCATTCCAGCCTTGGGAATCCATGAACCGGGAACCACTGCTTGCAGTGCGCCGCTGCACTTCGCGACGACAGCCTTTTCATCTCGTCCGAGGCGCCAGCTCACTTCCCTTCACCGCGAACACAGCAACCACGATATAGCAGCAGAGCACCACGACCATCGCCTGCGCCATGCTGTGCGTCGCCTGAAAGACCAGTCCCATCACCGGCGTAAAGACTGCGCCGCCAATAATCGCCATCACCAGCAAGGACGCGCCTCCCTTGGTATTCGGACCAAGCCCGTGCAAGCCCAGCGCAAAGATAGTGGGGAACATGAGCGACATGAAGAAACTGGTCAGGAAGATCGACCACATTCCTACCCAGCCGGGCAGAAGGATGGCCACAGTGACCAGCACAAGATTCGCGCCGGCAAAGAGAGCCATCAGGCGGTTCGCGGGCACGCGCTTCATCCAGTAGCTTGAACCGAAGCGGCCCACGCCAAACCCAGCCAGCGTGCCGGTAAGCAGATAGCCTGCCGTCTTCTCCGGCAGGTGCGTGTAGTCCTGCACATACTGGATGAAGTAGCTCCACGTACCCACTTGCGCGCCCACGTAGCAGAACTGCGCGAAGACGGCGAAGAGAAAATGCGGATAGCGCAGCAGCTCGCGGTAGCTACCCTGGGACCCACTTGACTCTCTGCCGCTCTGCGCGCCCGCAACGGGCGGAAACGGCGTGCGCAGGATGAACAGAGCCCAGACCAGCACCACCGCGCCGAGCACCAGATACGGCGCAATCACGCGCATCGTCTCATGCTGCAGGTATGCATCATAGGTGCCGGCCAGCTTCATCTGTGCAATCTGCGGAGCCTTCAGCTCCACACCGGAAAAGATGAACAGCGTGCCGATCAAAACACCGCTGATGGCGCCGAGCGGATTGAATGCCTGCGAGAAGTTCAGCCGCCGCACCGCGCTCTCAGGACTGCCAAGCTGGGCGATCAGGGGGTTCGCGCCAGTCTCCAGAAAGCCAAGCCCGCTCGCGATCACAAACAGTGCCACCAGAAACAGCGTGTAGCTGCGCGCCAGAGCTGCAGGCCAAAAACAAAGCGTGCCCGCGCTATAGAGCAGCAGGCCGGTCACCAGGCCCGTCTTGTATCCAAACCGGCGCATCACCATCGCCGCCGGAACAGAAAACACGAAGTACCCCGTGTAGAACGCCGACTGCACCAGGCCCGCCTGCAGGCGCGTAATCTCAAACGACTTCATGAACTGCCGGATCAGAACGTCGTTGAGGTTATTAGGGATGCCCCAAAGAAAGAACAGGCCCGTCACCAGGAAAAAGGCTGTTGCACTTCCCGGCGGGACGAGCGGGCTGTTGGAATGCTCACCGGCTTCAGCCGGTAGCGTAGCGAAGGCCATCCATTCACTCCTGATCTGGCCCCGAAGGCCATTTCAGCGTCATCATACCTGCGCGGATGAGCGTTTGGCTGCTGCGCCGTCTATCTTGGGTTCCAGATGCGGAACTCGCCGCCGAGATGCATCAGGCTCATGAGGTAGAGAAGGCCGTCGTAGTAGCGATTTTGCCCCGACGGAGTCGGCGTGTTCCACAGCGCCTCGGTGAAGCGCCGTGCCCGCATGGCATCTGTCGCAGCCAACCCCGCCACCGCATTCGTGCCCACCAGTCCGGCCGGGTGATCCTCATGCGTCAGCCCCGGCGTCGCACCTTTGTCTTTGCCGTCGAGCGTGTAGACAGGGCCATAGTTGTCGATGCCCTGCTTCGCAAAGAAGCTTTGAATGCGGTCGCTCAACTCCTGCTCCGCGGGCGCCTTGTGCCACCACGACCAGTCCACGCTCCAGTTGCTGGCGACGCGCCATGCATCGTATCCAAATTCGTCCGACTGCGGAAAACGGTTCGCATGCGGCGTGCCGTCAAAGTTCGCATAGCTCGGCGCAAGGCCTGTCACTGGATTCGCCGTCTTCACAAAAAACTCCCGGCTCACCTCAGCTGCGCGCGCCCAGAAGGCGCGATCCTCCTTCGGTCCCCAGCGCGCCCACAGCTCATAGAATGCGGGCAGGTGATACGAGGGATCGGTGAACGGATCGGGCATCACCTCCGGGACAAACAGGATCATCGGCGGATCGGTGTGCATCATCGGCCCCACCGTGTGCGGTCCATACTTGCCAGGCGCAGAGATTGGCTGCCGGTGGACCATCGCCCGCAGCAGCTTGTCCGCCTCTGCGTGGTAGTTGTAGATCCCCTTGCCGTCGCCCCAGCGATTCGACGCAAACAGCAGCGCCATTGCGAAGTACGACTCCCCATCCGGCGCTGCCCCCTCCGAGTTATGCGTGCCGTCGGTCTTACAGGACCAGGCGAAGAACTCATAACTCGGCGCCTTGGGGTCGCTGATGTACATGTAGGTCATCGCCCAGTTCCAGATGGCGTCGAACTCTGCCTTCTTGTCGAGTTGCACGGCGATCATCATGCCGTACGACATGCCTTCGGTCCGCACATCGTGATTGGCCCAGTCGGTCACATATACCAGTGGGCCATTCGCGTTGCTGCCGGCAGCAAAGGCGATGGCCTGCGTTTGCGGATCGCCGTGGAAAAGTTGCTGATAGGCGGCGTCGATCTTCGCGTGAATCTCGGACTCAGTGTGGCCATCGGCGACAAATAGATTCGGATAGCGGCCTGTTCCATAAGCCCCAGCGCCGTCCTGCCCCGTCTTCTCGGCGCTTGCGGGGACGAAGCAGCCCATCGCCAGCGAGACAAGGAGCAGACTGGTAAATGAACGGAATTGGCGCAAGGATCGCATGGCACTCTCCCAGGCAACACAACTGAAGCGATTTACTCGACGCTCAGCAGTATCGCCCAGTTTCCCAGCCACACGCAAATCTCAGTCGCCATGTGGGGCTTGCTATGAGTGCCGGTGCAGCACGTGTCTCGCGATATCCGGCCAGAACTCGCGGAAGACGTTGGTCAAGGCATCGCGCCCAACCGCATAGCCGAACTTTTCCGTCAGATCGACTGTGGTGTCGTCGCCTTCCGGATAATAGGTGGTCGATACCGCCTGCGCCGCAGCCCGGCCCACTAGCTCTGCCCCGTTGAACGTGTTGTGTCCTTGATAATTCGGCGTGATGATCACGCGCGACGCGGCGTAGATAGCTCGATTTAATTTCTTCCCATGTCCCATGGCATAGTAGCGCTCGTCTTCGTGCAGCACGCTGGGCAGCGCCCACATCACCATATAGTTGCCGTCCGTCTTGTCCAGAAAACCGCGCCAGGTATAGGCCCACAACCCCTCGGGCCCCTTACCAAGATCCGGATGCGAGTCCGTCCCCTTGGCGAGCAGAGAGGTAAGCCCTACGAACAGAAAAGATGAATAATCAAAGCTGTTCTGGGTCGCCATCATAAAGGCCTGCTTTGACGAAGGCGGGGCTGGCCGCACCCCGGCGCTCACCGCCCTGTAATTCGGCATAAAGCCGAGAATGCGCTTCGGCTGCTGCTGGCCCGCGAGTGGGGCGTTGGGCTCGGCCCGCTGTGTGGGCGCATCCGGGAGAGTTGCGCTTTGTTTCTGCGCGGGCGCTGTCTGTTCCGGCGTCTGCGCGGCGGTCGCCCCGTGCGCATCGACGGCTGGAATCGGCGTTTCCTGCGTCTGCGCTGGAGTTGCAGGCGCATTGCCCTGCTGCGCGCCAGCCGCCATGGAAAGTGAGAGAAGCAAAAGCGATAGAAAATGAGAGCGCAAAAATCCTCCATCAACCCCGCCGCTCCGCGTTCAAAACCGAGCCGCGTGGGGCAAAGCCATAATCCTCAGGATACCCGCCGTGTCCGCCACTGCGTCTCATCGGGGCACAAGTCGCGCCTTTTATGCAGCAAGGTCTGTATGCCCGATGGAATCGCTCTTTCCTCCATTAGACGAAAGAGGCGGCCTGTGGATGCAGACTCGGCGCCAAAAGCGATGAAGTGGCGAATCTGTCTGCGCAATACCTTCCGGTGATCATCGCGCAGCAGCGCCGGCAGCGCCCATGGCGTCCAGCCCGTGTGTCGGGTCGCGGTGAAGCAGCCTGCGCGAAAGGTCGGGCCAGAACTCCTGAAAGATGGCTCCCCCTGTGCCCTCGGCAGTCACAATCATCCCGTTTCCGATGGTCAGTCCGATGCCGCTGTCGGCGGCCGGATAATAGAGGTTCGACAACGCCCCCGAAGTGATGTTGCCCAGCAGGTTGGAATAGTTCGGCTCCCACCTGCCTGAGTTGTCGTGCTTGCAGATGACGGTTGTCGCCATGGCATACAGCAGCCTGCGCCGCATGGAGCCGTGGCCCATGCGAAAGTAGCGCGGGTCCTGGCGGAACAATGCAGGAAAGATGCCGTTGCCCAGCACTGTCCCGTCGAATACATCCAGGTATTTAACGCCCACCCGCTCGCCGTAGCCTGATACGCCCCACGGAAAGCCGGCGTCGGAGTCCGCTGCCTCGCCATAGCCCGCCACTAAGGCAGCGACGACCACATTCGCCGGATCCACTGCCGCACGCAAGGCAAGGCGCATCTTCTGGCCCGCAGTGAGTGAGACAGCATCGGCGCGATACGATGTGTTGAAGTTCTGCACCAAGCCGAACAGTCGCTGTTTTTCCTGTTCCCGGATCTGCTCTTCGGCCTTGGTGTGCTGCTCCGCCTGTGGCGAATTTCCGGTGCTTTGGCCTGCACTCGCTGCCGCCGGAGCATCGGGCAGCACAGCTTGGTCCGGCTTCGCCATGGCGGGCGAAGCACCTTGCGCCGCGCGGGCGATTGCAGCACAGCTTATCCAAGCCGCCGCCAGCAGCACCCACACATATCCCCTGCCATTTCGCAATCTGCCAACCTTTGTGGTTCAGCTCTGTGTGAGATTGCCCGGCCCGTCCCACCCGGCCTCGGAACATAGCCTTCATCGGGCACGCTTCTGCTTCTACTTTTAGACACTGCCGGGGGCGAACAGTTGCAGTCTTTTCAGGATTTGTCTATGTCCGCAATCCCTTCAACCCCGGCAGATGAACGCAATCGGGATAGGGGGAGGCCTCACGGCCTCTCCCCTCCCACACCACCGTACAAGCGGGTCCGCATACGGCGGTTCGATAGGTTAGTCCCGCCGATGATGCTGACGGGTCGGATGTTCGTCGTTGGAA
>JAJXWA010000072.1 GCA_021781795.1 Acidobacteriota bacterium
GCTTCCAGGTTCCAGTGTTGTGCCGAGCGGCCAACCCGCGCAGCCAAATTCTGTACAGCCCCAGCCTGCATCTCCGGCCACAATCATGGTGCAGATTGCCGCGCTCTCTCATGTTGAAGATGCGCGCGTGCTGATGAATGCGCTGCACCAGCGCGGCTACAACGCAACCGCGACACGAGAGCCCGCGGATGGAATGATTCATGTGTGCATCGGCCCATTTGCGACGCGAGCCCAGGCAAGCTCGATGAGCCAGAAACTGGAAGGCGACGGCTACAACGCGCAAGTGCAGCCGTGACGTCCACCGTCAGTCAGTTGCGCATCCACTCCGGCAGACCTGAAGCGATTGCGCTTCGTACAGCTTTCATCAACTCATCGCGCGAAGCAAGGTTGCGTGGGTATATCGGTGAATGAAAGGTGATGTGGGCGGTTCCCGGCCGGATGGCCATACTGCCCTTGGCCATCATCGTTTCTGTTCCGTGGATGGAGACGGGAATGCACGGTGCATCCGTTTCCATGGCCAGATAAAACGGACCTTTTTTGAATGGAAGCATACGCCCGTCTCGCGACCGTGTGCCTTCCACAAACGTCGTGATGTGCAGGCCCTTGGCCAGCACGCGTTGCGCCGCACGCACACTTTCAATCGCGGCATCGACCCGTCCGTCGCGATCAACCGGAACAAATTCGCCCAGCTTCATGCCGAGGCCGAGGATTGGGACCTTCATTAGCGAACGCTTGAGGAAGACCGAGGTGCGCCCCGGAATCCGCGGAATCAGCGCCGGCGGATCAAGATTGGAGACATGATTCGCCATGAAGATACACGCTGAGCCCCTGGGCACATGCTCCAGCCCATGCACGACTACGCGAATGCGCCCCACTCTGAAGCTCGTCCGCACAATCTTTTGCGCAGCGTTATAGAGGGGCGTGGCATCGCCCGTGATCATCGCCCATGGAATGAAGATGAGCGCCGCGGGCAGGCTCAGTACCAGAATGGTCGTGAGCATCAGCAGCGATGTAATCATCGGGTCTCTCGCAGCCGCGCAGGAAGCTTGTCATAGATGCCGTCGAAGCCACCGTTGGACAGAATCGCCAACACATCGCCGGGCTTCAGCTCCGGAATCACGGCGTTCACAATCGTGTCGGCATTTTCATGGAGTTCAGCGGGAGTGCCGCGTGAGTTCAGCGTTCTGACTACCTCTGCGGGATGCAGCCGCTCGCCTTCCGGAATGCGTTCCTGCTGGTATACCGCGGCCATCACAACCCGGTCTGCCGTGCGCAGGCTTTCAATCAGGTCCTCTTCCAGAACCTTGCGGCGCAGCGTATTCGACCGCGGTTCCAGCACTGCCCACAGCCGCGCGCCGGGATAGACTGAGCGCAGCGCCCGCAGGGTCTCGCGAATTGCCGTGGGGTGATGCGCGAAGTCGTCAACGATCGTAATTCCGTTTACGACGGCGCGTACTTCCAGCCTGCGCTTTACGCTTTTGAAACTGGCAATTGCTTTCTGGATTGCAGGTGTGCTCAATCCCTGGCCTGCGGCAAGAGCCGCTGCGGCCGTCGCATTCAGCGCGTTGTGCTCGCCAGCCAATCGCATCTCCATCTGGCTCCACAATGCCCCGCGATGCCAGATCTCCCAGCACGTCAGGCCTTCCTCATAGTGCAGATTACGAATCTGCCAGTCCGCCTTATCGCTGAATCCATACCGCTCGACGCGGCAAAATGCCTTCTGCACACACTCGAAGACGTTCGTGCTCCCATCGAATGCGACGATGCGCCCGCGCCGCGGCACCAGATTCACGAGTCGCTTGAAGGCGGTCTTTACGGCGTCGAGATCGGCGTAGATGTCCGCATGATCGAACTCCACGTGAGTCAGGATGAGCGCATCGGGAAAGTAGTGCAGGAACTTCGGCCCCTTATCAAAGAAGGCTGTGTCGTATTCATCGCCCTCAAGAATGAACGTGCGCGTAGGCCGTAACTGAAAGCTCGATCCAAAATTCTCCGCGACCCCGCCAATCAAAAACGAAGGTTCCAGCGCGGGATCTGCCTGCGCCGCGACCTGATAGATCCACGCCAGCATGCTCGTCGTCGTGGTCTTGCCGTGAGTGCCTGCGACTACGAGCGATTCACGTCCGGCAAGAAATTCTTCGCGCAACAGCGCCGCCATGGATGTGAAGGGGATGCGCTCATCAAGGATTCGTTCCACCTCGGGATTGCCGCGCGAGAGCGCATTGCCAATCACAGCAAGATCCGGCCGTGGCTCAAGATTCGCTTCCGCATAGGGCTCGCGCACGGCTATACCGAGATCCGCGAGAAGATCGCTCATCGGCGGATACGCGGCCTTGTCTGAGCCCGTGATACGATGCCCCTGCAGTTGAAGCAGGCCGGCAAGCGAGGCCATCGCCGTGCCGCAGATTCCGCTGAGATGAATGTGGCGGCTCATGCCTGCACCGCCGGCTCAAGCAGTTCGAGTTCAGCTGTGCCTTGAGCCCTCAGTTCGGCATCCACACCGAAAGTCAGCGTCACATTCTGGCGAGATACGTGGCCACTTCGCAGACCGATTGCAATGGGAATCTCCAGGCCATCCAGAGCATGCAGGATCGCGTCTTCCAGCAGCCTGCCGTCCGCGCCCGGAGAAGAACATTCGAGCATCTCGCCGAAGATAATCCCGCGCACACCTTTCAGCTTGCCGGCTTCTCGCAGTTGCCACAGCATGCGATCCAACTGATATGGCTTTACCCCGGTGTCTTCGAGAAACAGCAGCTTGTCCTCTGTGTGAGGTTCCCAAGGCGTGCTCAGAAGGGACGAAAGGATGCTGAGGCAGCCCCCATACAGCGTGCCGCGTGCCACGCCGGGGCGCAGCGTGTGCAGACCTTCCTCTGGCCCAACGCGATAGAGCTCGCCGGCCAGCGCCGCTCTGAAGCTGCTCAGGTGCACGCCGTCTTCCAGATGAAAATCAGCTGCGACCATCGGTCCGTGAAAGGCCGGCAGCCCAAGGCGATCGAGCAGCAGAAGCTGGATACCAGTAAGGTCGCTGTAGGCGAAGAACGGCTTGGGGTTGCGGCGAATAATCTCGAGATCAAGCCGATTGAGCAGATAGTTTGAGCCATATCCGCCTCGCACAGCTACCACCATGTGCACATCTCGATCCGCGAATGCGACGTTCAGATCGTCGAGCCTTTGCGATGCGCTGCCGGCAAAGTAGAGCGGGCCGCGCGTTTGGGTATTCGCCGCGGGGTCGGGCTGATATCCCATCGAGCGCAGGCGTTCCATTCCCCGCATCACACGATCGTCGCTCGCATAGGATGCAGGCGAGACGACGCTGATGCGGCCATCAGTCGGCACCGCGGGAATGGCGAGTCGTTCTACCGCTTTACCCATCGTTACCATGCCTCGCCCTGTGCAATCAATTCCGCCGGCCCGGTCAGCAGCAGTTCGTGCCCCTCTCCGTTCCACTCCACCTTCTGCGGTCCACCGGGAGCGATCACGGTGAGTGGCTGCGCGCATCCATAAAATGAGATGACCGCGGCTGCGGAAGCAGAGCTGCCCGTGCCCGACGAAGTCGTAGGCCCCACGCCGCGCTCGAAGATGCGAATTTCGATCTGATGCGGCGCGCGGATGCGGACAAACTCGACGTTCGTCTGCTGCGGAAAATCCGCATGCGTACAGATTGCAGCGCCGATCTCTTGCCATTTCTTGCCGGCAACCTGAAACTCGTCATCCTCTGCGAGGATGACGAAGTGCGGATTCCCAGTTGAAACCTCGATGCCGGCGATCACGCCGCCATCCGGAAGCTTCACGGATCTGCGCGACGCTGCGGGAACGCCCATCCCGGTCGTTACATCTACGGCATATCCAGGCGTCCTGCGGACTGCGTTCACATGGCAAATTCGCAGCCCCGCATCGGTTTCAATCTGTAACACATCTCCGGCCTGCGCATTGAGAACTGCTGCCATCCAGGCCGCCACGCATCGCGTGCCGTTGCCGCTGATCTCGGCAATCGAGCCGTCTGCATTGTGCAGCCGGATGCGGCCCGATTGCTTGCCAGTCCACGCAAAAAACTCAATCCCATCCGCCCCAATGCCTGTGTTGCGCGCGCAAAGGCGCTGCGTCAGAGCGGGCCAGTCATGCCGTTGCGCGGACTCTTCCGTCACAATCAGAAAATCGTTGCCGCAGGCGTGTGCCTTGGTAAAAGGAATCAATCTTCCTCCGGATCATGGAACTTCAAAATTTGTTCAATCGCCGGCTCGATCGCAAGCTGCTGGAGGAGTTTCGTGTGCTGCTTGCGCGTTGCAGAAAGCGTAAAGCTCACACGCTGCAGATCGCCGATTGAGTCGTGGTCGACATTGGCCAGTCTCTCGCCGGCCTTATCCATGGCGTCCAGAATCGATTGCATCATCGCCATCTGGTCGCGGCCTCGCGCCTCGTAGATCAGGGAAAAAAGCTTGATGCTCGCGCGTCGTTCGAGAATGCCGACCATTTGCAGCCCGGCAATCACGATGGCTGTCGCCACTGCAGCCGCAGGCAACAAACCTGCTCCGCAGGCCATGCCAATCGAGGCCACCACAAAGACGCTGGCCGCGCTGGTCAGTCCGCTGATGCGGTTCCGGTTGTGCAGGATGAGACCAGCGCCTAGAAAGCCGATGCCCTGCACGATGTTGGAAGCGACGCGCCCCTTGTCCGGATTGCTTGCTCCGGCCAGTACCGCCGAAAGCAGCGTGAAAAATGCACAGCCCATCGAAATGAGCATGTTGGTGCGCACGCCGGCTGCCTTGCGTTTGAATTCGCGTTCGAGGCCAATGAGACCGCCCAGCAGACAGGCTGCGAGCAACCGGCTCCACGCTCCATGAACCACAACCACCTGATCGAACCAGTTGAAATCGAAGGGTTGCGCAAATTGTGCGAGGCTTGAATCCATCAGGCTTCCTTGCCCGATGCTACCACCGTGTTCGCGCTTTGTTGCGATCGCACCAGTGTCGAAATGTAGACCGTTGCCGAGGGCTGTCCGTGAGCGTGGAAGCGGCCTACTTCCTCTAATCCTTCAGGGTGCGCCTTCACAGCCTGATCCACTTCATCGCCGTCGAAGGTCACAACGATGGCGGCGTGTTCTGCGGGAGCAGCAAGCGCTGCTGTATAAAACTGCTTATCGCTTTCATTAATCGTCTGGCGCAGCGGGATTCCAGTGCAGGTAACGAGCTGCGGATACACCGAAGTTTCCATCAGGATGATACCGCCTGGCCGCGTGGCCAGCAGCGTGCGCAGCAGCGGAGGAATCTGATCGAGCAAAGGCTGGCGCGCTTCAACATTCCGCAAGCCTTCCTGATAAGTGAGTGGATGCTCACTCAGTACGAGGCCTTCATTCAGGATCACGATTACGAGCAGAATCCATCCTGCATAATCCATCCAGCGCGACTTGAACTCCCGGACCGTACTCAGCGCAAACTGAGCAGTAAAGCCCAGGCCCAAGGCAAATCCCGGTAGCATCTCCATTCCATAGCGGGTGTTGTACCAGGAGTGCGGCCAGAGCGGCGGAATAAAAATGGGCACCGAACCGTAGGCGACGGAGTAAGCGTAGAACGGAACGGGTAGCCACAGAAGAAATATCCAGGTCGCCCCACGTCGCCGTGCGATGCTCCACATCCCAAGCGTCGCCAGTACACAAAGCACCAGCAGAGCCGTACCCCATGAGGTCGCGGCAGCATCCATCTCCGCGCTCTTCAGAAAGTAGTGCAGGGACACCCATGGATCGTGCCAGCCCGGATGCGGCGGTCCGCCCGGCGTGGCGGTTCGTATCTCAATCGCCCTTGCCGAGTAGGGGCCGCGCTGGAAGTCGAGCCAGTCTCCGTAGACCAGCGCGTTGTAAGCAAACCATACGATGGGAGAGACAACGACAACGGCGCTCGCCGTCCAGAAGGTGCGCGACCTAAGAGCCCGATGGCGCAGCAGAATCAAGCCGACGGCAGTCCACACCAGCAGCGTAAGAACCCACCCGTCGTAGCGCGTGTAGACCGCCGCCACCAGCAGACCTGCAAGGGGCCATAGAATCCTTGACGCACGCTCTGCGTGCTCATTCATTCGCGCTTGCCACTCCACCAGAAGCGCCACGATCCAAATGAACTCGCAGAGAAACAACGGCTCGGTCATCGCGGTTGTCTGCAGATACAACAGATTCGGATTCAGCGCAAA
>JAJXWA010000002.1 GCA_021781795.1 Acidobacteriota bacterium
ACCGCCGAATTTACCACCAGCGCCTTTGATGGTTGTGGACTTCGCGATCACTTGCCCGCTCGTCCGGCGCCGTAGGCCTCATATCCGGTTCTTGTCCATCGGCTCGCGTCTTTGCTCCACGCTTCCTTAAGACCCCACCGCGCGATGACGCCCTTGCGTTTCGCTATCACTTCTCCCCATCAGGATGTGAAGAGGACTTACACCTCCAAGCTGTCAATCATGCACGGCGTACAAGCAATGAAGGGCAGGGCCATCGCCCTGCCCTTCTCCGCCTGCCCGCCTGCGGTTTTGCCTCCGCGAATCTTTTTACAGCAGTTACTTGTCTGGCATCACCACAAAAGGCCCGGACATCTCGCTTCCGCCTTCCAGCACCGTTTGCCCCAACGCCGGCGGAAACCCAAGGTCCCACACTGGCAACGGAAGCTCCGGCATCGGCTTGGCCTGGAAGAGCCGCTTGCACTGGCGGGCCGTCCACCGCGCCCATGCTTTCGACTTCTTGCGTCGCGCGCTGTCCGTCGAGATGCCCGTGCCCGCATACATCTGACGGTACAGCTTCGAGAGAAAGATAAAAGCAATTCTGGCGCTCAGGTTCGGCGTGCAGGATGACCTCTTCCAGATTGCGCCCCAGTTGTAGAACCTGTCCCACACCTTTTGCGTGCGCTCGCGAATCTCGTCCGAACTCATCGTTGGATGCGGGGTAAACATCTTGGGACGAACTTCGATCGGAATCAACCAGTACCGCGTGATTGGCACATCGCCCACCATGGTCGGATGTGTGGACTGCTCCTTTTCCCATCGCCCAAAGTCCACCGTGCCGGGAAACGGGGTCATCATCACGAACTGCGCAAAGGTCACGCCGGCCTTCAGAGCCATATTCACCGTCGCTTCGAAGGTCGAAGGACGGTCTGTCGGCAGCCCGAAGATGAACGAGCCCAGCACGTGTACGCCATGCTGGCGGAAGGTCTGCAGTTGCTTCGCCAGAGCCTCGCCCGAGTAGTTCCAGTCCTTGTAGACTGCCTTCAACCCTTCCGGAGTGACCGCTTCCACGCCCACCAGGGCGCCTTTGATATTTGCCTTGCGCATGGCGTCCAGATAGGTGCCGTCTTCACCCGCTTCCATCGTGATCTGGGTGAAGAAAACCATGTCCTTCGGCAGCTTGGCCAGCTCTTCCATCAGCAGGAAGCGCTCCCTGCGGACCGCCGTCAACTCTTCCAGCTTGGCCAGATTGTTCTGCTCTTTGGCCTGCCGCAGATCAGTCAAGGTGACTGGGTAGAAGTTGTCGTCTGCCAGGGCAACAAAGCGAAAACCAAGCCGCCGCAGACTGACGATCTCGTCGATCACCCGCTGGTGGCTGCGTTGCCGCGGCTTTTGTCCATCAGTGCGCCACACGCTGCAAAAAGAGCAGTGCTTCGGGCACCCACGGATTGTCTGCACGGAAGCCCACATATACTTCGTGGGATCCATCAGATCCCAGCGCGCCGCCAGGAACTCACTACCCTCGATGCGTCCGCCCTCATAAATCTTCTCCGGGGCGCCGTTCATGCAGGCCTTCACCACTTTGCCCCAGACAATGTCTCCATCGCCTTTCACTACGGCATGAGCCTCTCCGCGTTCCAGAGCCTCCTCCGGGAACAGTGTGGCGTGAATGCCTCCATACACAACCCAGGCGCCGCGGCTGCGCGCCATCCTTCCCACCTGGTAACCGCGCAGTGCGTTACCGGTGTGCACGCTGATTCCGACAATATCTCCCGGATGAATCGTCTCCGGATCAATTTGCTCTAGCGATTCATCGACGAGGATGGGATCTCCCACGTCACGCGGAGTGGCCGCCGCGAGGACAAAGAGCCAGCGCGGCGTTATCACGGCTGTGCCAAATGAGTTGTCGCTTGGATTGACTAGATGGATGCGCATCGATTCGTGCCTTTCCTCGCGTGCGCGCAGCTCTGTTTGCCTGGGCGTCACTCTTGAATTCCGCCTGAAATTGGACGAATCGATTCAGGGAAGCCGCGCGTATGGTTTGGCATGAAGATTCTCCAAATAGGAATAGCGCACCCATCATACCCTTCGCTCGCACTGGTGCGGGAGAAAAACGACTGCATTCGGAGAAATACCGGCGAGAGCCGGGTCTGCGTCAAGACTCGGGAGTCAGACCGTCAGTTTGGGCTCTTCCAGCGGAATCGGCACCTGTTCCACAATCTCCAGCCCGAAACCTTCCAGCGCCGGTATGTGCATGGGCGTGTTGGAGAGCAGCCGGATGCGCTGGATGCCAAGATCGCTTAATATCTGCCCGCCCAATCCGATCGCGCGCAGAATGCGTCCGTGGCGATCCTGGGCGCCCTCGCGCCTGCGCAGTTCCGCATGCAGAATCAGTCTTCCCTCGCCGCCCGCCGGCGCCGGCAGAACCGCCCCGCCCGGCTCAAACGCCTCTGCGACGGGCGCATGGTCAATCTCAAACCCCATCGACGTGTTGTGCAGATAGATGACTGCGCCGCATCCCTCCTCCGCGATCATGCGGATCGACTGGTCGAGTGTCTCGCGGCACCGGCAGTCCGCTCCAAAGATGTCGCCCGCCGTGCAGCGCGTGTGGACGCGCACCAGCACCGGATGCGCACAGGGCGGCCGACTGCTTTCCAGCGTTGCGCCCAGTCCGGACGCAGGGCCAAGGTGGACCGCCGGGCAGCCGGGACACAGGTCGCCGCGCACCAGAGCAACATGGCTCTCGCCGCCGTTTACTTCGCTGCGGTAGGCGATCATCCGGAACTCGCCATAGCGCGTCTGGATGCGGCTCTCGCCCGCGCGCACGATGTAGCGCTCATGGCGTAGGCGGTAACGAATCAGTTCGGCAACGGTCAGCATCTTCAGGCTGTGCTGCTCGCAGAAGCCTTTAAGGTCCGGCACACGCGCCATGGTGCCGTCCTCGTTCATGATTTCGCAGATCACGCCCGAAGGATTCAGTCCTGCCATCCGCGCCAGATCTACTGAGGCCTCGGTCTGCCCGGCCCGCACCAGCACCCCGCCCTTGCGCGCGCGCAGCGGAAAGATGTGCCCCGGTCGCGCCAGATCGCTCGCCGTCGCATTCGGAGCAATCGCCGTGCGGATGGTGTGCGCCCGGTCGGCGGCAGAGATGCCTGTCGTCACGCCCTCGCGCGCCTCAATCGTCTCCGTAAACGCCGTGCCAAACCGCGAGGAGTTCTGCTGCGTCATCGGCATCAGGCGCAGAAAATCAGCGCGTTCCTCGGTCAATGTCAGGCAGATCAGGCCGCGTCCGAATCGCGCCATGAAGTTAATTGCCTCCGGCGTCACATGCTCGGCGGCCAGCGTCAGATCGCCCTCGTTCTCGCGATCTTCATCATCGACGACGACCACCATGCGGCCAGCGCGAATCTCAGCCAGGGCTCCGGGTACGTCGGTGAAGGGCGACTCCATCATACGTGCATGTTCAGGCATCACAGTGCTCTTATTCTCGCGCATGGTTACTCTAAACAGCAAAAGCGCCACCCGAAGGTGGCGCTTTTTGATCTATCCGGGAGGAAAATGGTCGTGCAACCTACAACGTCGATTCGATCTCAAAACCCCAGGCCTCGAGCAGCGCCTCAGGGATATACTTTGAGTTCTTGTTCCGGCGCGCCCATTCACGCAGGCGTGTCGACCGGATGTACTGGTCCGGGCTGAGCTTGAACTCCTTGACGATCTGCTCAAAGGAGGTCACGGTGGGCACAACCGGGCCGATGGGCTCCGGCTTGCCCCAGTTCGGATTTCCACGACGCTTTGCCATTGGTGTGCAATCCTTGATTGAAGGGGTTTTCTTGATCATTCGCCCTTGGTCACAGAGGGGGGAATCCAATTCGACCGAAGGAAAATTACTCTTTCATTTTAAGTATTTTTTCTTCGAAAATCAATAGCTGACCGACGCTTTTTATGAGAACCTTTTCAGACCGTTAACCGCAATCCTTCTCCCCGTACTCTTCTGATTCCAAGACAGTTGCCAAGTTCAACTCCCGCTCAGTGTTTCCCATTTTCCACACTTTGATATGACAAACTCACACTCTCAACTCCTTCATTGGCCCGATACTTTTATGTCAACAAAGTCTTTGTCCTGGGTTCTGGCCGTCTGCCTGCTGGCCGTAGCCTCCCGCACAGCGGTTGCAGTCGAGCTCAAGGTCAGCCGGGAAGCCCTCGAGCGCACCCTCCAGCGGCAACTTTTCAGCGGTCCCGATGGCCGCTACTACCTCAAGGGCCATCCCGGCTCGGCCTGCTCGGTCTACGCGGAAGATGCCCATCTTCGCTTTGAGCAGGACCGCATCATCGTCCAGGTGAAGACGCATGCGCGTATGGGCAAGTCGGTGGGCTCAGCCTGCCTCGGGCTTTCCCTTGCGCCCCTGGCCGAGGTCGCGGTTGAGCCTTATGGCGAAGGGAATACCATCGGGTTTCGCAACGCTCAGTTAGTCAAAGTCAGCGACCAGAAGGAACTCAACTTCCTACTCGCGCCGTTCCTCAGCCGCCAGATTCCCAAAGGAATGCAGGTGGACGCGGCCAGCCTGCTGCGCCAGGCTCTCGCCGGTTCCACTGCATCCTCCGGCTACAACGTCACACTCGAACGGCTCAAGATCCACTCGCTCCAGATCGAAGGCGAAAATCTGGTCGTCGATGCCGACGGAGAGCTGAGCGTGCAATAAAGCCGGAATCTGAGCGCTGCGGCGGCGCGTGGTCGCAGCATCTGCATGTATGCTTCCACCATGAAGACTCTGCTTCGCATGCTGCTTTCTCTGGCGCTGATTGTGTGGCTCGGCGCAGAGATTTTCTTCCCCGTCGTTGCCGCCATCACCTTCGGTACGCTGCAGCCGGACACGCACACGGCCGGCACCATCGTTGGCCAGCTTCTGCGTATCCTGCACGGCATGGGCCTCGTCTCTGGTTTCATCGCTCTCGCGCTGCTGGCGCTGGCTCCGGCGTGGAACATCTACAAGCAGGGCTCCGTGCTGGCGCCGATGGCGCTGCTGGTGCTCATGCTGGGCCTAACGGCCTATTCGCAATATGGAATCATCCCGGCCATGGAACGCGACCGCGTTGCGGCCGGAGGATCGATTGGCGCAGCCGAGCCCGATGACCCAAGCCGGACTCATTTCAACCGGCTCCATCGCCGCAGCGAAAACGTCGAAGAAGCGATCCTGCTGATGGGCCTCGTCACGGTGGCGCTGGTGGCTCGCGCAGAAACCACGCGCGCCTGAACACGACGGTCCGCACCTGCAGCAGAGTTCAATCCAGCCAAATCTGACGGACTCGCCCAAACAAAAGGATGGCCCCTCTTCTCGTAGAAGAGAGGCCATCGGTGTCATACGCAATCATCGTTCGTTTAGCGGCTGCCGTCGTCTCCGCCGAAGTCGAACATGCCGAACAGATCGCCGATGGCCGGTCCATTGGTCGGCACATAGGGATTGTTCCAGCTTGTCTTCGGGTTGGGCAGGTTGTCGCGACTGCGACCGGTCAGTGGCTGCAGATCCCAGTTTCTCTCAATGAACTTAAGCAGAGAAACGTGGTCGCTGTAGACGTGCGAGATGTGGCCCGGGCGGGTATGCGCCGAAACCACAATCAGCGGAACACGGGTGCCATCGCCGAAGAAGTCCACGGGCTGCACGTAGCCGGAGTCATAGTAGCCGCCGCCTTCGTCAAAGGTGACGAAGATTGCCGTGCTCTCCCACAGCTCGCGGTTCGCCTGCACGCCATCCACGATCTTCTTCACGAAGCCTTCGAAGAGATCGAGCTTGGAGGAAGCAGGATGTCCATCCACAAGGCCGCTCGGCTTGACGTAAGAAACCGCCGGCAGCGTGCCGTTCTGGATGTCGGTGTAGAGGTCCACGGTATCTGCGATGTGAGCGTCGCGCACGGCCGGGTTGGTCATGATCGACGTGGAGTACGACAGGAAGTTGCATATGTTGCAATATATGTCCGCGGGGTTCTGGTAGTAGGGATCGTTCTTGTACAGGTTCCACTGGTCGCCGTAGTACTTGAAGGAGACGTTCTTCGCCAGTAGCGCATCGCCGATGTTGCGCACCGTGGATGGCGGAACCGTGAAGACGGAGTTGTGGTTGTTGGTATCAGTGTAGGCGTTGGAGCCATCGCCAAAGTAGCCGGGGTTGTAGTTGTTGAGCAGGTAGTAGTGCCCGGCTTCGCACTTGGGATCGACGCGATACGGCAGGGCATGCATGTAATCCAGCACCGCAGTCGCTCCCGGTGCATTGGGATCGGAGCAGTTGCTGTAGCTGCCGCCGCCGTAGGACGGGCTCCCCGCTGAACCACCGCCGTAACCATCCTCGGTGTACCAGTTATTCGTGCCGGGCGCCGCGTTGGGGTTCTCGATTTCGTCCACGATGCCGGCATTGGCCGTGCCGCTGGCCACGAGCTGATTGCTCGGCGGCACAGCCGGATGACCGTTGCCATCGCTGAACCAGAGCGCGTCGCCGGTGCCGATTTCAATGTGGTTCATGCCCGTACCGCCGGTCGCCGCCTGGTGATAGTTGTCGCTGAGAGCGTAGTTGTCGGCGAGATACTTCAGATAGGGCGCATCGCCCTGCTGCACGTTGTAGAAGCCCATGGATGCGGAACCTTCGCCCGTCGATTCCTCTGTGAACGGCACGGGCTGAGGCTTGCCGTTCTTGCCAGCGCCGACGGTGATCTCAACCCAGGGGAAGAGGTCGGCAGCACAACCGCTCGGATTCCTGTTCGTGGCCTTGCTCGCGTCGCAGTCCAGTTGCTGCCACATCTGATAGAAGCGATGCACCGGGCTTGCCGCGTAGGCGTCGTAGGGAATACCTGGCGTGATCTGGAACGGCCCCGGAGGCAGCGAGTTCACGTTGGGGATGCGGGTGTCCGGCGTTCCGTGCGTCAGTCCCGTTCCGCCTGTTGTCAGGTAGGTGTAGTACTGGTCGTTCGGCAGGCCCGTCTCCACGGCCTTGGCTTCGGCCAGCGACGAAATGTAAGGCACCGTCGGGCCGCCGGCAAGAGGCGCAGGCAGCGTTGCGTAAGCTGTCTTCTGTCCGGGGCTCACCCGATAGCCGTCCGCCGCCGTGTCCACCGCCTGCTTTTGCTCGGCCATCCAGTAGTTCGGACCCGGTGTGCCATTGGCGTTGACGATCCCCCTGGAGAGCAGGTTGTCCACGTGCTGATCGCCGCGCGGGACATAGGTGGCAAACACATGGTCGAAGCTGCGATTTTCTCCGATGATCACGATGACGTGCTTGATCGGTGTGCGGGTCTGCATGTCGGCCGAGCGCGCGCCGTCATGGTCCTCTGCGAAAGCGGGCTGAGGAATGCCCGCAAACACTTGCAGCGCGGCAAGGGCTGCCGCTCCGCACTTCAGAAGCATCGAGTTGTTGCGATTCTGCTGCATAAACTCTCCAGGAGAGATTGAGAAACTGCGCGGTGTCCGCAAACCCGGTTCCGGCAGTGCGCCCAGAATAGGAGCGAGGTGACGCGCGCCGCATAAATGGCGGAAGAAAATCCCGCGCATTTTCTGCAACAGCCGTGGAAAACTCTCTTGTCTCGATGCGGCCCCGTGCAAAGCTGCGCACTGCATGCAAGGCCTGTGAGCGCATTGGCTTCCTGTATCATCGAAGAGGCTCTTCATCGCATTGCATTCAATGAAAGCTACGACGGGAAACTCATGAAGACTGGCATCATCGGCCTGCCGCAGGTGGGCAAGACATCGCTGTTCAAAATCCTGACCAAGGCAAAACTCGAAGACCGCGGTTACTCAAATCCGCGCGAGGCGCACATCGGCGTAGCGCGCGTTCCGGATGAGCGCCTGGACAAGCTCTCCGCGCTGTACTCGCCGAAGAAGACCACCTATGCAACGGTGGATTACGTGGATGTCGCCGCCATTGGCCAAGAGGCGCTGAAAGAAACAGCCTTCCTCACCAGTCTGCGTAACGTGGATGCGCTAATTCACGTGCTGCGCGCCTTTGAGGACGACGCCATTCCGCACGTCGGCGCGATCGACCCTCTGCGCGATGTGAAGAGCGTGGAGTTCGACCTGATGGTGAGCGACCTGACGCAGGTGGAGAAGCGTCTGGAGCGCGTCGAGAAAGATCTCAAGAAGGGCCGCACAGGCGACCTTGAGCGAGAGCAGGCTTTGCTGCTGCGCTCGAAAGAGGCGCTCGAAAAGGAACAGCCGCTGCGCGAGCTGGAGATGACCGCCGAGGAAAAGAAGCTCATCAAGGGCTTCATGTTTCTCTCGCAAAAGCCTGTTCTGTATGTCGTGAACATCGGCGAGACGACCGCGCTTGGCGATGCGCTGGAATCCGCCGTGAGCCGCTTCAAGCTTGATGAGGTAGCCCACAGGCCCAATGCGGGCGCGACTGCGATCTGCGGCAAAGTCGAGGCCGAACTGGCCGACATGGATGAGTCCGAAGCGGCGGAATTTCTATCGAGCTACGGACTGCACGAGAGCGGTCTGGTGCGCCTTATCCGCAAGAGCTATGAGTTGCTAGGGCTGATCAGTTTCTTCACCGCGGGTGAAGACGAGTGCCGCGCATGGACCATCCCCGCGGGCTCCAAGGCGCCGCAGGGCGCGGGAGCGATTCACTCCGACCTCGAACACCACTTTATCCGCGCCGAGACTATCCGCTGGGATGCTCTGCTCGCCGCCGGCTCTGAAGCCGCGGCGCGCGCACAAGGAACACTGCGGCTTGAAGGCAAAGAGTACATCGTGCAGGATGGCGATGTAATGCATATTCGTCACAGCGGGTAAAGGCGCATGCTCAAGCTCTCCATCCTGCTCGGTCTGCTGGCCGCGCTGGCCGATGTTGCCGGCGGGCTTGTGCTGGTGCGGGCACGCGGCATCGAGCGATTTCTGCGCTATTTCGTCGCGCTGGGAGCGGGCTTTCTAATGGCGACCGCGCTGCTCGAAATGACCCCGGAGAGCGTGCGGCTTAACCCAATCCTGGGCCCCATTCTCATCATGTGCGGGTATTGCGTGGTCCACCTGCTCGAGCACACCATCAACGCGCACTTCCACTATGGCGAAGAGACGCACCCCGGTGAGTTTGTCTCGCGCCACACCAGCTACTCGGTACTGGCAGGATTGAGCGTCCATGCGCTCTTTGACGGCGTGGCCATCGGCTCCGGCTTTGTGGTTAGCTCGGCGCTCGGCTGGCTCATCTTTCTGGCGATCTTTCTGCACAAGGCGCCGGAAGGCTTCACCATGGCGAGCGTCATGCTGGCCAGTGGGCGCAGCCGCCAGGTGGCGTTTTCATCAGCAGTGGCGCTGGCCGCAGCCACCATGGGCGGCGTGCTGATCATCGAACTGGCGCCGCATTGGATGCCCTACGGTCTTCCGGTATCGGCAGGCGTAGCCCTCTATGTCGGCGCTAGTGATCTGGTGCCTGAGGTCAATCGCGAACCGGGCATTCGCATGGCCCTAGTCTTCTTTCTTGGAGTCGCGGGCTTTCTGCTGTTACGTACGCTGCTGCCGGCGCTTTGACGCCGTTTTCGAGCCGGATCAATTAAGCTTTGCCGCAGCCTCGCGCTGCTCTGAGGCGTTGAGCGCAGCGCGCACAGAGGCCAGCACGCGCTCCGGCGATATGGCCTTCATGCAGACTGGGTCATCACAGGCTGAGTTCTTCTTGTTCGCGGCGGTCACGCAAGGCGAGCAGGCCAGCCCGGCAAAGATGGACTCCGTGTTGCCCAGGCTTCCGTAGAGACTCGGCGTCTCTGGCCCAAACAGCACGATGGACCGGATGGGTGTGATGGCGGAAAAGTGAGCCGGCCCGCTGTCGTTGGTCACCAGCACACTGGCGAGATGATAGAGCGCAACAAGGTCGCGAAGGCTGTGCATCCCTGCAACGCTGCGAATGCGCGGGTGATTGAGCCTGTCCTGCATGGCGAGCGCCTCTTCGCGTTCGGCGGCGGATCCGGTAATCAGCACGAGAGTGTTCTCCCGCTCCTCCACAATCCTTCGCGCCAGCGTGGAGTAGTTGTCGCGGGGCCAGCGCCGCTGCGGCAGAAGCTCGGAGCTGTTCGGATTGATCAGCACGATGTGATGAAATCCCGAAGTGAACGCTGGATAGACCTCGCGCACGAGATCCTCCATGCGCTGCAGTCGCGCTGGCTCAATCTCAGGCTGTGGAACGCGAACTTCGTCATCAGCAATCAAAGTCTTGCTGTAGGAGAGCCTGTCGGCAGGCGTGCGCAGAGCATCCACCATCGCGAGAAAGTTCTTCGCCATGTGCATATGCCCGTTGTAGCTTAAGCGGTGGGTGAGCATCTCACCGCGATAGAGTCCCTCGCCGTGAAATCGGTGAAAGCCCACCCTGCGCCGCGCACTGGAGAGCCCCGTCAGCAGGGCGGAATAGCGGGAAAACAGCTCCAGGTCGATCACCGTGTCGATGCCAGCCTGGCGGACCCAGAGAAGGAATCGGAGCGAATCAAGTGTGAGCGCCAGAAGGCTCGATGCGCGGATGGTGCGAATATTCGACTCCGGCACCGTCGGAAGCAGCCGCACGCTCTCTGCGTTGCGCTCAAAGATGAGAAAGAAGATCTCAGATCCAAAAGCTGACTGTGCCCTCTCCAGCGCGGGATTGGCGAGGATGGTCGAACCCATCTCAGACAACTCGATGAAGAGAATCCTTGCGGGCTTTTCCGGCCCCTTGCGCGCCCCGGCGATGCGCAGCCACTGGGTGCAGAGAAAGCACAGGGGAATGCCCATCCAGAAATCGATCCGTCGCATGGTCTCAAGCTTCATCGTTGGCTTCCGTTCCGGCAGGCAATGCTTCCGGGTCGAGTCTAGCATTCATCCAACCATCGCTCTGGGATGCGGGCAACTTCTCGCGCACCGCTGCTCTACAATCCCCTCAAGGATGTTCAACAAACGAAATCTTATGGCGCTCATCGGCCTCACGCTGCTCTCTTTCCTGACGATGGGCTACCATCCCGGCCTGGAAGACGATCACGTCTACCTTGCTGCTATTCAGAAAGACCTTCATCCTGCTCTCTATCCGTTCGATGCCAAATTCTTTCAGGTTCAGTTGCAGGCAACGGTCTTTGACAAATTGATGGCGAGCTTCGTGCGCTTCACGTCGATTCCTGTGGCCTACGCCGTGCTGCTCTGGCAAATGGCGACAATCTTCCTCATCCTCGCCGCGGTTGCGCGCATCGTGCGGTTTCTCTTTGCAGACGAGAGAGCCGTCTGGGGCGGCGTCCTGCTGACAGGTGCCATGCTCACCTTGCCCGTCGCCGGCACAGCCCTCACGCTCGTCGATCAGCATCTGCATCCGCGCGGCATAGCCACAGCCTGCATCCTGCTGGCCATCTCCGCATTGCAAACCGGCAACCGCTGGACGGCATGCGGGCTTCTTGCGATTGCTTTCCTGCTGCACCCCATCATGGCCGCCTTCGGCCTGTCCTTCTGCCTCTTTCTGCTTCTCGCGAACTTCACAGGCATGGCTGACAAGCATCCGGCTCTCGCCGCCTTTGCGCCACTCGGTTGGATCTTCGAGCCTCCCAACGCTGCATGGAATCAGGCGGCTGCGACTCGCCGCTATTACTTTCTCGCCCGCTGGACCTGGTATGAGTGGCTTGGCGCAATTGGCCCGCTGCTGCTGTTCTGGCTGCTGGCTCGCTGGTCGAGCAGCTCTGGCTACACCCGGCTGCAACGTTTTGCACGTGTCGTACTTGCCTACAGCGGGTTTCAGCTAGCTGTGGCCTTGATTATTCAGGCGGTGCCGGCTTGCGTGCGTATCATCCCCTTGCAGCCGATGCGCTATCTTCATTTGGTCTATTTCTTCATGGTGCTCATTGCAGGCTCGCTTATGGGTCGCTACCTTCTGAAGTCGCAGCCGTTGCGGTGGGCCTGCTGTGCGCTCATCGCATTTGGAGGGATGTTTGCCGGGCAACGAAGCCTCTACGCCGCCAGCGCCCATCTGGAGCTTCCGTGGACGAAGCCTGTCAATCCGTGGGTCGAGGCTTTTGTCTGGATCCGGCACAACACCCCGCAGAATGCCTACTTCGCGCTGGACCCGGACTACATGGAAGCCCCAGGAGAGGACTTCCACAGCTTTCGCGCCTTGGCGGAGAGAAGCGTCATGGCCGACGCGTTGAAAGATGCTGCGGTGGTGACCCAGGTCCCCGACCTCGGCGCCTCCTGGGTGAGGCAAGTGCAGGCCCAGGCTGGATGGCAATCCTTCGAACAGCAAGACTTTGAGCGGCTGAAAGCGCAGTTTGGGGTGACATGGGTTCTCGTGGAATCTCCGCGCCAAACAGGCCTTCAATGCGTCTGGCACAACCGCTCGCTGCAAGTCTGTCGCATCCCGTAGATGCGACCGAGCTAGGCCACGCTCCGTATTTTCCGACGCTTCGCAAGGCTCCACAAGAAGCGGCGCGACACTGCCTGGATGAGCATCCTGCGCATGAATCGTTTGTCATCTGCTCCCCTGCTGTGCCTGAATGCGTCGTATCATTAATATTTAGAAAGTGGTATCGAGCCCATCACCCCGCATGATCAATGGAAAGAAAGTCGTTGTCGTTCTTCCGGCCTACAACGCCGAAAAGACATTGGAGCAGACCGTACGCGAAATCGCCAGTACGGTAGACGCTTGCATCCTGGTGGATGACCACAGTTCGGATGCAACCGCGCAGCTTGCAAACAAGCTCGGCATCCAGGTGCACGTACATCCGCAGAACCGCGGCTACGGCGGAAACCAGAAGACCTGTTACGCGGCTGCACTGGCGGCCGGCGCAGACATCGTCGTGATGGTGCATCCGGATTATCAGTACTCGCCCCTGCTGGTGGAACCGATGGCGAGCATGATCGCTTACGGCGTCTATGACGTGGTGCTGGGCTCCCGCATCCTCGGCGGCGGCGCTCTCAAGGGAGGCATGCCGCGTTACAAATACTACGCCAATCGCTTTCTCACATTCGTTGAGAACGTCGCTCTCGGGGCCAAGCTGTCGGAGTATCACACCGGCCTGCGCGCCTACAGCAAAGAATTGCTGCTGTCGCTCCCCTTCGAGGCAAACTCGGAAGACTTCGTCTTCGACAATCAGTTTCTGGCTCAGTGCATTTACCTGGGCGCAAGGATCGGCGAGGTCTCCTGCCCCACTCGTTATTTTCCTGAGGCTTCTTCCATCAATTTTAGGCGCAGCGCGATTTATGGTCTGGGGGTCCTGCTCACGACGCTCGATTGCGTCGCGGCCAGGCTTGGCATCTATCGCAAACCCACATTCGATTTTCCCCCCATGCAACTCCACCGGCAAAATCAACCTCTGCCTGGGACACTGAAGGAGCTTGAATGAAGCACTCCCCAGACGGGCGCATGCCCTATCTGCGTCTGGGAGCTCTAACTGCAATCGCGCTGGTAATTCATGGGTACCATCTCGGCGTTGAAGATGCCGAGATTTACATCCCCGCAGCAAGAAAGCTCCTCCACCCAGATCTTTACCCGTTCGCGACGGAGTTTTTCACGTCGCATCAGCACCTGTCTGCATTTGCGCCTATTCTAGCGTGGACGGCGCGCCTGACCCATCTCTCACTCGATTCGACACTTTTCGCATGGTACCTGCTCGGCATCTATGCTCTGCTTGCTTCCAGTTGGATTCTTGTGCGCGCCTGCTTTCAGTCCCCAAGAGCCCGGTGGACAGCTATCCTGCTCCTGACTGCGGTCATGAGCATGCCGGCCACGAACACAGGCTTGCTGCTTGTAGATCCATACCTCACTGCGCGATCGCTCTCGACACCGCTCACGCTCTTTGCATTGGCCAGTTTTCTCGAGAAGCGCTATGTTCGAGTCGCAATTGCGGTGCTCCTGACGGCCTGCATTCATCCGCAGATGGTGACGTATCTTCTCTTTCTCGCACTGGTCATGTGGATCACGGGAAGAAGACAGCGTCAGGCCCACGCACCGGTTCCCGTGGTCGCATCTGCGCTCGGCGTTCTGCCTACGGGCTTTCAATTGTCGCCTGCCACCGGCGCCTACCGCGAAGCGCTGTACTCCAGGGACTACTTCTTTCTTTACAACTGGGCCTGGTATCACTGGCTTGGAATGCTGGGCCCTCTGGCGATTCTGGCGTGGTTCTGGAAGGCGAATCTCCGCGGCGTCACCCCCGAGTTCAAGCGCCTTAGTTTTGCGCTCATACCGTTCGGTCTGGTTTCCATCGCCGCTGCAGCGATTTTGTCTTCCTCTCCGGAATTTGAAATGTTCGTCCGCCTGCAGCCGTTGCGGACCTTCCATCTCATCACGCTGGTCTTTCTCCTCCTGCTCGGCGGCGTGCTGGGCGAGTATCTCGCTCGGGGCAGATCGTGGGTGCCGGCTGCCCTCGTGCTTCCTATCGCGGCGGGTATGTATCTCGTCTCCAGTCAAACCTATCCAAATAGCCCGCAGGTTGAGTGGCCCTGGGCCGTCAGTTCCAATCCTTGGGTGAGGACATTGATGTGGATCCGCGGCAACACCCCGCGCAATGCGGTCTTCGCAGTCGACGCGCGGTACTTCAAAGACGGCGTGGTTGACTTGCACGGATTTCGCGCCATCTCAGAACGCGCGGCCCTGGCCGACCAGTACAAGGACAGCGGCGTTGTCTCGCTCTTCCCTGCTCTCGCCGACGAGTGGAAGCAGATGAGCACAGCGACCACTGGCTTGAACCGCTTTTCGATCGACCAGTTCCAAGCGCTCCATCGACAGTATCCTCAGGTCTCATGGGTCGTGATTCACGGCCCTGCGCCATCGGGAATGGACTGTCCCTACGTAAGAGACGGCTTCAGCGTGTGCCACATGCCCGCACCTGAAACCGGCACAGCCAACCGTGCCGGTCTTTAACGGTCTCCTCGTCCGCCTGCGCTGACGAAGAACCGGCACCTGCCGGGCTTGGAGATTTTCGCTCCATCCAGCAGAATGAAAAGAGTAATCCTTTCTCGCGAGGAACCGGGTCCATGCTGAATGTATCGCAGCGGCTCATCGTTGGGTTTGTCATCCTGGCCGCTCTTATGGCCGTCATGCTTGTGACGGCACGCGGGGCACTGGCCAGCGCAGGTCTCGCTGGGCTGGCCGGTCTGCTTGCTTTCGCATTCCTGATTGTTGGAGCTTCGACGATCTGGTCCATTCTACGGCCGATTCACAGTCTGGCGCGTGATGCAAGGCGCATGGCCCAGGGCGACCTGGACCATCGTGTCGCCTGGTCGAGCCGCGACGACTTCGGCGTTCTGGCCAGCGAGCTTAACCGGCTCGGCAGCCGTCTCCGCGAACTGCGCGATACCGAGGCTGGACGGAAGCAGATGGAGTTTCAGCTTTCCGACGCGGTTCTCCAATCGATCTTTGAGCCGGTAATCGTGACGGACAGCAAGGGGCATATCCTCAAGGTGAACCAGGCTGCCGAAGAAGTTCTGGGCGAGGCCGCCAGGGACCGCATGGCTCTGACGACCACGCCTGGAGGGGACAAGATTCTCAACGCAATACGAGACGCTGTGGCCATGCAGAAAGCGGTTGCCACAGAGGGTGACGCGGCCATGCTGCCTCTGCGCATCGGCAAGCAGGCCCGCAGTTACCGCTTGCGAACGACGCCTATGAGGAACGCCGACGGCCACCTGCTCGGCACCGTCACGACGCTGGAAGATGTGACCACCGTGCAGGACACCGATCGCTTCAAAACCCGCTTTATCGAAGTGGCCAGCAGCAAGCTGCGCGGTCCTCTGCTTCAGGTGCGCCGCGGCATCTATGCCATGGTACAGGGATTCAGTGGCGCACTCACTCCCCTGCAGACTGACTTGGTGAGCGAGATCAGCACTCAGGCCGAGAAACTCGACGACCTTATGTCAGATTTGATTCAAGTGGCAGAGCTGGATAGCGGAAAGCGCGACATCCAATTTGAAAAAGTCAGGCCGATTGTTCTTCTGACAGAAGCGCGCGATCGCTACTGCGAGGAGGCCGCGGAAAAGAAGGTTCGTATCGAGGTCAGCGCCTATGCCGATCTCTCGTTGATTCGAGCCGACCGCCGCGCGGTGCGTTCCATTCTCGATAATCTGCTCTCGAACGCCTTGCGCTACACTCCAGCTCAGGGAGAGATCGTTCTCGCGGCAGAGGAGATGAAGGACTACGTACAGTTCTCGGTCCGAGATTCTGGACGCGGAATTGAGACTGAACGCCTCAGCACCATCTTCGATCGCTTTAACGCTTTTTCGGAAAGCGGCACAGGCATGGGGCTGGCCCTGGTGCGCCGCCTGGTCGAAACCCTGAACGGGCAGATCGCCGTTGAGAGCCGGCTGGGCCACGGCACCACATTCCGCTTCACCCTGCCGGTCGCGACCGTGGAAAGCGTAAGTCATCCGGTAGAGGTGGGCTGACCAATGGCCGAGATTCAAGTTGAGCGCCACCCTGAAGCCGCTAGACTGCGCGTCTATATTGGAGCGGCGCCCGGTGTAGGCAAGACATTCCACATGCTCGAGGATGCGCATCTGAAGCGCAGGCAGGGTCTCGACATTGTCATCGGCCTCGTGGAACCGCATGGCCGTGCTGAAACATCGGCAAAGATTGGTGACCTCGAAGTTGTTCCCCTGCGGGTGATCCCCTATCGCGGCGTGGAACTGAAAGAGATGGATGTGGAGGCGATCCTTGCGCGCCGCCCCCATACCGTAGTTGTTGACGAGCTGGCGCACACCAATGTACCCGGCAGCAAGAATCGCAAGCGGTATGAGGATGTGCTGGAGTTGTTGGATGCCGGCATCAACGTGATGACGGCAGTGAATATCCAGCACCTGGAGACGCTGAACGACGCCGTCAGCCGCTCTGCGAATACCGTGATTCGCGAAACCATCCCGGATAGCTTCCTCAAGCGCGCCGATGAAGTAGTGAACGTCGATGTTACCGTGGAAGAGCTTCGGCAGCGGCTGCGCGAAGGCAAGATCTATGCACCGGAAAAGGTGGAGCAGTCTCTGGCCAACTTCTTCCGCAAAGGGAATCTGAACCTGCTGCGCGAGCTCTCGCTGCGGGCAACCGCGGAGCAGGTGAGCAAGAGCGCGTCCGACTACCGTCGCACCCAAGGACTGGAACAGGCCCCAATTCCTGAGAAGGTGATGGTGTGCCTAAGCACGCGTCCCGGCACTGAGCGGTTGCTGCGCGTCGGCGCTCGCGTTGCGGGGCGTCTTGCGAGCAATTGGTATGCGGTGTACGTGACGCCCCCGCAAGACAAAGGACACAGCGACCCTGGCGCTCATATGCGCCTGCAGGAATATCAGCGCATGGCACGCGATCTGGGCGCGCAGGTTGTGAACCTAACAGACAAGAACGTCTCGGACGCGCTGATTCGTTTTGCTCAGCAGGAAAGCATCTCACACGTCATCTTCGGGCAGTCCGTGCGATCCCGCTGGGACATCCTGCTGCGCGGTTCGGTGCTCAATCGCTTCCTCGCCGAGGTGCGCGATGTCACCGTGCAGGTCGTGCCAATGCAGAGGCCGCTGCGCCGCGGCTAGCGCTGCTCCGCATCGCTGGAGCCACGACGCGCCCTGTGTTAGCTTGGAATCAGCGGCCTAGAACGAGCTCGTAGCTCAGCAGGTAGAGCAACGCCCTTTTAAGGCGTGGGTCCTGGGTTCGAATCCCAGCGAGCTCACCACTCCTTCCGGCCGCGGCCACCCCGCCTCATTACCAGACAGCTAACCTCTCCGCCGCAAGGAGCCTACCATGGAACCAGCAGAGGCCGCACGCTATTGGGAAGCCAACGCCGAGACCTGGACACGCCATGTTCGCGCCGGCTATGACGGGTATCGGGACAAGCTCAACACTCCCGCATTTCTTGCGCTGCTACCGCCCGTGACTGGGCTCTCAGGTCTCGACATCGGCTGCGGCGAGGGAGAAAACACGCGCCACCTCGCGCGGATCGGGGCACGCATCACCGGCATCGATGTAGCACCCACTTTTATCCGCTACGCGCAGGCAGCCGAAGACCGAGAACCGTTAGGTATTCACTACAGAGGAGCCGACGCGCACGAACTCCCGTTCGCCGACAACTCATTCGATTTCGCCGTCGCATTCATGTCACTCATGGACATGCCGGATCAGCGCCGTGCGCTGTGCGAGGCAGCGCGAGTGCTACGCCCTGGCGGATTTCTGCAGTTCTCTATTCTGCATCCCTGCTTCGCACCACCCTATCGGCGCGTTCTGCGCGAAAAAGATGGTGCGGTGCGAGCCATTGAGTTGGCCCGCTACTTTGACGCCTGCGACGGCGAGATAGAGACGTGGTGGTTCTCCACGTTGCCCGAGGTGGAGCGCGCAGCCACCGAACCCTTCCGCATTCCGCGCTTTCATCGCACGCTCAGCAGTTGGGTCGAAATTCTGCTTCAAGCGGGCTTCCGTCTGGAAGCAATGGCCGAACCCTCCGCCAGCGCGGAACTCGCCGCAGCCGAGCCAATTCTGGCGGACACGCGCGTGGCTCCGCTCTTCCTGCACGTGAGGGCGCGCAAGGCTTAGACTCGCGGCCAAAAGTGAACCTCTGAGCATGTGCGCAGCCGCTCCGCCGCACTTTCCGCCGTGATATCGCGCTGCGGCATGCCGAGCATCTCAAAGCCCACCATGAACTTCCGCACCGTGGCTGAACGAAGAAGCGGCGGGTAAAAATGAGCATGGAAGTGCCACTCCGGATGGTCCATTCCGTCTGTCGGCGTCTGATGAAATCCCATCGTGTACGGGAAGCTCGTCTCAAAGAGATTGTCGAAGCGCGTCGTGATGCGTTTCAGCGCGTCGGCCAGCCCATCGCGTTCTTCGGTGCTGAGTTGCGGCATCGCGCCCAGATGCCTGCGGCTCACAAGCAGCACCTCGAAGGGCCACACGGCCCACCACGGCACCAGAGCCGCGAAGTGATCGTTCTCAAAAATTATCCGCTGGCCACTTGCGCGCTCTGCTGCCAGATACTCACACATCAGGCAACAGCCCGTTTGCGCCAGGTGGAATTTCTGCGCTGCGGTTTCTTCTGCGGGCTCGTCGGGAATAAAGTCCGTCGACCAGATCTGCCCGTGCGGGTGCGGATTACTCGCCCCCATCATCGCGCCGCGATTCTCGAATATCTGCACGTATTGGATCCAGTCAAGCGCGCTCAGTTCTTCGTACTCCTGCGTCCAGGCATCCACTACGCGGCGAATCTCGGGCTGCGTCATCCGCGCCAGGGTGAGGCTGTGGTCTGGGTGGAAGCACAGCACCTTGCAGAGCCCTCGAGCAGGCTTGGCAACCAGCAGCGGCGAAGCTGGCGCCGGTGTTGCCGCGGGAGCTTCGGGCAATAGCGCGGCGTAATCGTTTACAAAAGTGAAGATCGAATCGTATGTGGGGTTCATATGCCCACCAGCCCGCTTGTTGCCCGGGCACAAATAACATTCGGAGTCATAGCGGATCGCCGAGGGCTGCGTCTTCTGGGCCACCTCGCCCTGCCACGGCCGCTGGGTACGGTGTGGCGAAACAAGTACCCAAGCCTGCCGCAACGGATTCCAGCGGCGATGGGGAAACTGCCATTGTGAGTTCATTGATGCTCCCGAACGTCAGTGTAATTCCCTGCTGTCATGCGTTGGCCCTCAATCCTTCACGGGAAGCAGAATCTCCGTGACGAGATCCTCGACTGGCGTCACGTTGGGATCGTTCACATAGTGTTCGATCGCAAAGTCGTCGCGCAACTTGCAGTGTTCCTGCGTCGCAATCTGCCAAACCCGGCCCGACGCCTCCGGCAGATCGGTGTACGGCCCGGTCAGCACAAAGCGCCGATAGCGTCCGCCTTGAAGCCGCTCATAGGCCAGACCTTCCGGCAGCTCAACGGGGGGCGACGCCAGCATGAACCCTGCGCGATAAACCTGCGCTGCTGCTTTGTAGAGCGCCATCGCCCCGGTGATTGTGTTGTGCGCTGTCAACGCAGCCGCTTTCGCATGAAGACTCTGCCACGCAGATTGCGCGGTCTGCGCGAAGGCGCCAACGCGCTCGATAAACACGTAATGCGTCGCCGGCCAATCGACGATTTCTTCCCGTTCCGTGAGAAGCATGAGCGACCTCCTCGCTTCGGCAGACATTCTCTCACGCAGGTGGCTTCTCCGGCGGCGGCATCTGCGCCAGGAAGCGCTCCGCAAAGACAGCGCTGTAACCCTCAAGCAGAGCCCGGACGCGTTCCGGATCTTCCGAGCGCACGATCAACCCGGCATGGTGATGCTTCTTCATCCTGAATACGATCTCGGGAGCGTCAAACGCGGAAGTGTCCGGCTCTGCTGTCGTGGCAAGGCACAGCACGCTGCCTGCGTAGCCCTGCTGAACCTCGGGCAGGGTGTAGGTTTCGTCGTGCAGTTGAGCCACTTCCAGTTTGGCCCACTCGCGCCAGAGGTTAATGCCGGTCGCGGTGGCCACCAGGTCGGCGATGAATGCGCCGCCAACGCGCGCAGCAACCTCAAGGAAGTAGTAGCGCCCATCGGCATGAGCGCGAATGTACTCCGCGTGCGCTACGCCTTGCGCCATTCCCAGCACAGGCACCAGGGCCGCATTGATCGCGGTCAGTTCCTCCCAGTCGCGGCCGGCGCGATCCACGGTGCGCGTTGTAAAGACGCCGCCTTCGTGCATCACCTGCATCGGGGGTCTGCCGTACTGATGCACGGCCGAAAAGACAACCCGTCCTTCGTTCACAATTGAATCCACGTGGAAGATGTCGCCGGGCACAAACTGCTCCAGCAGGAAGTAGCTCTGCCGGTCGCCCAACTCATCGAGAGCGCGCCACAGTTGCTCCGGTTCATTTATCTTCCGGATGCCGAGGGCGGAGGCCTCAGCGCGCGGCTTGAGCAGCCACGGCGCCGGTACCCGCGCCATGTAGGCACGCAGTTCGTCGTAATTCAAGACCCGGCAGAACTCCGGAACCAGAAAGCCGGCCTCGCGCGCGCCGATACGCATGGCCAGCTTGTCGCGATAGAACGCAGTCGTGGAAACGTCCATTCCATGGATGCGCATGTGCTCGCGCAGTTGCGCCGCGGTCTCCAGGTCGAATTCGTCGAGCGCAATGATTCGGTCGAAGCGACGCCCACGAGCCATCCAGCACACCGTGTGCAGCATCTGCTCGCGCGTCATCCCTGCCGGCATCGTGGCAAGATCTTCCAGCGCTTCACGCGGCCAGGCAGCGTCCTTCAGCTTTTCAACTGTTAGCAGGGTCGGCAGTACGCCCAGTTCAGCGCACTGGCGCAAAAAGTCGTGGCCCTTCTCATAACTGGCGATACAGAGAAATCGCGGAGAGTCGCTCGGCACAAGGCACTCCCTCAAGGGAATTGGACCACGGAATCACGATAGTTCTACCATAGGCTTGCACCATTCGCTTCAACAGAATGCAAAGGACTGACCGAATGCTCTCGGCCCGCGCCATCGTGGATCTCCAGGACCTGCTCACGCAAGCCGGTCACATTGCAGCCGCTCCGGATGCGAACGTGCAGATTGCCGGCCCTGAGTGCGTGTGGCTGGAGCATGTCGCACGCCAGCACCGAGCGAACTTTGCTCTCTGGCACATCGAGGACGAGGCACGCACGCCCGGCGCTGCCGACGCTGTACTGGCCCAGGTCAAGCGCCGCATCGACCGGACGAATCAGTTGCGCAACGACCTGGCCGAAGAGCTCGATCGCTTTCTGCTGGAGTGGCTCGCGCCGCAAGGACTGCCCCGGTCCGGCGCTCCGTTGCATTCCGAGTCCCCCGGCCTGATGATTGATCGGCTGTCCATCCTGGCTCTCAAGATCTATCACACACACGAAGAGATGGAGCGGGCCAATGCAGCCCCGGAGCATGGGGAGCGAAACCGGGCGCGGCTCGCCATTCTGACGGAGCAACGTGGGGATCTGGCTGGTTGCCTCGATGCGCTCTGGCAGGAGACGCTGGCGGGCACGCGCCGATTCAAAATCTACCGGCAGATGAAGATGTACAACGATCCGACCTTGAATCCGGCGATCTATGCCAATCAAAAGGAGATGGAGAACGGCGATTGACTATGCTTGGCGGGCCATCCCGGATTCTGACACCCCGCACGCAACCATTGACGTAAGCCGGGGTTCTGCGTATAAAGGTGGCTCTAGCGGTGTATTTCGTGTGCAACTGTACTTGAGAGAGACTTCCGCTCCGGATGCACTGCTAAAGATTGCGAGCTCACGGCAAATTCATGACGCAAGAGGTCCGAGCCACGGCGGCAAGCCGCAAAAAATCCCCTACGCTGGCAGCCAAGTCCGGTGGCCGGTCCACTCCTGCTCCTGCACTCAATCTGCACCCTTATCAGGCAGCAGTTCAACTCGTGCAGCAAGGCAAGTACGAGAAGGCCCTAGCCGCCTTCGAGAAGCTTCTTCCGACCGCTCCCCCCGAGATTGTGGAGCGCTGCCGCATGTACATGCAGACCTGCCAGCGCCAGCTTGAGCAGAAAGGGTTGGCCTTCCTCACGCCGGAGGAAGAATTTGATTACGCAATTTCTCAGCTGAATGCCGGCTATTTCGAGGAGGCGGGAGACCAGCTCGAGAGCATCCTGTCCAGACATCCCGCCGCGGACTATGCGCTGTACGGCCTGGCCGTGCTCGACTCTATCACTGGCCGCGCCGATGAGTGCCTTGAGCACCTCGCGCGTGCGATTGAGATGAATCCGAGAAATCGGTTGCAGGCACGCACGGACAACGACTTCCAAGGCATGGTGGACGACCCCCGTTTCACGGAACTGCTGTATCCTGAAGTTCCGTAACGAAATTGGGACTCTGCGCACTCTTTCATGCTGTCATCGCTCAATTCGGGCACCACGACTCACCCTGACCCTGCAGAGGCTGCTCAGGCTTCATCGTCCCTACGCGTGGTCGCCATCGGCGGGGGTACCGGTTTGTCCACTTTGCTGCGTGGCCTGCGACGCTATGTGTCTCTGCCGGGCCAACCCTGCGGCGAGCTCTGCAAGGTTGCCGATCTTGCGGCCGTGGTCACAGTCACGGATGACGGCGGCTCCTCGGGTCGCCTGCGCAAAGACTTCAACATGCTGCCACCCGGCGACCTGCGCAATTGCATGGTGGCTCTCAGCGAAGAGGAAGATCTTCTCGTCAGGCTCTTTGCCCACCGCTTTCGCTCCGGCGATGCTCTGGAAGGGCATAATTTTGGCAATCTATTTGTCGCGGCGCTGACCGAGATTACTGGCGACTTCGCGCACGCCATTCAACTCGCATCGAAGATTCTTGCGACACGAGGCCGCATCTACCCCGTGACCACTACCAACGCGACACTGGTCGCTCGCATGACCGACGGCTCAATTGTCCGTGGGGAGACGAACATTACGGCAAGCCGCCAGCGAATTGAGCAGCTGGTACTTGATCCGCCGGATGCAGCGGCGGTACCTGAGACCCTGGAGGCCATCCACCGCGCCGACCTCATCACGGTAGGGCCGGGCTCGCTTTACACCTCGCTCATCACCAATCTGCTCGTTCGCGGCATTCCTGAGGCTATCTCGGAGGCACGCGGAATCAGGGTCTTTATCTGCAACCTGATGACGCAAGCCAATGAGAGCCTGGGACTCGCTGCATCCGAGCACATTGAGCGCATTTATGAGCACACGCGCTTGCCCATCTTCGATTACGCGATTGTGAACACCACGCCCTTCTCGACAGCCACGTTAGAGCGTTACGCACTGGAAAACGCAGCGCCAATCCTGCCCGACATAGAGCGAATTGAAGCTCTCGGTGTGCGCTGTGTTACCGGGAACTTCGCCCTGGAAGGAAATGTGGTTCGACATGCTGCCAACCGGCTCGCCGCAGAGTTACTAACCCTAGCCCAATCTGGCGCGCGCAAGCGCTGAATAAACTCCAGTCCGGCCACGAATTTTCTTTCCCTGTGCCTCTGCTCGCACTACTGTAGAAGCTGCTTTTGGCAATGCCAGCCTCAGAGGAGGAGGAATGATCAAATCGCATCTTCCCATTGTTTTCACCATTTACCTCGCCATGACCGTGCTTTCGGCTGATGCACAGACCAGGAAGCCGGGCTTGTGGGAGATTACGACGACCATGGCGTGGCAGCAGTCTCCCTTCCCCGCTGGCATGAACCCTGGCGGAGGCCCGCATGTCACGCAGATCTGCGTGACCCAGGCGCAAATCGACAAGTACGGTTCTGTCCCGCCTGACGTGCATGGCGACTGCAAAATCAGCGATGTTGTAAAGAAGGCAAATGGCATGACCGCGCAAATGGTCTGCACCGGTCATCTATCCGGTAAGGGGGATATTTCCGCCAGTTGGACCGACGCCGAACACTCCACCAGCAAGGTTCATTTCGTCGGATCTATGCAGATGGGGCCCCGTTCGCAGCCCTACGAGTGGACCGCTGAAAGCTCGGCTGTGTTCAAGAATGCAGACTGTGGCAACGTCAAACCGGTCCCCGATGCGCACTAGAAAGTCAGAAGCCGTTCACCGGTCAACCCAGTGTGCAGTTGCTTTTGGTGCCCGGAGGGGGAATCGAACCCCCACGGAGGGTAAGCTCCTGCGGATTTTAAGTCCGCTGCGTCTGCCAGTTTCGCCATCCGGGCACGGATTGGACGCTCTTCCATCTTAAACAGCCTCGCAGTGATGCGTTGGATGCCGCATCACTGCGAACTTCGGTTGGGCCGTCGCGTGCAGGCCAGCCGACTCACAACTCCATCGCACTGCGATGCGGCATCGACGCTGTCCAGGGCCAGTCGTTCAGCTTGCGCCTATCACGCACTTCAAAGGTACTGCTGCATCATGCGCTGCCAGGTCGGCCAGTCGTGTGAGTTCCAGGAGTCCCACACATAGAGCTTGTGCGGAATGCCTTTCTCGTTCAGAATCCGGTCCATGTTGCGGTTCTGCCCAAGACACTGATCATCCCACCCGGTCGCAAAGACATAGGTGTTGCGGCGAAAACGATCCAGGTACCACGGATCCTGCAGATTCGGCAGGTAGTGGGTGGGCAGATTGAAGTAGCAATCCGTGTCGTAATAGCCGCCGAGAAAGCTCGCCAGGTCGAATGCGCCAGACATTGACAGCAGCCCGGTAAAAAGATCGGGATGCCGAAATGCGGCATTCGCGGCGTGGTATCCGCCGAAGCTGCAGCCGAGCGCGACCAGGTGCGCATCGTGGTTCTTCTGTCGAATCAGTGGTACGACTTCGCTGACCAGATAGTCTTCATATTGAACGTGCCGCGCAATGCGCCACCGCGGCGGCACCTGCCGGTTGTACCAGCTCTCCGAGTCTACTGAATCGACGCAGAAAAGCTGCAAGCCACCAGCCTCCAGCCGGTCCGCGACCGCGCCCACCATCCCTCGATCTTCAAATTCAAAGAACCGCCCGCCTGAGGTTGGGAACACGAGCACTGGAAGCCCGCCGTGCCCGAAGACGAGCAATTCCATCGCGCGTCCCAGTCGGGAGGAATGCCATGTGTGATATTCGCGGTTCATCTGAATTTTCTTTCCCGCCCAAACCCATTCCGGAGCCCTCAGAGCAGCGTATCAACGACTTCCTGCGCACAGAGCCGCCCGCTTGCCTGCCCGTTGGGCTTTGGTGAACGGCAGATTTCTTGATACTGTAACAGCCACAGGCATGTTTTCCCACAGACTCCGCCCGCTTGTGCAACAAGGACCTCGCAGGGATTGAACCCGGAACTGAAATCGACGGCGCCAGAACAGGATGCCTCCATCCCCATTGAGCCCTTGCCGCCGCATCCACGGTTGCGGCTTCATCGCTCATTTTCAAGTGCCCATCTGCCCGATAGCCGGAATGTGATCGTCTATCTTCCTCCTGGATACGAGGCGCACGCTTCGCGGACATATCCGGCTCTCTATCTCCACGACGGCCAGAATCTCTTCGATGGCCGCACGTCGTACGTCGCCGGGCGCACATGGGAGGTTCGCGAATCGGCTGACGCCGCCATTGAAGAGGGCGAAGTCGAACCTCTTATCATCGTCGGCATCTACAACGCCGGAAGCCGCCGCATCGCCGAATACACGCCGGACCGCAATCGCCAGCTTGGCGGAGGTGAAGCTGCGGCCCACGGGAGGATGATTACGCAGGAGCTGATGCCGTGGATCGCGCAACAGTATCGTGTGCGGGATGATCGCACCTCAACTGGCATCGGCGGCTCGTCGCTTGGCGGGCTGGTCAGCCTCTACCTCGGCCTCAGCGTCCCAGAGCGCTTCGGCAAGCTTGCCCTGCTCTCGCCCAGCGTCTGGTGGAACCAGAAAAGCATCCTCGGTTATTTGAATGAGCGCGCGCCCGAAATCTGGGAACGCCCGCGCATCTGGCTTGACGTGGGCGATGGCGAAGGGACGCGGACCGTGCGCGATGTGGAGCAACTGGCCCGCCGCCTCAAGGCAAATGGCTGGAACCCGCATCATACGATGCACTTCGAGCGCGTCGCTGGCGGAACGCATGATGAATCGAGCTGGGCCCTGCGCGTGCGCCCCATGCTGAAGTTTCTCTTCCCTGCCAAGCCGCAATAGCTTGATTCCAACGGGCGCTTTCGGCGATACTTAGGTGTTGAGTCTTGCGCAGGCCGGACGAGCCGTCTGGCCTTTCGTTTGGTCGGCAACTGTTTCCCGCCGCCAACCTGCATGGCAAAGACCGTATCCGCACTGGAACTTGAAAGGAACTGGAACCTCGTGGTCATGATTCGTTTGGCGCGCGTCGGCGCGCGGAAGCAACCCTACTACCGCATTGTGGTGATTGAGAAGGATCGCGCGCGCAACGGCCGTTCGATTGAAGTGGTGGGCACCTACAATCCACGCACGAATCCCGCCTCAGTGGATCTGAAGCAGGAGAGAATTGCGCACTGGCGCAGCGTGGGCGCACAGCTTTCCCCGACCGTCGCCAAGATTCTGGAAAAGCATCCTGCGCCCGCCCCGGCGGCAAGCTAACCCTGTGCCAACCTGCCCGGTGGCCGGGCAGGGATCTCCCGGCAGCCGCGATCCTACTGACGCAGGCAGATTCGTGTGCTACTATTCGCGCACGATCCAAACAGTGGTACGCTTGGACGTATTTGGTCAGAGGCAAGTTCATGACCCCCAAAGATATGGTCGCCGTCGAAGAGCTGGTCCGTGAAATTGCGCGGGCCCTGGTGGATGATCCGGCAGCAGTCGAAGTGCAATCAGTGGATCGAGACGAAAGCACGGTTCTCAAGCTTCGGGTTGCACCGCAGGACGTCGGCAAGGTGATTGGGAAACAAGGGCGGACTGCGCGCTCCGTTCGAACGCTTCTCGGGGCTGTCAGCATGAAGCTGCATCACCGTTACACGCTCGACATTCTCGAAGAGGACGATGAAGGATAACGCCAGGCACCCAGACCGACTTCGCTATGCCTGAATTTATCCCCATAGAGGAGCGCGAGTGGGTCTGGCTCGCCCGGATTCGTCACCCTCAGGGCCGAAGGGGAGAAGTCTTCGCCGAGATCCTGACCGACTTCCCTGAGAAATTCTCGGATCGCAGGCAACTTGTGCTCGTCCGCGAAGACCAGCCCCACAAGCCGCGGAAGGTCGAACTGCACAATCATTGGCTGCATAAGGGCGGGGTGGTGCTTCACTTTGATGGCATCGACTCCATCAGCGCGGCCGAAGAGCTATCCGGACTGGTCGTAGCCATCCCGCGCGCGCAGCGCGTTTCCCTGGGCAACGACGAAGCCTATATCGGTGATCTCATCGGGTGCACACTCGTTGACATCGCGCACAGAAAATCCCCTCAGGAAGCTCCTCAGACCGTCGGCGTGATTCAGAATGTAGACAGGACCGCTGGGCCGGTTGCTCTGCTCATCGTTCGGAATGGTTCCGAAGAGGTGCTTGTACCGTTTGCCCGGAGTTATCTGCGCCGCCTGGACCTTGAGGCGAAGCGTGTCGAGATGGACTTGCCGGAAGGATTGGTTGAACTCAACCGACCCGGCCAGCAATAACGTGCATTGAGCCGAGCCGGCAAGCGGCCTGCGGACAGCTTGCATTTGAGATTTCTATGCGCTTCGACATCCTGACCATCTTTCCCGGCTTCTTTGCCGGAGTCTTCGACCACGGCGTGGTGCGCCGAGCTCAGGCGAACAGCCTGATTCAGATCCAAGTACATGATTTGAGGGCATTTGCACACGACTGGCATCGCACCGTGGACGACCGCCCTTTCGGCGGCGGCGAGGGGATGGTCCTCAAGCCGGAACCCCTGGCGGAAGCACTCGAATCACTGGGAGTGCCGCGAAAGGCCGCGGACATGAAGCGCGAACCAGCGCCGCCTGCGACCAAGGTCGTCCTGCTCTCGGCGCAGGGCCGGCCATTTACCCAGGCCATGGCGCGCAACTTCGCCACCGCCGAGCGCATCGTCCTGCTCTGCGGGCGCTACGAAGGCATCGACGAGCGCATTAATCAGCTCTATTGCGATATCGAGCTCTCGATCGGCGATTATGTTTTAAGCGGCGGCGAACTAGCCGCGGCTGTGGTCATTGACGCCACCATGCGCAACCTGCCTGGAGTGCTTGGCAACGAAGCTTCAAGGGAGTACGAGAGCTTTGGCGTGCCAGACGCCGAGTTGGCCGCCAATGCATCGGGCGTTCCGCGCTCTCAACATGGCGCAGGCGGCCTGCTCGACTACCCGCATTACACGAGGCCCGCGGAGTTTGGCGGCGTAGAGGTACCCGAAGTTCTTCTCAGTGGCGACCACAGTCAGATTCGCCGCTGGAGGCGGGAGCAACAGCTTCGCAAAACGCTGCAAAACCGGCCAGATCTGCTGGAACGCGCCGTTCTGACCGATGAAGATCGTAAGGTGCTCGGGAGAATCCGATCAAATTTTGAATGAAAGCATGGCCATGCAGTTCAGGGTGATTGTTGATTCGGGCTTGGCAATGAGTTGGATCGTGTTTCTCGTCGCACTGGTCAAGGCACGCCCATGGACCCGGGTGCGCGATCTGGGCGGCAGGCCGACTGAAGCCAGATGGGGAACCGTTCTCATCGTGGCGGGATTGGCAATTCTCCTGATCCCCTACTGGCCCCCGGGGGCGCATCTCTCTGCAGCCAGTCTCGAAATCTCCATCGGCCTGGCTGCCCTCTCATGCCTTCTTAGCATATGGGCGATGATTTCCACGCGCGGCGCACGCTGGTCGCCGGCCGATTGCATGCGTCCTCAGTTGCCCCGGACTGGGCTTCATAGCATTGTGCGTCATCCCGTGTACACTGCCCTGATCGTTCAGGCTTTCGCCACCGCCACGGCCCTTAGTTGGTGGCTCTGGATGTTTGCCGGTATGTTCTTTGTCATTCTTGGGGTCGATCTCCGCGCCACCGCAGACGACCTCATCCTGGCCGATATTTTTCAGGATGAGTTTCTCGAATATCAGTCTGGAACCAAGTTGTTCTTGCCGTGGCTGCACTGATCCATCTTTTTCAGCACCGGACAAACTGCCACCGTACCCTGCTACATGCTCTGGCAGGTTCGCATTCGAGGACGTTTCTCTGATAAACTGAAAACTCTGAGTTCAAACGCAGGAAGAAACCATGTCTATTCATCCAGTGATGCAGCGCCTGGCCGACAAGCTCAAGCGCACCGATTTGCCGGAGTTTGTTCCCGGCGACCAGATTCGTGTTCAGGTAAAGATCAAGGAAGGCGACAAGGAACGCCTCCAGGCCTTTGAGGGCCTTGTGATCGCCATTAACCGCGGCGCACAGGGAACCTTCACAGTTCGCAAGATGAGCTTTGGCCAGGGCGTCGAGCGCATCTTTCCCTTCAACTCCAAGGTGATCGACAAGATTGAGAAGGTGCGCAGCTACAAGGTGCGCCGCTCCAAGCTCTTCTACATTCGCGGTCTCCGCGGCAAGGCTGCCCGCCTCAAGGAAGTCGAGCACGTCGCGGCGAAGGCGTAGCCCCTACCTTCCTTTCAACGTCCAGACCCTCCGGCCCTTGGCTGGGGGGTCTGCTCTTTATACTGCGCTTATGGCTGCTGCATCCGCATGTGGATGGAAGTTTGAGGACAAGGCGAAAGAGCGCGGCGCGCAATCCATTGCCGGCGTGGATGAAGTAGGCAGGGGCCCGCTCTTCGGCCCGGTGGTCGCAGCCGCAGTCATCCTGCCCATGGGTTGCAGCCTCGCCGGACTCAACGACTCGAAACAACTGCGTGAGAACCAGCGGGAACGTCTTTCAGAGGAGATCCGCGCGGTGGCGCTGAGTTGGGCGGTCGCCGCGGTCGATGCCGCCACCATTGATCGAATTAATATCCGCCAGGCTTCGCTGTTGGCCATGCGCGATGCGGTCAGCCAGCTGCTGCCCTGCCCGGATTTCCTGCTGATAGACGGCCGCGACACCATAGCGTGGAGTGGCCCACAGATGGCCATTATCAAAGGGGACGCCACGAGCCTTTCCATCGCCGCGGCCAGCGTGCTGGCGAAGGTCCACCGAGATCAGCTGCTGGTCACGCTCGACCGCGAGTACCCCGGCTATGGGCTGGCAAAGCACAAGGGCTATCCCTGCCCGGCCCACATCGCCGCCCTCCAGAGTCTGGGTCCCACGCCTCTGCATCGCAGGAGCTTTCGCCCTGTGGCGCTCGCCGCGCAGGCGCATAACGGCTGACGGCTACACACGCGCCGCTTTCGCCGCCGGCGTCGGCTTGCGCCGCTGCGCAAGGGCCAGAACCGGCCTCGCGAGAAGCAGGCCTCCAAGAATCATCGTGATGGTCATAGGCGTGAGCACACCAGGCTTCACCTGCCACCAGTAATGAATCACGCCACAGACAGCAGCAACATAGACCAGCTTGTGCAGCCGGTTCCAGCGCGCCCCACCGAGCTTGCGGATCGCCCAGTTCGTGGATGTGGCTGCGAGCGGCAGCAACAGCAGCCACGCCAGCATACCCACGGTGATGTAGCGCCGCTTGACCACGTCCGCTTCCATCGCGTGCAGGTCGAACCCCGCATACAGCGCAATCCACGTGGCAAGATGAAGCGTTGCATAAAAGAAGGCAAACAGGCCCAGAAGCCTCCGAAAGCGAATGAGCCAGGCGAGCTTCGGAAACAGCCTCCGCAGAGGGGAGATGGCGAGCGAGATGGTGAGCAGGCGCAGCGTCACCAGACCAGTGGTAAAGGTGATGGTCTCCGTGGGGTCGGGTCCCAGCGTGTTGGACACGGCATGAGCGACCAGCCACGCCAGCGGACCAAGGCATGCAGCCCAGACAATAACTTTGATCAGGACAATAGTTGAGCGCTTCATCGCGTTTGGAAAAGACTGCGCAGACACGAGCGCAATCAGAAATCCCTCTTCAGATTCATACCATCATAGAGGGAGGCGACCTGGTCTCCGTAGCCGTTGAACATCAGTGTGGTGCGGCGCTGTGCATAGAAGGGCAGACCAATGCGGCGCTCAACCTTCTGGCTCCAGCGCGGATGATCCACGTTGGGATTGACGTTGGAGTAGAAGCCGTACTCATTGGGTGCCTGCTCGTTCCATGTGGTCGGCGGCTGGCGATCCACGAACCTCACCCGCACAATTGATTTCGCGGACTTGAAACCGTACTTCCAGGGAACCACAATTCGGACCGGCGCCCCATTCTGGTTGGGCAGCACCTCGCCATAAAGCCCGAAGGTGAGCAGAGCGAGCGGATTCATTGCCTCATCCATCCGCAAGCCCTCGGAGTAAGGCCATTGAATCGTTGTCTGCGACGCCCACCTTTCGACACGCGAATCATAGTAAGAGAGGAACTGCACATAGCGGGCGTTGCTCAACGGCTCGCACTGCTTGATGAATTCCGACAACGAATATCCCACCCACGGGATGACCATGCTCCATGCCTCGACACAGCGATGCCGATAGACACGCTCCTCCAGAGGCCGCAGCTTCAAGAGCGCTTCAATGTCGAAGGTCTTCGGCTCTTTCACCAGCCCATCCACGCGGATTGACCAAGGCGCTGTGGGCAGCGCACCCGCATTCTGCGCCGGCTCGTTCTTCTGCACGCCAAATTCGTAGTAGTTGTTGAACGTCGTGACATCCTGATAGCTGGTGAGCTGTTCGCCCGTCGTCGTCAAAGGACTGGGAACGGTCTGCAGCTTGGTCCCTGCGAAGACGCTTGTTCCCGGAGAAAACACGTCGGCTAAGCTGCGGATACCCAGCGCAACTGCTCCTGCCGCAGCCAGCCCTGATGCAGCTCCTCGCAGGAACCGCCGACGATTCAGGTATTGATCTTTGGGAGTAATTTCCGAAGACGGAATTAAAGTTGGTTTGCCGATAAGCATAAGACGACCTCGCGTGGGGGGAAGAATCCACTCGCCTCATTAGACACGAATCCTGCCCTTGGCGTTACACAGATTCGTCCAAACCTTCATCCGATGAAAGGTAGCCGAAGGCGAGGAGACGGCGACCGGAACGGACCGTATCAGGCCCTCGGCTTGGTCGGGCGTGCTGGCTCTTTGTTCATTCTGGCTGGCAGGCTCCCCGGCGGGAACGCCGTGGACTGCCGCACCACAATTTGGGTCGAGATGGGCCACTCCTTCTGCTTCGCTTTGGGGTGATCCGGCTCGATGCCTGCGCGCAGCGCCTCAATGGCCGCAGCCGCCAGAGACTTGCAGGACATCTGCACGGTCGTGAGTGGGGGCAGCATGAACTGGGCCAGATGGATATCGTCGAAGCCCACGACGGAGATGTCCTGAGGCACCTTCAGCGGAGTCCGGTAGATGGCATGCAGCGCCCCGATGGCGGTCATATCGTTCGAGCACATTACGGCAGTCGGCAGATCGCCCCGCTCCAGGAGCCGCTCCATTGCCGCGATGCCGCCCTCCATGGTGTGCGTGCCTTCCACAAGATGCTCCGCCGGCACATGAATTCCGATCTCGGTCATTGCCCGCAAAAAGGCCTCACGGCGCACCCTGGGCGAGCGCTGTTCGAGCGGGCCGCTGATGAAGGCAATCTTTCTGTGACCGAGCGCGGCCAGGTGCTGCACTCCCTGCCGAATCCCCTCCGCATAATCCACCTTCAGCACATGGATGTTCGGGAGGCCCGGTCCCGCATCGACAAAGACAAGAGGAAACTCGCGTTCCACCAGCTTCTTCACCAGGTCTTCTTCCACGCCAAAGGTCATGACGGCAACTCCATCCACGTTGCGCTGCAGCAGTCGGCGCATCAGGCTCTCCGTGCGCGCGGAATCGTAGTTCGTGGAGCCGATCAGCACCTCGTAACCCTGCGCCGTGGCCAGGTTTTCAAACTCCTGCACCAGCTCTGGGAAGAATGGGTTGGTGATTTCGGAGACGATGAGGCCCAGCAGGTGGCTGCGCCCCGAAACTAACGCGCGAGCCTGCGTGTTCGGCAGATAACCGACCTCGTCGATGGCCTTCCAGACACGCCGCGCCAGCTCCGGGTCCACGGTGGGGATCCGGTTCACAGCGCGAGAGACGGTGGCAATCGAAACCCCAGCACGCTGGGCCACATCACGAATGCTCACGGAACCGGGGCGCTTTCGCTCTGAGGACTGATTTCTGGAATGACTCACGGATGCAATCATACTCCTTCTTTTCTCTTGTTTCTCTGGGAAAGCCGGAGAGTAGTTCCACGAGACAACGACGAGAAAGTGCTGATTTATTGCAGCTTTTTCCGAATGCAACCTGCTTCAAGCAGCAATTGCAGATGCGGTCCATGCGCGATTGCGGTAAGCGTTTGCTTCTTCGGTCATGGGCAAGGCACCTCATCTCTCCAGTTCACAAATGCATTCAGGGATGTGTCTGCGCGCCCGCCGCCACCTGCAATCCATGGCGCACCAGGTGCAGCACCGCGGCAAGACTCTCTACTGCTCCGCGGCGGCTTCCAGGCAGATTCAGAATCAGGCTCTCGCCGCGCAACCCCGCGACGCCACGCGACAGCCACGCATACGGATTCCGCTCGGCGCCAATGGCGCGCATCGCTTCGGCCAGTCCGGGAGCCTGCCGCTCCAGCACGCGCCTTGTCGCCTCAGGAGTACGGTCACGCGGCCCAAGGCCCGTTCCACCGACCGTGATAATCAACGATGCCCTCTGCCCACACCAGCAGAGCAGCTGGGCACTGATCTGCTCTTCGTCGTCGGGTGTCAGGGCCGTGTCTACCTGCGCCTCGGGCCAAGTTTTTCTCAGCAATGCGGTAACCGCAGGCCCAGCTGTGTCCTTCGACTGGCCCTGCGAGCAGCGGTCGGAAACCGTGAGAACGCCGATGAGCATCAGGATGATTGTCCTTGCATTATGGAGCGGGAGCGGGCAGCACCTTGATGGTGCGCAGCCAGGTATCGACAAGGTCGGGCCAGCCGGTAATGGGCAACTCAGTCCTGCGCAGCCCATAGCCGTGCCCACCCTCTGAGTACACGTGTAGCTCCGCCGGCACTTTGGCATTCTTGAGCGCCATAAAGTACACGACTGCGTTCTCCACGTGCACCGGGTCATCTTCCGCCTGCAGCACAAAGGTCGGCGGCGTGTCGGCGGTGGGATGAATCTCCGGGTTGGGCGCGAAGTTCTGGTCTGCCAGCGCCAGGTAGCCGGGATAAATGACCACGGCAAAGTCAGGCCGACAACTGAGTTGGTCGGCGGCATCCACCGGCTCATACAGGCGATGGTCGTAGTGCGTGCTCACCGCGGCGGCCAGATGCCCTCCGGCAGAAAACCCAAGCACGCCGATCCGATGTGGATCGATGCGCCACTCCGCCGCATGTTCGCGCGCCAATCCCACGGCTCTCTGCGCATCCTGCAGGGCCGCGAATGATTTTGGATAGGGGCCAGTCTCCGGCACGCGGTATTTGAGCAGCAGACAGGTGATTCCCTGCCGGTTGAGCCAATCACAGACTTCCGTACCTTCCAGATCGATGGCGAGGATGCGGTAGCCGCCGCCGGGAAAGACCACAACAGCCGCACCGGTGTTGTGTCCTTTGGGCGCATACACCGTCAAGGTCGGCTTCACCACATTGCCCAGCCGCATCACGGGTTTGCCCGCAATCAGCTTGTCTTTTGCTGTGGTCATATCCGCCTCAGGAGGCATGGTCGGCGGTGCTCCCGGTGCAGCACCGGGCCAGATTGAGATGGTCTCGAGGCCGGGTGCAGGTTGCCACGCCGGCTGCTGCGCGCCCAGCGTCAGCCCGCCGATGCATGCGGCGCAAACAATGAAGGTGATTCTGAACATAGCCAAGCCTCCACAGAGGAAGTGCGCTCCGATGATTGCACGCAGCTGGCGCGACGGGCAACTTCGCGCGCGCTTCAAGTGGTGTGCGCAATGAGCGACTCTACGGCTGCGCACCCGGTGGGATGAGGAGTTGCAGTTTCTCCGCGGCAATCTGCATGCGTGCCGGCAGCGTTCCAAGAACCTCTCCGTCCGCCTCAACATACACTTTCGCAGGGGAGCCATTGTTGTGGCTGCACTCAACCGACACCACATCGAGTAGCTCGATTCTTCCTGAGAAGCTGTGGCGGCCCGCGAGCACGGCCAGCAGAAAGCGAAGATATAAAAAGCGGCTTCGTGTTTTGAAGGCCATCAGGCGCAACGATCCGTTGCGCAGACCGGCTCCGGGGGCCAATTGGCCAAGCGCGCCGCCAAACGACCGGACACGTACAGCCAGGATTTGCGACACATACTCGGTGCGCTCACTATCCCTTTCGCTGGTTCGAAACGTCGCCCGGAACAGCGGAAAAGGATTCGTTATCCAGATCCGCGCCGCTTCCACCAGATACAGCACATACCCAAAGCGCCGCTTCAATCCTGCATCCAGCCGTGACATGAGCAACGCATCGGCGCCCACGCCGCCTGCCACGGTAAAGTAGCGCGAGTGCTGCGCACCCTCCGCATCGGTGGATTGGATCGAGCCTACGGGGACCGCCTTCGGCTCGGCATCGAGTAGCTTTTCCAGTGCGCGCACTGGCGACCGACCCAGGCCAAGATCCTGCGCGAGAGCATTGGCCGTCCCCATTGGTATTACGCCAAGAGCCGTGCTGCTGCCTGTGAGCCGCTGCAGAACTTCATGCACTGTTCCATCGCCGCCACATGCAAGGACTGCCTCGCATCCCTGTTGAATCGCCTCATCGGCGCGGCGCGCGGCGCTCCCCGGCCCATCTGTTTCCATCGCATGCACGGTGATTCCCGCAGCGGAAAGTATCTCAACGATGCGTCGAATCTCTCCCGCCCGCCGCGACGAACTCTGGCCCGATGCCGGGTTGTGAATGACCGCGACCTGCCGCATCGCCCGGAGTGGAAGTGCATCGCCAGAAAGTGCGCCGTTCTGCTCCAGGGGCTCGTCGCAGACCACAGCGCGCCCAGCGCTTTGACTGGATGTGCGCGGCTGGAGACGGTCCTCGTTCTCGTGGGTCAAGTCGCCTGAATGCTCCATGATTACTGTGGATTCTTCAAAAGCCAGTAGTGAAAACCATCCACAATGGCCATCAGGGCCGCCTGGTTCATATCGCTGCTCACGCCTGCGGTAATCCATGGCTCAAAACCATCCGCATGGAAGCTCACGGTCACGCGCACATGCGCGGCCGAGTCATGCGCAGAAACGTCAATCGCCGTCACGCTGAATGTGCCTAGGCGCATCCGTGTCAGCGCGGGATACCACTTTTCGAGCTCGCGGCGAAGTGCCTTGGTCAAGGCGTCCACAGGACCTGCACCCTCAGCGCGCGTGGTCGTCACCGTCGAGTCGCCGATGGCAAGCGTGATGAAGGCTTGCACGAACCGCTGCCCCGCTTCGTCCGACTCGTCAAAAACGCGCCAGCTCTTCACCGTAAAGAAACTAGGCAGCGTCTGCAGCACCTGCATGCAGGCCAGTTTGAAGGAGATCTCGCTCGACGTGAAGCCGCCGCCCTCAATCATCGCCTGATGCACGTCCATCAGTGCCTGCGCCTGCGTGGCATTAAGCGGGATACCTAACGCCTCTGAAAGAAGTACAACGTTGGTGCGTCCGGATTGGCTGTTGACCCCAATCACGGGGCTTGCGCCCACGCGCGCAGGATCGCACCACAGATAAGCGCCGGGATTCTTGCGCTCGCTGCTGCCGTGCATGCCGGCCCATGTTCCAAAGGCGCCGGGTCCGACGATGGGCGCGCCATGGGGAACTTCGAGACCGAAATCCGCATACGCGGAATGAGCCAGGCTGGTGAGGCCGGCAAGCGCGCGCTCTGAGACAAATTCGGCCTCGCCGCGCAGTTGCATGCTCCCAATCACGGTCGTCAGATTCACGTTCCCGCAGCGTTCGCCAGTCCCTAGAAGCGTTCCCTGCACCTGCACCGCGCCGGCAAGAATCGCCGCGCGCGAGTTGGCGATGCCGAGACCGCGATCGGTATGCCCGTGGAAGCCAAATCCGGCGGCCGGAAAATCCCTGGTCAGACCGCCCATCAATGCGGTGACTTCTTCAGGATTGGCCCCGCCCGTGGTGTCGCACACAACAATGCGGCTCACCTGTTGGCGAACGCACTCGTCGACAATCTTCTGCAGATAATCCCGGCTTCGCTTGCAAAGATCTTCTTCGCTCTGGCGGCCATTCTCACACCGTCCGCAACTGGCGTCCATGGCGTGCTCAAGGTCTACGATCACTTCAAATCCGGCCTGGTGCAGGTAGTCGATCGTCTCAGAGGCCATCATAAGGTTTTCGTCCGGCGTTGCTTCGAGCGACTTGGCCACATCCAGAAGCCGGGACTTCACCACGACCACGGCAACGCCGATGTGGTCCTTGCGCTGAAGGATGAACTGTACATCCGGCCAATCTTGCACGCGCGTGCCGCGTCCCCGGGAGCGTCCAAATAGCGCCAGCTTCATCTTGCCTGTATCTGCGGTTGCTACCGCCCGCGTCAGGTCTGAAACAAACTGATTCGCACCGGCAAACCCGATTTCAGCGTAGTGCACCCCGAAGGCGGCCATGCGCTGCAAAAGACCGATTGCGTTCGGAACGGAAATCTGGAGGTTCGGCTGCTGCAGACCGTCGCGAAGACTCGTGTCAAACAGCTCAACTTTCCTGGCGTACTCTTGCATCGACTTCAACAACTCCCGGCCGCGCAAACGCAGTCACCTTATAGGAACCACGCCTTTGAGACTCTCCGCCTTCCATCATATCGTTTTTCGACTTCTCGTGAATGGACAGGCACCGGCTCCGATGCAACCTGCTCCGTTTCCCCCTTGAACCACGGAAGAGAGGAGGCTCGCCCGGCTCTTGCTGAAGTTCCGCCTAAATAAGGCTTTGCGAGTCCTTTACTTTTTCGCTTTATCAACGCCCGGAAAATGATGACGTGCCCGCGAATGGACTCAGATACCGTCCGAAGTGGTATAGTCGCCAAGTTTGACCGGATGGTGCAACGAACGTGGATGCAAAAGCTGACAACACGCTGGAGTCAAAGCTGGAGCGAGACTCAGCCCGCTTTCAGTCCAATCGTGAAGCGCTCCTGGCCCTGATGGGCACACTGCGCTCGACCGAATCAGACCTTCGCACGGGTGGAGGCGCCAAGGCCGCCGAAGCACAGCACTCCAAGGGACGCCTCACCGTGCGCGAGCGGTTCGACTTGCTGCTCGACAAAGGCACAGAGTTTCTCGAACTTGGTCTGTGGGCGGCGCACGGCATGTATGGCGAGTACGGCGGCGCTCCCGGCGCAGGCGTTGTCACAGGGATAGGCCGCGTCAGCGGAAGGCTCTGCATGATCATCGCCAACGACGCCACCGTGAAGGCCGGCGCGTTCTTTCCGATGACCGCTAAGAAGGTCCTGCGCGCCCAGAACATTGCTCTCGACAACCGCATTCCGACGCTCTACCTCGTCGATTCCGCCGGAGTCTTTCTCCCTTTGCAGGAAGATGTCTTTCCTGATACCGACGACTTCGGGCGTGTGTTCCGCAATAACGCAGTGATGAGTTCGCTGGGCATTCCACAGATTACGGCCATCATGGGCATGTGCGTCGCGGGCGGAGCGTATTTGCCTGTGATGACGGACACTGTGCTCATGACAGAAGGCTCCGGACTCTTTCTCGCGGGCCCTTCACTCGTGCAGGCCGCAATTGGCCAGAAGACAGAAGCCGAGGATCTGGGCGGAGCAACGATGCATGCTGAAGTCTCTGGCACTGTGGACTTCAAGGAGCCGGATGATGCACATTGCATCGCACGCATGCGCTCGCTTGTTGACAAGTTCGGCTCGCGATGCAAGCCTGAAGCCCCCACATTCTCTCGGGCTGATTTTGACCCGCAGCGGGATGCACCGCTCTATCCGGCAGATGAACTGTACGGGTTGCTCAACCCCACACCCGGTGCAAGCAACGTCTACGAAATGCGAGAGGTCATTGCCCGCATCGTGGATCGCAGCGAGTTCGACGAGTACAAGGCAGATTTCGGACGCACTGTGCTCTGCGGCTACGCGCGCATCGGCGGATACGCCGTCGGCATCGTGGCCAATCAGAAGACCAACCAAATGCAGACCGTAGCCATGGGTCCCGCTGCAGGAGCAAAGCGCATCGAGGTAGGCGGCGTCATCTATACCGAAGGCGCACAGAAGGCTGCCCGCTTCATCATGGATTGCAACCAGAACCTTATGCCGCTCGTCTTTCTGCATGACGTGAACGGTTTCATGGTCGGTAAAGATGCCGAATGGTCCGGCATCATCCGCGCCGGCGCCAAAATGGTCTCCGCCGTGAGCACGAGCGTCGTTCCAAAGATTACTGTCATCCTTGGCGGCAGCTTTGGCGCGGGCCACTATGCAATGTGCGGCAAGGCCTACGATCCGCGCTTTCTCTTCGCTTGGCCAACTGCGCGCTACTCCGTAATGAGCGGCGCTTCGGCGGCCAACACCCTCACAGAGGTTCGCGCGCGGCAGATGGAGCGCGGCGGCAAGACACTGACCGAGAAAGAACGCCAGGCGCTGCAGGATGAGATTCGCGCATCGTACGATGAGCAGGCCGACCCACGGTACGGCGCAGCGCGCCTGTGGATTGACGCGATTATCGACCCGGCGAAGACGCGGGACGTACTCATCGCCGCGCTTGATGCCTGCGCACTGAATCCAGACGTGCCGCGTTTTAATCCGGGAGTGCTGCAAACCTGAACCCATGCGCATCTTCGCAGCCGATCGGAATGGATTTGAGGACAGATCGAGATTGCAAAGCCGCAAGCTGGATCTCTTCCTGAACATTGAAGGAGCATCTTAATGAATGTCGCAACCCAATCCGAACAATCGCTCTACCCATTCATCCTGACCGAGGAGCAGGAGCAGCTTCGGAAGGAGATTCGCGAATTTGCCCTGCGCGAGATTGCGCCGCACATCATGACATGGGATGAAGCGAGCACCTTTCCACTCGACACGGTAAAGAAGTTGGGCGCCATGGGACTGCTCGGCATCATCTTTCCGCCCGAATACGGCGGCGCTGGGCTTGGCTACGTGGATTATGCGCTTGCCATCGAAGAGCTCTCCGCCATCGATGGCTCGATCGGCATCACGGTCGCCGCACATAACTCTCTGGGCAGTAACCATATCTTCCTCGCCGGCGATGAAGTGCAGCGGCGGAAGTACATTCCGCGCGTCGCGAGCGGTGAATGGCTTGCCGCCTGGGGTCTGACGGAGCCTGGGTCGGGATCCGACGCCAGCGGAGCCCGCACAACGGCAGTGAGAAAAGGTGACCGCTACATTCTCAACGGCAATAAGACGTTCATCACCAACGGCCACTACGCCGATGTCGCCGTGGTCATTGCAGTGACTGACCGGAGCAAAGGCACACACGGCTTGTCCGCGTTCATCGTGGAGAAAGGGACAAAGGGCTTCAGACCCGGTAAAAAAGAGAACAAGCTCGGCCTGCGCGCAAGCGATACGAGCGAGCTTATCTTTGAGGATTGCGAGATTCCCGCTGAGAACCTGCTCGGCGCGGAGGGCGAAGGCTTTATCGACGCCATGCGCGTGCTTGATGGTGGGCGCATCTCCATTGCAGCGCTGGCATTGGGCATTGCACGCGGCGCATTGGATGCCGCTACGAAGTACGTGAAAGAGCGCCGTCAGTTCGGTAAAGCAATCGCAGAGTTTCAGGGCATTCAATGGAAGCTGGCCGACATGGCGACGGAACTGGACGCGGCCCGTCTTCTCACTCAGCGCGCGGCAGTGCTGAAGGACGCAGGCCGCAAAGTCACGCGTGAATCCTCGATGGCCAAGCTCTTTTCCAGCGAGGTCGCGGTTCGCATCTGCGACGACGCGGTGCAGCTCTTCGGCGGATATGGATTTATCAAGGACTATCCTGTAGAGAAGTTCTACCGCGACGTGAAACTCTGCACCATCGGCGAAGGGACAAGCGAAATTCAGCGCATGGTGATTGGCCGCGAGATTCTCAAGGTCTATCCCTCGCGAGGTTAAATGCACGAGAGCCCGCCAAAGGACGATTCCATGCAGGAGCAAATCAAACTCATCGAGTGCCCGCGTGATGCATGGCAGGGGCTGGCTGCGCAGATTCCTTCGACCTTGAAGGCATCCTACCTGCGTCACCTTATTGACGCGGGTTTCCGCCACATCGATGCGGTGAGCTTTGTCTCACCCAAAGCGGTGCCGCAAATGGCAGACTCGGAAACAGTGCTCGAATTGCTTGCGCCTCCCCGTAATGTCGAGATCATCGGGATCGTGGTCAATGAAAAAGGGGCAGAGCGCGCCATTGCAACCGGTTCGGTCCAGACACTCGGCTTTCCTTATTCGATCTCTTCCGAGTTCCTGCGCCGCAATCAACATCAGTCGCTGGAGGAATGCGTTGAGGCGCTGGAAGCGGTGGTCACAAAGGCCGACGAAGCGGAGCGCAACGTCGTTGCCTACATCTCCATGGCCTTCGGCAACCCATACGGTGAGGCATGGAGCGCGGATGAAGTCGTGAGCGCATGCGATGTGCTGGCCGAGAGCGGCGTACACCAGATTTCGCTCGCAGACACGGTCGGCATCGCCTCACCGGAGCGCATTGCAGAGACCGTGAGCGCCGTGCTTGCTGCATATGCCAACCTCGAGATTGGCGTCCATCTGCATGCCCGGCCTATAGACGCGCCTGCGCATATTCGGGCCGCGTATCGAGCAGGATGCCGCCGGTTCGACGGGGCCCTTGGCGGACTCGGCGGCTGCCCGTTCGCGCAGGATGCCCTGATGGGCAATATCCCCACCGAGGTGCTCATCGAGGCCCTCCGTGAAGAGGGTGCGGCATTGCCTTCCATCGCCGGCATGGACTCGCTCCTGCAGGAGAGCCAGAGCATCGCGAAGGATTATTCTGCGGGACCTCCTGCATTTGGCACGCAGCCACGCCGGTAAAGCGAAGACATCTCAGGAGGAATCTTGGAGTACACGACGATTCAGATCGAGGATGCAGCCCGCGTACGCAGAATTGTGTTGAACCGGCCGGAACGGCGCAATGCGATGACTCCCCAGATGCAATTGGAGCTCATTGCCGCGCTGGAAGATGCCGAGCAACAGGACATGCGGGTCGTTGTTCTCTCCGGAGCAGGCGAGGCCTTCTGCTCCGGTCTTGACCTCACCGTGCTGCAATCGATGCACGACAAGTCTCCCGCCGAGCATCGGAACGATGCCGAACGAATTGCACGCCTCTTTCGCACGTTATATGAATTGCCACTGCCCACCATTGCTGCCGTTCATGGACCTGCCATCGCAGGCGGCACAGGACTCGCCATGGTCTGCGACTTCACGCTTGCAACGCCCGCGGCGAGGTTCGGATTTACGGAGGCGCGCATCGGATTTGTGCCAGCGCTTGTCTCTGCTTTCCTTGCGCTGCAGATTGGCGACAAACGCAGCCGCGATCTGCTGCTCTCGGCAAGGCTCTTCACAGCGGGAGAGGCGTTCACGCTCGGACTCGTCACGCAAGTTGTTGCGCTGGATGCTCTCCAATCGCGCGTCGACGAACTTGTTCAGTCTCTTCTGGCAAACAGTCCGCAGTCCCTCGGCGCGACCAAACGTCTATTGGCCGCTCAGAACAAGTCGTGGCTCGATACCGCCATCACGCTGGCAATGGATGCGAACGCGTACGCGCGCGACACGGAGGACTTTCGCGAGGGCATTGCGGCATTTCTGCAAAAGCGCAAGCCTCATTGGGCTGAGTGAGATGTCAAATCTGCCGCACTCAAGCGGAAACGAACCGGCGCATCGGTCTTCTCTTCCACCTGCGCACGAGTCACGCCGTCGGCTAGTTCAATGACCTCAAAACCGGCCGCGGTTACGTCCAGCACACACAAATCGGTAATCACACGATGCACGACAGCAGCACCTGTGAGCGGCAGTGTGCACGAGCGCAGCAGCTTTGCGCCACCATCCGGAGTGTTGTGCTCCATGACAACCAGAACGCGCTGCACGCCTGCCACCAGATCCATCGCACCGCCCATTCCCTTCACACGCTTCCCGGGAATCATCCAGTTGGCGAGATCGCCTCTTTCGGAAACCTGCATCGCCCCGAGAATTGCAAGGTCGATGTGTCCACCACGGATCATCCCGAACGAGTCCGCGCTTGAGAAAGTGGCAGCTCCCGGCACAAACGTCACCGTCTCTTTGCCTGCATTAATCAGGTCCGCATCCACTTCAGAGACGCGCGGAAACGGGCCCATTCCGAGCAGACCATTTTCAGACTGCAGAATGACAGTCATGCCTGCAGGGATATGGTTTGCCACCAGCGTCGGAATGCCAATGCCGAGATTCACATAGAAGCCGTTACGCAGCTCCTGCGCCGCGCGCGCCGCCATCTGGTTCCTGTTCCATGCCACAGGTCTAGTCCTCGCGAATCGTTCTGCGCTCAATGCGCTTTTCGGGATGCGGATTGTGCACCACGCGCTGCACAAAGATGCCCGGCGTGTGAATCTCGTCCGGATCGAGTTCACCGGCAGGGACCACAATCTCTGCTTCCGCAACGGTCACGCGCCCGCATGTTGCCGCCTGCGGATTGAAGTTGCGCGCCGTGCGTCGATAGATCAGGTTGCCGTGAGTATCCGCCTTCCACGCTTTTACCAGCGCCAGATCGGCCCGAATACCATGCTCCAGAATGTGCGTCACACCGTCGAAGTCCTTGTGCTCCTTGCCTTCGGCAATCACGGTTCCCACGCCGGTCCGCGTGTAAAAACCCGGAATTCCCGCGCCGCCGGCACGCATCCTCTCGGCCAGCGTTCCTTGCGGAGAGAACTCGACCTCCAACTCGCCCGCGAGAAACTGCCTTTCGAATTCCCCATTCTCACCCACATAACTAGAGATCATCTTCTTCACCTGTCGCGTCGCCAGCAACAGTCCCAGACCCCAGTCATCTACGCCTGCATTGTTGCTGGCGATGGTCAGCCCGCGGACGCCTGAATCGCGCAGCGACAGAATCAGCAACTCCGGAATCCCGCACAGCCCGAAGCCGCCAATCGCTAGTAGCATGTCATCTCGCACCAGTCCATCCAGTGCACTTTTCGCGTTAGGCCACAGCTTATTCAGCCCGGCACCCGGCCCACTCATCGACCCCATACTCAGCTCCACTGCCGCGTGTTTCTATGCTGACTGCCGCTCACGATGCTACTGAAATTTTTGAAAGGCTTCAATCTGCCTTGCAAGATACTCGCGGCGCTCCACGGGCAACGAGAGCACTGTCGAAGTGGACGTTGCGCCCAGCGCGGAGAGCTTATCAATGAGCGACTCCAGATGCCGGATTGACACCACGTGCGCCTCAAGGATGAATGACTCATCACCCGTGATGCGATGGCAGCGATTAATCTCGGGCAGGTCCTTGATCGCAGTCACCGCCCGGCTTACCTGCAGATCGCCGCCAGGAATCGTAAGCCGCACCAGAACGTGAATCGGAACGCCGAGTCGCGCCGGATTGACGAGTGCATGATAGCCCGTGATGACGCCTGCCTCTTCCAGGCGATGCACGCGCTCGGCCACGGCTGGCGTGGAGAGGCCGACCTTTCTGCCCAGTTCCGCGAAGGATACGCGCGCATTTTGCTGCAAATGCTCCAGAATCTTCCATGCAATTGCATCCAGTTCAACGTGGGATGGATCAGTCTTATGCATCATTTCCCTGCATTCCTTAAGCCGTCTTCTTATTATGCTTAATCTCCTTAGGTTCCGCTGGCGATTTTTCTTTCAATCTCCATTCTCCGCCTCTGCTCTGCAGACCTATGCTTGCATCGTTGCCAATCGGTGGCCCAAGATGCGCGCGTTTCCCCATGCATCCGCGGCGAAGGAGGAGTTGGCATGAGCAGTTCTAGCGTGTCCGTCGCTGCGGACACCATGTCTCTTTCTAAAAGACAGTCGTGCTCCCCTACGGCAGACTTTCTGCCGCTCAAAGGAACCGACCACGTTGAGTTCTACGTGGGCAACGCACGCCAGGCTGCCCACTTTTATCGCGCAGCCATGGGCATGTCTCTCGTCGCCTACTCCGGGCCTGAGACTGGCCAGCGGGATCGCGCCTCCTATGTCCTTCAGCAGGGCAAGGTGCGTTTTGTTCTCACCACCGCGTTGCGCAGCGACAGCCCGGTTGCGTCCCATGTGCAACGCCACGGCGACGGAGTGCGCGCCATCGCGCTTTGGGTCGATGACGCCAGCAGCGCATGGCGGGAAACGACGCGCCGCGGCGCCCGCAGCGTAGCCGAGCCTTTCGTGCTGGAAGACGAGCACGGATCCGTCATCCTCTCCAGCATCGCCACCTACGGCGACACAATTCACACCTTCGTTCAGCGCACCGCCTACAGCGGCCCATTTCTTCCCGGCTTCCGCGCCATCGATTACGATCCCATTGCGCGCCCTGTCGGCCTTCTTCACATCGATCATATGGTCGGCAATGTGGGCTGGCACGAAATGGATCGCTGGGTGGACTTTTACGCAAGTGTGATGGGCTTCTCGCTCTACCAGCACTTTGACGATCGCGACATCTCAACGGAATACTCCGCGCTCATGTCCAAGGTCATGGCCAACGGAAACGGGTACGTGAAGTTCCCCATCAACGAGCCGGCGGAAGGCCGCAGGAAGTCGCAGGTGGAAGAGTATCTCGATTTTTACGGCGGTCCGGGCGTGCAACACATCGCGCTCGCCACGAACGACATCCTGCACACGGTCACCGCCATGCGCGATCAGGGCATCGAATTCCTCCATGTGCCTCACAACTATTACACCGAGTTGCAGGGGCGCGTCGGGAGCATCGACGAGCCCATCGACAAGCTCGAAGAACTCGGCATTCTGGTGGACAGGGACAACGAAGGCTACATGCTGCAGATATTCACTCGCCCTGTGGAAGACCGCCCCACACTGTTCTTCGAGATTATCCAGCGCAAGGGCAGTCGCAGCTTTGGTAAGGGCAACTTCAAGGCGCTGTTCGAAGCCATCGAGCGGGAACAGATGGCGCGCGGCAACCTGTAATCGTGGGAGACGACTGAAATGACCACAACACTCGACTCTCCCGCATCGACGTTCATCATCGCGCAGGATTACCAATCCTATACGACGGAGCAGCATGCCATCTGGGCAGAGTTAGTGGGGCGCGTCCTACCCGAGATCGAACAACACGCTGCCCGCGAATACCTGGACGGCTTCGGTATCATCGGTTTGCAGCGTGACCGCCTTCCCGACCTTGCCGCAGTCAGCGCTCGACTCGCGCCACGCACCGGCTGGCGCTCAACGCCAGTCAGCGGGTTTCTGCCGGCGCCGGCATTTTTTGAGATGCTGGCGACACGGCGCTTCCCCACCACAACATGGCTGCGCAGCCGCGACGCGATGGAGTACACACCCGAACCGGACATTTTCCATGATGTCTTCGGCCATGTGCCCATGCATGCGCATCCGGTCTTCGCTGACTTCCTCGAACACTACGGCCGCGTGTGCTCCGCGATCACCAGTCCCGTCCTCCTCGAAAAGCTTGGCCGCCTCTTCTGGTACACGGTTGAGTTCGGGGTCATTCGCCAGGACAACGCGATCAAAGTATATGGCAGTGGCCTCATCAGTTCTCACGGCGAGTGCCTCAACGTCATCGGTGGCCATTGCGCGATTCGCGATTTTTCTCTGGACGAAGTCCTAGCCACTCCCGTAAAGGTGGATGAGTTGCACAAGCTCTTGTTCGCCGTCCGCAGCTTTGACCAGATCTACGAGGCCATGCACGCAGCAGAAAAGCGCGCGCTCGCAGGCCAGTTGTGAGAGGGAGACATAATGACCACTGACATCCGGTATCAATCCGGGTTCGGAAATGAACTCTCAACGGAGGCTGTTGCAGGCGCTTTGCCCATCGGCCAGAATGCGCCTCAGAGGCATCCCCTCGGCTTATACACTGAGCAGATGAGCGGCTCTGCCTTTACTGCGCCGCGCAACCTGAACCGCCGCACGTGGACCTATCGCATTCGCCCCTCGGTCACACATAAGCCCTACGAACCTCTCCCGTCTCTGCACATGCGCAGCGGGCCATTTCACGAGACAGCGGCCACACCCAACCAGCTCCGCTGGGATCCGCTTCCTCTGCCTGAAGCGCCAACCGACTTCGTCGATGGCATCGTAACCTATGGCGGCAATGGCGATCCTGCGCTGCAAACGGGAGTCGCAATTCATCTCTACGCGGCGAATGCCTCCATGCAAGATCGCTACTTCTATTGTGCCGACGGTGAGCTGCTGATCGTTCCACAGCTTGGCCGGCTTCACTTCCACACTGAGATGGGCATTCTTGAAGCCGGCCCTGGCGAGCTCTGCGTCATTCCTCGCGGAATTAAATTTCGCGTCGTGCTCGCGGAGAAACAAGCACGCGGTTATATCTGCGAAAACTACGGCCAGCCGTTTCGTCTCCCCGACCTTGGACCCATCGGCGCGAATGGTCTCGCCAATCCGCGCGATTTTCTGTATCCCGTAGCAGCCTTTGAGGACCGCGACGGCGACTTCCGCATCACCGCAAAATTCATGGGAAAGCTCTGGTCGGCCTCCATCGATCATTCCCCGCTCGACGTGGTTGGATGGCACGGCAACTACGCGCCCTATAAGTATGACCTTGCGCGCTTCAACTGCATCAACACGGTCTCCTTTGACCACCCAGACCCTTCCATCTTCACAGTTCTCAGCTCGCCGTCTACTGTTGCCGGCACAGCAAACTGCGACTTCGCCATCTTTCCACCGCGCTGGATGGTCGCGGAGCATACCTTCCGCCCTCCTTGGTTCCATCGCAACCTGATGAACGAGTTCATGGGCCTTGTCTTTGGCGCCTACGATGCCAAAGCAGAGGGATTTCTTCCCGGCGGCGCCAGCCTGCACAACTGCATGGCCGGGCACGGACCCGATGCAGAGACCTATGAGCGCGCGACCCGCGCAGAGTTGAAGCCCCACTATCTCGACAACACACTGGCCTTCATGTTTGAGACCCAACTGGTCGTGCACCCCACCGCTTTCGCAATGCAGACACGCATTCTGCAACACGAGTATTTCGAATGCTGGCAAGGACTCAAGAAGCACTTCGTGAACCCGGCAGCAGGCAAGTCGCGCAAATAGGAACCGCGCTCGATGCCGCGCTGCACGGGCTGTTGGATTATGCGGGCCTCTTTCCGCCCGCACATCTTTCCGTGCGTGCGGCCATAGAAAACTATCAGCAGTACGCTTCGGGACCCCATGCCGAGGTGCTTGCATGTTTCGTGCTCTCTTTCAGTCATCTCGATGCTCTGCGTTCGATTCCGCATTCACCTGCCCAGTTCCCATTAAGCCTCACCGGCCCCTTTGATGCGCCGTGGTATGAAATTGAGCAGCTTCAGCGAGATGGTCTGCGTATTCAGATGATCGAGGTGAAAGTCTCGTCTGCCAAGCAGATTCGTTCCATTCAGGAAATGCTTCCTGCCGGGACGATCCGCTACTTTGAGATCCCGCTCGACTCATCGACGAGTACGCTTCTCCCCGCGATAGCCAACGCAGAGGGCCGCGTCAAACTGCGGCTCGGAGGCGTCATGGATGCGGCCTTCCCGGCACCGCAGCTGCTAGCAGAGACGCTACATGCCGTGGCACATCACCGACTCAAATTCAAAGCCACGGCCGGACTGCACCATCCTCTGCGGTCGATTCAACCGCTCACGTACGAACCGAACAGTGCACTCACCAGAATGCATGGCTTCATCAATCTTCTTTCTGCCGCCGCGCTGCTACACTTGGGCGGAAGTGTGCATCAGGCAGAGGCAGTCCTGCTCGAAGAAGATCCGGCGGAATGGACGATTGCGCCCGATTGCATCCAGTGGCGTGACCATCGGTGGCCCAAAGCGCTGCTGCGGGAAGTTCGCCAATGCTTTCTGATGAGCATTGGTTCTTGTTCCTTTACTGAACCGATGGATGAGCTGGAGGCTCTTGGATGGCGCTGACTCAAAGAAGCTGGATTGATGCCGCCAACGACTCTCGCTGTGATTTCCCTTTGCAAAATCTACCCTACGGTGCATACCGGCACGGGAACATGGTCCATCTCTGCGTGGCCATCGGCGATAAGGCGCTCGACCTCTTCCGTTGCGCAGAATCCGGGCTGTTCGCTTCGCTCGGCGCGGAAACCATCGATGCGTGCCAAAGCGAAACGCTGAATGCGCTCATGACTCTTGGCCCTTCAGCATGGGCGAGTCTCAGAAGCGCGATTGCCGGCTTGCTGGACGCGGAGCGAGCCGATGGCACACTTCGGCGGCGCATCGAACCTCACCTGCAGCCGCTCGACGCACTTGCGATGGTCATGCCCGTCGCCATCGGCGACTACACGGACTTCTACGCCTCCATTCATCACGCCACGCGGGTTGGTAAGCTTTTCCGGCCCGACAATCCCCTCCTGCCGAATTACAAATACGTCCCCATCGGCTATCACGGACGCGCGTCTTCCATCGTGCTTAGCGGCCAGCCGGTCCACCGGCCGTCCGGCCAGATTCGCGCGGGCAACGCAGAACCGCGTTTCGCGCCCACATCTTCGCTCGACTTTGAACTTGAGATCGGTGCCTTTATCGGTCACGGCAACCTGCTGGGGCAACCGATCCCCATCGGCGAAGCGGAATCGCACATCTTCGGGCTGTGCCTCGTCAATGACTGGTCCGCTCGCGACATGCAGGCGTGGGAGTACCAGCCGCTCGGCCCTTTTCTGGCCAAGAATTTTGCGACCAGCATCTCACCGTGGATCGTTCCGCTCGCTGCTCTCGCGCCCTATCGAGTTGCCATCGCGCCGCGGCCTGCAGGCGATCCGGCTCCCCTTCCCTATCTGCAATCGCCCTCATCCGGCCAGGACGCATTCAACGTGCAGCTCGAGGTCTATCTCGAGAGCAGCCGGATGCGTGCGCAGCGTATAGCGCCCGTGCAGATCAGCCACTCCAACCTTCGCGACCTCTACTGGAGTCTTCGCCAGTTGGTTGCCCATCACGCCAGCAACGGATGCAACCTGCGCCCCGGCGACATGCTGGCCACAGGTACAATCTCCGGCCCTGCGCCGGGCTCCGAGGGATGCCTGTTGGAATTGAAATCAACCGGCTCACCGCTGCTGCTACCCAATGATGAGCAGCGTGTCTTTCTTGAAGACGGCGACACCGTGATCCTTCGCGCCTTTGCATTGTCTCCGGGCCTGCCCCGCATCGGCTTCGGCGAGTGCCGCGCCACGATCGATGCAGCGCTCTGACCAACACATCCATAGCGCGCTCAAGCACCAGTCGACTTGCAGAGACTTTCAGAAGCGAAGCAGGTAGGAGAGTTTGACGTAGACCGTCTTCCCATCGTTCATCATCGGAGAACTTGTGAGAGACAGAACCGGATCATTCGCATTGCACTGTCCGGTCGCCAGGCGCGTGCAAAGCGAGCGGTCGAGGTTGGCAAAGTTGCCGATGTAGCCAACGTACAACGCGGTCCCCGGATGCGGCATATAGGTGAACAGCGCATCGGCAAAGAGCGTCTTCGCGGCGGGAGCATCTGTGAGTTGCTGCTCCGGCAGCGTGGAGATGTACTGACCGATCAGATTGAACGATGCTGCCTTCGTCATCTGATAATTCCACCGCGAAATAAGCTCGTGGTTGTCGTAGACCAGCGCCCCCGTATTCAGATCCGTGAAGTGCGTGTAAACGTAGTTATTCTGCAGATCGAAAAGGTGAAACGGTTTCACTTCCAGATTGAGGTTCGGAGAAGCGACATTCACCGGCCCCGGACCCTGGTTGTTGGGCGGCGAGTAATTAATGACGGTGCCCTCGTAAAAACCGCCGCCCACCGCGAGGTATGGCACCGGAGAGCTATAGAAGTTCAATCCCGCGGTCTCGCTGTGATACTCCACATCGTGCGTCAGGGCGGAGTAGTCTACCGGGCGCAGACGATCCTGTCCCAGCTCAACAAAGCCTGACACCGAGGTGCGCGCTTTGAAGTTCACGCTGTACGAAGGATTCACATAGAAATCCAACGGAACTCCCTGGTGATCCCATATGCGCTCGGTGTAGAAACCGGGGCCATGTGCAAGCACAGGCCCGTGCGCGGGCCGGAAGGTGTAACTCAAATAGGAGTTGGGCTCGCGTACGTCAGGCCGGCGAAAGAAGCCCGTATCCGTGACATACCCCTGAGCCGTGTCGCTGTATCCAATCCAGCCATAGCGGTGCAGGTCGGTGTAACTCACGCGCTGCACATAGGCCTGCCCGCTGCAGCTAGCGGTCAGCAACTCACATGGCTGCTCGCCGCTCGTTGAGTTACTGAGGTTCTTTGTCTCGGAGGTCACGGCCTGGCCTGTCAACGTCCAGCGATTTCTTATGCGCGCCCGATAGTCAAAGCCCCCCGCGCGATTATACGAGCCGCTGTACTCACGGTCCGCAAAGATGACACCAACATTGGAAAGTGGGCCGATATCGCGATTGATGCGCGCCACATAATTCTCAGCCCGGCTGTTGAACTCGGGATTGCCCTGCGGCACAGCCTGTCCGGGACTTCGATCGTCCACTCCGAGAATCCCCATCGCCCACGGTCCCAGCTTGCCGGTCAAGCGCGCGCCAAACTGCGGCGTCACGATGTTATCGGTGTAGTAGAGGTTGACCGGCGTCATGAAGTAGCTACTGTTCTCAATAAAAAAGGGCCGCACCTCAGGAAAATAAGGCGGGAATCGCTGGTTCGGCACGGCGGGGTTATCAATGCCTACCTGGCTGAAATCAGGATTGATGGTCGCATCCAGCACCAGGCTGTTATGCAGAATGAATTTCGTGTCAAGCCCGCTATATCCCTGCAGGTGCTTGTCCTGAAAGTAGGGATTGGACTTGTCCACTGTGTTGAGTTGGCGCAGATTCCGCGCCAGCGAGTAGGGCTCAAACTGGAGATTCTGCCCGCGCTCCACATCGCGGAAGCCTTCCACCTCCATATCCTGCGTGAGGCGTCCAGCGATATTGTGATTGCTTCGCGGCCAGTAGTCGTACTCGTTCACATGCGAGATGCCCCGCTCCAGAATGATGCCCCATCTCCGCGTCTCGCCCGCATCGGCTTTCGCGAAATACAGGCTCGCAAAGGGGATCTTCATCATCACGACATAGCCCCATGCCGTGCGCTTGCCCCAAGTATCCCAAACCGTGTCAAAGGAGTAGTCGTAGCCGGTCTGCTCGCTGAACATCGCGTCCGCCTGGATGCCGAAGGCATTCGTCTGGAAGACGAAGGCACGACGCTGATCGTGGAAAGTGTCCAGCATGACCTCCACATTGTCATCGTCTGCCATGTTGTCCCTCGCCAGTAAATGCGCGCGGATCAGCTTCGGATTGCGGTCTCTGCATACGAAAACGACAAACAGGTCCTCATGCGTATAACCGAGATATGCAACAGTCGGCTCTGACGCCCGCTCTCCATCATTCGGAAAACGCTGAATAAAATTTGATACCCGCAGCATCTTCTTCGCCGTCGCAGACCCAAGCTGCGCACTCAGAAAATCACTGAGTTTCGGACTGTCATCCAGTCGCGGAATCGAATAATGATTTTGCCGCGGCGCAAGAATTACTCCGGGGGGAGACGCGGGATCAGAAGATCCGGCCGCATCCCCAGGACCTGAAACTGGCGCAGGTGCGGTAAGAGTTGGTGTGTTCGCGCCGCTTCGCACATTGGGGGGAGACGCACCGTGCGCCCATACTCCCCAGCCAAGGAGCAACAGAATACCCGGAAATATCTTGTGCTTCCGCCACTCTCGGCGCATCATGACCGCTCGTCGATTCGACGAATATTTCCTGTTTGTTTGTGCAATCGTTTGGGGCAACCGTTCGGGAGATGACCGCTTGCAACGGCACACGCCATTAAAACGATTTTATCACTGTAGGTCAGGCACACTAAATGCCGGTGTAACCATATGAATCAATGAATGTTGGAGCAATATATAGTCCGAAAATGTAAACGCTCACAAATCAGCTGCAGCTCTTGCCCAAACATACGAGCGGGCCAACAGACCCTGCACGCAAGTGCCGCGCCCTTCTGCAATACCTCTTTATGCCGCCCGAACAATCATTCCATGCCGGACTGCAATCGCGCGGTTGCACACTGGGCATGTGGCCCCATGCGAGCTCTCGATGTTGCTCAGGGCCGCTCCGCAATAAGGACACAGCCCTTTGTGCGTCCTCATCCCAATCATCGGGCCGAGCAACGGCGCCAGTATGCCAGCCGCAATCATCGGAATACCCAACAGCGCTCCCAGGCCGGTCAGGCAGAGAAGCGTCCCAACAATCAGCAGCATTGGCACCACAAGCACGCCAAACAGCAGTCCGCTATACGCACCTTGCGTCGGAGCCTTTTCGAGCTCTGCCGCCGGTAGTGCGACTTCAACTTTCTGCTCTTGCGGCGCGCCGCACTGTGGGCAGAACTTCCATGAGCCCACCATCTCGGCATTGCATTTAGCACAATGTCCGTTCATCGGTTGACCGCTCCCTCACGGTTGAGCTCAACGGTCCAGGAACCTGCCTGCGCTTCCGCCATCCGCACAGCCATGCCCGGATCGCCAGCGATTCTGTAGCGTAGCGCCAATCCGCCTCCGAGCCGGTGATTCCGATCACATCAGTCCCGCCGTCTCCGCTTGGGCCAATGGATTCAACCGACCTTCAGCCATCTTCTCCAGCACGATGTGAGCGCATCAAAATCTCCATGCGTCGCGCCACTCTCCGCCTCTCTGCTCCCACGACGCGCAGCCGCCCAATCGTGTATCGTTGGGTGTTCGATGATGGTGCTCATGCCCTTTACTCTGGCTGAACCGGCCGCGTTCCCCGTCCTGGAGCGCATTGTCTTCGCCGGCCTCGCCATCGCCTCCGGCGCGCTCTTCTGGCGCAGATTTGGCCCTATCCTCCACCGCATCCTCCAATCGCGAAAGGACGCCGATTTCCGGCTCGCCCCTTTCGGCCGCCGTATGTGGGAGTTCGTTTCGCAGGTCCTCTGTCAATCGAAGGTAATTCGCCAGCGCCCCCTACCCGGACTCGCGCATGCCTTTGTCTTCTGGGGATTCTGTGCTTTCGCTCTCGTCACCCTGAACCACTGCGCTGTCGGTCTGGGCGTCGGCTTTCTCTCGCCCGACGGCTTCTTCGGCCGCTTTTACTTTTACTTCGCAGCAGTCTTCGCCCTTGCCTGCGCCTTGGGAATCCTCGGCCTCTTCATTCGCCGCTTTTTTGTACGTCCGCGCTGGCTTGGCGCAAAGCTCTCGTGGGAGTCCGGCTTCATCGCCTTCCTCATCTTCTTCCTCATGGTCACGTACCTGGCTGCCTTCTTCGTACCGGGCGGCAGCCCGGCGATCGCTGCGCTCTGGTGGCTACACACACTCACGCTGCTCGTCTTTCTGCCCATCATTCCGCACACCAAGCACCTCCATCTGGTTCTCAGCCCCGCCACGGTCTTCCTTTCGCGCGGCAGCTTCAGCCGCATCCCGCCGCTCGCAGGCGATGAAGACTTCGGCCTTGTCGCCGGTGCAGACCTCACGCGCCTCGTCAGCCTGCAGGCTTACTCCTGCGTGGAGTGCGGCCGCTGCACCGAGCACTGTCCCGCCGCCAACACCGGCAAGACACTCAACCCGAAAGAAATCATCCTCGGCCTGCGCAGCTATCTAAACGAATTCGGTCCCGCATCCGCCGAGCCGCTCCTCGGCAAACACAACCCACCCATCGCACCCTTCCAATGCACCAGCTGCGGCTCATGCGAGTTCCAGTGTCCGGTCGGCATCGAGCATCTGCCCATCCTCGTGGGCCTGCGCCGCGGAGCGGTCAACACCGGCGCGTGGGAGGACGACCACGGCGCCAAGCTGTTCCTCACTCTTGAACGCGGCTCGAATGCGCTCGGTCTGCAGACCTCCGAGCGCGACAAGTTCATCCAGAAGCAACAATTCCCGATCTTCGACGGCACCCAGGAGTATTGCCTCTGGCTGGGCTGCATGGGCGGATACGATCCCAAAGGCCGCGAGATTGTCGCCGACTTCGCCAGCGTCATGCGCTATCTCGGAACGAGCTTCGGCGTTCTGCACAAGGAGAAGTGCACCGGCGATCCAGTGCGTCGTCTTGGCAACGACCTGCTCTTCCAGCAGCTTGCTGAGGCCAATCTTGAAGCACTTACGCAAAACAAGGTAAAGAAGATCGTCACCATCTGTCCCCATTGCGTGCGCACCATTCAAGAAGACTGGAAGGAATACGGCACGCCGCCTGAAGTTGAACATCACAGCGAGTTCATGGCACGGCATCTGAGCCAACTGCCTAAGCCTTCGCAGCAGGAATCCATCGCCTATCACGACCCCTGCTACCTCGGTCGCTATCGCAACGTCTATGCCGAGCCGCGCGCGGTCGTCGAACATGCCGGACAACTGGTCGAAGCGGAACGCCACGGAGAGCGCAGCTTCTGTTGCGGCGCTGGCGGAGGCCTTGCATTTCTCGGCGAAGAGACAGGCGAGCGCGTCAGCCACGTGCGCGCCAGAGAGCTCGTCGCGACCGGCGCAAAGACCATCGGCACGGCGTGCCCCTTTTGTAACTCCATGTTCAGAGACGCGCTCGCTGCATCCGGCGGCAACGCGCCGCAGCTTCTCGACATAGCTCAACTCACCGCGCGCTCCCTGCCGCAGCAGGATGCGCCCAGCGCTTCATAATTCGTACAGGAGTCAACGCTCGTGAAGATTGTGGTCGCTATCAAACAAGTGCCGGAGCGCGATGCTCCGGTCCGCATCGACGCCGCCGGAAGGTGGATTGAAGAGGCAGATCTTCAGTGGGCCCTCAATGAGTCCGACGCCTACGCGCTGGAAGAGGCGTTGCAACTGAAGGAGCAGCACGGCGGCGAGGTCATCGTCCTCAGTGCGGGCCCGGAGCGCGTCGGATCCACGATTCGCGAAGCCCTCGCCAAAGGAGCGGATCGCGCTATCCATGTCGATTGCGACGACCTCGGCCAGCGCGACGCCCTCGCTGTCGCCCGTCTACTCTCTGCGGCCATCCAGCCAGACAGCCCCGACTTGGTACTCACCGGCTTGCAATCAGACGACCTCGGCTACGGCCAGACCGGCGTCATCCTTGCTGAGTTGCTCGGCCTGCCCCACGCATCGCTCATCCTGCACGTCGAGAAGTCCGGCTCCGGCATCACCGTCAAGCGCGAACTCGAAGAAGGCTGGTTTCAGAACATCGAGTTGCCCCTGCCCGCCGCACTCACCATTCAGTCCGGCGGAGCAAAGCTGCGCTATGCCACGCTCATGGGCATCAAACGCGCCAAGACCAAAGAAATCCGCCGCCTGACGGCAGCCGAGCTGGGCATCGCCGCGCAGGCCAGCATCACGCTCGACCGCATTGCCTTGCCGCAAAAGCAGAAAACGACACAAATCCTCACCGGCACCGCTCAGGAGACGGCCGCCGCTCTGGTGGAAAAACTCAAGTTCGAGGTGCGTGCGCTATGAGCGGAATTCTGGTGGTTCTTGAAGATCGTGACGGCCGCATCGGCCGCATCAGTTGGGAAGCAGTCGCCGCCGCCCTCCAGCTTGCGTCCACTGTCAGCCAACCCGTGCACGCCGTCGTCTTCGGCGCAGACACTTCTGCCGTCGCCGCTGAGGCCGCAGCCAGGGCGGTGAACAGCGTCCTTCGCGTAGACCACGCACTGCTGAAAACTTATTCCAGCGACGGTTACACGCACGCTCTTGAACAGCTCATCCGCGCGCGTCAGCCTGAGTACGTCGTTTTTCCGCACACCTACCAGGTGCGCGACTTCGCTCCGGCACTCGCCGCGCGGCTCGGCCAGTCGCTCATCGGCGACGTGATCAGCATCGGCGGCGGCCCCGTCTTCACGCGTCTGCTCATGCAGGGCCGCCTCACAGGGGCTTACCGGCACAGCGGCGGCGGTCCCTGTTTTGTCTCCGTTCAGTCCGGAGCATTCCGCTCCGACAGCGTGCCAGGCGGCGCCGCACCCATCGAGTCTTTTGTTCCAACCCTCGACACCGCACAGATTCGAACACGAACCGGCGAGCCCTTCCGCGCTGGTGCGCAGACGGTCGATCTCGGCTCCGCGCAACTCATCGTCAGTGTCGGTCGCGGAATCAAAGAGGCAGAGAATCTGCCCCTGGTTCAGGATTTGGCGACCGCGCTCGGCGCTGAACTGGGCGCATCGCGTCCCATCTGCGACAGCGGCTGGCTTCCGATGGAGCGGCAGGTGGGCAGTTCTGGCCAGACCGTCGCGCCAAAGGTCTACATCGCCGTCGGCATCTCTGGTGCCATCCAGCACCTCGTCGGGATGAAAGGCTCGCAATGCATCGTCGCCATCAACAAGGACCCCGACGCGCCCATCTTTGAGGTCGCCGACTACGGCATCGTCGGCGATCTCTTCGAGGTGGTCCCAGCACTCACCGCCGCCGTCAAGGCAGCGAAGCAATAGGACGTCTCCGCGGGCATGACCCGGTCGCCATTCTTCTTGCGCGCCACCGGGTCCGCACGCTATGGTTGCCAGTCCGCCTGCCGCACCCGGCAGGCCAATGCCAATCTGGAACCCCACCGATGCTGCTTCCTGCTACCTACCAGGCCGCTCTCGCGCTCATGATCCTCAGCATGATCTGCTGGGGCTCATGGGCCAATACCCTCAAGCTCTGCCCCGGCTTTCGCTTTCAGCTTTTCTATTGGGACTACGCGCTCGGCCTTGCGCTTGGCGCCGTCGCGCTGGGCCTGACCGCCGGGAGTCTGGGTCACGCAGGTCTGCCCTTCGTGGCAGCGATCGCGCACACTTCTCACTCCGCAATGCTTTGGGCAGCAGCTGGCGGCGGCGTCTTCAACGTCGCCAATCTCCTGCTCGTCGCCGCCATTGATGTCGCCGGGCTTGCCGTCGCCTTCCCGGTCGGCATCGGCCTCGCTCTCATTGTCGGCGCCGTCTCCAGCTATCTCGTCAGTCCTGCTGGCAATCCCTTCTTCCTATTTGGCGGCGTTGCGCTCGTCACCGTCGCCATCCTCCTCGACGCAGCAGCCTATCGCAAGCGCGAGGCCGCTGCTCCCGCCGCCACCACGCGCGGCATCCTGCTCTCGCTTATCGCCGGTCTGCTCATGGGCAGCTTCTATCCTCTCGTCGCCCACTCGCTCAACACCCCGCCCGCAGCAGGTCCCTACGCCATCTCCCTCTTCTTCGCCATCGGCGTCCTGCTGTCCACCATCCCCGCCAACCTGCTGCTCATGGCCCGGCCACTGGACGGAAAACCGCCGGTGGGCTTCGCAGGATATACGAGTGCGGCCTTTGGCTGGCATCTTGCGGGCATTCTTGGCGGCGCGATCTGGTGCGTGGGCGCAGTCGCAAACTTCGTCGCGTCGGGCGCGCACCTCGTAGGGCCTGCAGTCTCCTACTCCATCGGCCAGGGAGCCACTATGATCTCCGCCTGTTGGGGCGTCTTTGTCTGGCGCGAGTTCGCAGGCGCTCCACGCGCCGCACGGACGCTCTTGACCTTCATGTTCATTTTCTTCCTTTTAGGTCTCGGCGCTGTGGCTCTTGCTCCGTTGGTTTAGGGTGAGATGAGATGAACGCGAGCGCCCACCGCAAGCCCATTGTCGTCGTCGGCAGCATCAACATGGATCTCGTGGCCCGCACGCCCACGATTCCGCGCGCAGGCCAAACTCTCATCGGAACGGACTTCACCACCACACCCGGCGGTAAAGGCGCGAACCAGGCCGTCGCCGTGGCGCGGCTCGGCTATCCAGTCCACATGGTGGGCGCAGTAGGCGATGACGTCTTTGCGACCGACTTGCTGAACAATCTGCAAAGCGCGGGCGTAGACATCTCTGCCGTCCAGCGCGTCAGCGGCCCTTCCGGCGTCGCCCCCATCTCCGTTGCCGACAACGGAGAAAACTCCATCACCGTGGTCCCCGGCGCCAATGCCAAGGTCGATGGAAGTCTCGTCGATTGCTACCTGCCTCTCATCGAGTCCGCGGGCATGGTCCTCTGCCAGTTGGAATTGCCCATGGAAACCACGCTGCACATTCTCAACGCATGTGCGCGCGCTTCGGTCCCTGTCATGCTTGACCCTGCACCCGCTGCGCCCCTGCCCCGCACCGCCTGGCCGCTCATCACCTGGTGCACACCAAACGAAACAGAAGCCGCCCTCTATACCAGCCCCGAGCACTCCACCGAAGAATCCGCCCGAAGCCTTCTCGCGCTCGGCCTTCGCGGGATCGTCCTCAAGCGAGGCTCCGAGGGCGCATATCTCGCGAGTGCTACCGGTCTGGCAGCATGGATCAAACCCTTTCCTGTGCAGGCCATCGACACCGTCGCCGCAGGTGACTGCTTCAACGGCGCCTTCGCTGTTGCGCTGATGGAAGGAAACAGCCCTGTCCGCGCGGCCCGCTTTGCTTCCGCAGCGGCTGCCCTTTCCGTCACGCGCCGCGGCGCGCAGGCCTCCATGCCCTCACGCGCAGAAGTCGACGCGCTCCTTGCAGCCAATCCCTGATTGTCCGCGTGCCGCCCATTTCGATTTCTGACTTTCCGGAGAAGCCCTTCATGCATCGCACTTTCGCCACTCTTCTCATCGGCCTCGCGCTCTCTGCCACCGCCTGCGCGCAAGACACTGCCTATCGCGCCGAAGGACAGCAGATTCCACCGCCCAATTGCATGAACCTCCACCATGCATGGGAAGGCCCCGCCGTCATTTGTCCGCCGAACATCCATGAGCAGTGGCTTGCCGACATCCAGCACTGGCGCGCGGAGCGCCGCATCCGCGTCGGCTTCGATCCCACCCGCTACCAGATGGCAGCCCTGCAATGGACGCAGAGCAGTTTCATCCAGCCGCAGATGATGGTGCAGGACCGTTATTTCTACGATCCCATAACGCATCATTACACCGTCGATCGCTACCTCGACGACCTCGAAAAGCGCTACGGCGGCATCGATGCCGTCCTCGTATGGGCCACCTATCCCAACATGGGTATCGACAGCCGTAACCAGCTTGAGATGGTCGAATCGATGCCCGGCGGCATCGAAGGCGTCCGCCAGATGGTCGCCGACTTCCACCGTCGCGGCGTTCGCGTGCTCTTTCCTATGATGATGTGGGACGAAGGCACCAACGCGCCGCAGCAGCACTGGCCCGAGGCCGTCGCCGCGCTCATGAAGCAGATCGGCGCCGACGGCATCAACGGCGACACCCAGGACGGCGTCCCGCTGGATTTTTCTCTCGCCGCAGAGAAAATCGGCCACCCGCTCGCCTTTGAACCGGAAGACAGCCCCAGCGATGAAGCCCTCGCCTGGAACGTGATGACATGGGGTCAGTACAACTTCCCCTTCATCCCCATGGTGGACCGTTTCAAGTGGCTGGAGACCCGCCACATGGTCAACATCAGCGACCGCTGGAACACCGATAAAACCGACGATCTCCAGTACGCCTTCTTCAACGGTGTCGGCTGGGAGAGCTGGGAAAACATCTGGGGCATCTGGAACGGCATCACGCCCCGCGATGCGGAGGCCACCCGCCGCGTCGCCGCCATCGAACGCGCCATCGCTCCGTTCCTCATCAGCCCCGGCTGGGAACCGCTCTATCCCATGCACAACTACGGTATCTACGCCAGCCGCTGGCCGCTCGGGCAGGAGACCGCGTGGACCATCGTCAACCGCACCGGCTACGACACCAGCGGGCCTCAGATGGACGTGCCCATCATTCCCGGCATGCGCTACTTCGACCTCTATCACGGAGTCGAGTTGAAGCCCGTGCCCCACAACGCCCGCAGCCTGCTCAGCTTTCCTGTCGAGGCGCACGGCTACGGCGCAGTCCTCGCCACACCCGGCGCACCCAGCGCCGCCATCAAGTCCGTACTGCAGACGATGGCATCGATGACGGCGAAGCCCCTTGCCAGCTCTTCGCACCAGTGGATTGTTCTCCCGCAACAGATCGTGAACATTCCACCCGCCCCATCTCCAGTTCAGCCGCCTGCGGACATGATTCGCATCCCCGGCGGTGAATTCAATTTTCGCGTGCAGGGCACTGAGATTGAAGGCGGCGACGAGCCGGGCGTCGATGTGCAATACCCATGGGAAGACTCCCCACGCCGCTTCCATGAACACAGCATGGTTATCCAGCCATTCTTCATCGACAAGTACCCGGTCACCAACGCGCAGTTTAAGCAGTTCCTTGACGCCACACACTACAAGCCCGCCGACTCAGGCAACTTCCTGCGCGACTGGAAAAGCGGCAACTACCCCGAAGACTGGGCGGATCGTCCGGTCACCTGGGTATCCATTGAGGACGCTCGCGCATACGCCAAGTGGGCTGGCAAGCGCCTGCCGCACGAATGGGAGTGGCAGATGGCCGCCGAAGGTACCGATGGCCGCGAATATCCCTGGGGCAACCAGTGGCAGCCGGTCAATGTGCCACTCCCTGACAAGGGCCGCACCATGCGCGGACCCGACTCCGTCGATGCGCACCCGCAGGGCGCCAGCCCCTACGGCGTGATGGATATGGTCGGCAACGTCTGGCAGTGGACCGAGGAGTTCACCGATGAACACACCCGCGCGGCCATTCTTCGCGGAGGCGAGTACTATCAGCCGCAGGGCTCCATCTGGTACTTCCCTCCTGCCTTCGGCAATCATGAGCACAGCAAGCTGCTGCTCATGGCGCCCAGCTACGATCGCTCCGGCGGCATCGGCTTCCGTTGCGTGCGTGATGCGCAGTGAGACATACCCATCCACAGAGACTCAATCAGGAGAGCATGATGGCAGAGTGGACCACCGTTCAGGCAGAAGACGGACACAATCTCGATCTATACCTTGCTCGTCCCGCTGGCTCACCCATCGCGGGCCTCGTCGTCTTGCAGGAGATCTTCGGCGCCAACGCGCACATTCGTTCCGTCGCGGACGGCTTTGCCAAAGATGGCTTCCTGGCCGTCGCCCCGGCACTCTTCGACCGCATAGAGAAGGGCATCCAGCTTGGCTATGAAGGCGCAGATCGCGACAGGGCCATGGCCTGCCTGAAGCTGATGGACCCGGCGAATGCCATCAAGGACGTGGCTGCATCGCTCGCCTTTGTGCGCCATGCCACCGGCAGGAAAGCAGGTGTCATCGGCTACTGCTGGGGCGGACTCATCACCTGGCTTTCAGCCACACGCCTGCATCCCAATGCCGCGGTTGGCTATTATGCCGGTGGAATCGGCAACTTCGCCCACGAAACTCCGCAGGCTCCAGTGCAGCTTCACTTCGGCCGTCTCGACACGCACATTCCTGCCGAACAGGTCAACAAGGTCAGTGCCGCTCATCCGGATGTCGAGATTCACTGGTATGAAAACGCGGGCCACGCCTTCAACTGCGATATGCGCCCCAGTTATCACGCTGAGTCGGCTGCAGCGGCACGGATCAGCGCACTCGCTTTCCTGCACAAGCATCTGGCTTGATTGCGATTGGCGTGCTCAGGCCACTTCGTTTTCCAGCACGCCGATGGGCTGAATCGTAATCCGGATGCGGTCGCCGCTTGCCAGCGTGAATGAACTCGGTGGCACAATGCCGGTTCCCGTCATCAGGAAACAGCCGTGCGGAAACGCATTTTCCCGGTGCAGATACTCCACCAGCACCTTCGGATCGCGCTTCAGCTCCGTAAGGGCCACGCAGCCGGCAAACTCCACCAGCCCCCGCCTGAAGATCTCCAGCATAATCTCCGTTGCATGCGGCAGCGGAGTAGTCGCCAGCAGAATGCAAGGCCCCAGCGCACAGCTCCCGTTGTAGACCTTCGCCTGCGGAAGATAGAGCGGGTTCTCGCCTTCAATGTCGCGCGAGCTCATATCGTTGCCGATGGTGCAGCCGGTGATGCGCCCTGCCGGGCTCACCAGCAGCGTCAGTTCCGGCTCCGGCACAGACCAGCGCGCATCCTGCCGAATCCGTACCTTCTCCTCGGGCCCGGCCGTCCGGCTCGCCGTCGATTTGAAGAACAGCTCCGGCCTCTCCGCCGCATACACGCGATCATAAAAGTCGCCGCCCCCCGCATCTTTCGCCTCTTCCATGCGCGCGCCGCGGCTGCGATAGTAGGTCACGCCCGCTGCCCACACTTCCTGCAGGCCAATCGGCGCGAGCACCCTCGCTGATTGAAACTCGCTCGATGGGCGCGACGTCGCCACGACGCCCGCCAGAAACTCGGGCAGATCCTCACGCGTCAGCAGCTCGTCCCAGCTCATCTCTGCCACGCAAAAGTGCTGCGCGTCTTCCTCTACAAAGTTGCCGCGATCCGTCCGATAGAGCTTCACTGGTCCGCACGCCTCCTGCGCTCGTCTCCATGGTACATGGACAAACCCCGTCCGCGTTCCGTCCAACTACGCGCGCAGCATGTCGAACTTCCCGGCCCGCACCGCCGCCGCCAGCGCCTCCATCTCTCCGGCCAGCACGCGGTCCTGCTCCAGTTTTGGCACGAGGTTCCGCACCGCTTCGAGGGCCTGCTGCACTCCGCGTCCTGGCCGCAGCGGCAACCGGCACTCCAGCCCCTGCGCTGCACACATCATCTCGATTGCCAGCACGCGCTCCGCGTTCTCCACCACCCGCCGCAGCTTCAGCGCGCCCGTCATGCCCATCGAGACATGATCCTCCTTGCCTCCATCCGTCGGAATGCTCCCCGTTGAGGAGGGATGCGAAAGAACCTGGCACTCGCTGATGAGCGCCGCGGAGACGATCTGCGCCATCATGAAACCCGAAGACACCCCCGGATCCGCCGCCAGAAACGCCGGCAACCCCTCGTTGATATCCGGATTCAGCAGCCGGTCGATGCGTCTTTCCGTGATGCCTGCCAGATCTGTGATCGCAATCGCTGCGTAATCGAACGCGTAGGCCAGCGGCGCTCCATGAAAGTTGCCCCCACTCAACACCACGCCCCGTTTCGCCCCATCTTCGCCCTGCTCTGAAAAAATCAGCGGATTGTCCGTCGCCGATCCTGCCTCTATCTCCAGAACCCGCGCCACATGCGCAAGCACCCCGCGCACAGCTCCATGCACCTGCGGCATGCAGCGCAGGCAATACGCATCCTGCACGCGCGTGTCACGCACCCGGTGGGATTCGCGAATCTCCGAGTTCTCCATCAGCTTCACAAGATGCGCCGCAGCTGCAATCTGCCCCGCATGAGGTCGCACCTCCTGAATCCTCGCATCGAACGCCGACGGGGTCCCCTTCAGAGCCTCCAGGGACATCGCTCCCGCCACATCCGCCAATTCCGCCACACGCACCGCACGCGCCGTGGCCAGCCCGCCCACAGCTGTCATCGCCTGCGTTCCATTCAGCAGCGCCAGGCCTTCCTTCGCTGTCAGCCTTGCCGGCTCCAGACCTGCGCGCCGCAGCGCCTCGCCGCCGGCCATGCGCTGGCCGTCCAGCCAAGCCTCGCCTTCGCCGATCACCACCAGCGCCAGATGCGCCAGCGGCGCAAGGTCGCCGCTCGCTCCCACTGATCCCTTCTCGGGTATCACCGGATGCACACCTGCATTCAGCAGCGCCACCAGCAGTTCCAGCAGTTCCGGCCGCACCCCGCTGTATCCCTTCGCCAGCACGTTGGCCCGCAGCAGCACCATCGCCCGCGACTCCGACTCAGACAGCGGCTCACCCACTCCGCCCGCATGGCTCCTCACCAGATTCAGTTGCAGCTCAGCCAGACGCTCCGGCGCAATCCGCACATCAGCCAGCTTGCCAAAGCCCGTGTTCACGCCGTAAACCGTCTCGCCAGCCGCAACAATTTCTTCAATCCGCGCACGACAGGCTGACACACGTTCCAGTGCAGCTGCTGCCACGCGCACCGGCCTGCGGCCCACCGCTACTGCTTCCATCTCCGCCAGCGTCAGCGGCTGGCCCTCCAGCATCAAAGCGTCCATACGGTGATACTAGGCGCGTCGCGTTTCCATGAACAGAGCTTTCCTCCACTTGTGCTGGACTTAGAGAAGGAATTTCTCTAGCATTTCAAGTCATGGCAATGGATTCCACGGCACTGATGGATCTCTATGGACGAAAGCTCCTCGAAGAGCTGCAGCGCAACGCCCGCCTCAGTCTCGCCGAACTCAGCCGCCGCATCGGGCTCTCCCCCACTGCTACCGCCGAGCGCCTGCGGCAAATGGAGGAAACAGGCATCATCCGCGGCTACACCATCGACATCGACCACGAATACCTCGGCCTCGAAGTCAGGGCCTTCATCCGCATGAGTTGCGGCGGGCAGAACTACCGCCGGCTCCTCGACTTCGTTCAGACGCTCGAAGAAGTCCGCGAGTGCCACCACCTCACCGGCAGCGATGATTTTCTTCTCAAGGTCACCACCACCAACATGGCCGACCTCGAAGCCCTCATTGAAGCGCTGCTCCCCTACGGCACCCCCGTCACCAGCATCGTCCTTTCGTCTCCGGTGGAACACCGGCGCTTTGCCGTCACCGGCAAACTCGTCACCGTCACCCGCAAAGCAGCGCGTCGTCGCTAGCAATTTCCCCTTGCGCATCTCCACCAAAATCGATTTTCATGGTGAGGCGTATTTACGGCTGTTTCGCCGTCTTGAAACGTCGCCCAAATCATCCCCAAAAAGCGAGGCCCCATTGATGACGCTCACTCGAAGAGAATTTACGCGCCTCAGCGCTCTCGGCATCGCCGCTTCTGTCGCTCCTTCGCTCCCGGCGCAATCCTCCAGCACCAAAACCGGATACGCCATCATCGGCCTCGGACGCATCGCAGACCACTTCATGGCAGGAATCCTAAACACGAGCAACTCGCGCGTCGCGGCGCTCGTCAGCGGCCATCGCGACAAGGCCGAGCGCATTGCAGCCCAATATGGCGTGCCCTCTGAGTCGATCTACAGCTACGAGAAGTTCGATGAGATCGCAAAGAACAAGGACGTGCAGGCCGTCTACGTCGCGCTGCCCAACTCCATGCACGCCGAGTACACCATCCGCGCTGCGAAGGCCGGCAAGCACGTGCTCTGCGAAAAGCCCATGAGCACCTCCGTCGCCGACGCCGAAGCCATGATCGCCGCCTGCAAGGCCGCCAACGTCAAGCTCATGATCGCGTACCGCTGCCATTACGAGCCCACCAACCTCAAGGCCGTGCAGCTCATCCGCTCAGGCGCCATCGGACAGGTGCAGGCCATCGAGAGCGCCTTCGGCTTTCCCATCGCCGCCGGCGAGTGGCGTCTCAACAAGAATCTCTCCGGCGGCGGCCCGCTTGTCGATGTCGGCATCTATGCGCTCAACGCCTGCCGCTACCTCACGGGTGAAGAACCCGCGCACATCTCCGCCTTTGCGTCGGTCATTGACCATGACGGCCGCTTTAATACAGTGGAAGAGAATGTCTCCTGGACCATGAAGTTTCCATCCGGCATCGTCGCCAGTTGCAACACCACCTACGGGGCGCTGATGGGCGGCTACTTCCGTGTCCACGGCCCAAAGGGCTGGGTCGCTGCCGATCCCGCGTTCAACTACGATGGCAATCGTCTGCTCGCCAGCTTCGATGGCAAGCAGCTCGACGAGCCCAACCCCGCGCGTGATCCCTACCAGTTCACGGCGCAGGCCGACCATTTTTCTCATTGCATCCAGTACGGACTTGAGCCAAAAACTCCCGGCGAAGAGGGCCTGCGCGACATGCGCTATATCGCCGAGATCTATCGCTCCGCAGGCCTCACTCTCGGATAACTCACGCGCTGTCCGTCAGTCGAGCCCGAGAATTCTCCGGTTGCGCGCGGCATCCGGAGCCGCGCCCGCAAAGTCGTCAAACGCTCGCTCCGTCACGCGAATCATGTGCGAGCGAATGAACTCCGCGCCTTCCGCAGCGCCTACCTCGGGATGCTTCAGACAGCACTCCCACTCCATCACCGCCCAGCCCGGATAGTCGTACTGCGCCATCTTGCTGAAGATGGCGCCAAAGTCAATCTGCCCATCTCCCAGCGAGCGAAAGCGCCCCGCGCGATCCAACCAGCCTTGATAGCCGCCATACACGCCGCTGCGCCCGCTGGGCCGGTACTCTGCATCCTTCACGTGAAACGCGCGCACGCGCTCGTGATAGAGATCAAGGAATGCAAGATAGTCCATCTGCTGCAGCACCATGTGGCTCGGGTCATACAGAATATTCGCCCGCGGATGATTCTGCACTGCATCCAGGAAGCGCTCGAATGTAACGCCGTCATGCAGGTCCTCGCCCGGATGCAGTTCGAAGCACACATCCACGCCAGCCTCATCAAAGGCCCGCAGAATCGGCAGCCATCGCCGCGCCAGCTCCGTAAAGGCCTCTTCGATCAGTCCCGCGGGTCGCTGAGGCCATGGATAGAAAAATGGCCATGCCAGCGCGCCGGAAAACGTTGCATGCCCAGTCAGTCCCAGATTCCGGCTCGCCTTCGCAGCCCACAGCAATTGCTGCACAGCCCACGCCGTGCGCGCCTTCCCATCGCCATGCACCGCTTGCGGCGCAATGCCGTCCAGCAGCGCGTCATATGCTGCATGGCTCGCAACAAGCTGCCCCTGCAAGTGGGTTGAAAGCTCCGTCAGCGCCAGCCCGTGCCCGCGCAGCACCCCGAGCAGATCGTCACAATAAGCCTTGCTATCCGCAGCCTGCTTCAAATCAAACAGCCGCGCATCCCAGCTTGGAATCTGCACGCCCGCGAAGCCCAGACCCGCAGCCCACTTCGCCATCCCCTTCAGCGAGTTGAACGGCTCTGCATCGCCCGCGAACTGCGCCAGAAAAATCCCCGGTCCCTGGATGGTCTTCATCGTCGTTTACCTCGCGGACCACAACAGCCTACTCAAAACTCCAACCATTGCTGCTTCTCACTGCTCGCGATAGCGCGTTCGATAAAGCGCATGCCACGCACGCCCGCGCGAATTCCCGGCAGCGTCGCCGGCAGAGGACGCGGCACGCCCCGCTTCCACGCGACAAGCGAATCCGCAAACTCCCGGTACAGCACTGCAAAGGCCTCAATGAATCCCTCCGGATGCCCGCCCGGCAGCCGCGTCACCGTGCGCGCGTCTTCGCTCAGATAGGCGCCCGCAGCATGGCGAATCTCTTCAGCCCCATCGAGCCATTTCAGTCGCAGCCGATTTGGGTCCTCCTGCCGCCAGTCCAGCGAACCATACTCGCCGTAGACGCGCAACCGCAGGCCATTGCCTTCGCCCGCGGCAACCTGCGAAGCCATCAGCACCGCGCTCGCGCCGTTCTCCAGCCGCAGCAGCGCCGTGCAGTCGTCATCCACGCGCCGCCCCGGCACCACGCAGCGCAGCGTCGCGTTCAACCCCGTCACATCCAGCCCCGTCACATACTCCAGCAGGTGAAACGCATGCACACCGATGTCGCCTGTGCAGCCGCCCGGCCCGTTCAGTTCAGGATTTGATCGCCAGCCCGCCTGTTTGTGTCCCGTCTGCTCAATAGGGCGGCTCAGCCATCCCTGCAGATACTCCACCACGATCTTGCGAATCGCTCCCAGTCGCCCGCTTGCGCAGATCGCACGCGCCTCGCGCACCAGTGCGTAGCCTGCGTAGGTATGCGTCAGCCCATAGGGCAATCCCGATGCTGCCACCGCTCTCTCCAGCGCCAGCGCCTCCTCATACGTTGCAGTCGCCGGCTTGTCGCTCATCACCGGAAAGCCCGCTCGTAGAGCAGCCTCCGCCACGGGAAGATGCAGCGCATTCGGTGTCACAATTGTTACAAAGTCGATCGCATCCAGCCTTCCGCGCTCCGCTGCCATCATCGCTTCATAGCTTGCATAAGCACGCTCCGGCGCAATCCGGTAGCTTTCCCCCGCAGCGCGCGAACGCTCCGCCGACTGCGAAAACGCCCCCGCCACAAGCTCAATCCGTCCGTCCAGTTCCGCCGCCATGCGATGCACTGGCCCGATAAACGCACCCGGCCCGCCGCCCACCATGCCCATGCGCAACTTCCGTTCCCCGCTCATTGACCCTCTTTCCTCGTTGCCGCTCGCGACCTTACCAGTCAGTCAGCGTTCCATCGAGTTTCCGGTTCACCGGCAGATACGCGCGCTGATACGGATACTTCGCCGCCAGCTTTTCATCTATATCCACGCCCAGCCCCGGCGCATCACCTGGAACCATCATGCCTTCGTTGAAGGAGTACGCGTGTGGAAACACCGCATCGGTCTCTTCCGTATGAGGCATGTGCTCCTGAATACCGAAGTTGTGAATCGCCGTCCCGAGGTGCAGCGCCGCCGCCATCGTCACCGGCGACAGATCCGTCGCGCCGTGGCATCCGGTCCGCACGTGATAGAGAGCCGCAAAGTCCGCGGTCTTCTTCAAGTGCGTCAGTCCGCCGCCATGCACCACCGTCATCCGCAGATAATCAATCCACTGGTTGCGAATCAGATCGTGCGCATCCCACACGGAGTTGAACACCTCGCCCACAGCCAGTGGCGTCGTAGTGTGCTCCCGAATCACCTTGAAGCCTTCCTGCAACTCCGCTGGCGTCGGATCCTCGATCCAAAACAAATGAAATGGTTCAAGTTCCTTGCCCAGCCGCGCCGCTTCAATGGGCGTCAACCGGTGATGGCAATCGTGCAGCAGATGCACTTCCTCGCCAAAGCTCTCGCGCACCTTCGCAAACAGCTTCGGTGTGTGTCGCAGATACGGCTCCGTCGCCCACGCCTGTTCCGACGGCAATCCCCGCTCGGCGGGCTCATAGCGTCCCGCTCCTTTGGGCACTCCATATGTGCTCGGCACTCCGGGAATGCCGCTCTGCACGCGGATTGCTTTGTAGCCCAGGTCGCGATGCCGCGCCACATCCTCGAGCGCGTGCTCGATATCTTTGCCGTTGGCATGGGCATACACCAGCACGCCTTCGCGGCTCTTTCCGCCCAGCAGGTTGTAGACCGGCGTCTTCAGCGCCTTGCCCTTGATGTCCCACAGCGCCACGTCCACAGCGGCAATCGCCGACATCGTCACCGGCCCGCGCCGCCAGTAGGTGCCGCGATACAGGTACTGCCAGATATCTTCCGTCTGAAATGGATCGCGCCCAATCAGGCACGGAATCACATGCTCCGTCAGATAGCTTGCAACCGCGAGTTCGCGCCCGTTCAGCGTCCCATCGCCGAGGCCGTAGATCCCCTCATCCGTCTCTACCTTCAGCGTCACAAAGTTGCGCCCAGGAGACGTGATATGGACATGTGCGCTCGTAATCTTCATTTCCTCACTGAACCTCTCACTTGAGGATGTTTCAATTCTCAGAGATCACTGATTCACGCCGCTCGCAAGAAATCCGCCGTCCACGGCGATAATCTCGCCAGTAACAAACGACGCCGCCTCTGAAGCCAGATACACCGCCGTCCCCGCAATCTCTCGCGCTTCGCCAAACCTCCGCATCGGCGTCCGCATTAGGAGTTCTTCGCCGCGCGGCGTATTCAGCACCAGCCCTGCGTTCAGCGGCGTCGGAAAAACGCCCGGCGCTATCGCATTCACATTCACGCCCGTCTGCGCCAGCTCAATCGCCAGCACCTTGGTCAGCGCGCCCACCGCAGCTTTGCTCGCCGCATAAGCCGCTACATGATAGAACCCCACGAACGTCGTCAGCGATCCGAGGTTGATGATCCGGCCGTAGCCAGCCCTCACCATCGTCCTGCCGAAGATCTGACAGGCGCGCAGCGTACCATTCAGATTCGTATCCATCACGCGCGCCCAGTCGGCCTCGTTCGCGTCCAGTGTCGGCGCTTTGCTGGTCACCCCTGCGGCATTCACCAGAATGTCGATCCGGCCGAACTCCCCGAGCACTGCATCGTGCATCGCCTGCAGAGACGCGCTGCTCTGCACGTCGCTGGTCACAGGAAGCGAGCGCCGTCCTCGCGCCTCAATCTCCGCGGCCACGGTGCTCACCTGCTCCTGACGCCGCGAGGTCGCCACCACGTCGGCACCCGCATCGGCCAGCCCCAGGGCAATCGCCTGTCCCAGTCCCGTCGTGCCGCCGGTCACCACCGCCACGCGTCCCGTCAGATCAAACAGTCCCCCGCCCAATCTCGTTCTCCCTTCCTCAATGCAACTGCGGCGTCCCAAACCACAGGAAACCGCTCCCCTGCCTGCCTCTGCCGCCCAATGGCAATCTACCACGCATACCGGTTCGTTGAGGAGAAAGCCGCATCCAGAACGCGCCGATGCTTTACAGTGAGGGACGGAGACTTTTAACCGCTCTCATGGACGCTATTCAGATTCCCGACAGCTCCCGCCGGTGGGATTGCCTCAGTCTCGGCGAAGTCATGCTTCGCCTCGACCCCGGTGAACTGCGCATCCACACCGCGCGCACCTTCCAGGTCTGGGAGGGTGGCGGCGAATACAACGTCGCCCGCGGCCTGCGCCGCTGCTTCGGTCTCCGAACCGCCATCGCCACCGCGCTGGCTGACAACGCAGTCGGCCGTCTCGTTGAGGACCTCATCCTGCAGGGCGGCGTCGATGCCTCTCTGCTGCACTGGGTGCCCTACGACGGCGTGGGCCGCACCGCCCGCAACGGGCTCAACTTCACCGAGCGCGGCTTTGGTCTGCGCGCTGCCGCCGGATGCAGCGACCGCGGCCACACCGCCATCAGCCTTGTTCAGTCCGGCGAATTCGACTGGGACTCCATCTTTGGCGCACAAAACGGCTCCCGCTGGTTCCACACCGGCGGCATCTTCGCCGCACTGTCTTCATCCACCGCTCAGGTCGCAGCCGAGGCCATGGATGCCGCGCGTCGCCATCAGACGCCCGTCTCCTTCGATCTCAACTACCGCGACTCCCTCTGGAAGAGCATCGGCGGCAAAGCCAAAGCGCAGGAAGTCAACCGTGAACTGGTCCGCAAAGTCGACCTGCTCCTCGGCAACGAAGAAGACTTCTCCGCGATGCTCGGCGTCAAAATTCCTGGCGTCGGTGACGACTTCGCCGAGCTGCCCATCGCCGGTTACGAACACATGCTGCGCGAGGTCGCCGCGGCCTATCCCAACCTGAAGCTCATCGCCAGCACCCTGCGCACGGCACACACCGCGAGCCGCAACGCCTGGGGCGCCATCGCACTCTACCAGGACAAAATCGTCCATTTTCCCCAGCTCGATATCGAGATCCTCGATCGCGTCGGCGGCGGCGACAGCTTCGCCTCCGGACTCATCTATGGCCTGCTTGCCGGCAAGCCCATCGAGTGGGCCGTCCGGTGCGGCGTGGCGCACGGCGCGCTCGCCATGACAACGCCCGGCGACACCAGCATGGCTACTCTCTCTGAAGTCGAACGCGTTATCAAGGGTGGTTCCGCGCGCATCGCCCGTTAGGAAGGCTGCATGAAAGAAACTACACGGCACGTCATTGAATCGGTAGGCCTCATCCCGGTCCTTCGCGCAAAATCTTCCTCACAGGCCCACGCCGTGGTGCAGGCAATGCTCGCCGGCGGCGTCAAAGTCGTTGAGGTCACGATGACTGTCCCCGGCGCCATCGAACTGCTCAGGGATCTCCGGCACGAATTTGGCTCAGAACTGCTGCTCGGCTCCGGCACCGTCACCACTGCCGAGGAAGCCGCAGCCACCATCGCTGCTGGCGCTGAATTCGTCGTCAGCCCCAGCCTGCACCTCGAAGTCATCCAGGTCACCAGAGACCACGGCAAGCTCTCCATCCCTGGAGCGCTCACGCCCACCGAAGTCATCACCGCCTGGCGAGCCGGCGCCGATTACGTCAAAATCTTCCCCTGCTCGGCCATGGGCGGGGCCAGCTACCTCAAGTCGCTCCTCGCTCCCTTTCCCGACCTGCAGCTCATTCCCACTGGCGGAGTCACGCTGCAGACCGCAGAAAGCTTTCTCAAGGCCGGCGCGCGCGCCCTTGGCGTAGGCAGCGATCTGGTCAACCTTCAGGCCATTGACAACGGCACCCCCGAGGTCATAACCCACACAGCGCGAGCCTATCTTGAAATCCTGCAAAAATTCCGCGCAGAGTCCGAATCTCGTTAGACACCGGTATCCCTTTCATCTTTTGTTATTTGAGAGTGTTGCATGAACTTGTATACTTCGGTTGTCCCTTAATCCAAGCTTCTGTCCATCATTCGGGATACACCCGGAGGAACGGTGACCACGCTCCGCATTGCACTCCGCAACTATGCGGACTTCGAAAGCGCTCTTCAAGAGGAAGCTCACCTCTTTGAAGCGTTGAATGCCGGAGTAAGGATCGAACTGGTTCCCCTCGGAATCAAAGAACTGCATCAGGAGGCCATTGCCGATCACGGCCTCGCCTCAGGACGCTTCGACCTTGCCTTGCTCGTTACGGATTGGCTTGCAGAGGGCGTATCCTCAGGATCCATCGAGGATCTTCAGCCGTGGCATCTTCGCCGCCCCATCCCGCAATGGCCGACAGGCTGGTCCCCTACTCTGGTCCGCCCGCTGCTCTTTGACAAAACCCTCTCAGCCCTGCCATGGCACGATGGCCCAGAGTGCCTCGTCTACCGCTCCGATCTCTTTTCCGATCCGAATCGCCGTTTAGCATTCCGCGCGCAATATAACCGCAATCTCACACCTCCGGCCACATGGGGGGAGTTTGAAGAGGTCGCACGTTTCTTCACCAATCCAGAATCGAATCTTTACGGTACAGCCTTTGCCGCGCTCCCCGACGGACACAACACCCTCTACGACTTCGTCTTGCAGATCTGGTCCCGAGACGGCGACCTGACAGACTATGAAGGCCGTCCGTTGCTGACCTCCGACGCAGCCGTGCAGGGACTCGAGTTTTACCGCAATGCTGTCCGCAATCCCTCCATTTGCCATCCTCACTCCACGACACTCGACTCCACTCAGTCTGGTGACCTCTTCCTTGCCGGAGAGGTGGCGATGATGACCAACTGGTTCGGCTTCGCAGCGCGCGCCGCACGCGTAGGCTCTCACCTGCGCGGAAAAATCGAGATCGCGCCGCTCCCGGTCCATCCCGGTTGCGATCCAGTCTCTCTATCCGTCTTTTGGGCGCTCGCCATGGGCGCAGGCTCACGTCAAAAAGCGCTTGCTTGGGACTTCCTGCGTTTCGTCACAGCCGCCGAGCAGGACCTTCGTATCACAGAGCATGGAGCCGTCGGCGTTCGTCTCTCCACGTGGAGAAGCCCTGCCCTTCATGATGACATCCCCGCCTACGCCCAGTTGGAACGCATCTCCATGCGCGCGCGCACGCTGCCCTCATGCCGCTCCATGGCCGCCTTCGCGTCAATCGTTGACGGAGTCATCACACGTGCCCTGCACACAGTTGACCCCACAGTCGCTATCCTTGAGGAAGCGCAGCAACAGGTTGATCGCGCTCAATTGAGGCTCGTGTGAAAAATTCCCAGAATTCGGATCCGATTGTTCAGCCGTTTCGTCTCGACGGTCTGCACGCACTTGTCACCGGCGCAGCCAGCGGCATCGGCGCCGCCACCGCTCGCGAGCTCGCATCCGCGGGCGCCCATGTTCTGGTTGCCGACATCAACGTCATCGCTGCCGAAGCATTTGCGGCGACGCTGCCCAATGCGCGCGCTCTCCATCTCGATGTCACCAGCCCCAACTCCATTGCAGCCGCTGTCGCGCGCCACACCCGGCTCGACATCCTCGTCAACAATGCCGGCATCGGCCACGTCGGTTCCATCGAAGCAACCGAACCCGAAGACTTCGACCGCCTTCTCGACGTGAATGTGCGCTCCGTCTATTTGGTCACTCGCGGCTTTCTTCCTTTGCTTCTTGCCGCGCAGGCCGAGACTGGTCGCACCGGCTGCATCGTCAACATCGCATCCGTCGCCGGCCTCGTCGGCATCAAACAGCGTTTCGCCTACTGCACCACCAAAGGCGCCGTCGTCGCCATGACCCGTCAGCTCGCCGTCGAATATCCCAAGACCCTGCGCGTCAATGCCGTCTGCCCCGGCACTGTGGAAACACCCTTTGTCGAGGGCTACCTCGAAAAATTTCACAAGCACAATAAGGAAGAGGTGCGTGCAGATCTGCGCGCGCGCCAGCCCATCGGCCGGCTCGGCCAGCCAGAAGAGATTGCCTCCATGGTGCGCTATCTCGCCTCCAGTGAAGCCGCATTCATCACCGGCTCGCTCTTCAACATCGACGGCGGCTGGACCGCAGCCTGACTGCTCTCCAATTCGCTGCTCCTGATCCTCATCAAGGAATCCGTCATGAAACTCGTCTCTTTCTCTACGCAAGACGCCGCCATCCGTCCCGGCGCTCTGCTCGCAGATGGCTCCGTGGCCGACCTCTCTGCCGCGGGCTTTGCAGACGCGCTCAGCGTCATCGCCGCCGGGCACAAGGAAGGCGGCAACTGCCCCGTCGTGCCTGCCGAACAGGTGCGTCTCCATGCGCCTATAGCCAATCCCCCGCGCGTCATCGCGATTGGGCTCAACTACCGCGATCACGCGAAAGAATCCGGCATGGCCATTCCCACCACGCCGGTCGTCTTCTTTAAGCAGACCACCGCCATCGTCGGCCCCGGAGACGCCATTGTGCTTCCGAAAAATTCCACCGAGCCCGACTACGAAGCGGAGTTCGCTTTCGTTATCGGCAAAGGCGGCTATCGCATTCCCGCCTCTGCCTGGCGCGAGCACGTCTACGGCTACACCATCGTCAACGACGTCAGCGCCCGCGATGTCCAGTTCGCCTCGTCGCAGTGGTCCATGAGCAAAAGCTTTCCCACCTTCTGCCCGCTCGGCCCAGCCATCGTCACCGCCGATGAAATCCCTGATCCGCACAACCTCGCCATTCGCCTCACCATCGATGGCGAAACCCTCCAGGACTCCAACACCCGCGAGCTTGTCTTTAACATCCCCGACCTTGTGGAATATCTCTCTTCCATCACGCCGTTGCTGCCCGGTGACATCGTATCGACCGGCACGCCGCCTGGCGTCGGCCTCGGGCGCAACCCGAAGCGCTGGCTCAAACCCGGCGAAACCGTCACCATCACCATCCAGGGCCTCGGCTCGCTCAGTAACCCGGTCGTCGCGGAGTAAACTCGCCTCCAGAGCAACCCGGCTGGTGCGGTACCCGCACGGAAGCAAAGATGGAAAGGCAACGATGGAACTGACTGGACAATCCTTTCTCGGCGATCGTCGCGGCGCAATGCACGGCGCCAGCTTTCACGCGATCAACCCGCAAACAAGCGAGGCCCTTTCGCCTGCTTATTTCTCTGCTTCGCCGTCCGAGGTCGATGCCGCCTGCCAGCTCGCCTCGCAGGCCTTCGCGTCCTTCTCGCAGTCCGCCGGCAAAGCACGCGCGGCATTTCTGCGCCGCGCCGCCGACGGCATCACCGCCCGCCAGCAGGAACTGGCCGAACGCGCCCATCTTGAAACGGCTCTGCCCATGCCGCGACTACTCGGCGAAGCCGCGCGCACAGCCAATCAGCTTCGCCTCTTTGCCTCCCTCGTGGAAGAAGGCTCATGGGTGCAGGCGCGCATTGATCCAGCGCTTCCCAACCGCCAGCCCATTCCCCGGCCTGACATCCGCTCCATGCTGCGCCCGCTCGGCCCCGTCGCCGTCTTCGGCGCCAGCAACTTCCCGCTCGCCTTCTCCGTCGCCGGCGGAGACACCGCCTCTGCTCTCGCCGCTGGCTGCCCTGTCGTCGTCAAGGCGCATTCCGCGCACCCCGGAACCAGCGAGATTGCTGCCGATATCCTCACCCAGGCTGCTGCCGCCGAAGGCCTCCACCCCGGCGTCTTTACCATGCTCTTTGATGCGGGCATCGACGCAGGCACGGCACTCGTCCGCCATCCACTCATCCGCGCCGTAGCATTCACCGGTTCGCTCCGCGGTGGACGCGCCCTCATGGACATGGCCGCCGCCCGCCCCGATCCCATCCCATGCTTCGCAGAGATGTCCAGCGGCAACCCCGTATTCATCCTGCCCGGCGCGCTCAAGTCCAACCCAGCAGAACTCGCCCAGGTCCTCTTCAACTCATTTACTCTCGGCGCAGGCCAGCAATGCACCAAGCCCGGCATCGTACTCGTCGCCGGCGCGACTGGCGACCAGGCCTTCCTCGACGCGCTGCGCCCCATGGTGCAGGCCGCTGCGCCGTCCACACTCCTCACCGCAGACATCGCCCGCGCCTATACACGCGCCACCGACGCGCGCGCTCGTGAGATTCCCCTTGCCGCCAGTGCTCCAGCTCCTCAAGGCGCATCGCCCTGTCTCGCCCAAACTAAAATCTTCACCGTATGTCTCGATGAATTTCTCGCGAAACCGGAGCTCGCGCACGAGGTCTTCGGACCCAACACACTCCTCGTCCACTGCGATGAGCCCGGCGACTTCCTCCGCGCCGCCCACTCCCTTGAAGGCCACCTCACCGCTTCCGTCTTTGGAACCGATCAGGATCTTGTCGCCCATCGCGAGCTGATTCAATTGCTGGAGCAGAAGGCTGGACGCCTCATCTTCAACGGCGTCCCGACCGGTGTAGACGTAGGCCACGCCATGATTCATGGCGGCCCTTATCCTTCCACGTCGGACTCGCGCTTTACCTCGGTCGGCAGCCTGGCCATCTACCGCTTTGCGCGGCCTGTCTGCTTCCAGAACTGCCCGCAGGCGCTGCTTCCGCCGGAGTTGCAGGACGCAAATCCTCTCGGCATCGCGCGCCTCATCGATGGCAAGCCGGAGCGGCCCACCACCTGAGTTCCAGAATGCTCTCTATTGGGGTGGCCGGTATCGAATCACTTCGCCGTCCAGCTTGTACTCCGCCGAGCAGCTATCCCCGCCGCAGATCATCGTCTCCCCGGCGCAGAGCTGCTTTCGCGTAATCAGCCCCATTGTGCCGCAGCGCGGGCACGACATCACAGCGACGAACGGGTTATCGGCCTTCCCCAGCTTCGTCTGATTCTCCAGAACAAAGACGGTTCCGGGGTCCATCTTTTCGGGGATCCATTCTTCCAGAAACTGCAGGTCGGCTGACATCCTGGCCTCCATCGGCTGAGATGACGGAGCGGCGCCGCTGGTTCACGCCTTTCCGTTGTGCAACAACAGCAGGCTGCGAATGGTACCGCGGCACCCTACAAGCTGCCGCTTGCCTTCGAGTCTCTGCGTGCCTTATCCAAACGTCAATCGCAATCCAGCCTCTGGGAGTATCAACCCGGATTCCTCGCGCGCGATGCGGTCGCCCACTCAATTTCCTCCCGTTGCCCCCGTCTTCTTCGACCCCGCCACATCGATCTCTCGATACATCTCAATGTTCCGCAGAATTGCTTCCACATATTCACGCGTCTGCGTAAATGGAATCGACTCCACAAATTCATCCATCCCCGAATACGGTCCTGCTGCCTGCCAGTCCGTCACGCGATTGTCGCCGGCGTTGTAAGCGGCCAGCGCATACTCTGTCACGCCGTCAAACCGGTCCAGCATCTGCCGCAGGTAGCGCGTCCCCAGCCGGATATTCGTCTCCGGATTGAGCAGCTGATACGTCGCAAACCGCGTCATTCCCTCCTCACGCGCCAGCTTGCGACCCACTGACGGCAATAGCTGCATCAGTCCCCACGCATTCGCGTACGACACTACGGACGGGTTGAACTCCGACTCTTGCCGGATGAGTGACGCCACAAGATACGGATCCAGATGATTCTTTGCCGATTCGGTCTTGATCGTCTCCCAGTACGGCTGCGGAAACAGAATCCGCCAGTAGGCCAGCGGAATCGCCGGAATCTGCGCCGAGGCTGCATACGGTAGCGCGCGCTTCAGCGACCGCAGCGCCAGAAAGTTCTCGCCGTAGCTGGCATAAATCTGTGCCTCGGCCAGCGCGCTCCATGAGGCCGAGTCCGGGTCCGCCGCAATCTCCCGCGGAATGTATTCATTCAATCCCGCATTGCCTAGCAGCTTCGCCTTGGCCAGATGCTCGTTATCATCCGGAAAGCTCGCGTCCAGCGCCGGCACATTCATCGGCTTAAAGCGGTCCAGCCCCGGCGCCGCTGCAGGCGTCACCCGCTGCATCCCATCCAGCCGTTTGCGCGCCATCTGCGCGTAAAAATAATGCGGGTACGCCCTCACGATGGCCCGATAATTCGCGGCCGCTCGCTCGGGATTGTGGTCCTGCGTCTCATAGAGTCGCCCGCGCCAGTAGAGCGCCGCCACCGTCTCGCTCGCACTCGGATACCGCGTAATCTGGTCATCAAACAGCCGCGCCGCATCCTGGTAGAGTCCCTGCCGGTAGCTCAGCCATCCCGCCCGCCAGTGCGCCGCCGCTGCATTTTTGCTTCCCGGGAAATGTTCCGCGAGATAGCCGTAATATGTCACCGCCTTCGGATAATCTCGCCGCAGCATGTACATGTTGCCGCTTGAGAAAAGTGCCTCAGCCAGCCAGTCGCTCGTGCCAAATCGCGTCTCCATCGAGGAAACAATCGACTGCTGCTGATCGAGGTCATTCCGATCCCGAGCCAGTTCCATCAGCAGATACATCCGCCGCGCACCGTTCTCATCCTGCGAATCCGGCAAGGCCTCTGCTTCTGCAACCGTCAGCCGCTTCAGCTTCAGGTCGCACGCCGCCGCAGCAATCTCAAATCCATCCTTCGCGGCCTGCGGAAGATCTGGCTTCCTCGTCAGCGCACGATACTGCTCGCCCGCCAGGTTGTAACGATGCGCCCGGTAGTACGCATCCGCCAGGCTCCGCAGCTCACTGATCGTCAATGTCTCTTCCGCGCCCAGCTCGGTCAGCTTCGCCCGCGCTTTCGACGCCTCATCACTCAGCGGATGTGCCACCAGCACGGCCTTGTACAGGCCGACGGCCTGCGCTTGATCGCCCAGCGCTTCGGCTGTTTCGGCCTTGGCCAGTTGATAACCCGACCGGTCCGCTCCCGGCCCATTCGCCGCTGCCTCCAGCACGCGCCTTGCTCCGGCCGCATCCTTCATCGCCAGCAGCACCGTCGCCTCAGTCTCTGGCGCCTGCGCCACAAAAATGCTGTCGGGATACCGCGCCGCAAATCCCTTCAGCAGCGTCTCCGCACCAATGTCGTTCCCCGCGCCATGCTGCGCTTGCGCCCCCAGAAAATCCGCAAAATCGGCCAGCAGGTCGCCCGCCGCGCGCGCCTTCGCCAGATTCGCCGCCGCCTCGGTGTATTGCTTGTCCAGCAGGTAGGCATGTCCCAGGGCAAGGTACGCAGCCGCAGCCGTCTCACCCGTGTGCCGCCGCGCATACGCCGCCACTCCCGCATACGCCTCGGGCGTGCGCATCGTCGCCAGTTGCTGCGCCATGGGCTGCAACTCAGCCGAAGCGACAAAAGCCTGCCGGATGCGCCGCGTTCGCGCCGTCGGCGCACGTCTCGTGCGACGCGTCTTTTTCGCGGCGCTCTTCCCCGTGGCGTGCTTCTTTGTCCCGGACGATGTCGAACTCCCCGTCGGGCTTGTCGTCGGAGTTGTCGCCGGACTTGTCGTCGCTCCAGCAGCGCTCTGCGCCACAGCAGGCGGCATGGCCAGCAGGCCTGCCAGCAGAGCAGACATCGCCCGCGTCCAGCCTTTCGCCTCGGTCATCCTTCGCGCATCATCCATATCTTCACTCTATGCCGCCACCACTGCACTGCAAGTCAGAGGTACCACGGACGTAACCGCCTGCAGCCCTCACTTGCAAAGACTTCGCCCCCGTCCCAAAGGAAGCAACGGAAGTTTGTTGACTCGCGCCGTGCTCCGCTACACTCAAGGAACAGGCCCCGCGGGCGTCCCCTTCATTTTCTCCGGGGATTTTCCGCATCCAAAGCGCATGGCGACCATCCAATCAGTTACGGGCGAAAACGAGCAGCACCCCGACGTCACACTCGTCGAACAGGTGCGAGCCGGTGACGTCTCCGCCTACGATCAGCTGGTCCGCAAATATGAACGCCAGGTCTTCCGCATCGCGCAGCACATCACCCAGAATCGTGAAGACGCAGAAGACGTCATGCAGGACGCCTTCCTCAAGGCATTTGAAAAGCTCGACCAGTTTCAGGGCAACTCCAAGTTCTACACATGGCTGGTTCGCATTGCGGTTAACGAGAGTCTCATGCGCCTGCGCAAGCGGCGCACCGGAAAAATGGTCTCCATCGACGAGGATGTCGAAACCGAGGAGGGCAGCGTCCCCCGCGACCTCGCCGACTGGGCTCCCGATCCCGAGCAGAACTACACCCAGACCGAACTCGCAGAGATTCTCCGCAAAACCATTCAGGGTCTGCCGCCCGGCTTTCGCATCGTCTTCGTCCTGCGCGACGTGGACGGTCTCTCGACAGAGGAGACGGCAGAGACCCTCGGCCTCAGTGTTCCTGCCGTCAAATCCCGGCTCCTTCGCGCGCGCCTCCAGCTTCGCGAGCGCCTCAGCCGCTACTTCCGCAAAAAGCAGGGGAGGAAGAAATGACCTGTACTGAATTTCTTGCCCTCCTCGACGATCTCATTGACGACTCGGTCAACTCCGACACGCGCGCCGAGCTGCAGCAGCACCTCAAAGGCTGCGAGCACTGCGAAGTCACCCTCAACACCACTCGCAAGACCATTGAAATCTACCGCTCCCACGAAATCTACGAGCTCCCCGCCGGCCTGCGTGAACGCCTTCACGCCGCCATCATGGCCCGTTGCAAAAAGGGCTGCTGACCCTCTTCCAGCACGCACTCCCGCATTCCCCGCGTATTCACCGCACCCCACCACAACTTTCTTTTCGCCGCCGCGTTTGACCTTCCAGCAGGCCTGTGCGTCAGGCAGGCATAAGGTCCCTTTATTTCCCTCTTTTCAGGAGTGCCGAAGATGCCGTTCTTCCGCTCAACGGTCTCTGCTCAGCTGTGCATCTGCCTGCTCCTGCCGTCCGGTGCATCACTGGCGCAAACGCCGGACACCCCGGCCCGAAACACTTCCACACGCCCCGGTTATCACTCCCCTCAACTGCAGGGTGACGCTCGCATCCTGCACGCTCTCAATCGCTTCACCTTCGGCCCGCGGCCCGGGGATGTTGAAGTAGTCCGCTCCATCGGCCTCGATAAGTGGTTTGCACAGCAGCTTCACCCAGAGACCATCGACCTCTCCGATCTCAACCAGCGTCTCGCTCAGTACCCGGCCATGCAGTTGAGCACGGATCGGTTGCTCTACAGTCTGCCCAGCAACGCGCTCATCCGCCAGGCCCTCAATGGCCGCCTGCCAGTCCCCACCGGCGAACCCCTGCAGGCCGTCTACGAGAACCAGATGGACCGTATCTCCGCGCGCATCACACAGCAGCGCCAGCAGGATCGTCAGCCGGCACCTGCGTCGCAGACTGCGCCGAACGGCCCGGCCGGCAGCCCCGCCATGAATCCAGAAGCAGAGGCCGCGCCCAATCCCAACCCCATGAGCCGCGCTTCAACCGACGCCGCCGCGCCGCAGTCCATGTCCTCCAGCATGGAACCCGCCGCCGGCTCATCCGCCACCCCGTTCGATACACTCCTCATTCAGGACATCCTCGGCTTGCCTCCGCAGCAGCGCGTCTCCCGTCTCGTCTCCATGCGTCAGCCGGAGCTCGACGCCTTCCTCAAATCGCTGCGCCCCAAAGAGCGCGCCGACCTCAACGCGGGCCTTACGCCCCAGCAGGCCGAGCTCGTTTCCGCACTCGAAAACCCCGAGCGCACCGTCATCGAAGAGCTCATCGCGCAGCGCCTCACGCGCGACATCGAATCCTCCGCGCAGCTCCAGGAAGTGATGACCGACTTCTGGCTCAATCACTTCAACATCTACCTGCAGAAAAACGAGGTCATGCCCTACGAGCTCGTCGGCTTCGAGCGCGATGTCATTCGTCCTCTTGCCCTGGGCAAGTTTGAAGATCTGCTGGAAGCCACCGCGCACAGCCCCGCCATGCTGCTCTATCTCGACAACGCCAGCAGTATTGGCCCGCACTCCGTCGCCGCCGAGCGCGCCTCGCGCAATGCCTCGCGCCGCCCTCCCAATCAGCGTCAGGCTCCTGAGGGTCTCAATGAAAACTACGCCCGCGAGCTCATGGAGCTGCACACCCTCGGCGTCAACGGCGGATACACGCAGGCAGACGTCACGCAGGTCGCCCGCATCCTCACTGGGTGGGGTGTCGCGCAGCCCCAGCGCGGCGGCGGCTTCGAGTTCAATCCCAATCGCCATGAGCCTGGCACAAAGAAAGTGATGGGCCAGAAATTCAAGGAGCACGGCGAAGACGAAGGCCGCGCGCTGCTTCACTTCCTCGCCACACGCCCCGCCACAGCGCAGTTTCTTTCGCGACAGCTCGCTATCCGCTTCGTCTCCGACGATCCGCCGCAGCCCCTCATCGACCGCATGGCGCGCACCTACATGACCTCAGGAGGCGACATCGCGCAGGTCCTCGACACGCTCTATCACTCGCCTGAGTTCTGGTCCACCAGCGTCGATCGCGCCAAGATCAAGACGCCCATCGAATACGTCGTCTCAGCCGTACGCGCCAGTGACGCCAGCATCGACAACCTGCGCCCGCTCGCCAACGCCCTCCGCCAGATGGGCATGCCCCTCTATGGCTGCATCCCCCCCAGCGGATACAGTTGGAAGTCCACCAACTGGGTCAGCACCGGCTCGCTCGTGGATCGCATGAACTTTGCCCTGGGCCTCGCTGCCAATCGTCTCCCCGGCATCTTTGCAGACTGGGCTCCGCAGCCGCAGGACGACCCTCCGCCCTCTGCCGAGCAGTCCTCCGACCCAATCGCGAATGAAGAGGCCCGCCTTGAGGCCGAACTTCTTCCCGGCGGACTCGACGCCACTACGCGCGCCGCTCTGCTTCAGCAATTTCACGATCAGATCGCGCAGCGCGCGCCCGGCGCCGCCCTTGCAGCAGCTAACCCCAACGTCAACCCGCGCCGCGCAGCCAACGTCCTTCAACGCGAGGACCAGTTGCTTGCCGGCCTGCTCATCGGCTCGCCCGACTTCCAGCGCCGCTAGAAAGGAGCATACCCATGTCCACCTCGCGCCGCTTCTTCCTCCGCAACGGAGCCTTCGCGCTCGCAGGCACCACAGCCCTCCCCGGCTTCCTTGTCCGCTCCGTGCTCGCGCAAGCCGCCTCCGTCGCGCCCACCCGCCGCCTCGTCGTCATCTTCCAACGCGGCGCAGCCGACGGCCTCAACATCGTCGTCCCTCACCGCGAAAAGAACTACTACGCGATGCGCCCCAGCATCGCCATTCCGCAGAGCCAGGTTCTCGACCTCGACGGCTTTTTCGGTCTGCACCCCTCGCTCGCGTCCTTCAAGCCCCTCTACGATCAGGGCCACCTCGCCATCGTCCACGCCGTCGGCTCGCCCGATATGACGCGCTCCCACTTCGACGCGCAGGACTTCATGGAGTCCGGCACGCCCGGCAACAAGAGCACGCGCGATGGCTGGCTCAACCGAGCCCTCCAGGCCGAAGATCTCCGCCGCCACGCCTCGCACACCGCCTTTCGCGCCGTCGCCCTCAGCGCCGACGTGCCGCTCACCCTCGCCGGCCAGATCCCCGCCATCGCCCTCAACAACGTCAACAACTTTGCCGTAGGAGGCAGAGGCCCCACATCATCGCCCGCAGCCAGCGCCTTTGAGGCCATGTACGGCTCATCCGGCGATCGCATCTTCCACACCGCTGGCGAAGAGACCTTCGACGCCGTTCAAATGCTCCGCGCCGCCGACCCTTCGCAGTACGCACCCGCCAACGGCGCTGCCTACCCGGCTTCTGAGTTCGGCAGCAACATGCGCCAGATCGCGCAGCTTCTCAAGGCCAATCTCGGCGTCGAAGCCGCCTTCACCGACGTCACCGGATGGGACACCCACCAGAATCAGGGCAGCGTCAACGGCCAACTCGCCAATCGCCTCCGCGACTTCTCCGATTCCATCGCCGCCTTCTGGCGCGACATGGGCGACAGCGCCGAGGACATCACCCTCGTCACCATGTCCGAGTTCGGCCGCACCGCCCGCGAAAACGGCACCGGCGGCACCGACCACGGTCACGCCAACGTCATGTTCGTCCTCGGCGGCCATGTTCGCGGCGGCAAGGTCTACGGCAGGTGGCCCGGCCTCGATAACGACCAGCTCAACCAGGGCCGCGATCTCGCCCTCACCACCGACTACCGCCAGGTCCTCGGAGAGGTCGTCGCCACCTCGCTTGGCGCAAACAACCTCGGCCTCGTCTTCCCCGGAGCCGCCATCACTCCCAACCGCTTCCTGCGTCTGGCGTAGGCCTCACGCACGACGCAGGAACCTCCATCCTTTCCGAGTCCACGGCCCGGAAAGGATGGAGCGATTCTTGCTCTCCTCGCTTCCCATCTCTCATTAGCGACCCGCGCCACCCGTGTTGTACCCTCAAAATTGGCATGAAACTTCACCCTCGCTTCATCGCACCGGCCGCTATTCTCGCCTTCGCCGCCGCGTCCTTCGCGCAGGACACCACCAAGCCTGCCGCCGATATTCCCGACGCGCCCACCGCCACGCCCGCTGCCCTCGTCCAGCCCAATGGCCCCTACGTCATCATGGACACCTCCATGGGCCGCATCACCTGCCAGTTCTTTCAGAAGCAGGCCCCGAACGCCGTCGCCAACTTCATCGCCCTCGCGCAGGGCACCAAAGATTGGACCGACCCCACAACCCACAAGAAGCAGCACAACAAGCCGCTCTACGACGGCACCACCTTCCACCGTGTCATTCCCGAGTTCATGATTCAGGGCGGTGACCCCGCCGGCACCGGCATGGGCGATCCCGGCTACACCTTCCCCGACGAGTTCGATCCCAACCTCAACTTCGATGTTCCCGGTCGCCTCGCCATGGCCAACTCCGGCCCTGACACCAACGGCAGCCAGTTCTTCATCACCGAACAGGCCTACCCCTCGCTCGATCAGCACTACACCCTCTTCGGCCAGTGCGACCCCTCCAGCATCCTCGTCGTCCAGTCCATCGCCCGCGTCGAGCGCGACGCCAACGACAAGCCCCTCACGCCGGTCTATCTGAACAAAGTCACCATCGTCCCCGAAGGCCAGCCGCTGCCGCCACTGCCCGCTGCGCCACCTGCACCCGCCGCCGCCCCTGCACCGCAGCAGTAGGAATTAAGCCACTTCTCCGTCGCGCCGCGCGTACTCGTCCACCTTGTGCGCGCGGCGCTCCGTTGTACACTCTTCGCAAGCCCATGACAGCACGCTCCGCTTTTCTCTTACAGATCTCACTTGGCTTTGCTCTCTTCACCCTTCCTTCGCACGCTCCCGCGCAACCCGCACCCAAGGCTTCCCCAAAGATGACCAAAGCCCTCACTCCTGAAGAAGTCCAGCGCTCCGCCATCGTCATTGACACTCACGCCGACACACCCCAGCGCTTCGTCGATGAAGGCTACGACCTCTCCGACCCGCTCAACGGCGGCAACTTCAATCTCGACTCCGCGCGCAAAGGCAACCTCGGCGCGGAGTTCTTCTCCATCTGGGTCGAGCCGGAGGCAAACAAGGGCCACTACGCCCGCCGCACACTCATCCTCATTGACTCCGTAAAGCAGCAGGTCGCCCGCCACCCCGATGCCGTGCTCTTCGCCACCTCGCCCGCCGACATCGAACGCGCCCATCGCGAGCACAAGCTCGCCGCGCTCATGGGCATCGAGGGCGGCCACTCCATCGAAGATTCCCTCGCCCTGCTGCGCCAGTACTACGCCCTCGGCGTCCGCTACATGACCCTCACCTGGGCCAACTCCAATGGCTGGGCCGACAGCTCCGGCGACATCGACGATCCCAACGTCCCGCACACCAAAGAGGGCCTCAACGAGTTCGGCAAAGACGTCGTTTACGAGATGAACCGCCTCGGCATGATGGTCGACATCTCACACGTCTCCGATCGCACCTTCTACCGCACCCTTATCATCACTCGCGCGCCGATCATCGCATCCCACTCCGGCGCACGCGCCCTCTGCGACTCACCGCGCAACATGACCGACGACATGCTTCGCGCCATCGCCAACTCCGGCGGCCCCGACTCCAAAGGCGGCGTCGTCCAGGTGAACTTCTACTCGGCCTTCATCTCGCAGTCCTATCGCAACGCGCTCAAAGCCATGCAGCCCGAGGCCGACAAGGCCGTCCAGGCCCTCAAAGACAAATACAAGGCAGAAGGAAAAGAAACACCGCAGGCCGAAATCGAAAAGCTCCAGCGCCAGTACGCCGACCGCATCCCGCGCCCGCCGCTCTCCGACCTCATCGATCAGATTGACCACATCGCCAAAGTTGCCGGCATCGATCACGTCGGCCTCGGCTCCGACTTCGACGGCGTCAACGGCCAGCTCCCGCAGGGCATCGACTCCCCCGCCGACCTGCCCAAAATCACCGCAGCCCTAATGGCCCGCGGTTACTCACCGGAGGATTGTCGCAAGATTCTCGGTGGCAACCTGCTTCGCGTCTTTCGTGAAGTGGAGCAGGTCAGCAGACAGCTTCAGGCTGAAAACCGCCCGCGTATCACCAGCAAGCAGCCCTTCGACAAATAAGCGCTCGGCTTTCGCTTCTGCTTACGCCGCGCTCCGCGCCTCAGACACTTCTTTTGCGCGGTCCAGCTCCACCTGAATGTTCGGCATGATGTACTCGCGACCCATGTGATCCAAAAAGTGCGCGCCCTCCAGCAGTTTGGACGGCTAACTCATCGCATCGCTCCGTCTCACTCTTCCTCCGCGCAGTTTCTATGCCCCAGCAACTTCACCAGAATCCGCGCCCCGCGCCCCGGCCCGTAGAAATCCTCCGCGCTGCCGCCCTCCATATAACCGTGCCTGCGATACAGGCTCAGGGCCGCCTCATTCCGTGCTTCCACATGCAGCCAGATTGCCTCCGCGCCCGCTGCCTGCGCCGACTCTTCCGCCTTCCCCAGCAACGCCCCGCCAACGCCCTGCCTCCGCTGCTCCTGCACTACTTCAAGCGTCACCAGGTAGGCCACCACGACGTCATCCCGGCGTCGCTTCCACTCCACCACGGCAAAGCCCGCCGGATTCCCTTCATCGCTCACCGCCACCCAAGTCGCGCTGCTCCTCGCCCGCGTCAGTTTCTCGAGATATGCGCGCTCAAATCGCAGCGGCGGCGTGAAGCACTCCACTTCAATCGCATACAGTGCCTCAAATTCCTCCGGCTTGTACAAGCGATACAGCATCCACATCCTCCAGAACAAAAAACAAAGGGCCACCCTCGCTCGGAGGATGACCCTTTGCTGTGCCGCGCCAGTCCGTGCGCCAGCCTATACCTTTGCTTCGAGATCCCGAATCACATCAAAGAACTGTTTGCTGAGCCGGCGATTCGTTGAAATCGCTTCCTTGATCGTGATGTCCGTGATCTCCGTTCCGCGCAGCACCGCGATCCTGCCCCATTTCTTCTCATGCACCATGTCAATCGCATGCAGACCGTACCGCTGTCCCAGCAACCGGTCGTAGGCCGTCGGCACGCCGCCGCGCTGCGTGTGCCCCAGATTCACAGAGCGCGTCTCGAATCCCGTCTTCTTCTCAATCAGGTCCGCCAGCGCCTCACCAATCCCCGAAAGCCGCGCATGCCCGAATGAGTCCACCTCGGCCGAACCGATGACCTGGCCCACCTCCGGCAGATGGCAGCCTTCCGCCACCACCACCACGCCGTAGTGCTTGCCGTGGTCATAGTTGTACTTGAGTAGAGCGCAGACATGATCGATGTCGATTTCCATCTCCGGCACCAGCACCACATGCGCGCCGCCGGCAATGCCCGACGCGTACGCAATCCATCCCGCATCGCGGCCCATCACCTCAACCACCACCACGCGGTTATGCGAGTCCGCCGTCGTGTGGATGCGATCAATCGCCTCCGTCGCAATCGACACCGCGGTGTCGTAGCCAAAAGTCGCGTCGGTTCCGTTGATGTCGTTGTCGATCGTCTTCGGCACGCCCACGCTTGGCACGCCGTTCTCGCTCAGGAACAGCGTCACCGACTGCGTGTCATCGCCGCCCAGCGCAATCAGCGCATCGATCTTGTTCTGCTTCAGAACCTCCTGCACCTTCTCTATTCCGCCCGGAATCTTCTTCACGTTCGTGCGCGAAGAGTGCAAAATCGTTCCGCCCTTTAGCTGAATGCCATCTGTATTCTCCAGCGTCAGCGGAATCCAGTTGTTGTCCAGCACGCCACGCCAGCCGTTCAGAAAGCCGATGAACTCGTCGCCGTAGGTTTGAATTCCTTTGCGCACCGCAGCATAAATCACCGCATTCAAACCGGGGCAGTCGCCTCCGCCGGTCAACAATGCAACTCGCATTCGCAGATTCTCCTCGTTGGTTGGCGCAGCCTCGCTGAGTCACGCCGGGAATCATTTCCCTTGGAATTACCGCCGGCCCGCGGGTAAGCGGGACACTCGACGCCTTATCTAGTGTACTCCGTCCCTGTAAAGAGAAATCGTGAGATTGCTCACACCGTTATGGTTTTCCGTTGCCCCATCCCTCTTTTTGCCGCATCATCCACGCCCGTAAGGCTGAATCGATGATTCAATAAGATATGCCCGGAACCGGAGCGCTCCTGCTTCTGGCCTTCGCCAGCCTCGTCGTCGTCGTGTTGCTCATCCTTCTGCAACTCACCCGTCTGGGCTTTCTCATCCGCTCCACCATCCCGGATCGCCCCCGCCGCCGCATGTTCATCGCCTCAGTCTCTTTCTTCTTCACCTTCCTGGGCGTGCGGCTGCTCGTCAGCCTCGTCATCCACAACCACGGCCCGTTTGACTGGGTAGTCGTCCACGGCCGCCACATCCATCACCTTGTCTGGGGAATCCTGATTCTTTTGCTCGTTGGCTATGGCTGGCTGCTCGACCTCGGCAGGTCCCATTCGCCGCTCTCCATCTTTTTCAGCCGGCTCATGTCCGTCAGCTACGGCGTCGGCGCCGCGCTTACACTCGACGAATTCGCCCTCTGGCTCAACCTTGAGCCCAACGCCTACTGGTCCCGCGAGGGCCGCATCAGCATCGATGCCGTCATCCTCTTCGGAGCCATCCTGGCCATGGGCGCATGGGGCGCGCCCTTTTTTCGCGGGCTTCAGCGTATGTGGACAAAACGCGGACTGCTTCGCCCCAGACCCGGCGTGGTCCTCACGCCTATCCGCCGTGTGAGGTTGCTTCGTCCTCGTAGAGTGCGGCGATCACACTCGCATAGCGCTCGTTGATCGCCCGCCGCTTCAGCTTCATCGAGGGCGTCAGCTCGCCCGTCTCCTGCGTCCACTCCTCGGCCACCACTCTGAAGCGCTTCACCGTCTCAAAGTTCGCCAGACCCACATTGGCTTCCTGCACAATCGCCTCATAGCGCGCCACCACCCGCGCATCCGCCACCAGCGCCGCGCGGTTGCCAGCTTCGATTCCCTGCTGCTTCGCCCACGCTTCCAACGCCGCAAAGTTCGGCGAAATCAGCGCGGAGATAAACTTGTGCTTGTCGCCCACCAGCGCCGCCTGCGCCACCAGCATGTTCACCTTCAGCTTGTTCTCAATCGGTTGCGGCGCCACCAGCTTCCCGCCCGATGTCTTCAGCAGCTCTTTCTTGCGGTCTGTGATGTACAGGAATCCATCCGCGTCCAGGCGGCCTATATCGCCCGTGCTGAACCATCCCTCGGCATCCACGCACTCCGCAGTCGCCTCCGGCTTCTGCCAATACCCCTTGAAGATGGACGCCCCCCGCACCAGCAGCTCCCCATCCTCTGCAATACGCAGCTCCACATTCGGCATCAGCGGGCCAACAGACCCCATCCTCTGCTTCTTTTGTGAATTCAGCGCGATCACCGGAGAGGTCTCCGTCAGCCCATACCCCTCCCACGCCGCAATGCCCACCGCCGCAAACCAGCGCGCTGTGTCCATCCCCAGCGGCGCGCCGCCGGATAGAAAGATCCGCACCCTGCCGCCAAACGCCTCGCGCACCTTCGCGAAGACCAGCCTGTCCGCAACCTTCCACGTCAAGGCCGTGGGCTTCTTCCCCGCATAGACCACGTCGCCACGCCGCGCGCCCACCTTCAGCGCCCGCGCCAGCAGCCGCTTCTTCACCGGCGAGAGCGATGCGCGCCGCTCCACCTCCTGGCGAATCTTTTCGTACACGCGAGGCACGCCCACAATCACCGATGGCCGTACCTCCTTCATCGCCTGCGGCAGCCGGTCAAACTGCGAGCAATACGCAATCTGCGCCCCGCGTCCGAACAACACATAGTCCAGCGCCCGCGCCGTGATGTGCGACAACGGCAGAAACGAAATGCAGGAATCCTGCGCGTTGATGTCGAAGTCCGCAACGCACACGTTCTGGTTGGATGCGATGTTCCCGTGCGTCAGCATCACGCCCTTCGGCTCGCCCGTCGTGCCCGATGTGTAGATCAGTGTCGCCAGATCTTCTGGCTTCACCGCGCGCGTCTGCGCATCAAACGCATCATCGCGTTCACTGCCCTTCGCGTCTGCATCGCCTATCGCTTCGCTGAACTGCGTCGCACCCGCCGGCGCATCCTGCGAATCCATCATCAGAATCCGTTCCAGGTCCGTCTGCCCGCGCACCGCATTCAGCTTGTCGAACTGCTGCCGCGTCGAAACAATCGCAATCCGGCATCCCGCATCCTTCAGCAGCACCGCAATCTGCTCTCCGGTCAGCGTCGGATACACCGGCACGTCCGCCGCACCAATCGCCAGAATCGCAAAATCGGAGACCGCCCACTCCCAGCGATTCTCGCTGATCAGCGCCACGCGGTCGCCGGGCTTCACGCCCCAGCGTCTGAGAGCACTGCCCAGCGCACGCACGCGCTGATAAAGCTGATCGGAAGAAATCGGCAGCCATTGGCCGCGCTTGTCCTGCCACAGCACCGCGCGCGGATTGCCCGCCCCGGCGACACGAAGAAAGAGATCGTTGACCGTGTTCAACTCAAAGACTGCACTCATGGGAGAAGGATGGCCGCCTGTCCGCTCAGTCGCTTGGATTCCTCGAAAGTGTACCAGCCATTACCAAAGAAATGCCTTGCGCTCCGCGCAGTCCTCCGCGGCGATTCACGAATTCTGGGCACATCTGCGCCGGCCTCGCCTTCTACACATCTCTTTCAGACCCTTGATTCATGCAGGTTTGCTCATCCACACCGCTCACAAACTCAAGCTCCCGCTCTGATTGAATGCTTCTCCAGAGGCGGCGCTAACTCGTGCTGCCAGAACACGCTGCAACCTTCGTAGCATTCTTCCCAGACAGATTTTCCGTGAACATAGAATGTGAGTTGCAAGGCTTCCGGTCGTTCCTACGTGCCTCCCGGCAGCAGCCTCTATGAGCCAGATGACTGACCTTCACACAGCTCCGGTCTATGACGAACCGAGCCCCAGGCTGCTGCACACGCTCTTCTTCATGGAGCAGGTCTGTCTCGGGTTGACGGTTCAGATCGCCGCCATTGTCCTCATCGCCTGGCTCGTTCCCGGAACAGAAAGTCTCTTCCCCGCAGCATTGCTGCATATCGGACCGGAAGAAGCGCTTTCCGCACTCTTCTGTTCCATCAGCTTCTTCCTCTCGGAACCCAACCGCTCCACGCCTCTTCGCATCATCGGCTGGCTCTGTGCGGGTTTCACACTGTTTCTATCCAGCGCCTGCGTCTTGCATGGAGATTGCGTCCTTCCCCCAGGCATCGCTCACCTCTTCCCCGCACTCGCATCTCCCGATCGGCTTCTGGCCGTTCAAACAGGCGCCTCCGTGCGCTCTGCCATCATCTTCGGACTGCTGGCCATCATCAGCATCCTCGTCCGGTCCGGCGCCACCTGGGCCAACCGCATCGCCGACTTCCTCAAAATCGCTGCGCTCCTCATCTTCATCCATATCTTCTGGGAGTTTCTTCTCAGCGTCACCGGCATTCTGCCCGTCGATGGGCGAAAGATTGTCTCGCCAGAATTGCTCTCCTGCCTCGCGCTTCTCGTCGGTGTCTCTGTTCTTCGCGAATCGGCGCTGCCCCTCTTTCGTGTCTACATCGGCTCTTCCATGGGAAGTCGCATTGCTCGCTGGCTCCTCCCGGTCCTCTTCACTCTTCAGATCCTTCGGGAGATCATCCGCGGGCACTTCACTCACATCCCTTCCGTCTCCGTCTTCTATAGCCTCCCCATCCTCACAACCATCGCTTCGCTCACGATCTTCGTACTCGTGCTGTTCATCGCCCTCCGTATTAACCGCCTGGAGCGCACCATCCGCGATCTCACCCTCCGCGACGGCCTCACTGGCCTCTACAACGTCAAGGGCTTCCACCTGCTCGCTGAGAGCGCGCTCCTCACCTCCCGAAGGGCGGGCCTCCCCTTCGCTGTCCTCTTCATTGACCTTGACCGCCTCAAGCAGATTAACGACACCCACGGCCACCACATCGGCTCAGCCGCGCTCACTGAGACAGCCAAGCTCCTCGCCAATACCTTCCGCGAGAATGACGTCGTGGGCCGCATCGGCGGAGACGAATTCGCCGTCGCCGGTCAATTCGACGAGCTCACACTCGACTCTGCCATCAATCGCCTCCGCGCCGGCACAGCCTCGCGTAGTCCTGAACTTCAGCGCCGCTTCCCCCTCAGTTTCAGCATCGGCTACGCCGTCGCTGAGCAGGACAGCGCCGAGTCGCTCCGCGAACTCATCGCCCGCGCTGACTCCGCCATGTACCACGACAAATCCTCCTCGCGCGAAATGCACCTCCCTGCCTGAGCCCCTCCCCGCTCAGCCGCGGCTCCCTCTGTGCCTTGCCGCTTCTTCATACACCTGCCCATACTCCCGCGCCGCATCCGCCCAATTGAAGTCCTTCGCCATCCCGTTTCGCATGACCCGCGTCCACTGCTCCCGATCCGCAAACACACCTGACGCGCGATCCACTGCAGCCACCAGCGCCCCGCTCGTCGCATCCGCGAACTTGAATCCCGTCCCTGTGCCTGTTTCCGCAGTCCACTCGTCCACCGTATCGTCCAGCCCGCCCGTCGCCCGCACCACAGGCACGGTCCCATAGCGCATCGCGCACATCTGGTTCAGCCCGCACGGCTCATAGCGCGACGGCATTAGCACCATATCCGCGCCCGCCGTCACCTTGTGCGCCAGCACGTCGTCGTAACGCACCTGCACCGCCACGCGCCCCGGCCGCCGCGCCGCCCACGCCCGCATCTGCCCCTCGTAGTACGCCTCGCCCGTTCCCAGAATCACCACCGCCACATCCCGCGCATCCAGCCCATCGGCTGCCCCGGCCAGCAGGTCGATTCCCTTCTGATGCGCCAGCCGCGACACCATCCCAATCACCGCCTTCCCGTCCTCCACGTCTTCCAGGCCAAATGCATGCAGCAGGTCCGCCCTGCACGCGCGCTTCCCCTCCAGCCGTTCGCTCGTATAGTGCGCCGCCAGTCTGCCATCCTTCGCGGGATCCCACTCGCTGTAGTCCACCCCATTCAGAATTCCGCGCAGATCCCCGCGCCTCCAGCGCAGCACCCCATCAAGACTCGCGCCAAACTCCTCCGTCTGAAGCTCCTCGGCATATCTCCGGCTCACCGTCGTGATCTGGTCGCTGAAGACAATCCCGCCCTTCAGGAAGTTGAACCGACCATAGTGCTCCACTCCGTCCGGCGTGTACGCCGCCCATGGCAGCAGCAGCCGCTCCACCGTCTCCGCCGCAAACGCCCCCTGATACCCGGCATTGTGAATCGTCAGCACCGCCGCTGCCTCGCGAAGCGCCGCATCGCCCAGATACACCGTCCGCAGATACACCGCCGTCATCGCCGCCTGCCAGTCGTGCAGGTGAAAGATCTCCGGCGCACCCAACTGTTTCGCCGCCTCCAGCACCGCGCGGCAGAACAGCCCGAATCGCTCCCAGTTATCGCCGTATTCGCCGCCCGGACCTCCATACAGCCCCTCGCGTCCAAACATCTCCGGGCAGTCGATGAAGTAAAACTGTACGCCTTCGCGCCTGCCCCCATCCACCACGCGCGCAAAGCGGTTCGAGTGCTCAAACGGAATCGTGATGGATGCAATCGCCGCTTTCTGGTCGTGGCCCACCGCGTCACGCACCGCGCTATAGAACGGCGCATACACCGTCACCTCATGCCCCTGCCGCGCCAGCTCAGCGGAGAGCGCGCCCACCACCTCGCCCAATCCGCCCGTCGATGCAAATGGAACGCACTCCGAAGCCACCATCGCAATTCGCATCCGTCCCGTCCTCCTCTCAACTGCGCGCCGGTCCTGCACTCACTCTCCGCATCGGCCGACCCGCTTCCGGTATCTTGAACTCAATGACCGCGCCGCACCCGCTCGACAACCCCATCTGGAGCGCCCTCCAGACCGAGCACGTCCGCTTCGCCCTCGGCAACTCCCTCGCGGCGCGCTACCTGCCCGACATCGGCCCGCTCAGCGCCGTCTGCCATCCTTCGCCTTCTGCCTATGATGCGCTTCGCGGCCTTGCCGCTCCCGGAGAATCCCTCGCCGTCTTCCTTCTCACTCCGCCAGAGCCGCAACCCGGCTGGTCGCTCCTGCGCTCCGAACCTCTCGACCAGATGATCCTTCAAAACCAGGGCTCCGATTCCTCCGGCATCAGTCACTCCGGTCTCGACGAACCTCTCTCATCCACCGCATGGGGGCTGGACCCGCAGCTTCTCCTCCGCCGTCTCACCGCCGCCGATGTCCCCGCCATGCGCGAACTCGCCTCCCTCACCGAGCCCGGCCCCTTCCGCCAGCACACCTGCGAGCTCGGGTGCTTCTGGGGCGTCTTCAAGGGCGAATCCCTCCTTGCCATGGCCGGCCAGCGTCTCCACCTGCCCCACTTCGTCGAGGTCAGCGCCGTCTGCACGCACCCCAACGCACGCGGTCGCGGCCTTGCGCGCATCCTTGTTCGCGTCTCCATGCACCACATCCTCCACCACGGCCGCACGCCCTTCCTTCACGTCCTGCCCGGCAATGAATCGGCCATCCGCGTCTACCGCGCTCTCGGCTTCGTCCTGCGCCGCGATCTCCACCTCGCCGTCTTCCGCCGGGAATCCTGCTGATCCGGCCCCATCCTTTCCGCGTTTTTTTGCGGAAGGGATGGGAAAGTACGGTCTTGTCCATTCGGGCCGGATCGATAGTTCCAGTCCCCCCTCGATTACCATCAGGAAAGCCATGCCCGCCCGCTCCAGACTCGGCCAGAACTTCCTGCATGATGCCGCCGCCATTCAGCGCATCGTCGCGGCGCTCGGCGACTGCGCCCACCGCCTCGTCGTCGAAATCGGCCCCGGTCGTGGCGCCATCACGCGCCTCCTCGCTGCGCGCGCACGGCAAGTCCTCGCTATCGAACTCGACCCCGTTCTCGCCGCGCAGCTCCGCGAAACATTCCCGCCCGAGCGCGTCACGGTCGTCCCCATCGATGTGTTGGATTTTGACTTTGCCGCCACTGCGGCCGGCGCAGGCGAGCGCCTCATCGTCGTCGGCAACCTGCCCTACTACATCACGTCGCCCATTCTGCTCAAGCTCGCCGCTAACGCCACTGCGCTTGACTCCGCCGTCCTCATGGTCCAGCGCGAAGTGGCCGACCGCGTCGTAGCCGCTCCCGGCTCACGCGACTACGGCCTGCTCTCCGTCACCGTCCAGTTGCACGGCCCCGTGCAGCCGCTTTTTACGCTGCCGCCTGCGGCATTCTCGCCGCCACCGGAGGTCCACTCCACCGTCTTCCGCTGGCGCTTCGAGCCGCGCTTTCAAGCTCTCGGCATCGAGCCCGAACCATTCTTTGTCTTTCTCAGGCAGGCCTTCGCGCAGAAGCGCAAGACCCTCGCCAACAATCTTCGCGCCGCCGGCTATCCCGCCAGCCAGGTCCAGACGGCGCTCTCCATCGCCGCCATCTCCCCGGCAACCCGCGCCGAAGCCTTGTCGATCGAAACCTTCGCCGCTCTCTGGAAATCTCTTCGGCCCAACCCAGCCCCGTCGGCATCTTCAACGCCGGAACGCTAACTGTGCTCTGTGGCTCTTAGCGATGACCGCCACCGCCCCCTCCACCGCCACCATGGGAGCCGCCACCACCTCCACCGCCGCTATGCGAACCACCGCCCCCACCACCGCCTCCGTGGAAGCCGCCCCCACCCCCGCTAATATGCGAGCCGCCTCCGGAAGACGATACATGCCCCCCGTAGCTGCCGCCGCCGGGACTCACAGGCCGCCCATACGCTCCGCTCTGCCTGCTGCCTGAGCTGCCCGCCCAGTAGCCCTGCCGTCCTCCTGTGCTGCCATACGGGTTGCCGCTGTAGCCGTAGTGCACTCCGCTCGTCGGCCTTCCAAAGACCGCCATCTGTCGGCCCTGGCTGTTTTGGAAGCTATTCGTATACGTCGCTCGCGGCGCCAGGGGCCTCATCGGCTGCACCGTATTCCCGGCGATCACCCTCGGCTGGCTCGACACCGGCGCAGTCACGCGCGTCGCGCCCGGCGGCATCCGGTTCACTGTAATCACGGGGTGCGCAACGTACCTGGCCTGCAACATCCCAGCCCCGCCCTTCGGCAGCACCGGCCCGCCCCTTGGCTGGATGGGAGGTTGCGGCGGCTGATACCGCTGCGGTCCGTTGCCTACATTTGAGGCCCATCCGCCGCCTCCGCCCCACCAGTACCCGGCTCCCGGCATCCAGCCCCATCCAAATCCGGGATAGTAATTCCACATCCCCATCGCATACGGCATAAAGCCCCACGGCTCGCCTGAGACCCATCCATAGCCCATCCCCGGCGTCCACATCCAGCTTCCCCAGCCGTAGGGGTCCCACCCTGCGTTCTGCGCCTCATACGGCGACCACACATTGCCCTGGCCCGGCACGTCATACCACTCGCCGTTGGCGTCCAGATCGCTCCACGCCGGGTTCGCGCTTTGCGGCACATTTGTGGTGGCCTGCGTTCGCGCCGCCTCCTGCGCCGTCAGTGCCTGGTCGCGGTCTGCATTCCACGCATCCCACGAATCTGGGTCAATCGACTCCACCAGCGCCCAGTTCGTCGGGTCCGCCGCGTTCAGCCGCACCGTCTCTCCGCCATGCATGTCCACCGACATCGTGCCGCCGTTGTCCAGATGCGCGTTGCCGCTGAAGACCGCCAGTTCTCCCGGCGGATTATCCAGATCGACCCGCAGCACCGTAAAGCCGCTCGCCGAAGCCACGTTGCTCCCAAACCGCACCCGCATTCGGCCCGCCGCGCTGTCGCCCTGCAGCTCAAAATACCCAAGCCCGCTCTGCATCAGCACTTCCGTGTCCGTCGCGTCGCCCTCTTGGCGCAGAACGCTCAACGTCATCGAGCTGTTCGGAGAGAGCCGCGCGACGCTCCCGTCCTCAAACTCCACCTCGGCCCGCCCATCGTCCGCCGTCGTAATCTGCGACCCTTCAAATAGCGGAGCGTTCACCGGAGCCTGCTGCGCCAGAATCTGGTTCCCCTGTGAAATCTGCACCTGGCCTTCCACGTAGCTCAGGCGCACCGCTCGCTGTCCTGTCTGCTGTCCGGCCTGCTGCGCCTTCAACCCGGCCGTCCCGGCCATCAGGAGGAACGCTGCCGCAAAGGCCGCGCAAGCCGCCCAATTCCAACGCCTCGCCCCATTCCCCCGCGTGGTTTTCATCTGCTTTCACCCTTTCAGGCCGTTCCTGACACTGCCTCGCCCTAATGCGGCCGTAACCCTTTTATGACACCCCCGGCAGGCAAAAAGTTGCTCTCCCCAGGCATCAATTCCACACAAATCCACCCCACTTCAATCACCGGTCGCACTGGGAAAGCTTCCCTGCCCGCTTCCGGACTCGCTCCATCACCCCAGGATCGGCCGCCAGTTGCGCCAGCGTCTCCCGGATGGTGCAGAGCTGCTGCAGCCGCCCATCCGCCGCGGCCTCCGTCATGAACTGAATCTCCTTATCCAGCCCCAGCGGATCGTGCTGCCAGATCATCCGCAGCCGCTCGCCTTCAATCAGGGTCGCCGCCACTGAGACCAGCGAATCAGCCACCTCGCCCACCTCCCGCTCCTTCGCATAGTTGAAGGTGCAGCTCTGCTCTCCGTCGGGCCCGCGAAACTGCAGCGTCTTCATCCCCTGGAACGCCACCTTGCTCCTGCTTTCGCAGTTCCCTGCCTGGGGCGGATGCTGCTGGATCATCGCGAAGATCCTTCCCGCAAACTCCTCGCTCAGTTGCACATCCCGGTCGATCACCGCCGGCTCCATCGACGCCTCATCCTGATTCCGATCCTTCGCGTTGCCCCGCTCCGCATGGAAGTGCCCACGCCCATCCGGCCACATCACCAGCGTCCATTGCGCAGGCATCAGATTGGGATTGGAATACTCCAGCCTGAGCTCATTCATCTGCGCCGCCTGCATCCGCGCAGCTGCCACCCCCAGCACCACTGCCAGGCCCAGCACCCTCATCGAGCTCCTCCGCTTCGCTCCATCGTCTGCGCCGTATGAATATGGCAGATCGCCACCGCCAGCGCGTCCGCCGCGTCCGCCGGCTCGGGAGTCTCCTTCAGCCCCAGCAGCCGCGCCACCATATACTGCACCTGCTGCTTGTCCGCCAACCCGTACCCCACGACGCTCGACTTGATGCGCAGCGGCGCATACTCGGCCACCTTCACGCCCTGCGTTGCCGCCGCCAGCAACGCCACGCCGCGCACCTGCCCCAGCTTCAGCGCAGACTTCGCATTCACTGAGTAGAAGACCTCTTCGATCGCCACCACTTCCGGCTGCCACTCTGCCATCTGCGTGGCCAGCTCGCCGTACACCTGCGCCAGCCGCTCCGGCAGCGTCTTCGCCTTGCTCAGCCGGATCGCCCCCATCGCCTTGCACGTCAGCCCCGCCTCGCGGCCAAAGTCATTGGACTCCACCACGCCAAAGCCCGTCACCTCGGTGCCGCAATCGATTCCGAAGACCCGCATCGGGCCAAGTGTATCGCAGCCCCTGCCCGCCGCGCGCTTGTCCCCGCCTGCATTCCTGCCATCCCGCATTGCGGCGGCCGTCTCTCACCGTGTGACCTCAATCACCCGCGATTCCCTCGCCGCCTGTTAGCCTCGTCTTTTGACGCGCTGTTTCCACCGCGGCATCTTTGCCCCTTCCGCCCGTCTGCAAAGTGCCGCGCAGCACAGAAAGGCTCCATCACGCGCTGACTCGTTCAGCCCCACTTGCGAGGGTATTGCTGCATGTCGTCCCTGTCCGTCCTGGTCCTCAACAGCGGCTCATCGTCCATCAAGTTCTCCCTCTACGAGGCAGCCAACGGCCAGCGCAGCCGCCTCTTCGAGGGCGCAGTCGATGGCATCGGCACCGATCGTGGCGCCTTCTGGATTAAGAACGCCTCCGGCGCCAAGCTCATCGACCAGTCCCCCGCCCTGCCCAATCGCGCCGTCGCCTTTCAACTCGTCGCCGACGCCCTCCACTCCGGCCAGTTCCCGCTCCCCGTCGCCATCGGCCATCGCATGGTCTCCGGTGGCCCTACCATCCAGCACAACCAGCGCATCACCCCCGCCCTCATCGACGAGATGGAGTCCTACACCGCCTTCGCGCCGCTCCATACTCCCATCGCCGTTTACATCATGCGAGAGGCCCTGCGCCTCTTTCCGGGCGTGCCCAACTTCGTCTGCCTCGACACCTACTTCCACCGCACCATGCCAGAAGAAGCCTGGCACATGCCCATCCCCGACGAGTACTCCGCCATCGGCGTCCGTCGCTACGGCTATCATGGCCTCAGTTACGAATCCATCGTCTACCAGCTCGGCGCGGAGACGCCCGCGCGCCTTATCGTCGCCCACCTCGGCAACGGTGCCTCCATCACCGCCATTCGCGACGGACAATGCGTCGACACCTCCATGGGACTCACACCCACCGGCGGCATCATCAGCGGCACCCGCACCGGCGACATCGACCCCGGCGTTCTCCTCTTCGTCCTCCGTCGCATCGCCGCGAAAATTCCCAACACCGCCGACGCCGCCGACCAGCTGGAAGTCTTCGCCAGCAAAAAAGCCGGCCTCCTCGGCGTCAGCGGACTCACCAACGATATGCGCGGCCTCCGCGACGCCATCGCCCAGGGCAATCCCCGTGCATGCCTCGCCGTCACTCTCTTCACCCGCACCATCGCCAAATGGATTGGCAGCTTCATGGCCGTCCTCGGGGGCCTCGACATGCTCGTCTTCACCGGCGGCATCGGCGAAAACGACATCGCCTCCCGCGCCGAAATCTGCGCCGGCCTCGTCCCGCTCGGCATCGTTCTCGATCCCGCGCGCAACAACAACCGCGGCGCCGCCGTCATCTCCGCTCCCAGCTCGCCCGTCACCATTCGCGTCATTCCACCATTGGAAGACCTTATGATCGTCAATCACGTCGTCCGCCTGCTCGGCGCGTAAGCGCTCCGCTCGCTCACATACAAGCGGCGTCTCCGCACTGCTTTACACTGAGAGGTACTCCTCGGAGCCTGCCTGCATGCCGTCTGCTACCGCTTCATCTACTGCTGCCCAGCTTCCTTCACTTGCCTTGCGCCGCTTTGCCTGGCTCGTCGTCGCCTACTTCATCGCCGTGATTCTCTGGGGAACCGTCGTGCGCGCCACCGGCTCCGGAGCCGGCTGCGGAGATCACTGGCCCCTCTGCAACGGCACCGTCCTTCAGCACTCGGCCCGCGTCGACACCATGATTGAGTTCGCCCACCGCATCACCAGCGGCCTCTCCTTCTTCGCCGCCGTCGGCCTCGTCGTCTGGACCCTCGCCGCAACGCCGCGTCGTCATCTCGCCCGCAACACCGCTATCGCTGCCGTGGTCTTCACGCTCATTGAGGCGATCCTCGGCGCGCTGCTCGTCAAGCTCGGCCTCACCGCGCAAAGCACATCCCCGCTCCGCGCCCCCTATCTCGCTCTCCACCTCACCAACACGCTGCTCATGCTCGGCTCGCTCGCCCTCACCGCGCACCTGCTCGGCCGCACCCACGGCGCGCTCCGCGGAACGGTACGCCTGGTCGCCCCCATCCGCGCCGCCGCTGGTCTCCTAGTTGTGTTGGTGGTCGGCGTCACCGGCTCGCTGGCCGCCCTCGGCGATACGCTCTTCCCCGTCTCGTCGCTCAGTTCCGCGCTTGCAGAGGACTTCTCGCCCACCAGCGGCTGGCTCGTGCGCTGGCGCTGGACGCATCCCTCCATCGCTTTCCTCGCCAGCATTTTCCTCATCTGGCTGCTCGTCCGCGCCGCGCAGCGCAACGCCTGGTGGGACAATCGCGGCCTCTCGGCTGCCGTCCTCATCCTGCTTGCTGCGCAATACCTGCTCGGCCTGCTCGACGTCGTCCTGCTCGCGCCCGTCTGGCTTCAGGTCCTGCACCTGCTCGGCGCAGATCTCCTCTGGGCCGCGCTCATCGTGCTCACCGCACGCCTCACACTGCAACCCAGCGAAGTTGCATAGCCCCACACGCAAAGCGGGCGCTCAATGCATTCTCTGCCGAGCGCCCACTTAATCCCTGGTCCCTGATCACTGGCCCCTGATCACTGACCACTCGCATCTTCACTTCACCAGCACTCCCGCCGCCGGATACGCCATCCCATTCACCACCGGCTCAATCACCGGCAGCCCCGGCGTCGCCGTCAGCCACTCAATGCGCCCATTGTGCAGCAGCACCGTGTCCTCGGCCTTCCCGCCGCGAATGCTGGGGTTCCACGCAAACGCCTGCTGATTCACCACCGTCTCCGTGCCGCTGGGCGTCGCCACCCACTCGCGCTCACCATAGCCCGTCGGTCCGCCCTGGTGGTGCAGCCGCTCCTCGCCCGGATACCCTTCCGCCTCATACGCCTTCTGCGCCACGCGAAACAGCTCCGCACTCGTCGCGCCGACCTTCGTCGCATCCAGCAGCGCCGCATTCACCTTCGCAGCCGACTGGAACCGCGCCTCCAACTCCGCCGCTGGCTTGCCAAAGTGCACAAACCGCGTGATCGAAATCGCCAACCCCCACTTCCGCGTGCAAAGGTTCAGCATCGCGTACTGCTTCAGTCGCGCCCCGCGCGGCACCGCGTGCTTGTACTTATAAATTCGCTCGTCCACCGCATACAGCGCCACGGACGGCAAGATCCCGCGCCGCAGCAAGATCTCCTCGGTCATCGCCTCCAGGTCATACTCCGTCTGGCCCGGCTCCACGGCCTTCAGCGCCTGTGCCGTCGCCGCCGCCGTCTCTGCGCCCAGCCAGCGATACCGCATCATCTCGCTGCCGCTCAGCGCCGCGCGCAGTGGATACAAACTCACCAGCGTCGTGCCCGTGCCCGGCGCATCACATCCCAGCGCGCCGCCCGCCAGCTTCGCCGCCATCGCCACCGTGTCATCGCCCCACCACGGAAACGTCACCGGCTCAAAATCCAGCGCGCCAAATTCCTCATCGTTGAGCCGCGGCGCTTCATTCTCCGTCGTGAAGTAGTACCGCTTGCCTTCCGCCGTCACCATCACCGACGCCACGCCCGTCTCGCACGGGGTCAGCACGCGCACCTCCACCGCTCCGCCCGTCACCCACGCCAGGTTCTCGCTCCGCCGCAGCAGCACGCCGCCGAGCTTCTGGCTCCGTATCCACTCCACCAGCCGCTGATGCTTGCTCTCCATCTCCGCATTCCACGCCGGCTGTTCCACCACCGTCGTCCCTTGCACCACCAGGCTCTTCCTGACTCGTTCACTCATTCGCTGCTCTCCATCGTCCCCGCACCTGTTTCCATCCAAGACCGCGACGGGCGCCCATGCAGGCACCCGTCCCTGACCACTGATCACTGATCACTGCCTTACTCTTCGATCTCCGGATGGTAGTGGCTCTCCCATCCCATATACCGCGCCGCTTCATGCACGGCCTTCGACACATCGCTGAAGTTCGCCGCCACATGATGCTCAAATCCTTCGCGGCAGATGTACTTCAGCAGCTTCTGCAGTTGCGGAATCTCCGCCACTCCTGCGCCGCCAAACGTCTCCAGCGGATCCTCCGTGAACCGGCCCGCGCCCGTGTACCCGCGAATCACGCCGCGCCGGTCGTCCGTCGAGAAGCGCGCAAAGCTCATCACGCCCGGCTTCACGCGGCCCACGCAGGTGCCAAACGTATTCAGCTTGCCCACCGTTCCCGCAATGATTTCCTGGTAGTCCATCTTCACGTCCTGGAAGAAGTGCTTCGGCAGGTTCGAGCAGTGGAAGCACACGCACTTGTTCGGATCGTTGCCGTAATTGTTGTTCCAGTCCAGCAGCGCCGACGGCGTCCCCGAGGCCAGTGCCAGCATGTACATGCTCAGCGTGCCCGGTACGTCCACCTCGCAGGCTGAAGGAATCAGCTCGTTCGACATCATGCTCATGATCGTGCACGGCACCACGCCAAAGAACTCTTCCATCGACGTCCAGCACTGGACCGCGCTCACCGTCACGTGCGTCTGCTTCATCCAGCCGTCAATCACCGCGCCCAGCTTCGCCATCTTCAGCAGCGCGTCATCGGGAATCCCCGCCGTCGTCACATACTTCTTGATCGCCGCCAGCTTGGCCTGCGCCGCATCGTCGTTGTCCTTCATCCGCCCGATGCGCCCGAAGATCTCAGACAGGTCAATCGTCTCGATCGTGATCCCACTCGTCTCCAGAATCCGCTCCGAGTAGCGCACCGTGTTGAACGCCGTCGGCCGCGCGCCAATTGCGCCAATCCGCAGGTTCTTCAACCCCTTCACAATCCGGCACACCGCGGAAAACCACTCCAGGTCCGCCTTGAACTCCGCCGAGGTCAGGCTCTCCGTATGCAGCGTCGTCAGCGAGTACTGAATGCCGTACTGCATCATGTTGTTGCACGCGCTCATCTTTCCGCAGAAGCTGTCCCGCCGCGTCGCAATCGTCATCGCATCCGAGCGGTCCGGCGTCGCCTGCACCAGCACCGGCACCTTCAGCCCCGACAGCCGGATGGCATCCACAATCCCGCGCTCCTCGCCAAAGTTCGGCAGCGTCACGATGATGCCGTCCATCTCATCGGCATGCTTCTTGAACAGCTCCGCGCAGCGCTGCGACTCCACATACGTTTCCACCGCGCCGTACTTCGATTCTTCAGGGCTCAGCACAATCGCCCGCGCGCCTGCCTTTTCCAGCACCGAAAGAATCTCTTCGCGTCCCGTCTTTGCCAAATGATCCGGAAAAAAGCCGCGATTCCCCACCACCACGCCGAACGTCATCTTCCTCTGCGTTGCCATCGATCTTCTCCTTCAGTCCTCTCGCCGCTGCCACGGCCACTTCACCCTGCGCCCCACCAGAGAAACCGTCCTCATCTCCGGCTGCCGGTCGCAGAAATTTGTTTTCTATTGCCCGCGTGCCAGGACGGCGCGGCACGTATCTTTCACCTCGGCGAAGCCTGCGCCTCGCCGCACCACATCACTTCGCGTTGCGACCCGGCCGGAACTTCACCAGGTAAATCGCCCCAATCACCGCAAGCAGGCCACCCCACCAGATCGGCGTATGCAGCTCCGTCAGTTGCACACCCGCCGGATAGTTGCCCGTCGCGGCCTCAACAATCCCGGCCCCGCAAATCAACACACCGTAGATCTCCAGCAGCAAGCCGATAAAAAACCAGATCGGAATCTTTGAACCATGCATCGCTCGGTCTCCTTCCCCTTACCAGAACATGATGTTGAGAATGGCGAAGATGACCACCACCGCCACGGCCCAGAACCACTCCCGCATATAGAACGCCACCGTTTCTTCCTTCGGCAGCACCGTCGCGCCATACACCAGCCCGTCCAGTTCCTTCACCGGTCGCGGCTTCGTCACCAGGCTCACGCCCACAATAATCACGGATGCGAACAGGAAGGCCCACAGCGCGCGGAACACATTCTCCGCCATCGGCTTTGCATCCGGTGAAAGCGCCACAATCGCCAGCGCCGAAGGCACAAGCTTCACCCACACAAACAAGCCCGCCGAAAACAGAATCCCCAGCAGCAGCCCAAGGAATCCCGCCAGCCGCGTCGCCTTTGACCAGAACATTCCGAACAGAATCGCCGCCAGCAGCGGCGCCACAAACACGCTGAACAGCGCCTGCACATAATCCATAATGCCGTGGAACTGCTGCACCAGGTACGCCGCGCCAATCGACACAATCACGCCTGCAACAATCGACAGCCTCCCGACCATCACGTAGTGGCTGTCATTCGCCTTCTTGTTGATCAGCGGCTTGTAGATGTCGTACGTCCACACCGTCGAGAACGCGCTCACATTGCCCGCCATGCCGCTCATAAATCCCGCAATCAGCGCCGTGATGCCCAGTCCCAGCAGCCCCGGCCCCAGGTAGCGCACCATCATCAGCGGCAGCGCCTGGTTGTACGTGTGCAGCTCCGCGCCCGGCGCGCCATTCAACACCTTCTGTTGAAACTCCGGCGTCAGGTTCGTCTTCTCCATCGCCGCCGAACACGCGCTCGCATCCGTCGGCACGCCCGCCGCATTCGCCGTGCATGCCGCCGTCACATCCTCGCCCACCAGTTGCCGTCGGCTCCCATCCGGATTCTGCAGCAGCACCAGCCCCAGCAGACCCGGCAGAATCACGATGAACGGAACCGCCATCTTGAAGAACGAGCCGATAATTGGCGCCAGCCGCGCCGCGCGCAGGTTATGCGCCGCCAGCACGCGCTGCACCACCAGGAAGTCCGTCGTCCAGTAACCGAAGCTGATCACAAACCCCAGCCCGAAGACGATTCCCGTCCAGTGCACGCCCATCGGGTTCGCGGAGAAATGTCCTGTGTCACGCCACAGATGAAAGTAGCTGTCGTTGTGCAGATTGCTCATGATCTTCCGCTGCAATCCATACCAGCCGCCGGCCTGCACCATGCCCAGAATCGGCACCAGCAGTGCGCCGCCCCAGATCAGCACAAACTGCAGCACCTCGTTGAAGATCGCCGACCGCAGCCCGCCCAGTCCCACATACAATGCCACGGCCACCGAGCTCACAATGATGCTGAAGTTGATGTCCCAACCCAGCACCACCTTCATCACCACGGCCATCGCAAACATGTTCACGCCGCTCATCAGGATCATCTCGGTCGCAAACGCCACCGCCGCCACGCTCCGCGCCCGCCCGTCGTATCTCAGATCCAGATATCCCGGCACCGAGTGCGTCTTCGACACGTAGTAGAACGGCATCATCACCAGGCCGAGGAACAGCATTGCCGGAATCGCGCCAATCCAGTACCAGTGCGTCGCCAGAATGCCGTACTGATACGCCGAGCCCGCCCAGCCCATCAGTTCCAGCGATCCCATGTTGGCCGAAACAAAACTAAGGCCCGCGATCCAGGCCGTCATCTCGCGCCCGGCCATAAAGAACTCTTCGCTCGTGTTCGACTGGCCCTTCAGATGAAAGCCAATCCAGATCACCATCGCGAAGTAAATGGCGACCACGGCAATATCCAGCGTCCCCAGCCGCGCCAGCGGGGTCGCGCTCAAGGCCAGTGCACTCGGCAGCGCCGCAGGCGCTCCGGCAATTGTCAGTGGGGCAAATCCGAGCATCGTCTCACCTGAACCAATCCGTTGCGCCCGCCTGTACCGCCAGACGCACTCACTAAGTAAATGGGTTTACTGCAAAGATTGTCAAGCAGCAAAACAACTCTTTCTCTGCATCTCCCCAGGCGTCCCGCCGCGCCACCTTCCACCCGTTTTGAGCCGTGGATTTACGCCTCGCAGTTTCGGGAAAGCGTTTACCCGCCAAAGTGTAGCACACACGCTCCCTCTCTGCGCCACCCCCTCCCACTCCTTCCACTCTCGCATCTCCACTCGTCGCGTTCTTCCTCGACCTCCGTATGCGTTTCCCCTTGAACTCCGCCTGCCGCAGCGATACCTTGGGTCATGGGACGCGTCTTCTCTTCTCCAACCTCCGGCATTTCTTCCCTGGTCGTACCGCCCCCCACTCCCGCACTCCTTCGCGCCCCGCAGATCCTTTCCCAAAGGAGCACCCGTGCCGCCATCCGTTGAATCCCTTGCCGCCACCGGTCTTTCGCGCCGATCCTTCTTCCGATTTGCAGCCGGCGCATCCGCGCTCGCCACCACTCCGTTCCTCAGCGAATCCCATCTCGCCTTCGCCGCCATCCCCGACTTCGCCGACCCCAACATCGGCATCCACATCGATGCCAATGAAAATCCCATGGGCCCCTGCGATGCAGCGCGTCAGGCCATCGCCAACATCATTCCCCGTGGCGGACGCTACCTCTTCCCGCTCGATGACGTGCCCGCGCAGACCTTTGCGAAGCAGCAAGGCCTCGATCCCGAGTTCGTCGTTTCCTTTGCTGGCTCCTCCGAGCCGCTCCACTATACCGTCCTCGCCTTCACCGGCAAAGACAAGCCTCTCGTCACCGCCGACCCCGGCTATGAAGCCCCCATCTGGGCTGCCAAGGCAGCGGGCGCGCCCGTCATCAAAGTCCCTCTCGCCGATCCCAAAGGCGCGGCCACGCACGACATCAAGGCCATGCTCGCCGCCTCGCCCAATCCCGGCGTCCTCTACATCTGCAACCCCAACAACCCCACCGGCACCGTCACGCCGCGCGAGCAGATCGAATACGCTGTCCACAACGCGCCCAAGGACACAGTCCTCCTCATCGACGAGGCCTACATCCATTTTTGCGATCAGCCCAGTTCTCTCCAGTACGTTAAAGAGGGCAGGAACGTCATCGTCCTGCGCACCTTCTCCAAGATCTACGGCATGGCCGGCCTCCGCATGGGCTTCGCCATCGGCCGCCCCGACCTGCTCAAAAAAATCGCTCGCTTTTACGGACTCAACGCTCTGCCCATCACCGCCGTCGCCGCTGCCAACGCCAGCCTCGCCGATTCTAGCCTTGTTCCCACGCGCAAAAAACTCATCGGCGACACCCGCACGGAAACCATCGCTTGGCTCAAGAGCAAGGGCTACTCCACCACGCCCTCTGTCAGCAACTGCTTCATGCTCGACGTCGGCCGCCCCGGCAAAGAGGTTCAGGCCGCTCTCGCCGCGAAACAGATGTTCGTCGGCCGCATCTGGCCCGCATGGCCCAACTCACTCCGCATCACCGTCGGCACACCCGATGAGATGATGGCCTTCCGCAAAGCCTTCTCTGAAGTGATGAGCGGCGCCACCGCAGGCCTCAAGCCCGCACCGCTCCCCGGCCGCCTCGCCGCGTACCCTTACACCCACCTCTCCTAGCGCTTCATCAAACTTCCGCACCAACAAAAAGCCCCACCGTCCGGTGGGGCTTTTCATCTGCGCATCGCGCGCCGCTTCAAATCCCCGCGAACCATGCGTACCCACCCTCCGGCGAAGCCGATCCCAATCCTTTACCGAACCTTTTCATCGAATCCGTCACGGTAATGTGGTGCAGAAATTTCAGATTCTTGTAACCCAGTTGCATCGGCACCCGCATCCGCAGCGGACCGCCAAACGCCACCGGCAGCTCGCCGTCATTCATCCCCATCGTCAAATAGGTCTGCGGATGCAGCGCCTCGCCCATATCGAGGCTGTCCCACTGGTCCGGCTCCACGCTGAAGTACGCCACATACCGCGCCTGCGGCAGCACGCCCACCTCGCGCAGCACCCCGCTCAGTGGCGTCCCAATCCACTCCGCCACGTACGACCAACCCTCTTCGCACGCCACCTCCGTAATCTGACTCCGCACCGGCATCGCCTTCAAATCCGCCAGCGAGAACGACGTCGGCCGCGCCACCATTCCGTCCACTGTCAGACGCCAGTCTTTGAAGCCCCCAGCCTGCGACCGCTTGAACGCATCGCTCGGCGGCGCAATCGGCACCGCAAACGGATCCTTCGAAATCATGCTCCGCGAAAACTCACGCGCCGGCCTGTGCGCCGTCAGCAGGCTCTGCGCTGCATACGTCAGCGTCTCGCCCGGCCCAAAGAGGCCACCCGCATCCGGCGGCAGCAATCCATAGCGTCGCGCCAGCCGGTCCGCCACCGCCAGCCCTGCCACGCCCGCCGTCGCCGCCAGCCCGCCCGCAATCAGCTTCCTGCGCGAAAATCCGCTCATGCATCCTCCTTCGCAGCCGCCCGCCCGGTGATCATCGCTCGCGTTCGTGTCCAGAACCCCGCCAGCGCGACCATTGCCACATGCACCCCAAGAAAGCCCACCAGCAGCAGCGTGATGAAGAAGTGCAGCGTCCGCGCGCTCTGCCGCCCGCCCAGCAGTTCCGCCGATGCCGGAAACGCCGATGTAAACGAAGGCGATAACGCCAGCCCCGTCCAGATCACCATCGGAAACAGCACAAAGATCACGACCAGATACGTCACCCGCTGCAAAGTGTTATACGTGTGTGCTCCTGCGTCCTTTGCGCGCCCGCCCCGCAGCGGCGTCCTCACCCGCTGCCACAGTGCGCCCACAGAGCGCTCGCCACGTTCCGGCGTCAGATGCCTCCTGAAGTGCCCGCGCCATACGCCCCACAGCACATACACCAGCCCCGTCAGCACCACCAGCCACGCCGCTTCAAAGTGCAGATACCGGCCCCAGCCGTTTCCATCCGGCATCGCCGTGCCAAATCCGTTGTTCACCCATGGCCGCGACGTCGGCAGCGGCAGCGAGAACAGCGGATGCATGTTGGGATTTCCGCTCTCGCCCCAGTAGAACCGTGGATGGGAAATCAGAATCTCAGCGCCCGTCACCAGCAGCGCCAGAAACGCAACCACCGTCAGCCAGTGCGTAATGCGCACGACCAACGCGTGCCGCGGAGCAGCCGAGATAGCCCTAGGGGAAGCCGTTGCCATTGCCGAAGCATAGCACGCCCTTCGCGCGCTTTCACTCACTTTATCCCGTGCAAATTCAGCAAGCGGCTGCCCCCGCCTCGCCAGCCAGTTCAGTGAAGGCAGCCAGCATCAGATGACGCGCAGAATCAGTTCGTCTTCTGCTCTGCGCCCTTCTTTGCCCCGTGGAAAGCGCCTTTCGTCGTGTCCTTGGTCTTGTCCCATGCCTTCCGCGTGTCTTTCGCGGTCGCATGTGCGGCCTCTTTCGTGTCCTTCGCCGTCGCGTGGGCTACCTTCTTGGTGTCCTTCGCCGTGGCATGAGCGGCTTTCTTCGTGTCTTTCTCGGTCGCATGCGTCGCCTTCACGGTGTCTTTCTTCACATCGTGGCCGGCTGCCTTCATGTCGTGTTTCATGCCGTTATTCTGCGCTGAGTTAGAAGATTGACTCCATCCGAGAGCAGCCGCAAAAAACACAGCCATTCCCAGAGCTTTGGCGGTTGTCAGCATTTGTTGTGTCTTCATGCTCCGGGAGTATAGGCCCTGCCTCCGCACCCCGACAAGCCACGACCCAGGCCCTTCACAGGACCTCCCGCCACCACCGCTTCCGTGATCCAAATCACACCTTGCGGTGCGACTCACCACAGTATCCAGACTCGCTTCGTGCCATCTTTCTCTCAGAGAAGCGAGGATTCGGCCATGACATCTCCTTGCGAGGAACGATGGGCGCATCCCGAGGTCATCCTCGTCGCCACCGATCTGCTCGATCTAGACCGCCTCATGCCCTTTGCAGTCGCCCAGGCCGTCGAAACCGGATCGCGCCTCATTCTCCTCCACGTACTGCCTCCGGCTGCTGGCTTTGGCACAGACCCCGCCGGCATGCCCCAGTACGACCCCTCGGCCGCCGTGGAACTTGCCGCACGCGAGCTTCATCGCTGGAGCAGCCTCGCCCGCAACAAAGGTATAGAGTGTCATGCCCTTGTCCGGGAAGGAGAGACTGCCCAACAGATTGCAGCCTGTGTACGACAGTTCCACGTCGGTCGTATACTACTAGGCACTCGGAGCCGGGGGAAGGTCAGCAAACTTCTCCTTGGTTCTGTTGCAGAGCAGGTGCTGCGCTCGGTTCACCTCCCGGTCTACACCGTGGGACCCGAGGCTCATCTCCCGGTGAGCGGCAGGGACGGCAAACAGGTCGTCCTGCACGCCACCACATTGAGAGAGACCTCTCGCCCGAGCGCAGTGCTTGCCTGCCATGTCGCCGCAACCCAGAACGCTCGCCTCGTTCTGCTGCACGTTCTTCCACCCATGCGTGATCCCGAAGCGAGCCTCCGCCTGGACGCCACCACCCTCCGCGAGCTGGAACTTCTCGCGCGTGAAACGCGCGACCAGGACACTGCAAGCGTTCCTGTTGAATCGCGCATCGTCCACGGCAATCCCTGCATTGAGATTCTCGCCACGGCATCTGAGCTGAATGCCGCCCTCATCATTCTCGGCGCCACCCATCGCTCCGCTTTGCAGAACCTCACGCGCGACCATACCATCTACCGCGTTCTCGCGCATGCGCGCTGCCCCGTTCTCACGCTGCGCGAAATCAGCGCGGAAGAATGCTCCGAGGTCAACCTCGAAAGCGCGCAATCCACCTTCTAGCCCGCGCACAGGTCTCGCTGCGCATGACCTTTTGCGCGGCATCCTGGTTCTTTTGTTCTGTGAGTTTCTCGGCTCTTACGCAGTCAGCCGTTCCAGTTGGTCCGGCTTCACAATCGTCATGCTTGCGCCCTTGATCGTGATCCACTGGTCGCGCCGGAACTGATTCAGCAAGCGCGTCACCGTCTCGCGCGAGGTTCCCGCCATGTTGGCGATCTCCTCATGCGTCAGCGCCATCGTGAACCGGATCTCCGGCTTTCCATTCGAGGCCGAGCGGCCCCAGTCCAGCAGCAAACGCGCCAGCCGCCCCGCCGCAGACCCTGAAAGCGCCAGCCGCTTCGCGTCGTGGAACACCGTCAGGTACTCGCCCGATAACGCCTGCGCCGCGTGCATGCTTGCAATACCATGCCGCCCCAGAAAATCCACAAACTCCTGCTTGCGGATGGTCTTCACCTGGCATGGTTCCAGCGCCTCGGCCGTCACCTCATGCGGAACGTTCGCCAGCACCGCGCTCAATCCCATCACGTCGCCCGGTCCGGCTATCTTCAGGATCATCGTCTTGCCATCCCGCGACGTCGACGAGATCTTCACCTGCCCGAAGCACACGATGAACACGTTGCGCGCCACATCGCCTTCTGAGAACAGCTTCGCGCCGCGCGCATGGTTCATCATGATTCCGATCGCGTCGAAATCCCGCAGAGCTTCAGTTGTCAGATTGCAGAACATCCGCAGATGGCGATGCTCGCAGTTCAGGCAATCTTCCGGAGGGTGATGGGTATGGAACTCAGCCATAGTTCTGCCGCGACTCTGCGACAAGTATAACCCACTTTGCGGCGCCGAATACTCATCAGTTTCTACGCCCTCCAATGCCTCGGCTCCCGGCTCCTCCACCTCTGCGCCATCCTCCCTCATCGAACCCCCTGGGCACCGGAAGAGTACCTGCCCTCTGTTCTGCGCCGGCGCATCCCCGCCACGCGGAGCGAGAAGCACGCGTCATACGCCCGCGAGACCTCCCGCGCCAATTCCTCTAAAAGCTGCATCCGCAGCGGCGGATACGCCTTGAAGGCCGCTTCCAGCGCCTCATGCGGAAACAGCAGCAGCGTCGCCGGGCTTAGCGCCCTCAACGTATAGGTATGCCGCGGTTCCCCCAGCACCGCCGCCAGCTCCACCACATCGCCCACGCGCACCGTGCCCAGCGTCAGCCGCGCATCCAGCCGCTCGGTCCGCCGTTGCAACTCCCCCCCCATCACCACATACAGTCCGCGACTCTCCTGCCCCTGCCAGAAGATCGTCGCGCCGCTTTGAAATTCCAGGCTCTGCACCGCCGCGCTCAACACCCGGCCCGTCTCCGGCGGACATGCCAAAAGCTCCGCCAGCGGATGCGCCGCTGCGCTACCTTGTTCCCTCGCCTGCCCTTGCGTCTGCATTTCTACCGCCCAGCCTCCTGAAGGCCTGCCCGGTCTCCATTCCTTGTCCTTCGCGCTGCTTCGCGGGCGCGTATCCTTCCCTGCTCCCACGCTCATCGTTCTCCAGGCAATCGCGTTTCCCTTTGATCCACTCAACGTCCGACGATCGCTTCCTGACTTTCCGCGCTCTCCATCTTCTCCATCGCGTCCGGCGGCACGCAGATCACCGGCACGCGCGACCGCGCCAGCAGCGAAAACGCCGTTCCATGCGGTCCCGGAGTGCCGCTTGCACGCTTCACTCCCACCACCAGCACGCTCGGCCGGTTCTGCTCAATCGCCGCCACCACCGCGTCCACCGCCGTCCCATCCTTCACCATGCAGCGCACAGCCACAGCGCCCGTCTCATGAATCCCAAACTGCTCCAGCGTCGTCGCGCAGGGATTCAGAAACGCCGAAGCCTCCGCCGCCGTCCGCGCATGCACCACCAGCAGCGGCCGCTGGAACGTCTCCGCCAGCGAGAGCGCCGTGTCCACCGCCGCAGCCATCGCCTCGTTCTTCTCCATCGCCAGCAGCACTGGCCCGCCCGGCGTCGGCCTGAATTGCCCCGCATTCCAGTCCGCCGCTACCGCCATCACCGCGCACGGCGCCACCCGCACCAGTTGCTCCACCACCGAGCCCACCAGCACCGGCCCAGCCCCATACCGCCCCTTCGTGCCCACCAGGATCAACCCCGCGTCATACTGCTTCGCCACGCGAACCAGCATCTCCGTCACTTCCCCCTGCCGCACCTCAGAGTGGCTGGGAATCCCCGCCTGCAGCAGTTCCGCCGCCATCCGCTCCAGCGTCGCCTGCGCCTCCTCCGGAAGCTTCGTCAACACCCGCCCCGGCACGCCTCCCACCGTCGCGTAGTCCACCGGGTCCACCCCGTGCGCCAGCACAATCCGCGCTCCATACGCGCCCGCCAGCTTCCGCGCATACTCCAGCGCCCCGTCCGAACCCCCATCCAGCGCCGTCGCCACCACAATCGTCTTCAGGCCGTTGCGAATGCTCATCGCCAACCTCCTCTCAGCCTTCAAACTCAGCATCCCCGCCTGGTCGCGGTGATGCGCCCGCTTCCCTCCCAGAAAGCGCCATGGCGCCGCTCCCGGCGCCCATTCCTGACCCTTTAACTCTTGAGTTTGAATCGACTTCCCCGCGCAGGCTGTGACATCTTGCACCCGCTTATGTGATTCAAATCACATACTGCTCCGCCCCGGCTCGGCTCTCCGGCTCGCTCCCAACCTCTGCTATCCTCCCCGTGATGTCCTTCCTTCAAGACTTCCAGAGGCTGACCTCCGCGCAGCGCCACACCTTCCTCGCGTCCTTCCTTGGCTGGACCCTCGACAGCCTCGACTTCTTCCTCCTCGTCTTCTGTGTCAAAGCCATCGCCTCCGACTTCCACACCCGCCCCTCCGCAGTCCTCGTCGCCGTCTTCTGGACGCAGGCGCTCCGGCCCGTCGGCGCGCTCCTCTTCGGCCTCCTCGCCGACCGCTACGGCCGCCGCCCCATCCTCGTCTTCAACATCCTCAGCTTCTCCGTCATCGAGTTCGCCTGCGCCTTCGCTCCCTCGCTCCCCGTCCTGCTCGCTCTGCGCGCCCTCTTCGGCATCGCCATGGGAGGCGAGTGGGGCGTCGGAGCCGCCCTCACCTTTGAATCCCTACCCAAAGAAGGCCGCGGAGCCTTCAGCGGCATCCTTCAGGAGGGCTACGCCCTCGGCTCCATCCTCGCCTCTGCCGCCTTCGGCCTCCTCTTTCACTGGATCGGCTGGCGCGGCCTCTTCCTCGTCGGCGCCACTCCCGCCCTGCTCGTCCTCTACGTCCAGGCCCGCGTGCAGGAGAGCCCAGTCTGGCTCGCCCGCTCCGCCGCACCCAACACCAAAACCTCGACCCGCCTCATTCCCGCCCACATCACCCAGTTCCTGCCGCGCTTCCTGTTCCTGATCCTGCTCATGACCGCCTTCATGAGCTTTTCCCACGGCACGCAGGACGTCTACCCCACCTTCCTCGCCGTCCAGATGCACCTCACCCCGCAGACCGTCGGCCTCATCGGCGTTCTCTACGGCTTCGGCTCCATCGCCGGCGGATTTGTCTTTGGGATTCTTTCTGAAAATTGGGGCCGCAAGCGCGCCATCATCGCTGCCGCCCTGCTCGCCCTGCCCGTCATTCCCCTTTGGGCCTACGGGCACTCCGCCGCCACTCTCGCTGCCGGAGCCATCCTCATGCAGTTCATGGTCCAGGGCGCCTGGGGAGTCGTACCCGCCTATCTCACCGAGCTCTCACCCGCGCCCGTCCGCGCCACCGCCCCCGGTCTCGCCTACCAGCTCGGCGGACTCATCACCTCATGGAACGGCGTCCTCCAGGCTCGTCTCGCCGAGCGCTTCGGCAACTACCCCGCCGTCCTCGGCGGCACTGTCCTTCTCGTCGCCATCACGCTCGCCCTCCTCGCCACCCTCGGCCACGAAGCCAAAGGCGCCGACATGTCCACCTGAACTTCCCCATCGCTCATCACGCCCCGCCCGAGATTCCTCATCTTGAGGGTGCGATGCAAAGGTCCGCACCCCCAGGCCTTTTCGCCGTTCCAGCAGCTTGACAAGGCATACCCTTTCCGCGGGCAAGGTCAATACAACCTTGTTGCCGTAATGTTCAGGCTCCCGGTTTGGTTGCAACTGCTTCCAGCGTCTGTGGCAGTGCCAGAGAACGAGCTGCCATCCGAAGCCTCTGTGGCAACGATAGTGGCGGTGCAACCGTTTGGACTGACCGAAGCAACATCGATCGCTGGGCCAATTGCCGTCCCGCTCACCGTATCTAAGGATCCATCTTGCGCTAATGCGGACCCGCTCACGCTCTGCCCGCTCTGAGTCAAGGCCGCCAAAGTTGACCCATTGACGACCCAGGCGCCAGATACGTTCAACCCTGGCGAGGCAAGCGGGTTGAACATCATGGAGACGCTTCCATGATGATTCACTTCCGTGCAGCTGGTCTGGGACGTTATGCCCGTCACGCTACCGAAGCCCGTCTCTGGGCCGCCGTATCCAGGAGGAGCGGCACACGGAATACCGGGCGCGCACTTCATGCTCGTGGTCGTGATTCCCACGGTCTGGCAGTTGGAGAACGTCGTAAAATTCCACGTCGCCACGATTGTGCCATCCGGCTCCACGTTACCCGTGATATCGCCCACCTTAACTCCGGGATCGTAGATTGTCCCAGTGAAATTCGCACCCTGTTCCACGAGGGCCAGGGTTCCCGAGGCCGTGGTGCCATCATCCAGCAAAAAGGCATAACCCCAGTTTCCAGTTACGTCTGTATTCGTGAGGCTGAAGCTCGCCGTTCCGGTTCCTCCTGAAATTGAGGCCACCACGCTGTAGTTGCCCGCCGTGCTATCGGCGGTGAACGCCGGAGCAGTGGCGACACCGGTGCTGTTTGTTATCGCAGTCGTCGTGTTGCTGCCACCGTTGAAAGTGCCCCCCGCGCCGCTTGAAGGCCCCGTGAATGTCACCGTTACCCCGGACACGGCGTTCCCCGAGCCATCCTTCACGGTTGTCTGAAGTGCCGTTGGAAATGCCGTGGAAATTGGAGAGAACTGCGCGTTGCCCGCCGTGGCGCTAATTGCCGACCCGCCATTCCCTCCACCTCCCCCATTTCCACCGTTCCCCACAATCCCGGCCAGACTGCAACCGGTCAATAACAGAACTGCCAACGTCTTCGATCCAGAGAATACGCAGAGAACTGTTCGGCCACAGCAGCGGTCCATAGACCAAAGCCTCCTTTGTCATCGTTCTTCGAGAGGAGCTGGTATAGCCAAGGAAAGACCAACCCCATTTGAAATCGAAGTGATTGAAAAGGAGTTTGCTCAAATGCTGCTTCTGCCGTATAGAACGTTATTGCTCTCTGAAGTGGTCGCCATGGCATGACGCGCAATCACCATTGAAATAGTTGGAACTGCTCAGAACTCCACGGTTGACCATCTAGGTGCCCTTGTGCACCATCGCTGCGTATTGCCCTGGAGTGACCCCATAGGCACGTCGAAAGTGTCGAATGAGATGGCTTTGGTCTGCGAATCCAGCCTCGACAGCTTGGATTGGAAACCCTGAGCGGAGCAACATCCGGATTCTTTCTAACCGCAGCCGGATTTGGAATGCGTGGGGAGGCAAGCCAAATTCTCGAGTGAAGGCTCGCAGAAAGTGGAAGCGGCTGAGGCCCGCAATCTGCGCCAGTTGCTCAATGGCGACGTTCTCTTCGAAGTGCTCCACCAGAAAGTCACGTGCCCACTCAAGGCGACGGCGGCCCGGGTAGGCAAGGGACGGCAGGTTCTTCTCGCAGGAACTGCATAACAGCGCCCCGATGCAGTTTACGAAAAGCGACTGGAGATGGAGGAGGCTTGTCCTCTGCGTCAGCGCGCGGTGAAATTCTATAAAGTTGCCGTACAACCGAGGATCATCGAGAACGGCGCCGCAGAAATGGGGATTGGCGACACCGCCCGCTTCAAGGGCGATTCTGCCAAGGAGCCCGGGGTCAATGAGCAGGACCGAGAAATCGCATGGCGGCGAAGGCCTTGGGTTGTGGTGAATTTCTCCCGGCTCCATAAGAGAAAGAGTCCGCGCCGGGCTATGATTGACCCTGCGACGATAGACCCATTCAGACGCGCCAGAACACGGCAAACCGTCCTCAGATTGAAATCCTTCGATGCTGCAGATTGCGTACGTCTCGTGGTAGACGGACCAGGTGCGTTGGTTGTTCTTTGCGGAGATGACTTGGACTTCGGGAAGGTCCGGTGAACTCAACCAGGCAATCTTTTCTATTAGCGGCATCCCCGCTCCGTCAGCCTGCACCCGACAAGCTACCCGGTAAAACAGAGAAATAGCAAGCATTTTTCAGGATCGATGGCGCGTGGTCCAGGTGCCGGGCAAACACACAAACCCCATCCCTGCCACCACCAAGCTAGGATCGAGCAGCTGGATGCCCGTCAAGGCCTCTCGCCCAAAATATTTTCTATCTCCCTCATTCCAAAAACAATTCTCCCCGCCCCGTTTTGCAGGTTAATTCCCTTGAAACGCGCACAATAAAAGTAGTCATGAAATGCCACGCCCTCGAACCCGTCGCACCCTGCCTCTCGATCAGGCAAGCTCTGCCCGCCAACCCCGCAGCCACAAACCGAGAGACCCCCACCCCCTGTACGCTGCGCCATTTCTTCGCCCTTTTGCCCACTCCCCGCATCGCTTCGTTGCAAACAAACGACTTACGGAAGGAAAAATTAATACCCACCCCCCTCAATTTATTTGCGGTTTTCCACATTTCGCTTGCGCAAAATCCCTCATGGGGATTCGCTTGATTTTCGCCTTTTAGGGTCAGCAATGCCTTCGTCGCGCCGCCCGCTCTACCTTGTTACCGCCCGTAGCGGGCCATCACCTGCGCATGGCCCAGCACATGCCCGCGCATGGCCGTCTCAATCTGGTTGCGCGTCGCTCCCGGTCTCGCTGTCAGCACGGTGTCCAGCGCATACAGATCGAAAAAGTACCGATGAGCCGGCCCCTTCGGCGGGCATGGGCCGCCGTAACCAATCCGGCCAAAGTCATTCTGCCCCTGCCGGCTGCCGTCCGCCAGTTGCGGCTGCGGAGGCACGCCATCCACGAGGTGGTGTCGCGCTGCCGGCATGTCGAACAGCACCCAGTGCACCCACGTTCCCGCAGGCGCATCCGGGTCTGTCACCAGCAGCACGAGGCTCTTCGTCCCCGCCGGCGGTGCCGTCCAACTCAGCTGGGGCGAGCGGTCCGCCCCGTCGCACGTGTGCTCCACCGGAACCCGCCCATCCTGAAAACTGGGAATTCTCAGTTCCATCGCTGTCCCTCCTGCTGCGCCCGCCTTCCCATGGCACGCCGCAAACAGCGCCAGCAACACAGCCGCACAGGCTCCTCCGGCGCACCGCCGACAGGACCAGTTCTGCAGTTGAATGGGATTCGAACAGGCGTTCACGAGCCTCCTTCCCGCGCCAACCGGCGCCGACCAAGGCTCTTACTCCATTACGCTAGGACAGTTTCCGGCTCCGGCGCAGTGACGGCCACCGCTCCGCTCGCTCTATCTGGGCCTTTCCAGCTCCAGCAACTCCCGCGTCCGCACCCAGGTATTCCCCGCCATGCGTCCCACCGCGGCCAGCCCCGCGGCATCCACGTGGAAATTCTCCACCAGGTCCGCCCGCACATGGAAGCGCAGCACCTCGCCCAGCACGATCACCCCCGCGCCCGGCACATGCCCTGTGTAGATCACCTGCAGCAGCTTGCACTCCATCTGCGCCGGCGACTCCGCCACCCGCGGAGGCTTGACGGCTTCACTGGCCAGCGGCGTCAGCCCCGCCAGCTTGAACTCGTCCACCTCCGGCGCAACCTCAGCCGCCGTCGCATTCGCAGCCGCCGCCATCGCCTCGCTCACCACGTTCACGACAAACTCGCCCGTCTGCTCCACGTTATGCAGCGTGTCCTTGCGATGCCCCGCCGGACCCTCCGTTGCCCGCCGCAGCGTCGGGCAGAACAGCACCGTCGGCGGCACCGAGCCGACTCCGGTAAAAAAGCTGAACGGCGCCAGATTCACTCGCCCCTGCTCATCCACCGTGGACACCAGCGCCACAGGCCGCGGCACAATCAACCCGCTCATCAGCTTGTAGCTGTCCCGCGCCGCGCACTCCGCCGCATCGAATGAAACCATCGGTACTGTAGACGAATCCATGCAATCAGCCTAAAACATCGAAAAGGCCTCCGGCGCGTCCAACCTCCTGTAGCCTGCCCGCTTCGCCTTGATGCTTCTGGTGCAGCCTGCGAAATTTGCAAACTGGTAACACGGCTTGGTGCACAATCAATAAAGGAGAACGATTAGTCCGTGCCGCGCATTCACTTCCAACTGCAGCTCGCCGAACTCAAGGACAAGCTCCTTGCCATGGCTGCCCTCGCGCAGCAGGCGGTCGAGTCCGCCGTGGACGCCTACCTTCAGCGCGATCTCAATCTTTGCCAGTACGTCAGGCAGAACGAAACCGCCATCAATACAGCGGAGCGCGAACTCGACGAGATGGCCTACGAACTCCTCGCCAAAGAGCAGCCTATGGCCATCGATCTGCGCTTCATTCTCGCCGTCATCAAAATCAACGGCGACCTCGAGCGCATCGGCGACCAGTCCATGGGTATCGCCCGGCGGACACGCGATATCGTGAAGTCTGACTTCATCGACCTGCCAGTGGACTTTGCCTCCATGGGCGAGTACGCCGGTCGCATGATCCGCACCGCCATCCACTCCCTGCTCGAAGGCGACGCGCGCCTCGCCGACACCGTGCGCGAGATGGACGACGAGATTGACCGCATGAACCGCCGTGCCCATGCCGACCTGCTCAAGCTCATCCAGGAAAAGCCTGAACTAACTCAGCAGGCCATGAACGGCCTCATGGTCTCGCGCAGCCTGGAACGCATCGCCGACCACGCCTCCAACATCGCCACCGACGTCATCTTCTGGATCCGCGGCGCCGACGTCCGGCACCAGCTCAGCCTGGCAATGGACTAGCCACTCAGCCATCTGCAATCAGCAAAAAAGGCGCATCGCTCACTCAGAGATGCGCCCTCTTGCTTTACAGCCCGGAACCGCCCCGCCTGCTCCTTACACGGCCGCCTGGTTCGCGTAGTGCAGCAGCACCGCCACCGCACAGCTCGTCAGCCGCGTCTCGGCAGAGTCCGCGCGGCTCGTCAGAATCACCGGCACCCGCGCGCCCAGCACAATGCCCGCCAGTTGCGCTCCGCCCAGATACTCAAGCTGCTTGGCCAACATGTTGCCGCTCTCCAGATCCGGCACCACCAGAATATCTGCCTGCCCCGTCACCGGCGAATCAAGATGCTTAATCTTCGCGGCCTTCAGGCTCACCGCCGTATCAAATGCCAGTGGCCCATCCAGTATGCCGCCTGTAATCTGCCCGCGATCGGCCATCTTGCACAGCGCCGCCGCTTCCATCGTCGAAGGAATCTTCGGGTTCACCGTCTCCACCGCCGAGAGCAGCGCCACCTTCGGCTCCGGAATCCCCAGCGCATGAGCCAGATCAATCGCGTTCTGCACGATGTGAATCTTGTCTTCAAACTCCGGCTTGATGTTGATCGCCGCGTCCGTAATCAGCAGCGTCCGTGCATAGGCCGGCGTATCCATCACAAACACATGCGTGATCCGTCTTGCCGTACGCAGTCCGGTATCGCGCGCCATCGCCACCTTCATCAGCTCATCGGTGTGCAAGCTGCCCTTCATCATGGCTTGCGCCTTGCCGCTGCGGCACATCTGTACACTCAGCTCGGCAGCCTTGGTCTCCGTCTCCGCATCGACGATGGGAAACTTCGAAATGTCCACGCCAGTCTTCGCGGCCAGCGCCTTCATCGCCGCTTCATCGCCAATCAGCGTCGGCTCAATCAGTCCCGCGGCAGCCGCTTCCACTGCGCCGCGCAACGCCACATCCGACAGCGGCCAGCACACCGCCGTCGTAATCGCCGGCAGGCACTTGCAACGCTCAAGAAACTTGTGAAAGACGTGGTAGTCCGCCGGATGACCTACCAGCGGGTCAACCACAACAGCTTCAGCCAAAGGGGCAAGATCGCTCATCAGTTGGATTCTCCAGGGGGGCCGGCGCGTCGTTTCGCGGAGCGGCCTTACGCAATCATTCTCACCCGGCGCGTTCGCGCAGCTTGTGCCTCGCGTCACACTTCGGATAGGCATCTCTGATTGTGATACAGGTTGCCGGTCTCTCCAACTCCGTTGACCGCGGCGTCGCTCAAACTGTTATCCTTGCCAGCGTTGAGAAAACCGATTTAGGCAATTGAGGTGAACGGCGATGTGGTTCCTTGGCATGGATGTCGGTACAGGCGGCACGCGAGCGGTCGTTGTCGATGCAACGGGCAAGGTCATCTCCAGCGCCTCCAGCGAACACGCCCCATTCCGCACGCCGCATCCCGGCTGGGCCGAGCAGGATCCTGAAGACTGGTGGCGCGCAGCGCAGGAGGCCATCCGCCTTGCACTTGCGGCCGCGCCCGAGCCGCGCCAGCCCATCACCGCCATCGGCCTCACCGGCCAGATGCACGGCGCCGTCCTGCTCGATGAAAGCGGCACTGTGCTGCGTCCCTCGCTCATCTGGTGCGACACCCGCACGCAACCCGAGTGCGACTGGCTCCACGAGAAAATCGGCTACGACCGGCTCATCGAGCTCACCTGCAACCCTGCCCTGCCCAACTTCACGCTGACCAAGCTCCTCTGGGTCAAGACCCATGAGCCGGAGATCTTCGCGAAAACCCGCCACATCCTGTGCCCCAAGGACTATGTTCGCTACCGCCTAACCGGCGAGTTCGCGATCGACGTGCAGGAGGCCAGCGGCACGCTGCTGCTCGACGTCACCCATCGCCGCTGGTCGCGCGAAGTCGCCGAGGCCGCGGGCATACCCGAGAGTTGGCTGCCGCGCGTTTATGAATCCCCCGAGGTCTGCGCGCGCATCACCAAGTCCGCCGCCGCACACACCGGCCTCGCCGCAGGCACACCCGTCGTCGCGGGCGCGGGCGATCAGGGCGCGGGCGCGGTCGGCATGGGCATTCTGCAGCCCGGCTCCGTCTCGGCCACCATCGGAACCTCCGGCGTCGTCTTCGCCGCCACCGCTAACCCCACGCGTGATCCCAAAGGCCGCCTGCACACCTTCTGCCATGCCGTCCCCGGCGTCTGGCACGTCATGGGCGTCACGCAATCGGCGGGCCTCAGCTTCCGCTGGCTCAAGGAAACCTTTTTCGCCACGCAGGATTACGATTCCCTCACCGTCTCTGCCGAAAAAATTCCCGCAGGCAGTCAGGGCCTCATCTGGGCTCCCTATCTGCTGGGCGAGCGCACACCGCACCTCGACCCCGAAGTCCGCGCGGCCTTCGCCGGCATCAGCAGCGTCCACGCCGCCGCGCATTTTGTCCGCGCCGTGCTTGAGGGCGTCGCCTACTCACTGCAGGACACCTTCACCCTTTTCGCCGAACTCGGCATTCCCGTCAGCGCCGTGCGCCTCGGCGGCGGCGGCGCCCGCGGCCCGCTCTGGCGCAGGATTCAGGCAGGTATCTACAACCAGACCGTCGAAGTCCTCACCGCTGAAGAAGGTGGGGCTTTCGGTTCCGCGCTGCTTGCTGGTGTCGGCGCAGGCCACTGGTCCAATCTCGACGCTGCCTGCGGCCAGGCCATCGAAGTCGCCCAGCGCATCGCCCCTGACCCTGCCGATGTTGCCGCCTACAGGACCGGCTACGCGCACTGGCGCAAGCTCTATCCTGCGCTGCGCAGCCTGCGCTAGTCCATCGCACAGGGTGTACACACCGGAACGCCATGATGTAGCCTTGCTCCGATTTCGAAATTGCGGGGCTCCCTCATGCGTTCTCTTGTTCTTGCCGGTTTGCTCTCTGTCACATGTGCTTCTTTGACCTTCACCGCAGCAGCGCAGTCCGCGCCGACATGCGCGAATCTGCGCCTCATTCCCGCGCCGCGCGAGTGCACGGCTGTTGCCTCCATTTCTCTCGGCTCCGGCGGCGTCCGCATTGAAGCCGAACACAACGCCGACGACGAGTTTGCCGCCAGCGATCTCGAAGACGCCCTGAAAGCCCGTGGGGTCCACACCGCGGCAGAGCACGATGCCGTCACCATCCGTCTGCTGCGCGCCGAGTCGCCCGCCGCAAAGCAGATCCTCACTCACCACGCGCTCGCGCTCGACCCCGCCATGCATGACGAAGGCTACATTGTGGCTCCTGATGGCGCGCGCGGCCTCGCCGTCATCGCCGACACCGCGACAGGCATCTTCTACGGCGCGCAAACCGTCAAGCAACTCGTCCGCGGCACCGGCAAAGCGCAAGAACTGCTCACGCCCACCCTGCGCGACTGGCCCGCCATGCCCCACCGCGGCGTTTCCGACGACTGGTCGCGCGGCCCACTGCCTACCATGGACTTCCTCAAGCGCGAACTGCGCACCCTCGCCGCGTACAAATACAACATCTTCTCGCCTTATTTTGAGGCAACCTTCGCCTACGCCAGTACACCCGTCGCGGCCTATCCCGGCGGCGCCATGACGCCCGATGAGGCTCGCGAGATGGTCGCCTATGCGGCGAAGTACCACATCACCATCATTCCCGAACAGGAGTCCTTCGGCCATCTGCATCATCTCCTCAAGTTCGACGAGTACGCGCCGCTCGGCGAAACGCCCCACGGCTCCGTGCTTGCGCCCGGCGACCCGGCTACGCTGCCGCTCATCGCCGGCTGGTTCGGTGAACTCGCAAAGATCTTTCCTGGTCCCTGGGCGCACATCGGCGCTGATGAAACCTTCGAGCTGGGTCTGGGCCGCACTCGCGCGGAGGTGCAACAGAAGGGCCTCAGCCCCGTCTACCTGGACTTCCTCACCCGCATCCACGCCGCTCTCGCGCCCATCCACAAGCAGCTTCTCTTCTGGGGCGATATCGCCGTCAAGTCACCCGAACTGGTCGGCACGCTGCCCAAAGACATGATCGCCGTGCCGTGGATCTACGACGCCCGGCCCGATTTCACCAAAGACATTCTTCCCTTCACCAACGCTGGCCTTGAAACCTGGGTCGCCACCGGCGTCAACAACTGGAACCGCGTCTACCCCAACAACAACGAGGCCCTCGGCAACATCCGCGCCTTTGTGCGCGACGGCCAGAAGCTCGGCGCAAAGGGCCTGCTCAACACCGTCTGGAACGACGATGGTGAAGGCGTCTTCGACGAGAACTGGTTCGGCATCCTCTTTGGCGCAGCCGCGGGATGGCAGCCCGGCGAGAGCTCCGAGGCAGCTTTTACCGATTCTTACGGCCTCGCCTTCCACAATGACCCCACCGGCAAAATCAACGACGCGCAGCGCGCCCTGATGGCCGCCCACGCCGTCTTTCGCAAGGCCGATCTCAACGACGTGGAGGACGGCTACTTCTGGGCCGATCCCTTCTCGACACATGGCCAACAGACGAGCGAAAAGCTTCTGCCCGTGGCCCGTGAGATGCGCCTTGACGCCGAGCGCGCCATCACGCTGCTGGCGCAGGCACGCGACGCTGCAAAGTCAGACGGCCGCACCCTCGCGAACCCGGAGGCTCTCGACGCCTTGGAACTCGGCGCCCGCCGCATGGACTTCATCGGGCTCAAATTTGAGGAAGCCGCCGAGTGCGCGCAGATCTACAGCGAAGCCCGCTCCATCTCAGCCGACAAGACCCGCTGGGACGAGGTCTCAGAGATGCTGGAAACCATCGGCTCGAACAATGGCAAGCTGCAGGACATGCGCGATGGCTATACGCAGCTTGGTCTCCTCTACAGCCAGGCATGGCTGCGTGACAACCGGCCCTATTGGCTGGCCAACAACATGGCCCGCTACGACCGCGCCGCGCAGATGTGGATAGGCCGAGCCGACCAGTGGAACGAAGTGATCCATACCTGGTGGAGCACGCACACGCTGCCGCCTGCAAGCGAGGTGGGCCTGCCGAATGCGCAACCATGAACCGTCTCGATCGCTTGGGCCCATCCAGCCTGCTCGTGCGCGTTTCGATTCTTCGCGCCGCGGCGCCGTGCCTTGCGCTTCTACTCTCACTGGTCGCAGCGGCTCATGCGGCCGGGCCGCCGGCAGGCTCCACGTACACCGGCTCGGCAAGCTGCACCCCATGCCACCAGCGCGAGTTCGACGGCTGGAAGCAGACGCGCATGGCCAATGTCGTCCGCGATCCGAAGGTGGACCCCTCTGCCGTACTCGGAGACTTCACCACGCCCAATCCGCTGCGCTCCTTCACGCTGGACGATGTGGCCTTCGTCTACGGCAGCCGTTACAAGCAGCGCTACTTTGCGCGGCGGGGCAATGACTACTATCCCTTGCCCGCACAGTGGGACATCGCTCAGCACAAGTGGCTTCCCTATCATGTCGAACCGGGCGCGGATTGGTGGGTTCCCTATTATGGTCCATCCAATCTTGATCGCCCCACCGGGCCCACGTGCGACGGATGCCACTCCGTCAACTACAACGTGGATACGCATCGCGTCACCGAGTGGAACGTAGGCTGTGAAAAGTGCCACGGTCCCGGTTCTGCGCACGTGGCGCATCCCACCCGCGACAATATCGTCAATCCGGCACGCCTGGACTTTGTGCGCGCCAATGACGTCTGCATCCAGTGCCACAGCCAGGGCAGGCCGCCGGGCAACCCCATCGCCGGTCGCTATTACGACTGGCCGGTTGGATTTGTGGCCGGAGAACGCCTGGCAGACTTCTGGCGTCTGGAAGAGCTCAAGCCGGGGATAACAGATTTTTACCAGTTCGCCGATCTCACCGGGCATAAGAATCGCATGCAGGGCAATGATTATGTGCAGAGCACGATGTACCACCGCAACGTGCGCTGCTTTGACTGCCACGATGTCCACAATGCGCGGAACCAGTCCAACCTAATTGCGCCGGTCAATGCTCTCTGCCTCACCTGCCACACCAGCAAGAATGCCGCTGGGCTGCACGGCACAGTGAGCGAACATACCCATCACGGGCAAGACAGCCCCGGCAGCCAGTGCGTGGCCTGCCACATGCCCGCGATCGAGCAGACGATCCAGAATACATACGTGGCGGCTCACACCTTCCGGTTCATCTCGCCGGTCGAAACCGAACAGACCGGTATTCCCAACCCCTGCACAAGCTGCCACAAAGACAAGTCGACACGCTGGGCGATCGAGCAGCTCCACAACTGGGAGAACACGTCCCCGTGGCGCGTGGCAAACTGAATCCCGAAAAATCAATGGGATGCTGACTGCAGTTTCGCGAGAATCGACTTCTTCAACACAAAGTCAAAGGCCACCCGCAGCGGATGGCCTTTTCTTATGCACAGGCAGGAGGCAGCCCGTTGCGTCTTATTTGTACGAAGCGATCGCGCTGGCCTCGTCATCGTAGATATCGAACACGGTGTACAGCTTCGTCAGCTGCAACACATCCTTCACCTTCTTGGTCAGGCTCAGCAGCTTGAGCGCCGCGCCCTGGTTCTTTGCGGTCGTGTACGCACTCACCAGCTCGCCCAGACCCGAGCTATCGATGTAGTTGACGTCGCCCATGTTTAACAAAATGTTTTTCATGCCTTTGCTGATCAGGTCGCGAATCGCTTCGCGAAGCTGCACGCTGCCTTCACCAAGGGTAATCCGCCCGCTCAGATCGAGGACTGTCACACCATCCAATTCACGGGAAGCAATTGTAAGAGCCACGGTAACTCCTCCTTCGTTGTGGTGATACGTTTATAGCACCTTCAGGTTGCTGTGGGAGAACAATTTGCGCCGGCTTTCTGCCTATCCGGTGCATTGCTGTTTTCTGCTGAAATCAGGACGTCTCAGCCGCCGGAGCGAGGTGTTTCACCAGGGTCACCTCGGTTCCGGGGTGGGATTCGCGGAAGTGGACTTCATCCATAAAGGACCGCATCAGAAAGATGCCCCTGCCCGTTCCCCTCAGCAGGTTTTCAGGCGCCAGAGGATCGGGAATCTTGTTCGGATCCAGCCCATGCCCCTCATCGGCGATGGATACGATAAGCGACTTCCCATTATTTTCCAGCCTGACGTTGACCTTTCTGGCGGGGTCATATTCATTCCCGTGCAGAACCGCGTTCACCGCCGCCTCTCGAACCGCCATCGTAAATCCGAAGCGCGTGTCTTCGTCCATACCCGCGTTCGCAGCAAGCGTCTCGGCTGCTGCTTCAATTTCGGCCACGCTGTCCATGGTCGAACTCAGCGCAAGCTGCAGCCTACCTGTTCCCGGCTTCTCCAATCGATGCGCCTCCCCCTCAGCCGGAACAGAATGGCATGGCCATGTCGCCTGAGGAACCTTGCTGGCAGTTTCAGCGGTGAAGGAGAAAGTGTCAAGAGTGAGCGGGTGCCTCGCATGGGTCACGCCACCTTCGCTTGGCAATTCCGGCCAAGCGCAACACCGCGGGAAGCGGCTACACTCTCTTCATGCAGCCACGGACGACCACACGAGTAAGCCTCACGGCGCTGCTGGGCACGCCGGTGACGGACCCGCAGGGGCAACTGCGCGGCAAGCTCAAGGACATCGCCGTGGCCACTGGACCGGACGCAGGCAAAGTAGCCGGGCTTGTGCTCAAGACCCGGACCGGGCTGTGCATCGTACCTTCTCAGGACGTCATGGAGACGCCTGCGGGAACGCTGGAGCTGCGCACCGCCGGATCTCTGGTCAAACTCGAGGACCAGGGGAACTTCCTGTACCTGCAGCAGGACCTGGTGGACCGACAGATTATCGACATCCACGGGCGCAAGGTCGTCCGCGCCAACGACGTGGATCTGGAGTGGATGGGTCGCGGCGCGGCACATCTGCTGCGTGTGGCCGAGGTCGAAGTCGGCCTCCGAGGCGCGTTCCGACGGGTCTTCAAAGGCGTCCTGCCCCGTCAAACGCTGGAAAGCATCTCCAGAAAATTCTCCGCGCGGGGCATCCCGTGGCAGTTTGTGGACGTAATCGAAGTAGACCCTGCCCGCCGGGTGAAACTGCGTATTGAGCACGAGCGGCTGGCAGAGATGCACCCATCCGACCTTGCCGAGATTCTGGAAGACCTCGCTCCCGCCGAGCGCGAGGCGGTCTTCACCTCGCTCGACGAAGAGGTGGCAGCCGAAGCGCTGGAAGAGGTCGAGCCGAAGCTGCAGAAGGCGCTCCTCGAGAAGATGGATGACGAGAAGATCGCCGACATCGTGGAAGAGATGGACCCCGGCGCCGCAGCCGACCTGCTGGGCGAACTGCCCGAGGAGCAGTCCGACGCCATCCTCGAAGAGATGGAGCCCGAGGAGCGGCAAGAGGTGGCCGAGCTTCTGGAGTTCGACGAGCGCTCTGCCGCCGGTTGCATGACCACCGATTTCGTGCAGGTGAGCATGCATGCCACGGTGGCGCAGGCGGTGCAGGTATTGCGGGCCTTCGACGGAGACCCGGAAAGCGTGACGGAGATCTATTTGCTGGATGAGAAGCGTGCCCTGCGCGGCTCCGTTCCCCTGGCCCGCCTGGTAATGGCCCAGCCAGAGACGCATCTGGAGGTTCTTGCCGAGCCGCGCGTGCTGAGCTGCCCCGCCGGGATGAGGCAGGACGACCTGGCCGAGATGTTCGACAAGTACAACCTGCACGCGCTGCCCGTGGTGGACGAAGAGGGCCGGATGGTCGGGGTTGTACAGGCCGACCATGTCATCAGCTTCCTGCGCGAAAAGCTCTGAAGTCCGCCTCGATTCCTGTCCAAAAGTTCAGCATTACCAAAACCTCCCCGGCTAGAAAGAATTCCTGGGCGCGGAAATTGAAATTGTGAAACAATTTGGGTATGGTGCAACTTCCCAAAATCATCCAAGGTGGAATGGGCGTCGGCGTGTCGAATTGGCGACTTGCGCAAACGGTTTCCCGCCTGGGTCAGCTCGGTGTCGTCTCCGGCACAGCAATCGATTCCCTTCTCATACGGCGGCTGGCCGATGGCGATCTTGGCGGACACATGCGTCGCGGACTCGATGCGTTTCCGTTTCCTGAGATGGCGCGGCGCATCTGGAATGAATATTTTGTGCCGGGCGGCAAGCCGAGTGATGCACCGTATCCGAACGCGCCAATGCACCAGCGCGTGGAACCGCGGAAGCTGGTTGAGTTGTGCATCGTGAGCAACTTCGTGGAAGTATTTCTGGCTAAGGAAGGCCACAAGAATCCTGTGGGTATCAACTTTCTTGAGAAGGTGCAGATGCCCCACCTGGCATCGATTTACGGAGCGATGCTGGCCGGCGTGGGCTATGTGCTCATGGGCGCTGGGATTCCACTGCATATTCCCGGCGTGCTCGATGCCTATGCCGCGCACCAGGCGGCGGAATATAAACTCGCCGTCACCGGCGCCGCCGCAGAGCAGGACACGATGATGCAGTTTGATCCAGCCGAATACATCGAGGGTCCCCTGCCGCGCCTGGAGCGTCCGCGCTTCCTGGCGATTGTCTCGTCGAATACGCTGGCGGCGACCATGCTGCGCCGGGCCAATGGCCGCGTGGATGGATTCGTGATTGAGAGCCCCACGGCCGGCGGGCACAACGCGCCGCCCCGAGGCAAGCTACAGTTGAATTCCTCCGGCGAACCCGTCTATGGGGAGCGCGACCGCGTGGATTTCGCAGGCTTTCGTGAGATGGGCGTGCCGTTCTGGCTGGCCGGCGGCTATGGCGACGCGGCCAAGCTGCGCGAGGCGCTCCACGAGGGCGCATCGGGCATCCAGGTGGGAACGGCGTTCGCCTTCAGCGAAGAGTCTGGTATGCTGCCGGAGCTAAAGAAACAGCTGATTGCTCAGGCCAAAGCCGGCCTGGCCTCTGTTTTTACTGACCCACTCGCCTCGCCTACGGGTTTCCCGTTCAAGGTGGCGCAACTGGATGGAACCGCATCGACGCTGCCGGTCTATCAGGAGCGCACGCGCGTCTGCGACCTTGGCTACCTGCGTGAGCCGTATGCGACGGAAAATGGCGGTATCGGCTATCGCTGCGCGGCTGAGCCGGTTGCCAACTATCTCGCCAAGGGCGGCAAAGTCGAGGACACCGTAGGGCGCAAATGCCTTTGCAATGCGCTTCTGGCCAACATCGGCCACGCGCAGGCCCGCAAGGACGGCCGCGTTGAGCCCGCCCTCGTCACTGCGGGCGATGACCTGACCGCAGTCGCGCAGTTTCTGGCGCCCGGACACGACAGCTACTCTGCCGTGGATGTGGTGCGGAGCCTGCTCCAGGGAAGTGCGGAAGGTGCTGAGCCGGAAACGTTGACCATTCGTCTTCTTGCCGCAACGGCCTGACAGCGCATCTATCCACCCGCAATCGCGCCGATAATCAGCAGCGGCTCTCTGCCCTCTGCGACCGCTTCAGGCAAGGAATTATCCGGCGAGTCGAGCGAGAGGTCCTCTTCACATGCGAAGAAGCGCAGGAAGGCGCGGCGCTGCTTGGTCTGGTGGTCGCGAATCGTCCCGGCCAGCACAGGATAGCGGGCCTCCAGCGCATCGAGAATTGAAGTGACAGAGACTGGTGGAGAGACGGCGAGGGTGACCTCGCCGTCCACTTTTGCGAGATTGCGCAGGTGATACGGGAGCTGCACGCGGACCTGCGCGGCGGGTGTGTTTCGTTCCGTCATGGCAGCGTCTGAACCTCCACCGACAGCACCGCAGGTAGGTCGTGGACGATGGCGCTCCAGGTGTCACCGCCATCGGGCGAACAGTAGACCTGGCCGCCAGTGGTGCCGAAGTAGATGCCGCAGTCGTCGAGTGTATCGACGGCCATGGCGTCGCGCAGAACATTCACAAAGCAGTTGGCCTGCGGAAGGCCTTTCGTCAGCGCTTCCCACTCATTGCCGCCGGTGCGGCTGCGGTAGACCTGGAGCTTGCCATCGAGCGGAAAATGCTCGGAGTCGCTCTTGATGGGCACGACGTAGATGGTTTCGGGCTGGTGCGCGTGCACATCGATGACGAAGCCAAAGTCGGTGGGAAGGTTGCCGCTCACCTCGCGCCAGTTGTCGCCCGCGTCGTCGGAACGCATGACATCCCAGTGCTTCTGCATGAAAAGCGTGTTGGGCCGCGCGGGGTGCATGGCGACGTGGTGGACGCAGTGGCCGACCTCGGCGGTCGGATTGGGCATGAAATTGGAGACCAACCCCTTGTTGATGGGCTTCCAAGTCTTGCCGCCGTCGTCAGTGCGGAAGGCTCCGGCAGCAGAGATGGCGATGTAGATGCGGTCAGGATTAGCGGGGTCAAGGATGACCGTATGCAGGCACATGCCACCCGCGCCGGGCTGCCATTTGGGCCCGGTGCCGTGACCGCGCAGGCCGGAGAGCTCCTGCCAGGACTGTCCGCCGTTGGTGGAGCGGAAGAGCGCCGCGTCTTCAATGCCGGCGTAGACGGTGTTGGCGTCGGTGGGTGAGGGCTCGATGTGCCAGACTCGCTTGAACTCCCACGGATGTTGCGTGCCGTCGTACCACTGATGCGTGGTGAGCGGGGCGCCGCTGCTGGCCGATGTGTCATAGGCGAAGTTGTTGCTGGCCGTGGGGGGCGTGGGCCCGGGCGTGGGAATGGGCTCGCCGGCGGGCGGGTTCCAGGTACGGCCGCCATCGTCGGACCGCTGCAGGACCTGGCCGAACCAGCCGCTGCTTTGCGAAGCGTAGACCCGGTTGGGGTCCACGGGCGAGCCTTTCATGTGGTAGATCTCCCAGCCGGCGAAGTGCGGGCCGGAAACCTGCCAGCTTTTCCGACTGGCGTCTGCGGTGAGGATGAATGCGCCTTTGCGCGTTCCGACGAGGACACGAACTGAACTCATGGTTGACCTCCGCGGGAAGTCCGCGGCGCGATGGCATTTGGCCGCGGGGTTGATGGGTGGGAAAGCTGCGTGGACATTGTGGCCGAAAGCACCGCGGCAAACAAGCCCGAATTTGACCGGAACGGATCAACGCCCGGGCCGGTGGTCAGGGGATGGCTGAGAGGGCGCGCAGGTTGACGCGCAGGGTCTCGGGGTCTCCCAGGGGAATTTGCGTTTCGATTTCACGATGGGTGGAAGTCCAGACCGGAAGAGCGCGCGCGAGAAGCCGACGCCCTTTTGCGGTGAGGAGAAGGATGCGGCTGCGACGGTCACCGGGATGGGGTTTGATCCGGACGAGGCCACGGCGCTCCAGGGGCTTGAGCGCGGCGGTAAGGGTGGTACGGTCCAACGCGAGGAGCGCTGCGACGGGAGCCATGGGCGGTGGTTCGGGGCGATTGAGCGACATAAGGAGCGAGAACTGGCCGTTGGTGAGGCCGAGGGGGCGCAAGGCTTCGTCGAAGCGGCGCCCGAGGGCCCGTGCTGCACGCTGCATGTGCATGCAGAGGCAGGTGTCGCGCACGTAGAGAGTGGTCTGGAACGGGACCGTCTTTTCGCCGGGCACAGGAGAAATTTAGTTGATATCAACGTATTTGGCAACAGGAATTCCTGCCGAACGCCGCGCGGGGGGACATTTGGAGCCGCGGAAGGCCGGACGAAGCGGGATGGAAGGATGGCGAAGCACTTTGCAGATTGATTTGCCGCGGCGCGGGACCACTTCGGGGTGCTGTGGATGGTGCTGCACGAGCGAGCGATGCAATAGACTTGAGGTGGGAACAACCTCATGCTCAAGCTATTTGGCGGCAAAGAGAAAGACCCGCAGGACGAGGGTGCGGCCCAGGCGGGCGGCGCGGAGAAGACCGGCTTTTTCAGCCGGATGAAGCAGGCTGTCACGCGGACGCGCGAGTCGTTTACCGCGAAGATTGACGACCTGGTGGCGATGACGCGGACGGTGGACGAGGCTGCACTGGAGGATCTGGAGTCGGCACTGCTGACGAGCGACCTGGGCGTGCAGACGACGACGGAGATCCTGGACGCGCTGCGGGAACGTGCCAAACGGAAGGCGATTGAGGGCGGCGCGGAGCTGCGCGTGCTGCTGAAGGAACAAATTCGAAACATGCTGGAGTCTCCGCGGCGTGCAATGCCGGAGCCGGATGCGCCGCCGAAGGTGACGTTTCTGGTGGGCGTGAATGGGACGGGCAAGACGACGACGAGCGGCAAGTTGGCGGCGTGGTACCGGGGGCTGGGCAAGTCCGTGCTGCTGTGCGCGGCGGATACGTTTCGTGCGGCGGCGATCGAGCAGCTTGAGGTGTGGGCGGGACGCAGCGGCGTGGAGATGGTGAAGACGCGGCAGGGCGGCGACCCGGCGGCGGTGCTGTATGACGCGGCGAGCGCGGCGAAGGCGAAGAAGATTGATGAACTGATTGTGGACACAGCGGGGCGGCTGCACACGAAGACGGGCCTGATGGACGAGTTGGATAAGATGCGGCGGACGGCGGCGAAGCTGGTTCCGGGTGCTCCGCATGAGGTGCTGCTGGTGATGGACGCGACGACCGGCCAGAACGGATTGCAGCAGGCGCGGCTGTTTACGCAGGCAGCGGGCGTGACGGGGATTGTGCTGACGAAGCTGGACGGGACGGCGAAGGGTGGCATTGCGGTGGCAATTGCGCGGGAACTGGGCCTGCCGGTGCGCTATGTGGGCGTGGGCGAGAAGATGGAAGACCTGCTGGAGTTTGACGCCGGGGCGTTTGTGGACGCGCTGGTGGGGTAGCTGGCCACTGCGGGGTGAGCGGGATTGCGGATGGACGTGCGCGAACAAGATCGCAACTGGATGCAGCGGGCGCTGGAGTTGGCGCGGCGAGGGATTGGTGTGGCGTCGCCGAACCCGGTCGTGGGGTGCGTGATTCTGGATCGAGCGGGGCAGGTGGTGGGCGAGGGTTGGCACGAGTATGACCTGCGCGACCATGCTGAGATTGTGGCCCTGCGCGAGGCGAAGCAGCATGCCGTTACGAACCAGAAAGAGGATCGGCTGAAGGGCGGAACCGCGTATGTAACGCTGGAGCCCTGTAATCACACTGGACGGACGGGACCGTGCACCGAGGCGCTGATTGCGGCGGGGCTGGGGCGCGTGGTGGCGGCGACGATCGATCCGAATCCCAATGTGGGGGGAAATGGACTGGAGCGGCTGCGGGCGGCGGGGCTGGAGTCGAGCGTTGGGGTGTGCGAGCAAGAGGCACGGCGGCTCAACGAAGGCTTTGCGCGATGGAGCCAGCACCAGCGGCCGTTTGTGCTGATGAAGGTCGCAATGACGCTGGATGGGCGGATTGCGCCTCCGGTCGGGATGCACGCCAAGCGCGAGCCGTACTGGATTACCTGCGAAGAGGCGCGGGCGGCGGTGCAGCCGCTGCGGTGGCAGGCCGATGCGGCGCTGACGGGTGTGGATACGGTGCTGGCGGATGATCCGATGCTGACGGACCGGAGCGGACTGCGCAGGCGGCGGCCGCTGCTGCGCGTCGTGTTGGACTCTGCGCTGCGGATGCCGCTGGACTCGAAGATGGTGCAGAGCGCGCAGAATGACGTGGTCATTTTCACCGTGTCAAACGATGCAGCGCGGGCTGATGCTCTGCGGGCGCGGGGCGTGCGGGTGGAGGTGCTGCCGGCGGAGGGCGGGCGCGTACCGCTGGACCGGGTGCTGGAGAAGCTGGGCGCGGAGGGCATTTTGACCGTGCTGACGGAGACGGGCACGCGGCTGAATACGGCGCTGCTGGCGGCGGGGCTGGTGGACCGGGTGCATCTGTTTGTTGCGCCGCAGATTATGGGATCGGACGCGGCGCCGGCGTTTCGCGGGATGCCGCATTTCGTCCACATGGGGCCGGTGGAAGTGGAACAGTACGGGAACGACCTGGGGCTGTGTTCCCTGCTGCACGACCCGTGGCCTGCGCCGGCTGAGACGGCTTGATGCGCGCGGACGCGTTTTGGCGTCTAATAAGAAGAAGTGCGGCTTGTCCCCGTCGATTGCCAATTCTGAGTCAAAGAGGTTTCGAAGATGGTTGTGTCTCCTGTCGTCACTGCCGTGGTTTCGCTGGTGGGATTGTGCGGCGTGCTGGCGTGGCGCGTGCGCGAAGGCCGCTCGGCGGTGACGATCAAGAAGCTGGTGATGCCGCCAGTGGGGATGGCGACGGGCTTCTCGATGTTTGTTGTGCCGATGTTTCGCGTGCCGTGGAGCTGGGCGCTGGCGGCGTTTCTAGTGGGCGCGATTGTTCTGGCGTATCCGCTGCTGCTGACATCGAGCCTGCGGCGGGATGGCGACGTGATTATGATGAAGCGCTCGAGCGCGTTTTTTGCAGTGGTGATTGTGCTGGCGGCGGTGCGGTACTTTGCGCGCGGGTATTTTGACAAATTTCTGACGCTGGAGCAGACGGGCGGACTGTTCTTCATCCTGGCCTTTGGGATGATTCTGCGGTGGCGGATGAAGCTGCTGTCACTGTATCTGAAGCTGGCGCGGCCGGAGATGCCGCTGGGCACGGCGGTGGAAGAAGCGGCGGATTGAGCCACAGCGAGCTCGAAGAATAGTGGGAAGGCAGAAGGCCCCGGAGTCCGTTCCGGGGCCTTGGTGTCAGAGCTCGTCGATCGACTTGGCAGCCTGGTTGAGAGCGTCCGCGATTTTCTGGATCAGCTCGGGGCTGGCGCTTTGGCGTGCGACGCGGGCCATGACGGCGCTACGAAGGTTCATAAAGGCCTTCATCAGTTCGGGTGAGCGACCGCGGCGAAACTGCTCGCCGGTGTGCTCCAGGCGCTGGAAGAGCTCAGCGACCCGCTCGCTGTTGGCGGCGAGGTGCTGGACCCCTTCGGGCGTGAGCGCGTAGACCTTTTTACTGCCCTCCGTGCTGGAGACAGCAACGAGGCCTTCCTCCTCAAGCATGGTCAGCGTGGGGTAAATGACGCCTGCGCTGGGGGTGTATCCGCCGCCGAGGCGCTGCTCCATGGTCTTGATGAGCTGGTAGCCGTAGCTGGGCTGCTCGGAGAGCAGTTTGAGGATGGCGAGCTTGACGTCGCCGGCGTCAAAGAGGCGTTCCCTGCCCCCGCCAAAGCCGCGACCGAAGCCTCCGCGACCACCAAAGCCAAAGCCGCGGGCGAAGCCTTTCTGTCCGTGGCGGCCCCAACCCTGACCTGGCTGGCCGTGGTTGGCCGGGTCTGCCCAGCCATGGCGGCGGCAGCCGTGGCCGGGCCGTTCTGCAAAGATTTGTTCAAGCATTTCGTTTTCTCCTTTCGTACTATCTCACGATATATCTTTATCCATGAAGTGTCAACATATTTTGAGATATATCTTTTTCCAGTCTGGGTGAGGCGCAGGGTGAATTCACTTCCCTGTTTGCGTGTGTGGGCAGTGGCCAAAAGGGACCGACCGGCAGTTCCCTTAGAATCAAAACATGTTTACGGGGATTATTGAGCAGACGGGGACGCTGGTGGGACTGGCGGAGCGTGGTGGGGTGCGGCGAATTACGGTGGAGGCGCCGGGGATCGCCGGGCTACTGCGCGAAGGGGATTCGCTGGCGGTGAGCGGGGTTTGCCTTACGGCGCTGGATGTGAATCCGACTTACTTCCATGCAGACCTGGCGCATGAAACGCTGGAGAAGACCTCACTGGGGCAGCTGGCCGCAGGCGCGAAGGTGAATCTGGAGCTGCCGACGGCGGCGGGGAGTCCGCTGGGCGGGCACGTGGTGCAGGGACATGTGGACGGATGCGGCGTGATGACGGCGCTGGATCCGGTGATTCCCGAGACAGCAGCCGGATTTGACCGCGAGACAACAGACTGGACACTGAAGGTGCGGGTACCAGAAAAAGTGCGGCCATGGATGGTGCTGAAGGGGTCTGTGGCAATTGAGGGGATCAGCCTGACCATTGCGGATTTTGATGGAGAGACGGTGACAGTGGCAATTCTACCGCTGACGTATTGGCGAACTAATCTTCACACGCTCAAGCCGGATACGCCTGTGAATGTCGAAGCCGATGTGCTGGTAAAGCTTGCTCATGCACAGATGCAGACGACGAAGAAGCGCACACTGGAACTGACTGAAACGTGGCTGGTGGCTCAAGGTTACTGACCGTAATGCAACCTGGCGCAGTGCTGGTCAGGACTTGGTGCTTGAGTTCTCCTCTTTGCGAATTGCGGACTCGATGCGATCCCAGAGGTCATCCTCCGGGGGCTCGACGGGAATCAATTGGCGCGCAGCCTCTGCAATGGTCTGCAAATCCGCAAGCAGGGCGCGGCAGCGGGGACAGGCTTTGAGGTGGGGATGGTTGCTGATTTCCTCGCCGGATGCAATCAGATCGGCCAGTTGATCCTGGAAGTCATCACAACTCATATCGCCGGGCTTGTGCGTCATTTCTGGCCGTCCTTTCGGCTGGCGGTGCGGAGGGCTTCGCGGAGCTTGAGGCGTGCCTTGTGCAACTGCGATTTGCTATTGCCGATCGAGCACTCGAGCATCAAGGCAATCTCATTGTGCTCATACCCTTCAATGTCGTGCAAAACAAAGATGAGCCTGTAGCCTGCGGGCAAGTCGGCAATGGCGCGTTCCAGTGCAAGCCTGTCGATCGATCCGGCCAGCGCGGGATCTGGAGCGCCGAAACTGCGGCCTGGGCCCTCGTCCGGGGTTGGCTCCATGGCCTCGTCCAGCGACGTAAGCTGCAAACCTTTCTTGCGAAGGTGCATCAGCACCACGTTCACCGCCAGCCGATGCAGCCAAGTCGAAAAGGCGGAGTCGCCGCGGAAGGTTGCGATCTTGCGGTGCAGTTGCAGAAACGCTTCCTGAGTGAGGTCTTCCGCTTCAGCAACATTGTTGACCATGCGAAGGCAAAGGGAATAGACGCGGCGCTTGTGCAGCGCATACAACTGAGCGAAAGCCTGATGATCGCCGGCCTGCGCACGGGCAAGCACGTCATCCACTGGCATGGATGGCGCGGGAGATTCATGCTGAAGCGAAGCTTCATTGTTTGAAACTGTCTCCCCGGCTTGCTGGGTGCCTGGTCGCTGCGCTCGCGGGAGCGAGGTGGTTCTGGGCATAGTCATCCTTTGTTGGCGACTGCGGCACATGAACAAGCATGATGCTGCACCGGGCCTCTGACCTCGTTAGTATAAGGTGCAGTGGGAGCATTGGGAAAGCCGCATTGCGACTGTGCAAATCGCGCTGATTCAGTCGCTGGCGGTGACACCCAGAGTAGCCGGGCGCAGGATGCGCTGTGCATTTGCGGGAGAGTTGATCTTGACGAGAAGGCCGGTGGTGCGAAGGAGCATTCAGTGTTGGCTCGGCGTGCTGCTCACGGCTTGGCTCGTCTTCTGGGGCTTCACATCGACCAGCGATGCGCAGACGCGCACTCAAATCGTTCATCGGCGCGCGGCCAGTAAAGACACCTCACCTGGAGGGGAAATCTCCGGAATTGACCCATCGCCAGATCCCGCGTCTCAACTGGCTGGCCTGCGGGTGATTCGTATTTCTTTCGAAGGCGTGCCTGCAGCGCGATTGGCGCCCCTGCCCGATCATCTTGCACAGACCACTGGCGCGCCTCTCAGCGAGGCGAAGCTGGCAGCCAGCCTGCGCCAACTCTACGCCACCGGGCTGTATGAAACCGTCGAAGCGACAGGCGTTCGTTCGGGGGACGGCGTGGCCTTGACATTTCGCGGCAAGCCCGCCATCTTCGTGGGCCGGGTGTCTGTTGAGGGCGCCAAAGGCGCAACCCTGAATACGCAGCTCGAATACGCAAGCAGACTCGCGGCAGGAACTCGATTCACGGCTGCTCGACTGACGGATGGATTGGCGCAGATGCGCGCGATGCTTGCGGACAATGGCTTTCATGAGCCAGTCATTACGAACACGCTGTCGGAACATCCTGAAGAGCAGCTCGTAGATATTGCATTCCATGTTGTCCCCGGTCCTCAGGCGCACGTTGGAAGTGTGCAGCTCACGGGCGATGCCGGAATGAGCGCGGATGATTTCAGACGGCTCGCAAAGCTGCACCGTGGCGCGCGGGTGGATCACGATACGACCAACCGCGCACTGTCAGGCGTTTTGAAACACTATCAAAAGAGAAATCATCTCGAGGCTGAGATTAAGCTCACCTCGCAGGCTTATGTCCCGGCAACCGACACATCGAATTTCAGCTTTTCCGCCAGCAGGGGCCCCATCGTTCGGGTGCGGTTGGAGGGAGCCAGTATCGATCCGGACCGGCTGAAGCGTGCCGTGCCTATATACGAGGAAGGAGCCGTAGATGAAGATCTGCTCAATGAGGGCGATCGCCGGCTGCGAAATTTCTTTCAGCGACAGGGTTACTTCGACGTGAAGGTAACGCACCAGCGACTCACTCCTCAAGCGAATGAAGTTGACATCGTGTTTCATGTCGAGCTCGGCGCAAGACGGCGGGTGGAGAAGGTCGGAGTATCGGGGAACCACTACTTTGACTCGGCCACGCTGAACGATCTACTAAGCGTGCGCGTGGCGGACTACCTGGATCGCCATGGCAGCTACAGCCAGGCGCAGGTCTTGGCGGATGTGAGCGCTTTGCAGAGCGTCTATCGCAACAACGGGTTTTCCCAGGTAACTGTCACTCCCACCGTGAGCGAGATACCGTCACGCCGTGGAGGCGCAAATCATAAACCATCGGGATTGTCCATCGTCTACAACATTGTGGAAGGCGCGCAACAACGCGTTGGCACGGTCAACTTTACCGGGAACGATCACGTTGCAACAAAGGATCTACTGGAGCTGATCAACACGGCGCCGGGTCAGTTGCTGTCGCCACAGAATCTTGCCGGCGACCGTGACGCCCTGCTCACAGACTATCTGGCCCGAGGGTTTGAGCAGGCGGATGTAACTGTTTCACAGCAACCCGACGCTAGCGATGGAGGCCGGGTGGATGTGACCTTTCACATTCAGGAAGGCCAGCAGGTCTTCGTTCGCAACGTGCTGCTCACGGGACTTCACTTCACGCGCCCGTCAACTGTAGCGAGGGCCATTACTTTGCATCCTGGAGATCCTCTGAACCAATCAGCAATGGCGCAGACGCAAAGCAACCTCTACGACTTTGCATTGTTCAATGAAGTCAGGATGGCAACACAAAACCCACGTGGCAGCGAACAGTTTAAGACTATCCTGGTGCAGACGACTGAGGCGCGGCGCTGGGCGCTCACCTACGGATTCGGGTTTGAGACGCAGACTGGTCAGCCGCAGAATAATTGCGCCGGCTTCAAGGTGACAGGCACACCCTGCAATCCAAACGGCAAAACGGGAATCAGCCCACGAGTTCTGGGCAGTGTTACGCGGAACAATCTGTTTGGCCGGGAGCAGTCTGCATCAATTCAGGGAACCTACGGCCTGCTGGAACAGGAGATTAATCTCGTCTACCAGAATCCGCACTTCCACGGTAACCGGAACATCGGCCTCACCTTCACAGGCGGATACGCAAACAGCCAGGATGTGACAACCTACGTCGCCTCCAAGCTGGACGCGGGCCTGCGCGTCACCGAGAACTTCAACTCGCCAAGCGCTGGAATTTCTCGCGCCAACACATTCATCTATGAATTCGACTTTCGGCGCGTCAAAGTCGCATCCGATAGTTTGCAGGTTTACCCGGCCGCGATTCCTCAACTGGCTGCCGCAGTGCGCGTTGGAGGGCCAGGCTTCACGTGGATTCGTGATACGCGCGATTCCCCTCTCGATGCGCACCGGGGAACCTATCTGAGCTTTCAGGAGTTTATCTCCAACCACACCTTCGGAGCAGAAGCTCAGTTCAACCGTCTTGATGTTTCACACTCAAACTATTTTGGCCTGGACCACGGACGAATTGTGCTGGCGCGCAACACGCGCTATGCGCAAGAGCGCGCCTACGGCCCGGCTTCAGACGAATTGATACCTCTGCCGGAGCGAATCTATGCCGGTGGCCCCATCTCGCTGCGCGGCTTTTCGGTCAACGCGGCCGGCCCCCGCGATCCGGAGACGGGTTTTCCGATTGGCGGAGCCGGCGCCCTGATGAACAGCACCGAACTGCGCCTGCCTCCACCCAATCTGCCGTGGTTCGGCACCTCGCTGAGTTTTGTCGTCTTCCACGACATGGGCAACGTGTTCACGAATGCAGGCGATGCGTGGGCGAGCATCGCCCGCCTGCGACAGCCCAATCGTGACGCCTGCAGAGTTCTGAACAACAGCGGCAACACCACGAACCTGAACAATCCGATTCCGAGCGGCCCCTCCACATCCACGGGAGTCCAGGGTCAGTGCAGCTTTGACTACTTCTCGCATGAGCCGGGCTTGGGCCTGCGCTATCACACTCCGGTGGGTCCCATCCGGCTCGACTTCAGCTACAACTTGAATCCGCCCATCTTCCCTGTCAACATTAATTACTCACTGACGCGGCCTGCCTCTCAACCTCGAGTAGGTGAGGCGCGCCACTTCAACTTCATCTTCAGCCTGGGGCAGACGTTCTGATGGCACGGCGCTGCATGAACGAAAGAGAGACAGTCGCGAGGCGGTTCGGGAGAACGCTCCTCGGCGCCTGCGCTGCCTTCGTCGTGTCTCACGCAGCGTTCGCGCAAAGTCAGTCAGTCGCACCCGTAGTTCTGGATCGCGTAGTCGCCGTGGTCAATAACGAAGCGATCCTTGCCAGCGATCTTGAAAACGAGATTCAACTTTCTGCGCTCGAACCAAGTGGAAAATCTGGTACAACCGAGACACAACTAGACGCTCTGCAGCGACTCATCAGCAGGGCGCTTATTCGTCAACAGATGAACGAAGAAGGCGCGCAGGTGGATTCAATTTCTCCCGCAGAGATTGCGGAACGTCTGCTACTTCTTCGCAAAGATTTGCCCGACTGCTCCAGATTCGGATGTCAGACCGAAACCGGATGGAACGAGTTTCTGCACAGCCACGACCTGACCGCAGATGAAGTCAACGACTATCTCCGGAACAGGCTGGCGATCCTGCACTTCATCGAGCTGCGCTTTCGTTCAGGAATCCGCATCTCGCACGAGGAGGTTGAAAGCTACTATCACGACATGCTCGTGCCGCAATATGCGCAGGGTGAGAAGCCGCCTCCGGTTGACCAGGTCGAGCCGCGCATTGAGGAGATTCTTCTTCAACAACGCGTGAATGCGCTCTTTACTGACTGGCTCGATAATCTTCGCAAGCAGGGCCAGATTGAAGTGCTGGACCCTCAACTGGAAAGTGCCATGACTGCTTCGGCTGCAGGAACTGGAACCCGATGAGCATGATGCATGCACTTGAAGCAATGCGTCGGAAGCGGCGAATGCTAATCGCCGGGGGTGTCGCGCTGGCGGTCTTTGCGCTCATTGTGGCGGCAACAGTCATTTGGTTCAACTCCGCGTCCGGCGAAGACTTCGTACGTAGAAGGGTGGTTGCGCGCATCGAGGCTGCTCTGGGAGGCCGCATTGAGGTGCAGGCTTTCCATTGGCGATTGCTTCACCTGGAAGCAGACGCGGAAGGCATCGTGGTTCACGGCCGAGAACGCGCAGAGGAGGCTCCCTATGCGAGCATCGATGCGTTGCGCATCCAGATTAGTATTCTCAACCTCTTGAGTCCGCACATCGAGTTACGCGCGCTCAATATCGTCCACCCCGTCCTCCACGTCATCGTGTATCCCGATGGAACGACCAACCAGCCAAAGCCGGGACGCCCGGCAACGTCGCAAAGGCCGTTGCTGGATACTTTCTTTGACCTGAAAGCAGGCAGCATCACCGTGGAGCACGCTGTGGTGGACTATGACAATCGAGCCGCCGCTTTTGATTTTCAAAACCGTCAGGCGCCCCTTGACCTGAGAGCGACAGATGCATCTCTTCGTCTGGCTTACGAGCCAGCCCAGAAAGGATCTCCCGAACTCTACCGCATTGCGCTGTCTGCGCAGGACCTCCAATTGCTGCGAGGCACCGAGGCGCATCCATTGCACAAGCCCGTGCATGGCGCCGTCGAGGCATTGCTCGATTGCACTCGAAATAATCTCTATCTTCGTTCATTGCGCGTCACCGCCCGCAGCAAAGACGCCGGCGAAAGAACGCTGACAGCGCAAGGTGAAATGCGCAACTTTGCCCGTCCCAGTTGGGAAGGAACAATCCAGGGCGATCTCGATATGCGCCTTCTCGAAGCCTTCACCGGCTATCCAAATGCACCGGAGGGCATCGCCAGCCTGCATATGGCGGCAAGCGGTTATGACGGCCAATTTCACGTGGATGGGCCGGTCCATATTGAGAATGGCGCGTACGTTGCTCCGGGAGTTGATGCGCGCCGGGTACGACTCGACGCGGTCGTGCATGCCGATCCGAATCAGCTGATCATCCGCTCAGTGGTGGCGCAGCTTGCACAAGGCGGCGAGTTGAAAGGCGAAGTCGCACTCGACCACTGGCTCCCGCCCATTCCAGGGAGCACGGTACTGGAGCAGGCGACTCCAACTCCGGCCAAGCATTTCTGGCAGCGCCGTAAGCGTCCAACTGCGAAGACCGCGCCAACCGCGCCTTCCACGCAGCCTTTGCCTCTTCTGGTCAATGGAAAAGTAACGGCCGAATTCGAAGACATGCCGATCGACACAGTCATGGACATCGTGGGCAAGGGCCCTTTTGAGCGGATGGGCATGGATGCACACATCGACGGACCTGCGACCGCAACGTGGACCAAGGGCGACGTGGGCACACTGGAAGTGGCAGCAAGACTGAACGTCTCCAGCCCTGGCCCATCGCCAGCAGGCGAAGTACCCGTCGCCGGAATGATTGACGGGACCTACACCCAGAGGGATGGCGCAGTCGACCTTCGCGCGCTTCATCTTGCGATGCCAGGGAGTTCCGTCGATGCGCAAGGCCACCTCGGGGCCTTCCCGATGACCAGTCCGTCTGTAATCTCCATCGACGTGCATTCACGCAATCTTGCCGAGTTCGACAAGCTTCTGCGCGACATGGGCCTCGCGCGAGACGGGAAGACGGGCAGCGCGGCGCTGCCCGTCTCTCTCGGCGGTAGGGCAGATTTTTCAGGGACCTGGACCGGGTCCCTGCTGGACCCGCATCTGAGCGGCGAGCTATCGGCAAATGACCTGACGGTTGAAGTTCCTCGGCGCGCAACCGATGCGAAGGGCGCATCGGCATTTGTCCATCTCGATGTATTGCATGCGAAAGGGAGCTACTCGGCAAACAGGATCACAATCGACCGCGCAGACTTGCGCCACGGCGAAGCGACACTACAAGTGAGCGGGAATCTGACCGCTGCGATGACGCGTACTCCTGGCATTCCCGGCTTCAACGATGGCTCCACCCTTCATGCGAAGGTTGAAGCGAACCAGATCAAAGCGGACGATCTGCTGCCCCTGCTGGGGATGAGCCTTCCTGTGCACGGCCAGTTAAGCGGGACAATCCACGCGGATGGGGTTCTCCACGCGCTCGAAGGTTCGGGCACACTGGATCTCGACAAAGGAACCATCTGGAATCAAGCCATCGCTCGGATCAGCGTTCAGGGCAAGCTGGCCAACCAGACCCTGCAGTTGAACGCGCTCAATATCAGCGATGGAGCGGCGAAGGCGACGGGAAGTGGAACCTATAACCTGCAGACCCGTCAGTTCCAGGTGGAGGCGCGCGGCAGCAACATACAGCTCGCGCAGATCCAGCGTGTGCAGGAATCCAACCTCGGCGCAAGCGGCGTGCTGAACTTTCAGATCACAGGAAACGGTTCCTACGACGATCCGCATCTGTCCGGCTCGGGGACTCTGCATTCTCTGATTGTGCGAGGAGAAGAAATAGGCGATGTGGACCTGGCTGCGCGCACACAGAATCATGCGCTTCTGTATGACGTACAGACGCGCTTTGCGTCCGCCATGCTGCAGGGGCATGGACAGACGGAACTCCGCGAACCATTCGAGACAACGACAACGGTGCAGCTCTCGCAGTTCGACATTGGCGCTCTGCTGAAGATGGCCCACGTTCAGGGTCTTTCCGGCAAGTCCTCGCTCGCAGGAACGATCCAGATTCAGGGACCCTTGAGCAAGCCGGAGGAGCTACGCGGAGATGCGCAACTGCGTACCGCGGAGGTGACGGTCAGCGGTGTGAATCTTCGCAGCGAAGGTCCACTGCACGCCTCCCTCGCCGATGAAAAGATCGTGCTGGACCCGGTCCATATCACCGGCGAAGAAACTGATCTCCGCGCCGGAGGCACGATTGACCTGAGGGCCAGGCGACAGCTCAACCTGGATGCAGATGGCGCAATCAACCTAAAGCTGGCCGAGACTCTCGATCCTGATCTCACTGCAAGTGGGATGACGCGTTTTGAAGTTCAGGCGCGCGGCACGATGGAGAATCCTCGGCTGACAGGCCGGATTCAATTTGAGAATGCATCTCTGGCGTTGCAGGACCTGCCCAATAGCCTGAGCCAGCTACAGGGAACACTGGTCTTTAACCAGAACCGGCTCGAGGTCCAGTCGCTCACGGCGCGCACCGGCGGCGGCTCGCTGAGCGTAGGCGGCTACCTCGCATATCAAAACGGTCTCTTTGCCGCGCTCAGCCTCACTGGCCAGGGGGTCAGAGTGCGCTACCCAGACGGCGTAAGTTCGCTTGCCGATGCGAATCTGCAGTTGCAGGGAACACCGAACAGCCTATTACTGAGCGGCCGCGTGCTCGTCACCCGCTTTACGGTAAGTCCTGATCTCGACATAGCGAGTCTGGCAAGTCAGGCTGCGAAGGTCCAGCCGGTCATCCCTGCCGATTCTCCGTCCAATCACATCCGTCTCGACGTCAGAATTCAGTCGTCGCCGCAGCTCAACTTTCAGAACGCCTATGCGAAGCTGGCCGGCGACATCGATCTGCGGCTGCGCGGTACACTGGCCACGCCCTCGCTGCTAGGCCGCATCTCGATCACCGAAGGCAGCGCCACAATTGCCGGAACACGCTATGACATGCAAAGGGGCGACATCACGTTTACAAACCCGGTGCGCATTGAGCCGACGATCGACTTAAACGCCTCAGCGCGGGTAGAAGACTACGACATCGCGCTGGGCATTCACGGGCCGCTAAATAAGATGTCGGTGACATATCGCAGCGACCCTCCACTGCCAGAGTCGGACGTGGTAGCGCTGCTGGCACTGGGCCGGACACAGAATCAGGAACGGCTGTACACCCAGCAGCAGGAACAGCTGGCATCGAACCCCGCAACAGATGCCCTGCTCGGTGGCGCGCTGAACGCTACGGTCAGCAGCCGCGTGCAGAAGCTCTTCGGAGCCGGCTCCGTCAAAGTGGACCCCAGCTACCTCGGCCTTCTCGGCAACTCGACTACGCGCATCACGGTGGAGGAACAGGTGGGCCGCAATGTGACGCTTACCTGGGCAACGGATGTGGATACAACTGCGCAGCAGTTGCTGCAGGCCGAAATTGCCATCAATCGGCATGTCTCCCTGCTCATTGCGAGGGACGAGTCCGAAGTCTTTTCCATGGTCATTAAGGCGACCCGTCGCTATCGATAGGCCAACCTGCGACCGACATTTACAGATTTGTAAACTTTGCCGCCGCTGCTGATGTGTAGAATCGGGCCACCATGCTGGCCGAAGCACCACTAACTTTTGAGAAGCGTGCGGCCCGATCTGCAGGAAGCATTATCTTTTCCCTTTGCGGGCCGCTCACACTCAGAAACCTATTTGATCTGCAGACAGCACTCCGTCAGAATCCCGCTAAAGATCGCTGCATCCTGGACCTGAGCGGCGTACCTTATAGGGACTCTGCCGGCATCGGCCTGGTCATGAACCACTTTGTGCACTGCCAGAATCACGGCGGACGGATGATTGTCGCGGGAGTATGCCCTCGCATTATGGAATTGTTCCGGCTCACGCACATCGATAAGGTGCTCCCTCAAGCCTCTGCAGTGGAGGAAGCCTAAGGCAGTGCTTGACCCGTTGCAATCCGTGACTGCCACTGCGCCCTCAAGTACACTTGTGAGGGGTAAAGGCAGTGGACCTTGTGGCTAAAACGCGGACGACGCTAGAGATGATCAAGTGGGAGCACTCGATCTTCGCACTGCCGTTTGCTTTGACAGCAACGATCCTGGCCGCGAACGGCCTGCCGTCTCTGCGCACGCTTGGGTGGATTCTCGCCGCAATGGTGACGGCGCGCTCCAGCGCGATGGCGTTTAACCGCTGGGCCGATGCCGAACTGGACGCCGCCAACCCGCGCACCAAGAGCCGGGCCATTCCAGCCGGTCTTCTTACACGTGAATTTGTCCTGGGCTTCACCGTCCTGATGGCGCTCGCATTTGTCCTTTCCGCTGCGGAACTGAATCGTCTTACGTTGTACCTGTCGCCGCTTGTGCTGCTCGTTCTGATGGGCTACAGCTACATGAAGCGAGTGACGCGCTGGTCGCATCTGGTGCTTGGGCTGGCGCTGGGACTCGCGCCTGCGGCGGCATGGATCGCCGTACGTGGAAGTCTGGATGCGCGCATTCTTGTGCTCACTGGAGCAGTGACCCTCTGGGTAGGCGGATTCGACGTGCTCTACGCATGCCAGGATTTTGAGCATGATCGCACAGCCGGCCTGCACAGCCTTCCGCAGGCCATTGGCATTCCAGCAGCATTCTGGGCGGCACGGCTGATGCATCTCGCAATGCTCTGCCTGCTCGTCTGGCTCGGCTTGCTCTTTCGATTCGGCATCGCAGGCTGGCTGGGAGTGGCTGCAGTTTGCATGCTGCTTTGCTACGAACACTCAATTGTGTCTCCAAGGGATCTGCGACGGCTCGACGCAGCCTTCTTCACCATGAATGGCGTCATTGCAATGGTGTTTTTTGGATTTGTCGCCACTGATCTGTGGCTGCGGAGGTAGGGCGGATGTCGGCTGAGACCGTTTCGCGTGATGCTGCAGCGGCGCTCTGGTACGTTTCACGCAGGCAAGGGCAGCCGCCACGTGAAGCAATCGAAACTCCGGGCGAGGTTCCCGGCGGAAATGGATTGCGCGTCGGAATCCAGGGCGAACCCGGATCGTTTAGTCATCAGGCGGCCAAGCAACTGATGGAGACTTGCAAGGTCGTGCCGTTCGCATTGTCTGCGGATGTGTTTACGGCGCTCGCCGGCGAGCAGATCGATGCGGCCGTGATTCCAATAGAAAACAGCCTCGCGGGATCGGTGGTGGAGCACTTTGACCTTCTGCTTACGCACGACGTGTGCGTAGAACAGGAGACGCTGCTCCGGATTCATCACAACCTGATCGCTCTGCCAGGCGTCGACATCTCTGGCATTGAGCGCGTCTTCTCACATCCCGTTGCGTTGGCGCAGTGCCGGGACTTTCTTGCCGATCACCCGCGGATGGAAGCGTTCTCGTTCTATGACACAGCCGGAAGCGTGAAACAGCTCGTCGAACTGCAGGATCACCACGCCGCGGCCATCGCCAGTGCAGCGGCAGCGGCCTACTATGGCGCTCAAATCCTTGCGGCGAACATTGAAGACAATCGCGAGAACTTCACGCGATTCTTCCTGGTGCGCCGGCGTAAAGATGCGCAGACACGGGCCGGCGCCAACAAGGTCAGCATCGCATTCTCGTTGGAAAACCGGCCCGGCTCCCTGGTAGCCGCACTCGCCGATTTGTCGAGTCTTGGCACCAATCTCACGAAGATTGAGTCACGGCCGGTCCACGGCAAGCCATGGGAGTACATCTTCTATGTAGACTGCCAGATCCGGGATGCGGATGAGGCAGACCTCTCTGTGAAGGCACTCGCTCCACACTGTGCAATGGTGAAGGAGCTGGGACGTTATCCTGAGGCCGCCCGGTAATGGCTGAGCAGGCCTGCACAGAGCACAACAAAAACGCGGAGAGCCTTCAGGCATCTCCGCATTGATTGTTGCCCTGCCGGGCGCAATGATTCTGCTTAGAAGTGGTACGCCACGCCGACGGCCGGGTAGAAGATGTTGTACCAGCGCTTGGTGCTCAACTGCGCATAACCCATGTCCGGCACCTTGGTGATAAAGCTGCGGAACTCTGCGCGCAGGTCGAAGCTGGGGCTGAGTTCGTAGGCAATACCGCCACCATACAGGATACCGGGGCCCGTCTGCTGCTTCACGTCGAGCGAAGTCGTCGTTTGATTGCGGATGGGCAGAAAGATCAGAACTCCAGGTCCACCCTCCACAAACGGGTTGTATTTCTTGTAGGTGAAGCTGCGGACATAGGCGAATGAAATCTCCTGCGTACGCGTGTTGACGAGGTAATTGTTCGTGTTGCTGACGATGTAGTGAATCTTGTTTTCGTAGTCAATTCCGTAGTTGGCTTCCAGCGCGCTCGACGGCGTCAGCATGAAGCGATAACTCAGCATGGCGCCAAAACCGCGGTTGGCGCTTACCTGGACATCGGTTGAAGAAGCCATGAACGGCTCCACAATGCCAGTCGCACTGATACTGATATCCTGCCTGCTCTCCTGAGCGCGACCCGCTGCCACACCCAAGGCCAGCAGAATTGTAAGAAAGGCGATCTTCTTCATTCGGTCAAGAACCTCACGACTGCCCAACCGTCCGGCCGGCAACCAGCTTGTCGTTTCCGGTGCTCCGGTTGGTGCCGGGCCCCGCTCTCTGCATTGTAAATGGCCGGAACGGGTTACGGTGTACTGGCCCGATTCCGAAGGACACAGAGTCTTAGACTGCACGGAACAAAAAGGGGAGCATGGGACCGGATGTCCGCATGGCGGCTCCCCTTGCGACTGTTAGCCCGGACGCTCCAGCTGATAGAAAAACGGCGTTCCCTGCTTTTGCGCAAGCGCGCGGACGGCGCGTAGAAAGGCCTGCGCGGCGTAGGAAAGTGCAGCCTGACGGCGGTGAACAAGGCGGAGGATGCGCTTCATCTCGAGTTCATCCACCTTGATTCGCACCAGATCGCCGGTTTCAAGCTCACGGGCGACGGTGAGGTGGGGTACGAGTGCGACGCCGTTGCCCATGGCGACGAACCGCTTGATGGCCTCGATGGTAGGCAGTTCGACCCGCATGTTGAGGGGCGTGCGAAAGCGCTGGAAGGTTTCGATGACCTTGCGGCGGAGTGGTGAGGTGACATTGTGCGCAATAAAGTCTTCATGGCCAAGCTCGGTAATGGAGACGCTCCCGGCGCGGGCGAGGGCGTGACCAGGGCTTGCGATCAGGGCAAGGCTATCCGCGTAAACGGCGATGGTGCGGAACTGAGCTGGGTCTGGACGGAAGGAGATGACGCCAATCTCAAAGCTTCGCAGATTCAGCTCGTCGGGAATCCGGCTGGCCAACATGCGGTGGACATTGACGTGGACCTGTGGGAATTCACGTCGAAACGCATCGATCACAGGCAGCAGGTACATGCACGTGTATTCGTTTGCCGCAAGCTGGAGATGCCCGCGCTCAAGGTTCTTCAACTCATCCAGTGCGCTGGAGGCCTCGCGCCGGAGAGCGAGCAGGCGCATGGCATATTCGCGAAGCAACTGGCCAGCGGCTGTGAGGGAGCCGTCGCGCGCGGCGCGGTCAAAAAGGGTTTCGCCGACAGATTCTTCCAGTTTGCGGATCACCTGGCTGATCGCCGGCTGGGTGCGGTGCAACCGCTGCGCTGCGCGAGAAAAGCTTCGTTCCTCCGCGACAGTCAGAAACGTCTCAAGCTGGTTCAAGTCCATGGCTTACCCCCCCCATAGGTCAACTCTACATATAACTAATTTTAATGAAGACCACAAAAAGAATAACTTTGCCTTATGATCTCCGTTTGAGAGAGAATGGTTGTGTTTGACGAGGTTCCCCTGGCAGGCGCTTGTATGAGTTCAAATCCGACGAATCACATTGTCTTTTTCGATACGACTCTGCGCGACGGCGAGCAATCGCCCGGCTGTAGCATGACAACGCAGGAAAAGCTGACGATGGCCCACGCACTCGAAGATCTGGGCGTAGACATCATTGAGGCAGGCTTTGCCATGGCGTCGGAGGGCGACTTTGCGGCGATCTCAACGATCACGCAGGCGATCCGGAAGCCGCGGATTGCGTCTCTTGCCCGCGCGAAGACGGAAGATATTGAGATGGCGGCACGCGCGCTCCAGTTCGCGGATCGCGCGCGAATTCACGTTTTTCTTGCGTCGAGCGATTTGCACCTGGAATACAAATTGAAGATTGATCGGCAGGAAGCGCTGGATCGCACCGGGGAGTCGGTTCGGCTGGCGCGGTCTCTTGCAGACGATGTGGAGTTTTCACCAGAGGATGCAACGCGGTCGGATCGAGATTTTTTGGTGGAGATGGTGCGCGTTGCAGTGGAAGCCGGGGCGACGACGATCAACATGCCGGACACAGTAGGCTACTCCACTCCGGAAGAGTACGGGCAAATGTTCCGCGAGGTGCGCGATCGCATTCCGGCGATCGATGCGCAGGGGATTGTGCTCTCTTCCCATTGCCATGATGATCTTGGATTGGCAGCGGCGAACTCGCTGGCGGCAATTCAGAACGGGGCGCGCCAGGTGGAGTGCACGATTAACGGAATCGGCGAGCGGGCAGGCAATGCGTCGCTCGAAGAGATTGCGGCCGCGCTGTACGTGCGCTCGGACCGGTACAAGGTGACGTCGAGCATCAAGCTGGACAAGCTGTACCCAACAAGCGAAGTGCTGGGGCAGATCATCACCTTCAAGCCTTCGCCGAATAAGGCGATTGTTGGAGCAAATGCGTTTGCACATGAGTCAGGGATTCACCAGCACGGAATGCTGGCGAATCCGCTGTGCTACGAGATTATGACGCCGGCACTGGTCGGGGTGTCACGCACGCACCTGGTGCTGGGCAAACACTCGGGGCGCGCGGCGCTGCGGCACAGGCTGGAGCAGCTTGGATTTTCGCTCGACCGCGAGGAGCTGCAGCAGGTGTATTACCGGTTTGTTGCGCTGGCAGACCGCAAAAAGAACATTTATGACCAGGACCTGATCGGGCTGTTGCCGGATCCGATTCGCGAGCGCCGGAATATGCCGGTTGCGCAACTGGATTAATTTCAAAGCCAAGCAACACAACACTGACAACCACCACGAGAGAAGGAATGAAGCTGAAGATCCTAGTTGTTGCCGGGGACGGCATCGGGCCTGAAGTCACGCATGAAGCTGTCGCCGTGCTGCAGGAAGCAGCCGCGCTGGGCGGGCACACCCTTCACATTACTGAGCGCCGCATTGGCGGCGTGGCCATTGTGCAGGACGGCACGCCGCTGCCTGAAGACACTCTGAAGGAAGCGCTGGGGAGCGACGCCGTGCTGCTGGGCGCGGTGGGCGGTAACGAGTTCAATTCCCTGCCCCCGGACAAGCGGCCCGAAGCGGGACTGCTGAAGATTCGCGCGGAGCTGGGTGGCTTTGCAAACCTGCGGCCTGCGTTCGCCTTCAAAGAGCTGACGGTGAACAGCCCGTTGCGTCCCGAAGTGGTGGATGGAGCCGACATTCTGTTTGTCCGTGAATTGCTCGGCGGGCTGTACTTCGGCAAGCCGCGCGAGTGGAATCGCACGACCGGCGAGGCGTGGAACACGATGCGCTACACCAAAGGCGAAGTAGCGCGCGTTGCACGGGTGGCCTTCCAACTGGCGCAGAAGCGCCGCAAGAAGGTGACGAGCGTGGACAAGGCTAACGTGCTGGAGGTTTCGCAGCTGTGGCGCGCCACGGTGGATGAAGTTGCGAAGGAGTTTCCGGATGTGACGCTGGAGCACCAGTATGTGGATGCGATGGCGATGCACCTGATGAATCAGCCGTGCAACTACGATGTGGTGGTCACGGAGAATCTTTTCGGCGATATTCTCTCCGACGAAGCCGCGGTGATTACAGGCTCACTGGGGATGCTGCCTTCGGCGACGATCGGCGGCAAAGTGAATCTTTATGAGCCGGTGCATGGCTCGGCGCCGGATATCGCGGGCAAAGGTCTGGCGAATCCGCTGGGCGCGATTCTGACGGGAGCGCTGATTCTGCGCCACTCGGCAGGGCTGGAGACGGAGGCCGCGGCGATTGAGAGCGCCGTGCGCAAGGTGCTGGAGCAGGGCTTCCGCACGCCGGACCTAGCGCGCAGCAATCCGCAGGGCTACCCGGTGCTCTCGACCAAAGAGATGGGCGCCAAAGTGCGTGAAACCGTGAAAGCGCTGCTCGTCAGCGCGTAACGCAGGACACAACACAGAGGATGACGGATGAGTTCCGAACCAAAGACACTTTTTGAAAAGGTTTGGGAGCAGCATGTGGTCGTGGAGCCGAAGGGCGAACCGACGCTGCTCTACATCGACTTGCAACTCGTGCACGAAGTCACATCTCCCCAGGCCTTTGAAGGACTGCGCCTGGCGGGGCGTACTGTGCGCCGGCCAGACCGCACGGTGGCGACAGTCGACCACAACGTGCCCACCACGATTGAGGGCCGCCTGCATATCGTGGATCAGATCTCCGCAAAACAGATCTCCACTCTGCGCGAGAACTGCAAGGACTTCGGCATTGAGCTGTATGACGTGAACTCGCGCAAGCAAGGGATCGTGCACGTCATCGGGCCGGAACTGGGTCTGACCAAGCCGGGCATGACGATTGTCTGCGGCGACTCGCACACGTCGACGCACGGGGCGTTTGGCGCGCTGGCGTTCGGCATCGGCACGAGTGAAGTGGAGCACGTGCTGGCGACGCAGACGCTGCCGCAGTCAAAGCCGAAGACGTTTCGCATTTCCGTCGAAGGCAAGTTGCCGACGGGCGTAACGGCAAAGGACATCATCCTTGCGATCATCGGGAAGATAGGCACCGACGGCGCGACGGGATGCGTGATTGAGTATGCAGGATCAGCCATTCGCGCGCTTTCGATGGAAGGCCGCATGACGATCTGCAACATGAGCATCGAAGCTGGCGCTCGCGCAGGGATGATTGCGCCGGATGAGACGACCTTTGCGTATCTGAAGAGCCGGCGCTTCAGCCCGCAGGGTGCGGAGTGGGAAAAGGCGGTTGCGGAGTGGAGCAAACTGCCGAGCGACCCCGGCGCGAAGTTTGATCGCGAACTGGTGATGGACGCCGCGACGCTTGTGCCTTATGTGAGCTGGGGAACGAGCCCCGGGATGGTGGCTCCGGTGACGGCGAACGTACCCGACCCGGCGGCCGCGGCCTCGGAGCAGGAGCGCAAGTCTTTTGAGCGTGCGCTGGAGTACATGGACCTGAAGGCGGGCACGAAGCTGGAAGACGTCTCGATTGACCGCGTGTTTATTGGCTCGTGCACGAATGGACGGCTGGAAGACCTGCGGGCGGCGGCACGGATTGCGGCGGGACACAAAGTATCGGCTCATGTGCATGCGATGGTGGTGCCGGGTTCGCAGCAGGTGAAGGCCGATGCGGAAAAAGAAGGCCTGGACCGCATCTTCCTCGACGCAGGATTTGAGTGGCGCGAACCAGGCTGCTCGATGTGCCTGGGTATGAATCCCGACATTCTTTCACCAGGCGAGCGCTGCGCATCGACGAGCAATCGCAACTTTGAAGGGCGGCAAGGACGCGGTGGACGCACGCACCTGGTGAGTCCGGAGATGGCCGCCGCGGCAGCGATTGCCGGACACTTTGTCGATATTCGCAAGTGGGCCGTTCGCGAGGAGGTAAAAGCATAATGCAGCCATTTCGTACACTGACCGCACCGGCGGCGCCGCTGGACCGCACAAACGTGGACACGGACCAGATTATTCCCAAGCAGTTTTTGAAGCGCATCGAGCGCACGGGGTATGGCGATTTTCTCTTTTTTGACTGGCGGCAGACTGCATCGGGCGAACCGATTGCGGACTTTGTGCTGAACCAGCCGCGCTACAAGGGCGCGCAGATTCTGATTGCGGGCAAGAACTTCGGTTGCGGATCGAGCCGTGAACATGCCGCGTGGGCCCTTTCAGACTATGGGTTCCGCGTGGTGATTGCGCCGACGTTTGCGGACATCTTTTTCTCAAACGCGGGCAAGAACGGCATTGTGCTTGCGCGGCTAAGCGAGGAACAGGTGGCCGAGCTACTGCACAAGGCGCAGACCAAGCCAGGCTATCAGCTGACGGTTTCACTGGAAGAGCAGACCGTGAAGGACAGCGAGGGCTTCAAGGCTTCGTTTGAGATCGATGCATTTCGCAAGTTCTGCCTGCTGGAAGGTCTCGACGACATTGGACTGACGCTGCGTCATGCTGCGGCGCTGGATTCCTTCGAATCGAAGCACGACCACGCCGGATGGCTGAAGGCGAAATAACCGCAGTAGACATACCTATCTCCACTCCAACTACAGGGAAGACACAGGTAGAACAGTGACGATCGAAGGGAAACGCCAGAGCATTCCATTGACCGAGGGCCCCAGCCGCGCCGCCGCGCGTTCCTATCTGCGCGGCGCGGGCTACTCCAAAGATGACCTGCACAAGCCGATTATCGGGATTGCGAACACATGGACCGAGATCGGAACGTGCAATGTGCATCTGCGCGATGTAGCGGAGGCGCTGAAGGAAGGCATTCGCGAAGCGGGTGGCACGCCGATGGAGTTCAACACCATCACGATTTCTGACGGCATCACGATGGGCACGCAGGGCATGAAGGCCTCGCTGGTGTCGCGCGAAGTGATTGCTGACTCGATTGAACTGGTGGCGCGCGGGAATCTTTTTGACGGGCTGGTGGGCATTGGCGGCTGTGACAAAAATATGCCAGGCATCATCATGGCGCTGTGCCGACTGGATATTCCGGGCATGATGCTCTATGGCGGATCGATTGCTCCGGGCAAACTGAATGGCGTGGACATCACGATTCAGAACGTGTTTGAGGGGATCGGCTCGTATGCCGCGGGCCGGATTGACGATGCGGGGCTGGAGGCTTTGGAAGCGAACGCCTGCCCCGGCGCGGGCGCCTGCGGCGGGCAATTCACGGCGAACACGATGGCAATGAGCGGCGAGATTCTTGGCATCTCTCCGATTCAACTTTCGGGTGTTCCTGCAACAGCGAAGGACAAGCACGCGGCGACGCGGGAGGCCGGGCGGATGTTGATGGATGCCGTGCGCGCGAACCGGCGTCCCTCGCAGATCATCACGCGCAAGTCGCTGGAGAACGCGATTGCGAGTGTGGCGGCAAGCGGCGGATCGACGAATGCTGTGCTGCATCTGCTGGCGATTGCGAACGAGATGGGCATCCAGCTTTCGATCGATGACTTTGACGCAATCAGCAAGCGGACACCGTTCATCTGCGACCTGACGCCGGCGGGCAAGTTTGTCGCTTCAGACTTTCAGGCGGCGGGCGGATCGCGCCTGCTGGCCAAGCGGCTGATCGACGCAGGCCATGCGGATGGATCGACTCTGACCATCAGCGGGCGCACGCTGGCCGAAGAGGCCGCGCTGGCGAAGGAGACGCCGGGGCAGGTCGTCATCCACACGTTTGACAAGCCGCTGAAACCGAATGGTGGTCTGGTGATTTTGAAAGGCAATCTGGCGCCGGAAGGCTGCGTGATGAAGATTGCGGCAGCGAATCGCTACGAGCATCGCGGACCGGCGCGGGTGTTTGATTGCGAAGAGGACTGCTTCGCTGCAGTGCAGCAGGGCAAGATCAAACCGGGCGATGTGCTCGTAATTCGCTATGAAGGACCGAAGGGCGGACCGGGCATGCGCGAGATGCTGCAGGTGACGGCGGCCATCAGCGGGATTCCGGAGCTGAGTTCAACGGTGGCGCTGCTGACCGACGGGCGCTTCTCTGGCGCGACGCGCGGCTTCACGGCTGGGCACGTAGCTCCGGAGGGGTTCGTGGGCGGGCCCATTGCCGCGGTACGCGAAGGCGACACAATCTCTTTCGACATTCCGAATCGGAAGCTGACGCTTGAGATCAGTGAGGAAGAGATGAAGTCGCGGCTGAAGAATTTTCAAGCGCCAGCTTTGCGCTGGCCACAGGGTGTGTTTCGCAAGTATGTGGATCGGGTGAACTCGGCCTCAAAGGGCGCAACGACGTAGCAACCGAGTCTCGCTGCGGTCAGGGATCTACGGACGGGAAATCCGAGAAGGAGTCTGCCATGGGAAAGAAAGAAAGCGCGCATGCATCGAACGCTCACCTCACGACACCGACCCGCCTGACGGGTGCTGAAATCATATGGGCCACGCTGGTGGGCGAGGGCGTAAAGGATGTGTTCGGCTATCCTGGCGGGGCCATACTGCCTGCCTATGATGCCCTGCGGAAGTTTCCCATCCGGCATACTCTGGTGCGGCACGAGCAGGGCGCAGCGCACATGGCCGATGGCTACGCGCGCGCCTCAGGCAAGCTGGGCGTAGCGATTGCGACCAGTGGGCCGGGCGCGACGAACCTCATCACCGGGATTGCGACGGCGATGCTGGACTCCATTCCGGTGTTGTGCATTACGGGTAACGTATCGAGCAAAGTGCTGGGGACGGATGCCTTTCAGGAAGTGGACATCACAGGCATCACGCTGCCGGTGACGAAGCATAACTTTCTAGTGCATCGCACGGAAGATATCGCGCCGACCATCCGGCACGCGGTGCAGATTGCGACATCGGGCAGGCCGGGGCCGGTGCTGGTGGACATCACAAAGGACGCGCAACAGGGCACGGCAGTGTTTGACTTTGAAGCTGCAAAACCGAAGCAGTACCGTCCGCATCCGATGCTGCGCGTGGAAGAGTCCGGACTTGTACAGGCGGCGGAACTGATACGCAACGCCAAGCGACCCGTGATTCTTGCGGGGCACGGAGTGATTGAATCCGGCGCGATGGAGCAGGTGCAGACTCTGGCCGAGCGTGCGCAGATTCCTGTAGCGCTCACGCTGCTGGGGTTGGGCTGCTTCCCTGCCTCGCATCCGCTGAACCTGGGCATGATGGGAATGCACGGCGAGGCGTGGGTGAATCACGCGATTCAAGAGGCAGATCTGCTGATTGCATGCGGAATGCGGTTTGATGATCGTGTGACGGGAAAGACGTCGAGTTACGCAATGAACGCGAAGAAGATTCACATTGAGGTGGATCCGGCGGAGATCAACAAGAATATCAAGGTGGATGTGGCACTTGTGGGCGATCTGCGCGCAGTGCTGGAGGATTTGCTGCCGCGCATCTCCGGGCGCGACGGCAGCGCGTGGCTGAAGACGATTGAGCAATCAAAGGGTGCATCTGCCGTGCGCGACATCAAGAACCTCGCGGACTCCGGCCATTTGTATGCGGCGCATGTGATGCATGACCTGTGGCGGATTACAGGTGGTGAAGCGGTAGTGGTGACGGACGTGGGCCAGCATCAGATGTGGGAAGCGCAGTACTTCCGGCATGAAAAGCCGCGTACGCTCATCACCTCTGGCGGACTTGGCACGATGGGCTTTGCGTTGCCTGCAGCGATTGGCGCAAAGGTTGCATGCCCGGAGAAGGAAGTATGGGTGATTGCGGGCGACGGCGGCTTCCAGATGACTTCCCCGGAGTTGGCGACGATTGTGCAGGAGAAGATCAAGATCAACATCGCTATCATCAACAACGGCTATCTGGGGATGGTGCGCCAGTGGCAGGAGTTTTTCTACGAGCGCAATTATGAAGCAACACCGCTGGTGAGCCCGGACTTTGTGAAGCTGGCTGATGCGCACGGCATCCAGGCGCGCGCCGTGCATACACGCGCAGAACTGGCCGTGGCGGTGGAAGAGGCACGGTCTGCAGAGGGTCCGTTCCTGCTGAATTTCATGGTGGAAAAGGAAGACTCCGTGTATCCGATGATTCCCGCCGGAAGCGCACTGCATGAGATGATCCGCCGTCCGGGCCAGAATCCTCTGGTGGAGAGCGCTGAAGATCAATAGGGAGAATAGCCATCATGCTGCATACTTTCGTTGCGTACGTCGAAGATTTGCCGGGGGTGCTCACGCGCGTGGCATCGCTCTTTCGCCGGCTCAATATCAATATCAGCTCGGTTACGGTAGGACGCAGTGAACGGCCGGGACTTTCCCGGCTGACGCTGGTGTGCGAGGCATCGGAAGAGGCCGGACACCGCATTCGCGCGAGCCTCTACAAGCTCGAGAATGTCGTAGACGTAGACGACATTGCACAAGCGCCGAACGTGACGCGCGAATTGGCTCTGATTAAAGTGGCGGCCACGACGAAGACACGCTCGCAGATCTTTGAACTCGTAGAAGTTTTCCGCGCGCGGATTGTCGATCTTACATCTGAGTCACTGATGATTGAAATGACTGGCGTGGAGAGCAAGATCGAAGGGCTGATCGAGATCCTTCGCGCGAGCGACTGCCGTATTCTTGAGTTGTGTCGCAGCGGCAAGATGACGATGCGACGTGGACATCACACTTCGAGCGTCCTTAAGGCTATGGGCGCGGGCCCCGATGAAACGCCGCTGGCCGCGGAAGAAGCAGCCGCGGTGGAACCAGAACTTTGACGCTTCAAGCTTCCTGATACCCACAGAAAACCTGAACCCCGAACACAAAGGAAAATCGAAAACATCATGGCCAAGACTTACTACGATCACGACGCCGACCTTACGCTAATCCAAGCCAAAAGGGTCGCGATTATCGGCTACGGCTCGCAGGGACATGCGCATGCCCTTAACCTGAAGGACTCCGGAGTCCAAGTGAAGGTCGGCCTGGCCGCGAGCTCCAAGTCCATCGGCAAAGCGCAGAAGGCGGGACTTGAAGTGGACACCGTGCCTGCGGTGACAAAGTGGGCCGATGTGGTCATGGTTCTGGTCCCGGATCAGACTGCTGCGAAACTGTACGCCGAGGAGATTGCGCCGAATCTGAGCGATGGAAAGCTGCTGCTCTTCGCACATGGTTTCAATATTCACTTCAAGACAATCTCTCCTGCGGCGGGCATTGACGTGGGCATGGCTGCGCCAAAGGCTCCTGGACATCGCGTGCGCGAAGTCTTTACCGAAGGCGGGGGGGTACCGGGGCTGATTGCCATCCACCAGGATGCAACCGGCAAGGCTCATGCACTGACCTTGAGCTACCTCAAGGGCATCGGCTGTACACGTGCAGGCGTGCTGGAAACAACGTTCAAGGAAGAGACTGAGACGGACCTCTTCGGCGAGCAGGCCGTTCTGTGCGGCGGTGTCAGCGCACTGATAAAGGCAGGCTACGAGACACTGGTGGAAGCGGGCTATCAGCCCGAGAGCGCTTACTTTGAGGTGCTCCATGAGCTCAAGCTGATTGTGGACCTTATCTATCGCGGCGGGCTGGCGTACATGCGCTATTCGATCTCAGATACGGCCGAGTGGGGCGATTATGTCAGCGGCCCGCGCGTTATCAATGAGGAGAGCAAGAAGGCGATGAAAGGCATCCTGAAAGACATTCAGGATGGCACTTTCGCCAAGCGATTCCTCGCCGACCAGAACTCCGGTCGCAAGGAATTTCTTGCCTTCCGCGAAGCTGAGGCCAAGCATCCCATCGAGATCGTCGGCAAGAAGCTGCGCGCCTCGATGCCTTTCCTCGATCCGGTCACGGTGGAAGAAGTCGCAAAGACGCGATAACCTCCTCTTGCTCCTGCGACGGCTCCGTGCGATTCACATCCGCGGAGCCACTTCCTTTAGTGCATCACATTTCCATTCAGGTCAAGCCGCTTCGCACCGCTCGAACTTTCGGTTGTGTGAACTCCCGAACTGCAAGATCCCAGCAGCACGCATCGACAAAATGGTTTCTCTCGTCGCAGCGGCGGCAATCGTCCGGTCCATGTAGACCTGAGGATGACCAAAGCGGATCTGCACGGTAAATCGCTCGCCGCAAAGCAAGCTCCACAGGTGCGATAGAAATGAAGCGTCACCAAACCAGCACAGATGCAGCTCATCCCCTCCGTCCGCCGGCAAGTACCGGATGCTGGCGGCAGTGATGCAATGGCGGCTCTCAATGGCCGGCTCAAAGAGCCACGGAGGAAAGTGCCGGACAGTGGAACCGTCTGTGCTGGTGCCCTCAGGGAACAGTGCCACGCAAACAGAGGAGGCGAGACGCTGACCGATGGAAGTCGCGGCCCTGGCTGCGCTGGCGCGACTTCCACGATTGAGAAAGATTGTCCCGCCCGCCTTCGCCAGCATGCCGAAGACCGGCCAGCGTTGAACCTCGCGTTTCGAAACAAATGCACATGGCGCTTGCGCGGCAAGCACAACAATATCGAGATAGCTGAGATGGTTGGCGACCAGCAGCCCTGAAGCAGGTGGATTTCCTTCTCGTCTGCACTCGACATCCATCGCGCGCAAAACCGAAATGCTGGAGCGATGCATCCACATCGCACGAGCCTGCGGTGTGTTCCGCCTCCGCACGCCGATCCTTGCGTAACTCAGTGTGCTCCGAATCAAGGCAGCGCCAAGGCAGACACCGCGCCGCATTGCTCGAAGATTCATGATGCGGTAGTGCCGAAAAAGCGATTCCTTGCTGCGGGCAATAGGGCTTCGAGGTCCAGCAGCGTGAGAATGTCAATCGTGCCGAATGATCGATCCCATGCGGGAGGGGAGCAAATAAGGGCTCCAATCGCAAGATACGCCTTCAGAAGCCGCGGAACTTTCACAGCGGGAACAGAACCCGTCGCCTTGTCTGCTTCTTTGCTGTCATGCTGCTCCCAATTGCGCGGGCAAATGTATGGCGCCGTTGGAAGCGTCTCAAATTCCGGCCCAGTACGGAAGGTATCTAGAAGGCGATACAGAACCCAGCCATCGCTCGGCTCTTCCGAATGCAGCGAAGAACACCCGATGAGGTAGCGAAATCCGAAGTGCCGCGAATATTGCGCGATTCCGCGCCAAAGGAGTGTGAGAACCTCAGGTGCGCGATGCTCACGGTCAATCGATGCCCTGCCCAGTTCGAGGACGTAGGGGCGAAGCGGCTCGTAGGGCTCCAGTTGAAACTCCTGCTGCGAGTAGTAGCCAATTTGCCGGGCCGCTGTGTCTCCGGACTGCATCCGGTAAGTCCCCACCACGCGCCGCGTCAGCTTATCTTCAACGAGCAGATGATCGCAGAAGAAATCGAATTGATCCGCGTCCATGCCGGTCACATAGGAACTGGCAAGACCTTCTTGAAGCTCAATATTGAAGACCTTGAATCGCAGACGGCACGCCTCATCCCGATCTTCGACCGATGCAGCGAGACGCAGCCGGTAGCGCCCCACTTCTGCGTGGACCAGGCTAAGAGCGCTTTGATCCGCAACACGATTCTCTCCTGCCACCCTTGAGTGGATGGAGAATCGACCAATGGACTGTACAGACTCCGAAATAGCCCGCTCTGCTGAAGGGGTCACATCGTCATGATGCAGTGATTCGTGTCAACGGACAGTCAAGCAGACGAGAATTATTAGCGAACAACCGAGGAGCGCCGAAACGATGAGGGGGATGGCTCTCCCTGACCTCTAGTTCGTATACACGCGCACGTAGTCAATGAGCATCTGCGAAGGGAACGGCGTGGTGCTGGCCGGTGGCCCTGGCCAGTCCCCGCCGATAGCCAGGTTGAGCAGGATAAAGTTGCTCTGGCCAGCGTCGAAGGGCCATACCGCCCCACTGAGCTTGCTCAGACTCGATGTAGTGTATGTGACGTAAGGATGTGCGGGATCATCGACGTAATAGGAGACACTTCCCTTCGTCCAGATCATGCCGTAGGTGTGCCAACCGCCTGCTGTCTGTCCCGCAGGAAAGTCGAAGACCGTTCCCAGGCCGGCACTGCCAGTGAATCCAATACCATGCACAGAGCCTTCATTCCAGTCCGGCGTCTTTGCGGCGTTCACGCGCTCCAGCACATCCTGCTCTCCACAAGCTGGCCAATCAACGGTTCTGACGTTATTACCAAGCAGCCAGGCCGCCGGCCAGAAGCCTTGCGCTTCAGGAACTTGTGCACGGACCTCGAAGCGTCCGTATTGAAGGCTGAAGAGGCCCTGGGTCTTGAGCCGTGCAGAGGTGTACAGTCCTGCGGACGGCTGCTCCGCCACAATGTGCAGGTAGCCATCGGTACCGACAAAGGCGTTCGGGTCCGCTGTCGAACACGGTGGCGCGTTTGCGCCCCATGCACAATAGGTCTCGAGCTCGTGATTGCCGAAGCCGCTGTTGCCGGTGTCGTAGGTCCACACCGCAGGATTGGGAGCGGTATTGACTCCCGTCGAGTTTTCGAACTCATCGGACCAGACCAGCGTTCCGGAAGGAATATTCAGCGTGAAGATCTGTGTAGTCACGCTGCTCACTCTGGTCTGCAATATAGCGACCGCATTCACCGTGACATTCGAGGCGACCAGAAACGGTGCTTCGTAGAGTTGCGAAGCTGCTGTGGGTGTTGAACTATCCACAGTGTAGTAGACTGACGCACCCGCAATGGCATCACTCAGCGAGACGATGACTGCTCCATTCCGCGCGGAAGCCGTGGTGAGCGTGGGTGCCTGCACAGCTTGCGCGGCCGGGGAAGCCGACGCAGATGAGGTGCCACCGCAACCGCACACGATAAATGCGGACGCAAGCGTCGCATACGCCATCTTGGTTCTGCGGATGGAGTTCAAGGCGGCTAGGGTCAACATCAAAACTTTCACGGTTACCATGAAAACACTGGCCTGCTGCTGGCGTCAACGCACGGAAAGCGCGTGACCGAATGCAGACTCGATACATCGATGGATGGTGCTGTACGAACCTATCGGCCTGCAGTCAGCGCCTGCACGGGCACTAGCATGTCTTCCTTGCGCATCACCAGGTTGGTCGCATTCAAGGTCGCCAGCTCAAATCCATGGCCGTGGGTGATAGCGTCCGTTGGGCATGCTTCAACACAATAGCCGCAGAAGATGCAGCGGTTGTAGTCGATGTTGTAGACCTTGGCATAGCGCTCGGACGAGGAGATGCGAACTGCATCAGTGTTTTCCGCCGCCTCAATGTAGATGCAGTTAGACGGGCACGCAGCGGCGCATAGATAACAAGCGACACACTTTTCCATGCCGTTCTCGTCGCGCTGCAGCACGTGGGCACCGCGGAATCGCGGCTGAAACTTTGCGCCGCGCATCGGACCGGGACCATCCGGGTAGTTCTCAACCTGTGTCGGCTCAAAAATCTCCCGAAACGTGATGCTCATTCCCTTGGCAATCGCGCTGATGTTGCCCACAATCGACATGCTTCCAGTATACGATGAAGGCCGAGGATGTTTCATCATGCGATCTGGAATCACGACAATTTCAGCCTGGATCAGTCTGGGGATTGCGTTCGGCTCGGCTTCAGGGCAACAGCACCCCAGCATGCCGATGGGGCCTCCACCGGAGCCGGACACCAGCCGAGTTCAGCAGGAGATGGAGACTCGGCCCGCAGACTCCTCGCTTCGAACTATCTTTGGAAAGAAACAAATGGAGTGGAGCCCAGAAAAGCTGGCTACTCTGCCCCACATCACCATCACTGTGTTGAACGGGCACACGAGCGCGACCGAGACGTACACTGGAGTGCCTCTTTTCGCCTTGTTGGAGCCGCTCGGTTTTCCAGCCCAGCCGCATGGAAAAGACTTCCGAATGTATCTCGTTGCCGAGGGCGCAGATGGCTATTCCGTTGTCTATGCAATGGCCGAAGTAATCCCGTCCATCCACGATGCGACTGTGCTCGTCGCGGATGCAGTGAACGGAAGGCCTCTGGGCGCAATTGGCCCTTTTCAACTGGTAGCAACCGGAGAGAAACATCCTGCACGATGGGTTCGCAACCTCACGTCGATTCGGGTAGAGATGGCGCATTAGCAACGCTTCGTCGCGGGAAACCAGGGACTATCGCGTCGGCCGCTTCTCGCCATTCGGCTCTGCGCAGGCACACGGTTTGTGAATTTCTCTTGCCGCCGCTGGATGCAATAGCCCCCGGCACAACTCCGAATCCTGGCCGCTGGACAGGTTTGCAATGGCATCCTGGGCGCTGCAAAGGCGCGGCTCCAAAGCAGATGCCTGCTTGTCAGTCACGGGCTGCACACGGTCAAGGCCGGTCCAAGGATCAACGTCGTACTTGTAGAGGTAATCTTCGGCTGGCTTTAAGGTTCCATAGTCGAAGTGAGTCCACGTGGCTGCAAATTCGTCGCCGTTCGGATTGGCAAGCACCGAGAAGACCTGCGTCCACTGCACACCTTGCGGCGGGGTCGCGTTGCGAACCGCAACCGCCTGGTTGCCATGGAGCCAGCGCGCGCTCCAGCCATGCTGCGTGATGTCGTAGTAGAAGACAGTGAAAAAAGTAGAGGGATTGCAATCAGTGCAGTCGTTATAAAGTACGGCAAGTTCTCGCGGATGGCTCGTTGCGAGTTGAGCCCATGCCAGCATACGCAGGTTTGATCCCTGCAGAAGGCGAAAAATCTGATGGGTTGTGAGGGAAGCACTCCACACCGTCTCCATGTCGCCGGTGGCGCCGCCGCGCGAGTTGGATCGCTGACTGGTTACCACCAGGGCCGAATCGTACTCCACGCCAATCTCGCGGATGGCTGTCCAGTCTTCCGCCGCGAGTGAGTGAGTCACCCACGCCACCACGCTCTGATCTTTGTCCGAATGAAAATCAACCCAATGGAAGGCGTCCGGCGCCTGCTGTGCGCTGGATTCCAATGCAGTAGACAAAAAGAGAGAACAGAATCCAACTAAGCCAAGAGTTAAACCACGCATGGTCACAGGGTAAATCAGGCAGCCTGAAGACAGGTCAGAGCCCAAGCTTTGCCCAGATTGCATCCACCTTCGCTTTCGTCGCGCGGTCCATCTCGATCATGGCGGGCCAAGGACGATCGAATCCTTCAGCCTTCCACTTCCGGGTGGCATCAATCCCCATCTTGGAGCCAAAATTGGGCAGCCGCGATGCGTGGTCAAGCGAATCGACCGGGCCGAGCGTGAATTGGATATCTCGTTCCGGATCGATGTTATTGGCGACACGCAGCACAACTTCACCAACGTCCTGCACGTCGCAATCTTCATCGACCACCACTATGCACTTGGTGAACATTGCCTGACCAAGGGACCAGATTGCGTTCATTACCTTGCGCGCCTGACCGGGATAGCTCTTCTTGATCGACACCAGCATCAGGTTGTGGAAGACACCCTCAACGGGCAGATGCACATCTACAATCTCGGGAATCGTCATCTTCATCGCGGGAAGAAAGATGCGCTCCACAGCCTTCCCCATCCAGGCATCCTCCATGGGAGGTTTGCCTACAATCGTGGCTGCGTAGATAGGACTCTTGCGATGGGTAATGCAGGTGAGATGGAAGACCGGATACTCGTCGGTCATCGTGTAGAAGCCGGTATGGTCGCCGAATGGTCCCTCCGTGCGCAGCTCGCCCAGTTCCACGTAACCTTCCAGGATTATCTCGGCGTTGGCGGGCACTTCAAGATCGACGGTCTCGCACTTCACAATCTCGACCGGCTTACCGCGCAGGAAGCCTGCGATCATGAACTCCTCAACCTCGGGTGGAGCCGGAACGATCGCAGAGAAGGTGGTCGCCGGGTCCGTGCCAATAGCCACAGCCACCTCAAGACGCGTTCCCTTGAGGTGGCCCACAGCCACCTGGGGCAGACCACCGATGGGACCGTCAGGAATGGCGACTGTCCCGCCGGCCGACTCGGCCATGGCGGCCACACGCGCGACGCCTGCTGAGGCTGCCGGATTCGCAGCGGCTGCAGCTTCAGCCGCGGATCGCAGAACTTCACGATAGTGCTCAGCGGCTACCTTTTGCCGTTGCCAGTGCATCCCTGTCGTGCGCCCATCGAAGACCTGCATGCGATACATGCCGATATTGCGTTTGCCCGTAAGGGGGTTGCGGGTGTGGACACACGGCAGGGTAATAAACCGTCCCCCATCGTAAGGCCAGCACTTGAGAATCGGAAACGAGTTCAGGTCAAATCCGTCGCGCAGGACAACCTCTTTGCAGGGTGCGTCTTTTGCCTGAACGGTCTTTGGAAAGGCGCTCGTGAGCGCGCCGAGCTGGGGCAGCATCTTGAGCTTGTCGAAAAGGCCCTCGGGTGCCTTGAGATTCATGAGCCCCTGAATGCGCTCAGCAATCTCGTCCAGACGCTCCACGCCGAGCGCCATCGCCATGCGCCGCTCGCTGCCAAACTGGTTGATGAAGACTTTCTGGCCGGGATGTCCCTTTACATTTTCAAACAGAAGGGCCGGCCCACCTGGTGAGTACTTACCCTTCGTATTGGCTCGGGATGTGGCCGCTCCGTGCGCTCCAAACTTGGATACGCGATCCGTAATCTCCGTAATCTCGAGCTCGGCAGAGACCTCTTCGTGGATGCGTTTCAGCTCGCCGTGCTTTTCCAGGTAGTGAATCCATTCGCGCAGGTCTTCGTATGCCAAGGCGATGTGCTCCGTGCAAAAAGTATTGCTCCCTTTCATACTACGGCGTGAGGCGGATCCGGTGACGCCGCCATCGGCAGGGAACCGCTGAGCCTTCCGCAAACTTTGATTGCGCTCGAAAACCTTGCCATACTCCGGCGCGCAGCATCCAATGGAGAACAGGAGGTTTTCGCCATGCGCCACTCCCCCTCGCATCGGTGCAAGTCCTATCTCAAGCGGCTGAAGCCAGAGTTTGCAGCAACTGCGGTCCCGTGGAATGTACCCGACCTTTGCGCAGCCTACAACTGGCCCACCCAACAGACCGGTGGCGGAGTCATAGCCATTGTCGAGTTGGGCGGCGGCTGGGTGCAATCAGACATCGAATCGTACTTCCAATCGCTTGGGCAGCCTCCGCCCTCCATCACGGACGTTTCAGTAGATGGCACGCAAAATACTCCGAATCAAGGTGGTTCGGCGGGTGATGCCGATATGGAAGTTGCGCTCGACATTGAAGTCGCCGCCGCATCCTACTTCGCGGCTACAGGACAGACTGCCAGCATCCGCATGTACTGGTCACAGGACATCGCTTCCGCGGTGAAGATGGCGGCGACGGACGGGTGCGATGTGTGCTCAATCTCGTGGGGCTCTGACGAAGCCAACTGGGGCAAGCCGGCGGCCGAGCAGATGGAATCCATTGCGGCTGCTGCGACTCAGGCAGGGATGATCGTTCTCGCCGCAGCTGGGGACAATGATTCGAGTGATGGTGGACCAACGCCCGCAAATGTGGATGTCCCTGCATCGTGCCCGCACGTCATCGGTTGCGGCGGCACAAATAAGACGTCGACCTCGGAGACGGTCTGGAACGACAATCCCGGTCAGACCAACGGAGAAGGCACAGGAGGCGGCTACTCGACGATCTTTCCGGTGCAGGCATTCCAGAAGGGCGCGCCGCCAGCACCAGCCAGCAGCCAGGCGGGCAAGGGCAGAATGGTGCCCGATGTAGCTGCCAACGCCGATCCCAAGACCGGCTATACGATCTTTGTTCACGGCGTCTCTGCTGTCGTGGGCGGCACCAGCGCCGTGGCGCCGCTCTATGCGGGGCTGTTTGCGGCAATGGGAACGAAGAAGGGCTTTGTAACTCCAACCCTCTGGCAGAACTCGCAGGCCTTTCATGACATCACCCAGGGGAACAATGGGTTCTACCAGGCAGCACCCGGGCCCGATCCATGCAGCGGATTGGGCGCGCCAATTGGGAGCCGCATTCGCGGACGGTTTTGATTGTTGAGTTGGAGAATTCGCCGCAGTTAAGCGGATGCTGACGGCAGGGCGACCTGTACCAGCGGTTGAACGGGTGGAATTGCCTGAAGCGGATAACCAAGGCGCTTCCACTCGTCAAAGCCGCCTCGCAGCGGCCGCACGCGCTCAAAGCCGAGCTTGTGAAGAATCATCGCTGTCTTCGCAGCGGTGGCTTCATTCGGGCACGTGCAGTAGAGGACGATCTCCCGGTCGCGCGGAATCTCCTCCAGCCTGGACGCCAGCGCCTCAGGCATCAGATGCAGTGCGCCGGGTAGCGTATATGGCTCCGGAACGAGCTCCAGAGGATGCCGCAAGTCCACGATAAATACGCTCTCGCCGGCATCAAGCTGGCGCTTCAAATCCTCAGGCTCAAGCCTGGCATCCACTAACTTGCGCAGGAACGCTCGCCGGCGATACAGCCGCGCTGCGAAAAACGCGAAAATGCCAAGAATCAGGAGACCGCCGGAGAATCGCCCCACCCAGTTGAGGACCCCCGGATCGCGCTTCAGTGCGTCGCCAAACAACCATCCGCCAGCCAGCAGACCTCCAACCCAAAGGGCCGATCCCAGGCCGTCGAAGACAAGAAACTGCTCGACGCCCATTCCATTCTCACCCGCAACGGGAGGAGCCAGCGTCGCCAGCCCCGGCACAAACTTGGCGATGACGAGTGTCAAGGAGCGGCGACTGGCAAAGGAGTTCTGCGTTTGACGGACACAGATATCGGGCTCCAGCGAGAGCTTGCAGAGCAAGCGCAAGACATGATGACCGTAGCGCCTGCCGATGACAAACCACGCCGTATCCGCAATCAAACACGCCGCCAGTCCCGATGCGAATGCCAGGGGCAGGCTCAACTGATGCTGGGAGGCGAGCGCTCCGGCAGCCAGAAGCACCGGCACCGCAGGCAAGGGCAATCCGAACTGCTCCACTAGAACCCACAGAAAGAGCAGGAGATAACCGTAGGTCAGAAGGATATGTGTGGGCAGTTCCATGGGGACTCTAACGCTTTCTCGAGAAGTTAGACACCACTGAGGCGCGGATGGACAAAATCGCAGACAGCGGTGTTCTCTTCATCGGATGTGCCAGATTGGAATTCGTTGCAGGAGCCACACGGAAAACTGAAGGCAGGAAGGCTCGAACCTGCCAGTGCTTCCATCTGAAAGGCTGCTGCGCAAATCCCTCGCTACTGGACTGCGGAGTCGGCGGCAGCTGGCGCTGCAGCCCGCGCGGACTGCTGGTCTTTGCCCGCGAAGTAGTTGTGATCCCATAGGTTCTTGTAGAACTCGCCAGTCAGCTCTGCAGCGCGCGGGCCGAAGGTCGGTCTTCCTCCTTCGAGGAAGAAGACTGTGACGAGATTTCCCATCGGGGTCTGCGAATAGGACGCAAACCAGCCGAACCGGGTGCCCTTGTCCGAACAAGTGCCCGTCTTTCCAAAGACCGGCAGCTCCTGGAAGTTGGCGCGCAGGCGGCGCGCGGTGCCATACTGCACGGCTCCGGCCATGCCATCTTCAAGGTCTGGGACGTACTTGGCGATGTTGAGGGACCGCTTGATTCTGGGCTGGAAGCCCGCGATTTCCTCGGGCGTGGTGGGGTGCTGGAGATAATAGAGCGTGCCGCCGTTGGCGATGGCCGCGACCAATGCTCCCAGTTGCAGTGGCGTCATCGATACACCCTGGCCAAAGCTGCACATACGACCTACTCCGCCCTCTGCCGCGGGAATTGGCTCGTCGGGATACACACCCAATTGCTCGCCATCCAGGTGGTAGCCGGCGAGCTCGCCCAGGCCAAACTGCGTTGCATAATGGCGAACGCGCTCAAAGCCTAACTCACGGCCAAGCTCTTCAAAATAGAGGTTGTTGCTGTGTGCGATGGCCTGGGTCATATTCATGCGAAAACCCTGCAACTGGACCATCGTGTCGCGCGTCACGATGCCCTCCGACAGCGCCGCAAGGGCTACCGAGAGCTTGATGGTGGAGCAGGGTTCAGCACCCGGCGAGAGGGCAAGCTTCTGATTGACCATGGCAAGGATGCGGCCGTTGGCCGGGTTGATCACAACGGCAGTGCCATTCATGTCACCGAGGGCGTCGATTGCCGCCTGCCGCACCATTGGATCTTCACCCGCGGTTACGTCTCCTTCGCCAATTGGCGCATCTGTAAATGAACTCGCCGTGAACCTCTCGTAGTAGCGATGGCGGCGATGCAGGCTCACCGTGCGAGCCGTGCCCCCCGCATGTGAAGCGGTACTGCGTCTCGCCCGTGTGCGCGCTGCGGTCTGGGGGCCAGCAGGCTTGCGACTCGTCGCCCGCCGATGCGAATGGGCATGAGCACTAGCTGAAAGATGCTGACTTGCCTGTTTGGAGTGATGAAGAGTGTGCGGCGCATCCAGCGCGGCGGACGCGACCGGAACCATCGTCAGACAACCAAGGATGAGGCCCCAGGCCCGCACACCACAACGTTTCATTTAGTCAGTATCCTCTCCTCGGTCACCCTCTTACCCTGGGCCCAGATCATCCGATTGAACTTAAGTAACGCTTACTCTTTCGCTCGCTGCGCCATGCCTACACTACCCGCAGGGAATGCTAAACAGCCACTGCGTTGCCACAAACCCAAGATCCGCATGCACGACACTGTGAGTCATCGTTTACTCTTCTACAATATAGGAAAGACACAGTTCGCAGCGACAAAACCCTGCCCCCGTGCAAATTTTGGCACTTCCCCATCCGGCAGGACCGATTTACGCGCCAGCCGCGATGTATCTTTCCGCCATCACTCAAAACTGCAGCCTGCGCATGAATGCAGGAACATCCAGGTCACGCTCCGAGTCCTCGGAAGGCTCGGTGAAGAGCGATGCGCCGGAAGTCTCCGGCTGCGTCGCAACGGATGCCACATTCACGACCGCGTCCACCAGGCCCTGCGCAAAATCGCGCGGCAACGGTACGTAGCTCGCGGCAGTGTCGATCTCCCTCGTCTGCGCGTGCGACCGCAAACCTCCATCGGCGAAGTGGATGGCAACGCTGTCTGCAGCATCTGCATCGACCGACGCATCAAGGACTGTTTCACCGCTGGCGTGGGTCTCGTACTCGGTCGGGAATTCTTCCTCGCTCTGGAAACGCGGCAGCGCCGCCGCTGTCACTGCGGGTTCCGGCTCGCGCATCCAGTTCTCCGGAGCAACAACGGGCACGGAGATGACTGGCGCCTCTTCCACGTTCAACATGCGCGCACGGCGCTCTGGCATCTGGTCGCGGAAGCCGGTGGCAATGACGGTGATCTTCACTTCGTCGCCCATGCGCTCGTCCTGCACCGCGCCGAAGATGATGTTGGCATCTTCGTGCGCCGCCGATTGAATGAGCGACGATGCCTCGTTCACCTCGGACAGCTTCAGCGAGCTTGAACCGGTGATATTGATGAGAATGCCCCGCGCTCCGTCAATCGCACCTGCCTCCAGCAACGGCGAAGCCATGGCGGCCTGCGCGGCTTCCGCGGCGCGATTCGCGCCCGACCGCACGGCTGTGCCCATCACGGCATGGCCCATGCCGGCCATTGTCGTCTTCACATCGGCAAAGTCGCGGTTGATAATGCCCGGAATCGTAATGATGTCGCTGATGCCCTGCACGCCCTGTCGCAGCACATCGTCCGCGACACGGAAGCTCTCAAAGAATCCCGCATCCTTGGCTACGGCGAGCAGCTTCTCATTCGGAATCACGATCATCGTATCGACGCTCTCAAGGAGTTCCTTGAGGCCTCGCTCGGCCTGCTGCAGGCGGCGCTTACCCTCGAAGGCAAACGGCCGTGTGATCACTGCCACGGTGAGGATACCCATCTCGCTGGCCAGCGAGGCAATGACCGGCGCCGCGCCTGTGCCAGTTCCGCCGCCGAGACCAGCGGTTACGAACACCATGTCGGCGCCTTCGAGCGCTTCGATAATTTTTTCGGAATCTTCCAATGCAGCTCTGCGACCGACATCCGGATTTGCCCCGGCACCGAGACCGGACGTGAGACGCACACCGAGCTGTAACTTGACTGGAGCCTGGGACAGCTTGAGCGCCTGAACGTCGGTATTGGCAGCGATGAATTCCACGCCTTCCAATCCAGCCTGAATCATGCGGTTGACTGCATTTCCGCCACCACCGCCAACTCCAATTACCTTGATCCGCGCACCGCGCGGGCTCTCGTCGTGAAATTGAATTCGCATCTCGCCTGCCTGGTTTGTTTGCTGTTCCATACGACGTGAGCCTCCTTCAGAACTATGGTTAAAAGCTTGCAGCAAAGAGCGCGCGTAATTTCGTGCGCAGCGCATTGCTTTCCGCGGCGCGAGTCACACGCGTGCGGTGCGCATATAGGATCATTCCAATCAGCACGGCGAAGGCCGGATTGGCCAGCTCACCTGGCATGCCCGAAAGCCGCACCGGCATTCCCGTTCTGGCGGGCACCCGCAGCTGGCTCTCCGTTACATCGAGCATTCCGGGCAACGCCGAGCCGCCGCCCGTGAGTACGCAACCGGCACCAAGCGCATCCATCACGCCGCCATGCCGCAGACTCTCTTTGACAAAATGCATCAGCTCCCGCGCGCGCGGCTCCAGAATCTCTGCGATCGTGCGCAGCGCTAGACGTCTGGGCTGCGGGTTGGCAATATCAATCTCGGCTTCCTGCGGAACCGCGGTGACAACAGCATGACCGAACTGGCGTTTCAGGTCCTCTGCCTGCGCAACGGACATCTGCAGGCCAACTGCGAGGTCATTCGTAAAGTGAGCGCCGCCTACCGGAATGGACCCCGTGTGCGCCACGGCTCCTTCAAAAAAGACGATCAAGTCACTGGAGTGTGCGCCTATGTCGAGCAGACACACTCCAAGCTCACGCTCATCGGAGGAAAGCGTCGACTCAGCAGCTGCAATCGACTCCAGTACGGCCTCGGTCACTTCGAGTCCCGCGCGATTGGCGCAGGTAACTGTGCTCTGCAAGGCGCTGCCGGAGCAGGTGGCGATGTGCAAATCCACTTCCAAACGCGCTCCCACCATCCCGATGGGATCGAAGATGCCCGGCTGATCATCGAGAATGAACTGGCGCGGCAGCAGATGCAGAATCTCCCGGTCGGGCGGTCGCTCGACAGCTCTTGCCCTGTCAATCGCGGCGCGCACGTCGTCGCGCGAAATCTCGCGCATGCGGCTGCCCAGGTCAAGGCCCCCATTCGTATTCACTCCGCGAATGTGCGGCCCGCCCACGCCCACTGCGCAAGCCTCGATATTCGTGCGCGCTGTTCTCTCGGTGGAATCCACTGCGGCCTTCACCGTCTTGGCAGCTTCCTTCAGTTCCGAGATGAGTCCCTTGCGCATGCCGGCCGAAGCCACAATGCCATGGCCGCGGTAACGCAGCGCGCCTTCGTTCAGATCCGCGGCGAGCATCCGGGTCCAGGCGCTGCCGGCATCCAGCACGACAATAAGATTGTCTGGCTTCTGGCTCATCGTTCGGGCCTCACTGTCCCTGCTCTGCGAGTTTGACTTTTGGCTTCATCTGCGCCTGGGGCTTGCTGTTCGCGTCCGCCGCATGCTTCTGCAAGGCGTGCCGCTGCGCTCTCAGTGCTCGCTGTCTCGCCGCCGCGCGCTCTATTTGCTCCTCGCTCGGCCGGGCTGGCTTCTTCCTCGCGACTAGGCGGGGCTTCCGGAAATCGTGCTTAGGCGTCGCCGCCATGCTCCTATGGCTCTTGACGACCAGATGAGAGCGACTCGCGGGTGGATTGACCTTCGCAGCAGCCATAGAGCTCGTACTGTTTCCTGCGGTCTGCTTGTGAGTTGCATCGGATTGCTTGGCGGGCACAGCAGGAGACGGAGCGGGCTTGCTCGCCGAGTCTGCCGGATTCATCGTATGAGTCGACGAAGCTGCGTCCGCCCCAGGATCCATCTCCAGCACAACTTGCTGATCGTAGCGAAGGTCTACCGCTGAGAGATGCGGATACTGCTGTCTCCACTCGGCGATGTGAGCCTTGTATCGCTGATACCGTTCCAGAAAATGGTCCTCTCCAAAGTGCGCCAGAATGTCGCTTCCCTGCTCCGGCATTACGACGCGCGCATCTTCAGGATCGGTGAGGTCAATCTCTGAGATCTGATCCGAATCGTGCTGGCCATTGGCGTCGAGGTCACTCATCAACCGCAGATAAAGCGCCAGGCGCGCTTTGCGCGAGGACAGCGGGTCGCGCGCATCAATCCCCGTCAGTACTGGAAAGGAATAATGATGTTGCGCTATCGCCGCAGCTGGCATATCCAGGAGCACGCCGTTGGCGTCCACGAGACCAATCTTTCCCGCCTGGCGCACGAAGGCGACGGGCTTGCGCTCGACGATCGAAACCTGAATTCGATCCGGGAGCAGGCGCATCACAGTTGCCCGTTCCACCCATGGAATCTGCTCGATCTGAGTGCGGCGCTCGCTCAGGGGTACAAAGAAAATATTGCGCCCCATATCCCCACCAAAAATTGCTAACAGGTCGCCGCGGGTGACCTGCCCGATGCCGGTCACTTGCAGGTTGTCTGCGCCTGCGATTCGAAAGCGGGCGTCATGGTCGAGGTAGTGACGCACCGCCTGGACGGCGAATCCGGTAGCGGCCAGCAAGGAGATGAATACAACACCTGCAAGAACCCGGCCCGTAATACCGGTCGGCTTCCACCACGGCCGGCCTTGCGGCCGAGACGCTTTGCGCGAAGAACCGTCATCGTCGTCGATGTCGTCCATGGCGACCGGCATACCCGGCAGGTTCCTGCGCGAAGAGGACACGGGTTCCTGCACGCGCCGGAAGCGAGGTTCCATGGGCGCGTCGTCTTCCCACGCAAGGGGCCGAGTCTGATGGATGCCGTGTTTAGCCACGCCTTAGCAGGGTCGTGAGAATCGCCAGACTCAACTATAGCCCGCTGGAAAGCGGACTCGGGCCACGGCAAATCGCAGGGGAATCCGCAGCGTAACGGGGCAGACGGCAGCGGCTCAGATGAATTCGGGATTCTGGTACTCGCATGCGGGGCAATGCTCAGGCCCACTCCAGCGTCAGCACGGACTCGGCCGGAAGGTCCACATCCAGCGCCTGCGAACCCTGCACTAGTTGCACAAGTGTCTCTGCTCCGCGGTTGGCAAGCACGACGACAAAGCTGCCGCCGGGATTGCGGAATCCCGCGTGCGTCACTTCGCTTCCCTTGCCCGTACCGCCCACGCCATCCGTCGCGAAGACCTTCGCTCCGCGGCGAACATGCCGCGCAAAGTGAGCAAACGCCCAGTATTGCCCGCTGTAGCGAATCTTGTGCGTCTTGCTGTCGATCGTGACCACTCCGCCACAACTGAAAGGCCCGACATTCGGCCGGCCCTGCTCATCAAGTGCAAGGTTCCACGAAGTAATTGACCGAGCCCAATTGCCCACGATGCCGTTAAAAGTGTCAGCCCATTTGGCCCAGTCGGTCGCATAATCGGGCTGATTGATATCGGGTCCGCCCTCGGTCCAGTAGGCGCTCTTCTGCGGAAAGGCATCATGCACGCGCGTCATCGCAGAGGGTTCGCCCACGTAGCCATGCCAGGCAATCCCGTCGATGTACTCATACGCGCCCGCATCGCTTAGCTCGTCGATGGCGCGGCCCCACAGGTTGTAGTTGTGATCGAGCACCCATATCTTCGTCGGCGCACCTGCCTTGCGCAGCGCTGGCCCCAGATAGCTCTTCACAAACTCAATCTCCTGTTCCTGCGACCAGAGACAGGCCGGCATGCGGCCTTCCTGCTCCGCATCGGTCTCGTTCTGCACAGTGACGGCATCGATCGGCACACCCTGCGCCTTGTACTCCTCAAGAAAGCGAAGGAAGTAGCGCGTATACGCGGGAAAGCTCAGCTTGCGCATCGCCCCGCCCAGCATCGAGTTGTTCGGCTTCATCCATCCGGGCGGGCTCCACGGCGATGAAAATAGGAAAAGATCGGGATTCACCTTCCGGGCCTCGCGCAGCATGGGAAGAATGTAGGCTTTGTCATGCTCGATCGAAAAGCGCCGCATCTCCGGGTCCGGCTCAGGGCCGTCATCGAAGCTGTAGACGGTGCGTGAGTAGTCGCTGGCCCCAATGCATGTCCGGCACACATTCAATCCCATCGCATCCGGCGCGAAGAGGTCTTGCATCAGCGGTGCGCGCTCCGACTCGGTGAGCTGGCTCAGAACAAAGCAGGATGCATCCGTCATCGCTGCCCCAAATCCGAGCATCTCCTGCCTGATGGTCGCGGGATCGAGCAGGATGGCATTCGCCGCGACTTGCTGCACAGGCTTCCATCCCAAAGGCTCTGAGGGGGCGTGGCGCCTGTCGCGGAATGTGGTCCAGACCTTGACGGGACTAGCCATAGTCGATTCTCCCCGGGCAGGCAAACCACCGGGCAGGATTGCAGCCGCCCCTGCGGCAGAGACGGAAGACAAAAACTCGCGGCGCGTGCTCCTTGCCATACTCACCTCGCAAACAGTGAAACTCAGCGACGGCAGGATGATAGCAGCGCCGGCTGATGAAGTAAAAGGTTTCAGTAGAAGGATAGCTGGATGAATCCGCGATGGTTCAGAGGCCTTCCAGTGCGGCAAGAATCTGTGGGGCAAGCTGGCTCACGCTGCCGGCGCCAAGGGTGAGGATCAGATCGCCTTCCGCGGCCTGCGCCCGAACCTCTGCCACCGCGGTGGGAAAATCCGGAGCGAACCGCACACGCGGGCCCGCAATCCGCTGCACGAGGACCTCTGCTGTAACGGCCGGGATAGGTGCTTCGCTGGCTGCGTAAATGGGAAGCACAACGACGGAATCGGCATCTTGAAACGCAGTGGCGAACTCCTCCATCAGGTCGCGGGTGCGCGAGTAGCGATGCGGCTGAAACACGACGTGAATCCTGCCCTGCGTGCACTCTCGCGCGGCAGCGAGCGTGGCGCGAATCTCAGTGGGATGATGGCCGTAGTCATCGACCACGCTCACTCCGCGCACCTGACCGCGCTGCTGGAAGCGCCGATCCACGCCGCGAAAGAGCCTGAGACCCTCGGCGATCCTATCCGAGGGGACTTCGAGTTGATGGGCAATGGCAACCGCGGCAGTGGCATTTAGCACATTGTGATGACCGGGCACATGCAGCTCAAATGGACCGAGCGCACCCGTTGCAGTAGAAACCATAAACCGCGAAAAACACCCCGGCTGAGACTCAAGCATCTCCAACTGATAGTCGGCATGCGAAGAAGTGCCATACGTAAAGACGCGCCGCCGCACCCGCGAAAGAATCGAAGCAAGCTGCGGGTTGTCGATGCAGGCCGTCACCGCTCCGTAGAACGGTACCTTGTCCATGAATGCAAGAAAGGAGGCCTCCACATCTTCCATGTCGCGATAGCAGTCCATATGCTCGCGGTCCAGATTGGTCACAACGGCGAGGATGGGAGACAGCTTCAGAAAGGACCGGTCGCTTTCATCCGCTTCGGCCACGAGATACTGTGTTGTACCGAGGCGCGCATTGGAGCCAAGCGCATCCACCCGGCCGCCCACAACAACCGTAGGATCGAGTCCACCCGCTGAGAGTACCGCCGCCACCATAGAGGTCGTGGTTGTCTTTCCGTGCATGCCGGCAACGGCGATGCCATATTTCAGCCGCATCAGTTCTGCAAGCATCTCGGCACGCTGGATGACGGGAATTTTTCGCGCCTGGGCTTCGAGCACCTCAGGATTGTTCGCCTGCACAGCGGAGCTGATGACGACCACAGTCGCCCCAACCACATGGGCCGCGTCGTGCCCTTCGTAGACCGTGGCTCCGAGCTGCGTCAGCCGGTCCGTCACCGCGCTCCGCCGCAGGTCCGAACCAGACACCTTCATCCCAAGCGTCAGTAGAATCTCGGCAATACCGCTCATGCCGATTCCACCAATCCCGATGAAATGCGCGTGCTGGGAGGTGGCAAACATGGAAGGGTGAAACACCAATGTAACACCCCCGGATGCATCGGCCTTTCCACCCGGCCAAAAAGTGCATCCAACTATCTCAAAAGGAAAATGTGGGGCAGAGCAATTTTTTCACTCTCTGCGCAACCTTTGAGTTCAGAAGTGTTTGCACAAACAATAACATCCAGTCAGGACGCAGGAGACTGGACAGGAAACTGCGAATAGCTCGAACCGGAAAGCGAGGCACCATGCGATTTGTGAAGACATGTCTACTGGCAGTGGCGGTGATGGCAGGGGTACTAGCGGCCGGAACGCAACGCGCGGACGCGCAGTATGCGTACCAGGGTGGCCCTGCAAACTACATCCCGCCGCCACCCGGCCCAGGCTACTCCTGGATCAATGGATACATGAGCAACGGATATTGGGTGCCGGGAAGGTGGGTTTGGATCGGCAACGGCGATGACGATGAGAATGAGAATGGCGCCTACGCTGCTCCTTATGCGCCCGCCTACGGCGGCCCCTACGCTGCACCTTATGCGGCTCCCTATGGGGGCGATGGCGATGGGGACGGCGACCAGGGTGGCGGATTTTGGCAGGGCGCTCAGGGAATTCTGGGCGGTGTCGTCGGTGGCATTATAGGCGGCTGGGGCGGTGGCGACGATGGCGGCTGGCGCGGCGGCTGGGGTGGCGATGACGGTGGCGATGATGATTAATCCGACCCGCCAGCGCGATAGAATCGGCCAGATCAGATCAAGGATTCATTTTTTCAATGACTTAGAAAAGGTTGTCGACTTTTGCGGGGGCAGATTCAATCCATGCACTCACACTGTCTGGACCAACATCACCGGCCCGCATGGGAAATTGGCAGGGAAAGACCGCAACTAATGCGGGTTTCCATGGTTAGACTATTCAGACGCCGGTTCTGAAACAAGGGACGAACCGGAGGGTGCTGGGATCGCAATTGGATGGTCCGAATTCCAGGTTCAATCATGAACCGGACGGCACAAGGAGGAAGTCATGAAAAGTTTGCGGCTCGTTCTGATTGCGATGCTCTTAGCATTACCGTTTGCTGGAACCGCCAGCGCGCAGATCGGGATCGGAATCGGCATCGGAATTGGGCCGGCAGTTGTGCCCGTCCCTGTGGATGATGGCCCTCCCGTTTGCTCCTGGGGCTACTACCCCTACTACCCCTACGGCTGCGCGCCGTATGGCTACTACACTCCAGACTGGTTTGTTGGCGGCGCCTTCATCGGCGCGGGTCCGTGGCTGGGCTTCGGCTGGGGTCCGGGCTGGGGCTGGGGCGGCTGGGGTGGCGGCTGGGGTTGGGGCGGCTGGGGTGACGATGACTGGGGCGAGCACGGCTGGGGTAGAGGCGGCTGGGGTGACCGCGGCGGTTGGGGCGATCACGGCGGCTGGGGCTACGGCAACCGTGGAGGCTACAACCGTTTCGGCAATAATGGCGGATACAACCGGTTTGGCAACCAGCCTGGGAATGGGTACAACCGGTTTGGCGGTCGCAACACCTTTCAGGGTGGACCGGTGCATAGCTTCAATGGGAACCAAGGCCGTGGTCTAGCTTCAAATGGATTCCGGAACGCCTATCCGGGCGGCCGTACCGGCGGCTTCGGTGGAAACCGGTTCGGCGGCAATGGGTACCAGGGGAACGGTTTCCGCAGCAGTAACTTCGGAGCCGGAGGCTTCCACGGAAATGGCTTCCAGGGTGGCGGCATCCGCGGTGGCAACTTTGGCGGTGGTGGCGGTGGATTCCGTGGCGGCAACTTCGGCGGAGGCGGCTTCCATGGTGGCGGCGGTGGTGGCTTCCATGGTGGTGGTGGTGGATTCCACGGCGGCGGTGGCGGCTTCCACGGTGGTGGAGGTGGTGGATTCCACGGCGGCGGCGGCGGCTTCCACGGTGGTGGTGGCGGCGGACGCCGATAATCCAACCACTTGAATGAACAAGGCCTGCTTGCTTCGGCAAGCGGGCCTTCCTTTTTTGAGCGCCGAAGATTGATCGATAACACCGAATCAGACCAAGCGACAGCCAGCCTGAATCAGCGCTGCCAGTCAGGCGTGGCGAGCCCCGCCAGACGATCGGCGATCCGCGCCGCTGCATCTGGATGGGCCAGTGTCCGCGCTGCCGTACCCATGCCGGCGAGCCGCTCTGGAGAAGCAAGGAGTCCTGTAAGCGCGACGAGCAGTTTTTCAGGACTGGACAACTCGTCCTCCGTCAACATGACCGCGGCGCCTGCCTGCACCATGGCTTCGGCATTGCGCCGCTGGTGATCGTCTGCGGCCGCCGCAAACGGGACGAGCAGCGATGGCTTTCCGGCGGCGGCCAACTCGGCCACGGTGGAGGCTCCACCACGCGCCATCACCAGATTTGACCTTGCAAATCGCATCGGCATGTCCTCTAAAAATGCACTCACCTGCCAGCGCGCGGGATCGGCTCCCGTAGCGGCATACGCAGCTTGCGTCGTCTCAGCGTGCCGCGCCCCGCACTGGTGCAGTATCGTCAACCCTGGAACCGAAGCAAGCAACTCCGTGAGAATCTGTGGCAACGTGACGTTGAAGAGCCACGCGCCCTGCGATCCGCCAAAAATCAGCAGATGCGGTGATTGCGGAGGCCGAGGCTCCAACTGGAAAAACTCCGGACGGACCGGAATCCCGGTCACCTCGGGCTTGTGAAACCATCGTGCGGCTGCGGGAAAATTGACGGCTGCCGCCTGCACCCACTTGCCCACGATCCGATTCGCCATGCCAGGCATTGCATTCGGCTCAAAAGCCATAGTGGGCACTTTCATCAGGAGGCCGGCGGCCATGGCGGGACCGGATGCGTAGCCACCTACGCCAAAGACCACACTCGGGTTGAACTCGTGGATGATGTTTCGGCAAGCCATTACGCTGCGCGGCAAATCCAGTAAGGTCCGGATTCGGGTGGCCAGCGAAACGCGATTCAGAGGCCCAACTTCCACCATGCGCAGTGCAAAGCCCGCTTCCGGCACCAGACGGCCTTCCATGCCGCGCGCGGTTCCCACAAACAAAACCTCTGCACGATGCCGCGCGACCAGCTCGCGCGCAACCGCCAGAGCGGGGATGATATGCCCGCCTGTTCCACCGCCCGCTATCAGCACACGCAAACTGGTCAACGAGACGCCTCTCATCGGATTCTGCGCCATATGACGTACTTTCAACTCGCCGGGTCTCTATTCATCAGGAGCGCAACTCGCCTCATCCTGGCACGGCAGCGCAATCCGATGCTCAAGCTGAGTCGCGCCAATTTCAGTCCACCTGCTTGGAGATGTTCAGGAGGATTCCAATACTGGCCAGAGTGCAGAAGATGGATGTGCCCCCTGAGGAGATCAGCGGCAGGGGAATGCCTTTGGTAGGAAGCAGCGAAAGTACCACGCTGATGTTGAAAAATGCCTGGAGAAGAATCGCTGTCGTAATGCCGAAGGCAATCAGGCGGCCGAATGGATCCCGAATCTTATACGCGGTTCGGAGGCCGCGAAAGCCCAGCACAAGGAAGAGAATCAATAGCAGCATAGCACCGGCAAACCCCAGCTCCTCGCCAATATTGGCAAAGATAAAGTCGGTCGAGGCCTCAGGGAGATAGAAGAGCTTCTGCATACCCTCCATAAAGCCGCGACCAAACCATCCGCCCGTGCCTACGGCAATCAGGGACTGGTTGATATGAAAGCCAGCACCCATGGGATCTGAATCGGGATGGAGGAACACGAGCATGCGCTGCCTGCGCCACGCCACCCAGAACAGCATGAACGCCAGCACGGGAGCGGCGCCCGCAGCCGCAATCAAGAGATACTTCCACTCCATGCCGGCGAGCAGCAGCATCATGGCGGTGACGCCAGCAAGCACAAGCGCCGTTCCAAGATCCGGTTGCTTGAGGATGAGCACGATGAAGACCAGCGGCACGATGGCCGCACGCAGCAACGTGTTTTTCCAATCGTTCATCGAACCAAGGCGGGTGTGAAGAAACCAGGCCAGAAAGAGAATCAGAACCGGCTTTGCGATTTCAGAAGGCTGAAATGTGAAAAGGCCACCGAAGCGAATCCACCGGTGGGTATTATGCGAATTCCGAAAAAAGAACACCATCACCAACAGCACGGTTGTGGCTGAAGTAGCAGCGAAAATGATCCGAGGTGACTTATAGCGCTTGTAGTCGATCGTCATCAGCCAGACCATACAAAAGACGCCCCCCAAGGCCCAGCCGACCTGCTTTCCGACGATTGCGTAAGGATTATGAAATTGATCCTGGGCGACGACCGCGGACGCGGAAAACACCATCGCCAGGCCGTAGACCACAAGCACCAGCGTGATGAAGAAAATCCACTTGTCGACGCCTACGCGTTTTGCCATACCTTCCAGCCCCGCCAGTCGTTGACAAGTTCTTTGAAAGCCCGGCCGCGATGTTCGTAGCTGTCAAACTGGTCGAAGCTCGAACAGGCAGGAGCAAGCAGCACAATTTCGCCGTGGTGTGCAGCGGATGCAGCCGCGCTCACAGCGCGCTCAAGCGTTTCGCACGAGTGTAGCGGCACCACACCGCGCAAGTGAGATTCGATCTTGGCTGCCGCGGAGCCAATTGTGTAGACAGCACGGACGCGTTCCCGCAGCAACGGCGAAAGCTGTGTGTAATCGGAGTTCTTATCCTTGCCGCCGAGAATCAGATGAATGCCACCTGAAAATGCCGCGATCGCTTTTGCAGTTGCGTCCACGTTGGTGGCCTTGGAGTCGTTGTAAAACTCGACGCCATTCAACGTGGCCACATATTCCAATCTGTGCTCGACCGCTTTGAATTTCTCAATGGCTCGGCGAATCTCGTCCGCCGGAGCGCCCGCCAATCTGGCCGCACAAATCGCAGCCATTACGTTCTCGACATTGTGTTCGCCTTTGAGCGGAATCGCGCTGAGTGGGATAATGTGCTCCACGGCGCCGTCGCGGACTCCGCGGTATACGATCGCGCCCTCTTCGATCCATGCCCCGCGCGGAACGGAATGCTCCATCGAAAACCAGTACACCGGCGCCGCCGAGCGCGCTGCAGAAGCAGCGGTTCGGACGTTGTCGGCGTTCAGCACCAGAGCGTCTGAGGCTGCCTGAGCGGCAAAAATCCGCTCCTTGGCCATTGCATAGTTCTCAAAGGTTCCGTGGCGATCGAGATGGTCGGGCGTGATGTTCAAAATCACGGCGATGTTTGGATGGAACTCCTCGGTGGTCTCCAGTTGGAAGCTTGATACTTCCAGTACCGACCAGGTCTCGTCCGTACTCTCATCAATCAGAGACACGACAGGCACACCGATGTTGCCGCCCACCAAAGTACGAAACCCGGAAGCATCGAGGATCTCGCCAAGAAGCGCCGTCGTGGTCGTCTTGCCGTTGGACCCCGTGATTGCCGCGAGCTTTCCTTTGAGGAAGCGTGCGGCCAGCTCCAGTTCGCCAATCACGGGCAGCCCGAAACTCTTCACCTGAACCAGTTCGGGCGTGTCCAGCGAAACCCCTGGACTGACGACGATCAGGTCCTGCCGCCGGAAGGTCAGCAGACCGTGGCCACCTGTCTCGACCATAATGCCCTCTTCCAGCAGGGCGGGAATATCCCTGGCGAGAGCTTCCGCGCTGCGCACATCCGACACGGTCACCTGTGCGCCACGGCGGCGCAAAAACAAAGCCGCGGCCAGACCAGACTTGCCCAGTCCCACGACCAGAACTTTTTTCCCTTTCAGCTCCATCATTGCGGTTGTTCCTCAGGCCCCTCGGATGACTCTATTGTGCATCGGCGGAGGGCTGGTGCGCTTGCGCTCAACGGAGTTTGAGCGTAGTAAGAGCAAACAGTGCAAACACTAGCGCGCCAATCCAAAAGCGGGCAATAACCTTGGATTCATGCCAACCCAACTGCTCAAAGTGATGGTGTAAAGGCGCCATCCTGAAAATACGCTTCTTGTTGCGCAGCTTGTAGCTGCCCACCTGCAGCATCACGGATAGAGCCTCAAGAATGAAAATCCCGCCGATGAAAGGCAGTAGCAGTTCCTGCCGTATGATGACCGCGACTGTGCCAATCGCCCCGCCCAGCGCGAGCGATCCTACATCGCCCATAAAGATCTCAGCGGGGTGGGCGTTGTACCAGAGAAATCCGATTGAGGCCCCGACCATCGCTCCGCAGAAGACCGTCAGCTCACCTACCATCGGCATGCGCTCGAGTTCCAGGTAATCCGCGAAAACCACATGACCGCTCACATAGGTCAGCACGGCCAATGCCGCCGAGGCGATGATGGTGCATCCAATCGCCAGACCGTCCAGACCGTCGGTAAGATTCACGGCATTCGTTGACCCCATCAGAACAAAGATGACAAAAGCCACAAATGGCAGAAAGGCCAGCCAGCCCAAGTGCGGGAAGCTGCCAATCCAATGCCATTGCAGATCCGGACGCCAGCTTTTGACGAACGGCACCATCAAGGTTGTCGAAAAAATCTTGAATTGCGTGAGCACGGCTAGCGCCACGGCGACGGCCATCGCGGCCAGGGTTTGCCAGAAGAGCTTGGCGCGTGCAGTGAGTCCAAGGCTGCGGCGCTGCACCACTTTGATGTAGTCGTCGGCAAAGCCGATAGCTCCAAAGGCAAGGGTCGAGATAACAACAACCCACACAAACGGATTTGCAGGATCGGACCAGAGGATCGTCGGCAGCAGAATCGCGATTACGATGAGAACCCCGCCCATCGTAGGCGTTCCCGATTTCTTCTTATGCGACTGCGGACCCTCTTCGCGGATGTATTGGCCAATCTGAAACTCGCGGAGCTTCTCAATCACATACGGCCCAATCAACAGGCCAATCAGCAACGCCGTCAGCGACGCAAACGCAGTGCGAAAGGTCAGGTAGCGGAAGATGCGAAACGGGTGGAAAAACGGATAAAGCTTTTGGTAGAGCAGCCAGTAAAGCAAGTGGCCTCCCAAGCCGAATGGACACAGACGTTCACGATGATTCTACAAGGTGGCGACAGCATCGGCTGTGGATGGCTTAACAGGATGCGATCAGCGGCTGCGCGCGCTTTGGCGGTGGTACTCGGCCTCAAATGCCCGCTTCCGGTCTGCAATGTACTCGCGATAGCCAGCAGGGTCAATAAAGGCGTCATGATCCCCGCCCTTCCACCGGGCATATTTTCCTGGCAAGTCGAAGTATCCTCCATGCGCGCCGAGGAAAATGTCGCACTGGAGGCTGGACAACAATCTGAACCCTTCGCGATAGTCCGTTGCTATCGACGGATACGCCCGATTTCCGACAAGCTTGTATCCGGGGTTCACATTTGGACTTCCAACGATGACCACGTGCTCCACGCGACCAGCTTCTTGCTCGTCGAGTGTCCAGGTTGTTGTACCTTTCGTGTGCCCGCCGGTCAGGTGCGCTGTGAGCACCGTACCGCCAAGGCTCACTGTGTCGCCATCGTGGAGCACGCGGTCGACGTGCGAAGCCGGATACTGCATGGACTTGTCACTCCCGTACTGGAAGTCAGCCTTACCGCCTGATTCGACGACAGCGACATCCTCGCTCATGACTTCATATTTCGCTCCGGTCCTACGCAAAATCGCCGCACTGCCCGCGCAGTGGTCATAGTGAGCGTGACTGATGAGCAGGACCTTGATATCACTGAACTGAAATCCCAACGACTCCACGCTCCTGCGAATGAGCGGCACAGAAGACACAAGGCTGCTGTTGATCAGGATGTCGCCCTTTGGCGTGACGATCAGATACGAAGCCAGATCCTCACTGCCCACGTAGTACAGATTGCCGGCAATGCGAAATGCGGGAAAGGGGGTTGTCCATGATGCCGGCAAGGCCAGTGCAGGTCGATTGAACGCCAGGGGCAGCACAGCCAGAACGGCACAGAGCATCGCAAACTGAAGGCGTCTCAATGTCCTGCGCTTTCTGTGGCGCCGGTAATCGCCTGTACAGCTCGCTCGAGGCGTACGCCTCTTGATCCTTTCACGAGTACCACGTCGCCCTTGCGCAGGTTTGCCTGCAGCCATTTTCCTGCTGCATCAGCATCAGGAAGAAACAAGGATGCGACGCCGGCCGAACACGCCGCAGTCGCAAGATGCTCCGCGTTGCCGCCTACCCCAACCACGCAATCCAGGCCCGCATCTGCCGCAGCCCGCCCGCAGGCTGCGTGCAGCGCTGGGCTATGTTCACCCAGTTCCAGCATTTCTCCGGCGACAAGAATGCGCCGCACTGCGGATCGCGTCGACAGCGTGCGAATCATCGAACGGAGCGCCTCAGGATTGGAGTTGTAGCAATCATTCAAGACCACGGCTCCTCCAATCTCAATGACTTCTCCGCGCTTGTCCCCAGGCGTCAGTGACTCCAGCGCACGGACCGCCTCGTCCAGTTGCACGCCGGCTTCCAGCGCCACGGCCAGACCCGCCATGGCATTCGTCCCGTTGTGAGCGCCGAGAAGGTGCAGAGTCATCCAGCCTTCCCGTGCCTGTGCACTATAGCAGACGTGCAGTCCCGATTCGTCTTCGCTGATCGCCACCATTTGCGGATCGGCGCATGGCCCATCGCCAAAGTAAACCACCTTCCCAGGGAAGTCGCGCCCGAACTGTGAGACATAGGGATCGCTACAGTTCAAGAATGCAATGCCGGACTGAGGCAGCGACTCAACGAGCTCAAACTTCGCGCGCGCAATACCCGCCTGCCCCTCCGGAAAATTTTCGATGTGGGCCGTACCGACGTTTGTGACTACACCCCAGTCCGGTGCCGCAATCCGCGCCAGCGCGGCAATTTCGCCTGCATGATTCATTCCCATCTCAATCACTGCAAACTCATGCTGCGGTTCGAGGCGCAGCAGTTGCAGCGGCATGCCAAACGCGTTATTCAGGTTGCCCCGAGATTTCAACACGTTGAATCGGGCGCTCAGGGCCGTGGCAATTGCTTCTTTGGTCGTTGTCTTTCCTGCAGATCCGGTTACTGCAATCACTCGCTTGCCCCACTGCCTACGCACATGCGCGGCCAGCGCCTGCAGGGCAACGAGCGGGTCATCGCAGAGAAGCAGCGGCATACCGAGCGCCGGGTCGGGCAGGTTTGCCGCGCGCGCCCTCGAAACAACCGCTGCCGCCGCACCGCGCTCCGCCGCCGCCGCCACAAAATCGTGGCCATCGAATCTTTCCCCTCGCACTGCAAAGAACAAATCGCCGGACTCGATGGTGCGAGAATCGATGGAATAACCCGTGACGACGCGTGCTCCCGGCTGTGCCAGGCTCGCCGGGGCCTCAAGCACAGCGCCGGATCCTACTGCCGCCTCTGCGAGGGTAAGCTTCATCGCCCTCCACCGTATCCCATTTTATGGAGAATAGAAAGCGCAGTTTGGGCGTCGTCAAAAGGAATCGTTCGGTCGGCAAGGATCTGCTCCTTTTCATGCCCCTTCCCTGCAATCAGCACAACGTCGCCCGTGGCTGCAGCACGCAGGATCATCTCCATCGCTGCCGCGCGATCTGGCTCAATTCTGTACGAGACTCCGCTGGCCTTCAGGCCCGGCTCAATTTCACGCAGAATTGCCGCAGGGTCTTCGGAGCGCGGATTGTCGCTGGTGGCAATCACCAGATCGCTGCCCTCGCCCGCCGCCTGCCCCATCTTTGGGCGCTTCGTCCGGTCCCGGTCACCGCCGCAGCCAAACAGCGTCAGAACCTGGCCGCCTGAGGAGCGCGTCAATTGCCGCGCGAGTTGAGTCAGGTTGCGCAGCGCATCATCGGTATGCGCGTAGTCCACGATCACGGTAAAGGGCTGGCCGGCATCCACTGGTTCAAAGCGGCCCGGCACCGGCTGGAGTTGCGACGACGCTTCGGCAATCTGGTCGAGGCTCATCCCGCGCGCATGCGCCGCCGCGATAGCCGCCAGAAGATTAAGAATGTTGACCTCACCCGCAAGCCGGGACTGTATCTGTGCGGTTCCAACAGGAGCCTGCAGCGAAAACGCTGCTCCAGCAGGCGTGAGTTTGTGTCCGATCGCACGCCAGTCTCCCCGATCGATGCCATAGGTTCGGACCTCGGCGCCGGCTCTCCCCGCTGCTCTGCCCAGTTCCTCGCTGTGCGGATCGTGCGCGTTGAGCACGGCCACGCGAGGCGCCGGATACACACTGCCGTCAAATAGCAGCCGTTTCGCGGCAAAGTACTTCTCCATCGTCCCGTGATAGTCCAGATGGTCGCGCGTGAGATTGGTGAACACCGTAACATCAAAGGGAATGCCCGCTGCACGCTGTTGCTCCAGAGCGTGACTCGACACTTCGGTGACCAGCTCCGTCGCTCCTCGCCGCACGCCTTCGGCCATCAACTCAAACAGATCGCGCGATTCGGGCGTCGTGTGGAGCGAAGGGCGAACCTCTCCTGCGATGTGATACTCGATCGTGCCGACCAGCACTGTCTTCCGCGATGCCGCATTCAACAGAGCTTCCGTGAGAAAAGACGTTGTCGTTTTTCCATTCGTCCCGGTGATACCCGTCGCAGCGAGTGTGCGCTCAGGGTGCCCATAGAAGGCGGCGGCAGCCTCAGCCAAAGCGCGCCTGCCGTGTTCCACCTCCAGCACCGGCAGACCAGGGCGGTATACCAGCAAGTGGTCGAAGGTCTCTGCGGAGTCCGTGATAATTCCAGCGGCTCCCGCGGCGATGGCTTTCTCCACATAGCGGTTTCCGTCCGTCGTTCCACCTCGCATGGCCACAAACACTGAGCCCCGCTTCACTCTGCGCGAGTCATATTCGATGCCGGTAACACTCTCCTGCGACGCTCCCGCCGAACCCACGGAAGTGATCTCATCAGCCAGTTCTTTCCATGTCATCGTGAGATCGATTCTACGCTTGGGCAAGGCGCAGGCGCGGCGGACCGCTCAGCCTCATCGTGCGCAATGCACAACGACACGCGTGCCCTGCGCCACCAGCGTGCCGGGAGCGGGCGCCTGTTCATGCGCGGTGCCCGTACCCAGAATCTGCACATCCAGACCCGATGCTGCCGCAGCCTCAATCACTTTGCGGATGGGCAGTCCGATGAGGGAAGGGACCGTCAACTTCGGGACCTGAATCGCATCCACATGCGCAACAGTGATCGTGTTCACGGGATCTGAGTGCTCGGCCGAAGCGTTTCCTGATAGTTCGCGCGGCGAACCCTGCGTCTTGGCCGAGGGTGTTGTTTTGCTCTTCGCCACGGTCGCAGGCGGTTCCGCTGCGGGTCCATCTGGATTCGCTGGCTGTACATGCAATGGGTCGTCCACCGGCAGGTCATTCACCGCAGCGTAGAGAGCGTTCACGTTTGCCTGGTCCTGCTCTCCGTCGTCCTCGGATGCGGCCTTTGCGGCCTTGGCCTGCTCGCGCGGTGTGCGTAGCTCGATATCGTGCGGAACACCAAGGTACTCGAGCACCTGCTGTGCAACCTCTGCGAACACAGGCGCCGACACTGCGGTTCCGTAGTAGTCGCCCTTGGGTGAATCCATGACGATGGCAACCGAGATTACTGGATTATTCACCGGCGCGAAGCCGGCAAACGATGCGATGTGCATCGTCTTCGAATAGAGGTGCGTGACCGGGTCCACCTTCTGCGCGGTGCCCGTCTTCCCGCCGGAAGAGTAGCCGTTCAGTTGTGCGGGCTTGCCTGTCCCATACAGAACGACTCCCTCCATCATCTCTCGCATTTCCGCTGCGCTCATCGTTGAGATCACACGGTGCGCTCCCGCGGGTAGCGGGTCGGGGAGTTCCTGATTGAGCTTGAAGGGCTCAGGCTGCAACGCAGAATTCGACTTGCTGGAACTCGTCATTGCGCTCTGTCCCTGCATCAGAATTCGCGGCGGCAAGTACACACCGCCATTTGCAATGGTCGAAACCATGGAAACAAGCTGCAGGGGGGTAACACCCACTTCCTGCCCAATCGCGATAGAGCCGATCGACGAACCGCTCCACTTCGCGGGGGAGCGAAGCAGGCCGCGCGTCTCTCCCGGCAACTCCATCCCAGTGCGGCTCCCGAATCCAAAATCTCGAATGTACTGATAGAAGCGATCCTGGCCGACGCGTAAGGCCAGCTTCACAGCCGCTACGTCGCTGGAGCGGGCCAATGCCGTCGCTACCGTCACGACACCCATTCCGCGGTCGCTCTTGTCGTCGTGAATCACGCGGCCTGCAAGCGTTATTTGTCCGCCCTGACAATCAATCATGTCATCCGGCTTCGCGAGATGCTGGTCGATTGCTGCCGAATATGTGACCAGCTTGAACACCGAGCCGGGCTCATAGACATCGCTCACCGCATGGTCACGAAGAAGCGCCAGTGTCGTGTGACGAAAATCATTCGGATTGAACGTAGGCCGAATTGCCAGCGCCAGAATCTGACCGGTATGCACGTCCTGCACAACTACCGTGCCATTGGCCGCCTGGGTCCTTTGCATCGCATGGTCCAGGGCCTGCTCAGCCATAAACTGAATGTTTTCGTCAATCGTCAACTGAAGGTTCTGCCCTGCTTCGGGCTCACGCGCAGTCGATCCCACAATGCGCCGGCGCGCGTCGAGCGCGGTAAACATCTCTCCTGGCGCTCCATGAAGTCGCTTGTCGAACTTCTGTTCCAAGCCCCCAAGGCCGTTGTCGTCGAGCCCTACATAGCCGAGAACCTGTGCCGCCATCAGATCGTTCGGATAGAAGCGCTGGAATTCCTTTTGAAAGTAGATACCCTTCAGGTTCAGGGCTTTCACGCGCGCTGCCGCCTCCGGCTTCACCCGCCTGGCTACCCAGGCAAAGCTCCGGCCTTCATTCAGCCTACCGGCAATCGCCTGCTCCGCTGTGAATCCATCCTCAGGGTCAATGTGAACGGCGCCCGCAAGTTCTCTGGCAACGGCTGCCTTATCTTCTATCTCTGACGGAACCGCATAGATTGAATCCACCTGAACCGTCATCGCGAGTTCTCGCATATTGCGGTCATACAGCACGCCGCGATGGGGAGAAACCTCGATTGTGCGTTGCTGTTGGCGCTGTGCCCGATCGAGATACTCGGCATGGCGAAAGCCTTGCAGCCAGACCAGACGCGCTGTAATCACCAGTGCCCATCCTAGAAAAAACACACAGATAAGCCAGAAGCGCGCCTGCTTCATCGGCACGGCGCGCGGGGTGGTGCTGCGGTTCAGATTGGCGCGATGGGTCACCTGCATTTCATTCAACTCGGGAACAACTCTCTCGTCAGAACCTACCGGGCTGGCGATGGCAACGGTGTCACCTGCGCCATCACAGGTGCGCTCATATCCGGATGCAGATCCTCGTGTACCACCTGCCCAGCTTGTGGAGCAGTCATGCCCATCTGCCGCGCCAGACCGTCAATGCGTGATGGCTGTGAGAGCTCTGCCTCCGACAAACGAAGTTGCCGATTCTCTTCGCGCAGTTGATCCCTGAGCTGCTTCTCCGATTCCAGGCGATAGGAGCCTTCAATTGCACTGAAGTGCTGCAGACCATAGACCATGACCAGGGAAAAAAGCATAAACAGAGCAGCCGAGAAGGAGCGCATCTGGCGCAGGCGCACCGGATCCGGCGCCTTCACCAGGCGCGAATTGTCAAAATGCCTGGCGAACATGACTTCAGGCGTGCGCACGCCCCTGCGCCGCAGAGGCTGCTGCTCCAGCAGCGCCGCATTATGTTCGGCCACGCGCACCGGCCAGCCGCGGCCCATCTCACTATAAGTTGTTGTGCATGCCGCCATCTTCTGTCTCCTCGCCTGCGGACCCCATTCACCGCAGTCCCTTCGCCTGATTTCGTCTCTCTGCCGCTCTCAACTTTGCGCTACGCGCCCTTGGATTCCGATCCATTTCCTCTTCCCGCGCGATGACTGGCTTCTTCGTCAAAATCTCCCAGATTCCTGTCCTCGCACCCTCACGCAAACTGTCTTTCACGATGCGATCTTCCAGTGAATGAAAGCTGATGATGACGACACGTCCGGAGGGCTTAAGCAACTTTGGTGCGGCCTCCATCAATTCACGAATCTCGTCCAGTTCGCTGTTCACTCGAATCCGGAGCGCCTGAAAGGTTCGCGTTGCAGGATGAATTCTGTCCTGCTTCATTGCCGGGGCGGCGGCTGCGACAATCCTGGCTAGCTGCCCGGTTGTCGTCACCGGCCGCCCGCGCACAATGGCTCTGGCGATTCTCCGCGACCTCCTTTCCTCTCCGTATTCGTAAATAAGGTCTGCAAGCTCGCGCTCGCTCGCCTCATTCACCACTTGTGCGGCAGTCAGGCCCCCACGCGGATCCATCCGCATATCTAAAGGCCCATCTGCCTGAAAACTGAATCCTCTGTGCGCTTCGTCCAGTTGCATGCTGCTGACTCCAACGTCCGCCAGAATGCCATCGACAGAACCTGCGTCTACATGTCTGGCGATCGAACCGAACGCTTCGCCAACCAGTTCGAATCGGGGTGCAGCCGTTCCCATCTCTTCCACCACGCTCGCCAGCTTCTTCTTCGCGAGGGCCAGCGCCTGCGGATCGCGGTCAAAGCCGATCAGCCGTCCCTGCGCGCTCAACCGCCGCACAATCTCCGCAGCGTGTCCGGCCAGACCCAGCGTGCAATCCACGTACAGCCCGCCCGGGCGCACATTCAAGAACTCAATCGCTTCTTGTAAAAGAACTGGCACATGGCGTTCTCGGTGCTTCGTCATGCGATCCCCCTTGGGGGCGTTTGCTTCAACTGCGCCGGCTCAGAATCGCCGCCATCGCCCTGCGATCCTCGGCCGTCAATTCGTTGCTCTGGAGGTTCTTCTCGAAGACCTCGCGGTTGTGAACTTCGAGATAGGTCCTCATGCCAAACACAGTGACTTCGGCATCGAGTTTCGCGGTCCCGCGCAAAATCTGCGGTAACAGGATCCGCGCCTGGCTGTCCATTTCCACTTGCTGACCGAAATAGCTGGTCAGATTCAGGTACTTGCGCACCGCGTCGTCCATCGTGCTGGAATCCGCCAGTTGCGCTTCCCTCTTCTCCCACTCTGGCAAGGGCCAGATTTCGGCGCTCTTCCCATCCACACTCGTCACATAGAACTGGGTCACGTTTGCGGCATCCATTAGCTGCTTGAAGGCGGCAGGCAGCTTCAGCCGCCCTTTCTCATCAACCTTCGCCGGATGGTTGCCTCTGAACATCAATTCCGCCTTGCTCTCACTGCCGCGTTGAGAACTGCTGCACAACCGGGGTGCCCAAAGTGGTTCTGAACATGCCCCGGCCTGAATCAACCTTGCTATCGGGAAGAAATTAGGTAATCTTGACCTAGAAAGTAAGCCTTGACTCCCTTTTACTCCCTTTTACTCCACTTCAGACACGATAATAGCCCAGGTTGTTGCTCCCTCCAACACGAAAATCTGTTGAAAGCGCAAAAACCTTTGGAATCTGTAGTGAGTGGAAGAAGTGAGCGTGCGCCTACGCTTCTAATTGGCTGGAAGCCAGCAGAAAGTACAATCTGTAGTGTTGATTGATGTGGTTCATCACTACTGTTTCCTTTCCACCGCCGGATAGGCTACTGCAGAAGGTAATCGTCCTAGTCGCCTTCGATCATTTCCTGCTGCTTTTTTCGGGTGGATACGAGCTTGAGGAGGTACAGGAAGACTAGCGCGTTGACGATCAGCAGGGCAACCCGCACCCATGTCAGCCGCCGGAACACCTCAAAAACCTCCCAAGGAAGAAACGAGGCCGTGATGATCAGCGTCAGATACTCCGCCCAGGCCTTTTCCAAATAGAGCCCGATGCCCTCCACCAGGCTCACCGCCGCGTAGCTGAAGGCAACCAGCCCGATCCGCCTTAGAATAGGGTCGTTCAGCAGAGCGGCCTCATCCAGCACAAAGTTCACAAACCTTGATTCAGGATTGAATCGAAGGGCGGTAGTAACCTGCGCGAGCACGTCGCTGGCATCTTTGTGGAGCAGATGCAGTGCACCGATGCCAACAGCCGCAAACAGAGCGGCCTGCAAAACCTTATATGCCGCGATCAGCACGAGTAACCGATTGTGCTTCTTGCGCGGTATGCGGCGATTTCGCTCCTGTTTGATGATTCCCTCTGCCGGTCTAAATTGCAGTCTCTATCGATACGGTACATGATGCAGCCATGGAGCCTCAAAAATGTCTGGCACTGGCTAGCTTGCACACGCGCACCACCCGAAGACTGCCGGTTATCCCCTCGCGCTCCATTTCACGCAGAGGACGGGTATGCGGTGCTTATTTGTGGGGTGGTGGAAGAGTCTCGCGATCCACCACGTTCCCATCCAGCAGCAAGGTGGAAATGCGCCGCACATTCCAGATGCTGACGGTTGGATCGCCGTCGACGACGAGAATATCCGCGCGTCGCCCCGGAGCGATTTCACCCAACTCGCGCCAGCCAAACTGCAGCGCATAATTGTTCGTCGCCGCAGCAAGAGCCTCGCGCGGTGACAACCCCAGCCTTACAAGCAATTCAAGCTCGGTGTGAAGCGAGATGCCGGGCATCGTCCCCATCGCCGGCGCTCCAGAAGCTGCAAGATAATGTGGTCCGGATGAAAAGATTGCGCTGTTGATCTGCCACCAACGCATCGCCGCCTGATCGGCTTTTTTTCTCTGGCCTTCTTCAAGCCACCGCAAAGCCGTGTTGGGCAGATGCCGAGTCCATGTGGACAGCGGATACGTCGCTTCACCGGTCGTTCGATCCGGTGGATTGGAGAGATGATTTGCATCCAGCAGCGACGCTGCGGGCTCCTTCCACAGATTTCTGTGTTCCGGCAGGCGCAGGAAGAATTCACTGAATGCAGGCGCAAGGGCCACGTGATGCGTGACGAGAGTTCGCGCGTACGTGCGGATGTGCGGATCGGTCGGTGGCAGATGCTGCGCGTAGTCATACGCAGTCGTGGCGGCCGCACCGTAGGGGTCATCCACAAGCGGACGTTGCAACTCGTCCGGGATAAGTCCCAGTTCATAGTGGCTCATGTGGATGAGCGCATCCACGCCGGACTCGATGCCGACGCTGTAGGGGGTGGCGACAAAATCGCCGTAGGTGACCAGGCCCATCTGATGCGCATGAGTGATAATCCATTGCGTATTGGCGGCCGTAAGGTCCGCGCCGAGCCAGACCACACGCGTGCCGAGGTGCAGCGTATCGTTTAATTGCCGGGCCGTGTCATCCGGACTCAGCTCCATCGGATGTCCGTTGACGCGCAGCCGAGCCGCCCAGCCCTTCTCGTTAGCCAACAGACTCCAATCATCGGTTGATCCGATGGAGTCCACCAAGTAGAGGTGCGGGCTTGGATTGGCGGCGAAATCAATATGGCCGCGCTCTGCGTCTGCCCGCGCCACCACGGTCGTTACTCCCATGTAGAGATTGGCGCTGGCCTGCCCCTGGGTGCTCATTCCGGCAAAGCCGTCCACGAGGCCGGGAATGATGAACTTGCCAGCGCAGGGAATCACCCGTGCATCCTTGGGAATCGGCACATCCGCGCGGGAGCCAACGGCACTGATTAAGGTCCCGTTGATCACTACAACCGCATCCTGCAGGTCGCGCGCGGATCGGCCCCAGTTCGAAACGTCGACAACTGTTCCGCCGGTCAGGACAATTGGAGTTGCAGTCGAAGCCTGACACCATGTCAGAGAAGACCCCGCGGCTGCCATAGTGAGCCACACGAGACCATGATGAAGATAGCGCATAATAAATACGTTCTTTTTGGGATTGTCGCACACGGTCGAACCATGGGTGGCGAAGTCCAGACCGCAACATCGGGGCCGCAATCGCGCACAACCGCGGATGCTGCATATTCCAAATGAGTCCTGCATCAACTGGCGGCAAGCGTACGTCGCTGGCGAGCTTTGAGCAGCGGCAATACCTGGGCGAATGCGTCCTCCGCAGTCAGGCCGTATTGTTTGCGCAAAGCATCGACTTTTCCATGCTCGATGAACTGGTCTGGCCAGCCAATGGAGAGCACTGGAACTGCGAGACCCATCTCTTCCAGAGCCTCAACCACAGCGGAACCGAAGCCTCCCATCTTGACGTGATCTTCAAAGGTGACGAAGGCCGCAACCTTTTGGGCATAGGCATGAAGAAGCTCGCGATCGAGCGGTTTCACAAAGCGGGGATTGATCACCGCAGCGGAGAAGCCTTCCCTCTTAAGCTGCGCGCATAAGCCTTTCGCAAGCTCGATCATCAGCCCAAGTCCGAGAATCGCAACGTCCGATCCGTCGCTCAGCACTTCGGCCTTGCCCACGGGCAGCGCCTGCGGCGTATCTTTGCGGGCTACCCCAGCGACGGTACCCCGCGGATACCGGATTGCACTCGGGCCAGAAAGCTCGAGAGCCGTCTTCATCATGTCGGCAAGCTCGTCTTCATCCTTGGGCGCCATCAGAACGATGTCGGGGATGCCGCGCAGGTAACTAATGTCGAAAAGGCCGTGATGCGTCGGTCCGTCATCGCCCGAAAGACCCGCCCGATCCATGCAGAAGACCACGGGCAGCTTCTGCAGGCATACATCGTGCACAATCGGATCGAAGGCGCGCTGCAGGAAGGTCGAGTAGATCGCGCAGACCGGGCGAAAGCCGCGTGTCGCCATGCCTGCCGCAAAGATGACCGCATGCTCCTCCGCAATCCCAACGTCGAAGTAGCGGCGCGGGTGGTGCGGGCGAAAAAGATCCAGGCCCGTGCCATTCGGCATCGCGGCGGTGATCGCGACGACGCGCTCATCCTTATTTGCAAGCTCGACCAGAGTATTTGCAAACACCTCTGAATAGGTTATCTGGCCTGCCGGTGCTGTCTTGCCGGTCTCAGGATCGTATGGACCCAATCCATGAAACTTCTTCTGTCCATCCAGAGCAGGTTGATAGCCGCGCCCCTTCTGCGTCAGAACGTGCAGAAGCACCGGACGATTCTCCGCCTTGAGAAACTTGAAGGTTTCAATCAACAGGGGAATGTTGTGTCCATCAATGGGGCCGAAATACTGCAGCCCGAACTCCTCAAAGAGGATGGACGGCCACAGGATGCTCTTCGCCGCCTCCTCGGCGCGGCGCACGACGTTCACCGCAGTCTTCCCGCCAAAGCGCTCAACGAGACGCGCGGCGGACTCATGGAAGGAGCGGTAGTGTTCGTTGGTCACAATACGATGAAAGTGCCGCGCGATGGCTCCCACGTTGCGGTCAATCGACCACTCGTTGTCATTGAGAACCACGATGAGCCGCTTCGTCTGTTCGGCGATATTGTTCAACGCCTCAAATGTAATGCCGTTGGTGAAAGCCGCATCGCCGGCCACCGCAATCACGTGCTCACTGCCGCCCGCGAGGTCGCGCGCCACGGCCATACCCAGCGCCGCAGAGAGCGCAGTGCCTGCATGTCCAGCGCCATAGCAGTCGTGCTCGCTCTCCGTCCGCAGCATGAAGCCGTTCAGCCCGCCCGGCTGCCGGATTGTCTCGAAGCGGTCGAGCCGGCCCGTGACGATCTTGTGCACATAGGCTTGATGACTTACATCAAAGAGGATTTTGTCCTGTGGCGTATCAAAGACAGCGTGCAGCGCGAGTGTCAGCTCCACCACTCCCAGATTCGGCCCCAAGTGCCCGCCGGTCTTGGAAAGAGTCTGAATGAGGAAGCTGCGGATCTCTTCTGCAAGTTCCATCATTTGCGGGGGGCTGAGACGCTTGACATCGGACGGTGAGTGGATTGATTCCAGCAGAGCAGCCATGGTTTCCTTCTCCCGATCCAACCGGTCAACCTGCGGAATTCCCGCGCGCGATTCAGGGCGATGCGAAAACGCTACAGCCGAAAGAATTTGCACGCCAACGAGTCACTCAGCACAACAAACTAAGGACCGCGCCATTGTGCCACTCAAGTATAACAATCTGCAACTTCATGGCGTTTCGAAGCAGGCTTTCTTCGAGCTATGGGAGCATACATTGAATGGTCGAAATCATCGGTCGCAGGGCTGCCAAGGTGGCAATCCTCAATCTTCCTTGCACCCAGATCCAGGCTTGAGATGCGGTTCGTCGGCTCTTCATGGCAGAATCTGCGTATGCGTTACAGTCTCCTAGGCTTGTTCCGGGCGCTTTTAGCGGCGTGTATCCTGAGCAGCCTGCCGGCGTCTGCGCAACTGCTTCAGCCTGGCAATCAGCCGGCTCCGCCAAACCCGCTCGTGGATTCGACGATGAGCCCTGGCAAAACGCTTCTCTTCGATCTTGAGGCGCACTTTGCCAAGGCCGTCGCGGAAAAAGGCGGCACGGCCTTCCAGGAGTGGTTTGCCCCCGATGCCGTCCTGCTCGGCAACGGAATCGCCCCGGTCGTGGGTTTAGTTGCCATTATCCGAGCCGTACAGTGGTCTCCTGACAAATATCAGCTCACATGGGCCCCGACGGACGCGCTGATGGGACCATCCGGCGACATGGGCTACACGTGGGGCCACTACGAGGGCCGGGGGAAGGACATTCATGGCAATCCGATCGCCACGAGCGGACGCTACATCAGCATCTGGCGCCGGCAGCCGGACGGGACTTGGAAGATCGTATTGGATGCAAGCGCGAACGAGCCGCCCTCCGCGGGCGACTGCTGCAGGATTTCACCCACGGGCAACTGACCCTGGAACAACATAAACACTCTCCTGCCCTTCTGCAGCATGGGGGTGAAACGATAGTCTATAGGTGTACCAGATCAACCCAGGCGCCGCTCACCGGCGGGCATGTTGAGCGTCTACGCAGAGACCGGATCGTTTCTTGCCGGCCCCGTTTCCCGACTCGCCATAGGCCGCAGCACGAAGCGCACGGGCAATCCCTCGCGGGATTGAATTGAGGAGATTTTCGCATTGAAGAGAACGTTGTTGCTGATGACACTGGCCGCTGGATCGGCTCTTTTGCCCCGCACGGCTCTATCACAGATTGCTCCAGAAAAGCCACATCTGCGCCAGGTTGGCCCCAGCTATAACTACACGGTTTTTGCCGGTTGGGGATATACAAGCATCAACCAGGTCAACCAGTCCCGCAGCGGATTGCAGGGAATCTCCGCGTCCATCACCCGGGATTGGGGAAAGTATTTTGGCCTCACCTTCGATGGGGGCCATTACGCGTGGCAGACTACCGCCTCAAACGCTGCAGTGGGCAAGCCTTCCGTTGACTATTACCTCGGCGGCCCTGAGTTGCACGCGGGACTCTATGGTCCCACCAGCGTGTTCGTGCACGCACTACTGGGCATCGCACATACCGGCGGCGTGAACATCTCGCCCTCGGCTTCGCCCGCAGGCGGCATTGGAATGGGCATGGATTATCACATCAAACCCCGGGTTTCTCTGCGCCTCTATGGAGACGACATCTTCTCGGATTTCACGGTGGTTCCCTATCAACAAGGCGACTCGCCGCACATTCGATGGAATGCACGCGCCGCCCTCGGCGTGGCGTATCACTTCTGAAATCGGAACAGATGCGTTCGGGCAGGAATGAGTGACCTGCCCAATTATCCTCAGTCGTCTTGACTGCATCGAGTTACTCTCCGGATGCATTTGGCAGAAAGTGCTATCTTGCGTCTGTTGCTGCATCGGCTAATCTGGATGCAGCCGGAGCCAGCACTTGAGTAAATTCCTTGCATTCCTCCGCGTCCATCATGCGGATGCGGCGATTCTGCTCTTTCTCGCCGCGGGGTGCATTGGCATCGCATCGCAGATCATGCTGCCCGTCATGCCTGGCGCGGAGATGATCAAGCTCGCCGAAAATCTCGTGGCGCATGGCGCCTATGCCAACCCATTCGGAACCCTGGCCACCGGACCCACAGCGGTCAATCCACCGCTGTACCCGTGGCTGCTCTCGATTCTTTTTCGGATATTTCGCCTTCCCGCGTATGTCTATGTCGCCTCGATCATGCTTGCGACGCTTGCCAATGCATTTACGGCTTCGCTACTTCCGCGCCTGTCTCAGACGATCCTCGGCGACTGCGTCCCCGGAGTCTTCGCGGGCATCTTCTGGCTGGCCGCCATGCAATCCATCCCGGGCTGGGATACCAATCTCAGCGTGCTGGGCATTCTCGTTTTCTGCCTCATCACGCACCCCACCGGCATGGCAGGGCGCTTTCCCCTCCGTGCTGCAATCCTCGGAGGTGTTCTCGCCGGAATCCTTTTCCTACTCAACCCTTCTGTGATCCTGATTATCGTCCCTTGGATCGCATTCCTCTGGTGGAGCGCCGGCAACTTCAAGCTGCGCTCCCTCCGTGAGCCCCTGATCCTGCTGGGCATTTGGGGGCTGTTCTGGTTCGGGTGGTCACTTCGAAACTACGTTGAACTGGGCGCTTTCGTTGTGAGAACCAACCTTGGGATGACGCTCTACGCCTCGAACAACGACTGCGCTGGCTCAACTCTGATTCGTGACGAATTCAACAATTGCTATCAGTCCCATCATCCAAATGCCAGCGTAGACGAAGCCAGAATCCTCGCAAGCATGGGTGAAGTGCGCTACGATCGCGCCCGCGTTGCCGATACAAAAGCGTGGGTTCTATCCCACCCTATGCGCTTTGCGTCGCTCACGCTCGACCGCTTCGTCGAATTCTGGTTTCCGGCCGCCGACTGGATCCCACCCACCAAGAAATTCCAGAACGCGTTTTCGATTCCGCACTACGCACAAAAGTGGTCGCGCCAGCAGATGCGCATCGCATATGGAGTCTGGGCAATCACGGCGCTTTCCATACCAGGATTCATCCTGCTCGCGATGCGCAGACAGGGAGTCGTACTCTATTTTCTTGTTGTCCTAAGCATCTATCCGCTTATGTATTATGTGGTCGTCGCGGATGTACGCTATCGCTATCCCGTGCTCTGGATATCGCTGCTCGCTGCCGGCTACTTCGTCACCGAGTTGCTCAAAGGCCGGCAGCGAGACCGCGTCGTCGCCTGACTCGCAGTCTGCAGCGAGCTTCAGCCTTCTTCTGCCTCGCGCAGTTTGGCAATCACAGTGAAGTCCTCGAGCGTCGTTGTGTCGCCCTTGATCTCCCCGTGCGTGGCCAGATCCCGCAGCAGCCGGCGCATAATCTTGCCGCTGCGCGTTTTGGGCAACGCTTCGGTAAATCGAATGTCATCCGGCCTCGCCAGAGCGCCGATCTCCTTCGCAACCCACTTTCGTAACTCATCCTTCAGCGCTTCGCTGGGCTCGTTCCCGCTCTCCAGTGTCACAAAGGCTGAAATCGCCTGACCCTTCAAATCATCGGGTCTGCCGACGACCGCCGCTTCGGCGACCTTGGGATGCGCCACCAGCGCCGACTCGACTTCCATCGTGCCGAGCCGGTGTCCGCTCACGTTAATCACATCGTCCACACGACCCATCAGCCAGAAGTAGCCATCCGCATCCTGTCGCGCCCCATCGCCGGTGAAGTAGCAACCCGGCACGTCGCTCCAGTAAGTCTGCCGGTAACGCTCGGGATCTCCATAGACTGTCCTCGCCATCGAGGGCCATGGCTTGCGAATCACCAACAGTCCCCCGCTGCCCGCCGGAACCGGTTCTCCCGCGCGCGTCACCACCTCGGGTAGAATGCCGAAGAAGGGCCGGGTGGCTGAGCCCGGCTTTGCCGCAACCGCTCCGGGCACCGGCGCGATCATGATGGCGCCTGTTTCGGTTTGCCACCACGTATCAACGATGGGGCAACGATTGTGGCCAATCTTCTCGCGATACCACATCCAGGCTTCTGGATTGATCGGCTCGCCGACCGTCCCCAGAAGCCGCAGCGAGTCCAGCTTGTGCTTGTCGACGTGCTCATCGCCCCACTTGATAAACGCGCGAATCGCCGTGGGCGCGGTGTAGAACACGCTCACCTGATGGTCGTCCACAATCTTCCAGAAGCGCGAAAAGTCGGGCCAGTTCGGCGCGCCCTCATACATCAGCACCGTCGCGCCATTCTGCAGGGGGCCATACACCACATACGAGTGCCCCGTCACCCAGCCGATATCCGCCGTGCACCAGTAGATGTCCTCATCCCGCAGATCGAAGATGTACTTTGTCGTCAGGTACGTCTGCACCGCGTAGCCGCCCGTCGTGTGGACGAGTCCCTTCGGCTTTCCCGTCGTGCCCGAAGTGTAGAGGATGTAGAGAGGGTCCTCAGAATCCAGTGGCTCCGCCGGGCAGTCGGCGCTGGCATTCTCCACCAGCTCATGCCACCAGTGGTCGCGTCCCTTCTCCATGTGGACGTCGCAGCCGGTTCGCCGCAGCACCACCACATGCTTCACCGTATGGCAGGCATGCAGCGCCTCATCCACCGTGCGCTTCAGCAACACCTGATTGCCGCGCCGATAGCTCGAATCCTGCGTGAGAATCGCCACGCATCCGGCATCGTTCACACGATCGGCAATGGCAGTCGCGGCAAAACCGCCAAAGATAACGGAATGAACCGCGCCGATGCGCGCGCATGCCAGCAGGGCAATCGCGAGTTCGGGCGTCATGCCCATGTAGATCGCAACGCGGTCGCCTTTCTGGATGCCCAGGCTCTTCAACGCGTTGGCAAGCTTTTGCACTTCCGCGAGCAACTCGGCGTAGGTGAGGCGCCGCACCTCACCCGGTTCGCCCTCCCAGATCAGCGCCGTCTTGCCGCGGCGCGGCCCCGTCACATGACGGTCGAGGCAGTTATAACTCAAATTGATGCGCCCGCCGACGAACCATTGCGCCGAAGGAAGGTTCCACTCCATCACCTTCTCCCACGGCTTGAACCAGTGCAGCTCGCGCGCCGCCTCGGCCCAGAACCTCTCCGGATCGTCGATGGATTTTTTATAGAGCCGCTCGTACTCATCTAGGCTCTTGATATATGCGCGCTGACTGAACTCTTCGGTCGGTGGAAAGATCCGGTTTTCGCGCAGGACCGAATCCAGGTCTCGTGAATGGGAATCTGCGCCAGATGCGCTTGGAGAAGATGGCGAGGAAGGCATGAGCGGGTCCTTTTGAAATGGGGTCCGGGCAAATCGCGGCGAGCAGATTCGGCCAAGACGCTGCAGGCGAAGAGCGATGGCAGGTCCACTGCGTCTCGGAGACACTCTATCGGGAGAGATGTTGCGCAGGCAAGTCAGGACAGCAGCCTGCGATGGCTCTTTAGGCAGTGGTCCGACTTCACTGTACTTCGAGAGCCGCGTCTACAGGCTGTGCGGCCACAGGTCCCGGTCCCGCACGCCCAGCAGATAGAGCAGGCCATCCAGACCGAGGCAGGAGATGGATTGATCCGCACTCCGGCGTACCAGCGGCTTGGCGCGATACGCGATCCCCATACCAGCGAGATTCAACATGGGAATATCGTTCGCCCCATCTCCGACGGCGACCACCTGCTCCAGAGAGATGCCTTCCCGGCCTGCGATCCCGGCCAGCAGTTCCGCCTTTTTTGCTCCGTTGATGATGGGAAGGATCACGCGACCCGTCACGCGCCCATCCACAATCTCCAGTTCATTCGAGTGCGCTTCGTCAATTCCGAGCCGCTCCTGCAGCGATCGCGCAAAGAAGTTGAAGCCTCCGGAGAGAATTGCCGTTCTGTAGCCGAGCAGCTTCAGTGTGCGGATCAGACGCTCCGCGCCCTCCGCCAGAGGAATCGATTCGAGCAGGCTGTACACCTTCTCTTCCTGCAGCCCCTTCAGCAGGCCGACCCGGCGCGTGAAACTCTCGTCAAAGTTGAGTTCGCCCCGCATCGCCGCTTCTGTAATCCGCGACACGTCCGCGCCGACGCCCGCGAGCTTCGCGAGTTCATCGATTACCTCGCCCTGGATCAGCGTGGAATCCATGTCGAAGACAAACAGCCTGCGATTGCGCCGGAAGATGCTTTCGCGCTGGAAGGCGATATCGATGGCGAGGTCCTGCGCCACGTGCAGAAATTCCGCGCGCATGCCGTCCTCGCGGTTCAAGTCGCCGCTGATTGCCAGCTCAACACATGCGTTAGCCGGCAACTCCCCTACCGATAGCTGTCCCGAAAGACGATCGATGCGCTCGATATTCATCCCGTGTTGCGCAATGACTGCACTCACGCGCGCGAGCTGTTCCGCCGTAATCTCCCGACCCAGCAGCGTGAGGATGAAATGATTGTGGCCCAACCCGTGCAGCCAGTGCTGCAGCGCCTCCTCCGCCACCGGACGGAATCGCGCGTGAAGTTCAAGTTCCTCCGCTCCTTGCTGAAGAACCGCCTTCAACGGCTGAAAATCTGACCCATGGGGCAGCTCAACGAGGATGCTGAGGGCAAGATTCTCCTGCACGACCGCCTGGCCAATATCAAGAATGGCGAGGTCAAAGCCAGCCAGAATCGATGTGAGCTTTGCGGTGAGTCCCGGCTTGTCCGGCCCGGAGAAATGGAGAAGGATAACTTTGCGCCGCGCTGCAGATTTCATGCCTGCCCCCACTATACCGGAGCCCTGCTTCCGCCCTACCGCACTTCGCGACGTTGAAATCCATCCTTGAAAATGGAGAAGCGCCTCCTTCCGTCAAACCGCGCCAGATGCGCATCGCGCGGTTGCGCGCGGCATGAATCTTTGCAGGAACTCAGGCGGCTCAGCCGGAGATCTGCGGAGCTTGCTGCCGCTTTCTCTCTTTCACTTTCACCGCGGGAACCCCGGCATACACGCCCCATGGCTCCAGATCGCGCGTGGCGACCAACGCGAGTCCCAGAACCGCGCCCTCGCCGACGTCCACGCCAGGACTGACGCAGGCACGCGCGCAGATCCAGGCGCAGGCCCCAACCTGCATGGAATAGGCCAGCAAGGGAAATGCCGGGTCATCGTAATCATGGGTCGCCCCGCAGAGATACGCCCCCTGCGACAGGATGGCGTGGCTCCCGAAGCGGATCGGAGCGGGGTTCTAAATCTCTGTGCCATCGCCCGCCGTGACCTGATCGGCACACTCCAGGTTCCACGGCGCCCATATCCGCGAGCCCGGATAAAAATGGCAGTTCGGGCCCATCTTCGCGCCGAAGATTAGCAGCACCCATGCACGCCATCCATGCCAGGGGCGCGGCGATGGCCGGTACAAGAGCGGCCAGCAGATGTTCCAGAGCTGCCGCCTGACTCGGACCTGCAGCGAGAACGCCGGGCGTAGATAGGTGTCTGCTGTCGTGTCGGGCGCCATCTCTTCAGCGGCGCGATAAAAGGCCTGCTTCGCCATGGGGAACGCTCACGCAGGCGCGACAGGCATCGAGCGCGGCCTGCAACTCCATCGTACTGCAACGCAGCAAGGGTTCCGGCTTTGTCCTGAGCCTCTCGCGCGCTCATTGCAATGGCGTAAGTCCATGGGCCTAAAGAGCAAGGCCGCTCCAACGCAGAGCGGCCCGGCTGTCTTGCGAGACTTTGAAGAATCGGCCTTACTTTGCGGCCACCAGCGGACGGGTGCTCAGCGATCCGTCCTTGTAGCCTTTGGCGATATCGGCGATCGAAACGGGCTGGTAATCGCCGGCGTGCCCAGCTTGGCCAAACTGCGTCATGCGCAGCGCAACCACCTTCTGCATTGCTTCGCGCGCAGGCTTCATGTAGTCGCGGGGGTCGAACTTCTCCGGGCTCTCCCACAGCACCTTGCGAATGGCGCCGGTGATGGCGAGGCGGTTGTCCGTATCCACATTAATCTTCCGCACGCCGTTGCGGATGCCCAGTTGAATCTCTTCCACGGGCACGCCCCAGGTCTCTTTCAGCTTGCCGCCGTACTGGTTCACGATGTCCTGCAGATCCTTCGGCACAGACGAGCTGCCATGCATCACAAGGTGCGTATTCGGTAGCCGCTTGTGAATGGCGATCAGCACATCCATCTTCAGCACCGAGCCATCCGGCTTCTTTGTAAATTTGTACGCGCCGTGGCTGGTTCCAATCGCGATCGCCAGAGCATCCACGCCCGTGCGCTCGGCAAACTCGACTGCCTGATCCGGGTCGGTGATGTGGTCGAGTCCGCTGCCGCCCGCGCCATGCCCGTCTTCCACGCCGCCCAGCACGCCGATCTCGCCCTCAACGGTGATGCCGCGCTCGTGCGCGAAATCCACGACCTTACGCGTCACTTCCACATTCTCTTCAAAGCTGGCGGGTGTCTTGCCATCGGCCTTCAGCGATCCATCCATCATCACCGACGTAAAGCCCAGCTCGATGGCGCTCTTGCAGGTCTCAAAGCTGTTGCCGTGATCCTGATGCATGGCGATGGGGATCTCCGGGTAGAGTTCGCTCGCCGCCAGAATCAGATGAAAAAGATAGCGATCCTGCGCAAACTGGCGCGCGCCGCGGCTGGCCTGGATGATGACCGGCGACTTCGTCTCTTTCGCCGCTTCCATGATGGCCTGAATCTGTTCCATATCGTTGACATTGAACGCGCCGACGCCGTATCCGCCCTTGGCGGCCTCGTCCAGCAGTTGCCGCATGGAAACTAATGGCATGGGAATTCTCCTTCTGGGTTGGTCCGGCCGCCGCTTCGCTCACAATTCCTGGTGGCGGAAAATCAGCCACTCGGGCGGCAGGAACTGCAATCATCTTTATGGTAGCAGAGAGAGGCAATCCCAAATTGTGCTGCCCCGCACGTTCCTTCCGCGCGCATACAACTCTTTCGCGTCCTATGGAATAATCCCTCCGTGCCCCTCGCAGTCCTTATAGCCCCTCCCAGTTGGTATCTGCTGGTCTGCGCCGCAGCAGCGGTTGTCGCTCTCGTGGCGCTCATCGCGCGGCTTCGCCTGCATCCCGCCTTGGGCCTTGCAGTTTCGGCGCTGGGTCTGGGCATCGCCGCGCGCATGCCGCTCGCGCAGGTGCCGGCCTCCTTCGCCAGCGGAGTTGGGAGCCTGATGGGGCATATCGCCATCATCCTTGGCCTCGGCGCCATCCTCGGCCAATTGCTCGCGGCATCGGGCGGCGCTGCCGCCCTCGGCAAAGCCCTAGTCGAAGGCTGCGGCGAGCGCGGTCTTCCATGGGCCCTCCTGGGTCTCGGTCTCCTCGTAGGCCTGCCGGTCTTCTTTGAAGTTGGCCTCGTGCTCATGATGCCCATCGTCGCCGCGGCCGCTCGCCGCAGCGGCAAGACGCCCATCCTCGTGGGCATTCCGCTCCTCGCCGGACTTTCCATCGTGCACGGCACGCTCCCGCCCCATCCCGCCGCCATGCTCGCCGTTGTGCAGTACCACGCGGATATGGGCCGCACCATCCTGCTCGGTCTGCTCGTTGCTCTCCCGGCAGGCGTGATGGCAGGACCGGTTCTGGGCTGGCTTCTTGCGCGTTTCTGGCCCGGCAAAGACCACGCCGCCGGTGCGCCTGCGCTGGAAGAAGCCCCGGCCATTTTTCTGTCCATGCCGGACACGGTTCCGGAATGCGGCAGCGCGGACGAACCGCTTCCCTCACCCGCTGGCCCCATCCGCGCGGCCGCCGCGGTCCTCTTCCCGATCGCGCTGATCTTCCTTGGCAGTTGGGCCGACGCGCTTACGGCGTCCGGCTCACTCTTGAACCAAATACTGCACTTCATCGGCAGTCCCGACGTGGCGTTGCTGCTGGCCGTTCTGGCCGCGCTGGCCACGCTCGGTCCCCATGTGCAGACCCATCGCCATCACGGCCCCGAGTTGTTGCGCCGCCTCACTTCAGAATCCTTCGAGCCCATCGCCAATGTACTCATCATTCTCGCCGCCGCCGGCGGCCTCAGCGGCATCCTCCGCGACTCCGGCGCTGCCCAGGCAACCGTCTCGCTCGCTCTCGGCGCGCACATGCCGCCGCTGGTTCTGGCCTGGCTGCTGGCCGCGGTCGTTCGCGTCTCCATGGGCTCAGCCACGGTCGCCATGGCAGTCGCCTCAGGCATCCTCGCGCCCATGGCTCCGCATATCGGCGTCCGCCCCGAGTTGCTCGTCCTCGCCACTGGCACCGGCTCGCTGGTCTTCTCGCAGGTCAACGATCCCGGCTTCTGGATGATTCAGTCCTTCTTCAACCTTGAAATGAAGGAGACCTTCGCCACCTGGACCATTCTCGAAAGCGTCCTCTCCGTGGTCGGCTTCGCCGGCACGCTTGTGCTCTCGGCCTTTGTGCGATAAGCGCGCCATTCGCTCGCACAATTTTTTGCTTGCGCTCAGAACGCGCCTCTGAGAGCTTCTTTCCATGCCCGCTTTCAATCTGCGTACACCCTTCTGCTTTGCCGCGCTCTTCGCGCTCCCGCTTTTTGCGCTGGCTCAATCTGGCGTCGCCGATTCTGCCAAGCCGCTCTACCCGGAGTACCCCAGCGAAACGCCCGCGCACCTCGCGCCCAGCACCGGCACCTTCGACTACGCCCGCCGTGACGTGATGATTCCCATGCGCGATGGTGTTCACCTGCATGCGGTGATTCTCGTGCCCAAAGGAGCCTCGCACGCGCCCATCCTGCTTACGCGGACGCCCTACAGCGCCGACCAGCTCACCAGCCACGCCGCCAGCTCCCACCTCGGACCAGTCCTCTACGGCTACGACAACGCGACGGACGTGATCGTCGAGGGTGGCTACATCCGCGTGGTCGAAGACATCCGCGGCAAGTACGGCTCCGAGGGCGATTACGTGATGAACCGCCCCATCCACGGGCCGCAGAATCCCACTCCCGTCGATGAATCCACCGACACTTACGACACCATCGACTGGCTCGTCAAAAACATCCCCGAGACCAACGGCAAGGTCGGTATCCTCGGCATCTCCTACGATGGCTTCCTGCCTTTAATGGCGCTCGTGCATCCGCACCCCGCTCTCAGGGTCTCCGTGCCCATGAACCCCATGGTCGATGGCTGGATGGGCGACGACTGGTTCCACAACGGCGCCTTCCGCCAGCAGAACCTGCCCTACATCTACGAGCAGGCCGGCACGCGCGACAACGACCCGCGGGCCAGATGGTGGACCTCGAGCTTCGACGACTATGACCTCTACATGCGCGCAGGCTCCGCGGGTGAACTGGGCCGCCAGCACGGCGTGGAGCAGATCGGCTTCTGGAACAAGCTTCTCGCCCACCCTGCATATGACCCTTTCTGGAGCGACCAGGCCGTGGACAAAGTTCTCGCTTCCTACTACGCTCACAACCCCATGTCCGTCCCCATTCTGCTCGTCCACAGCCTCTGGGACCAGGAAGACATCTATGGTGCGCTCGCAGTGTATCGAGCCATCAAGCCGCTTGATAAGAACAAGGACAAGGTTTTCCTCGTCCTCGGCCCCTGGCATCATGGGCAGGAGATTGAAGACGCCGCCTCGCTCGGAGCGATCCGCTTTGGTTCCGACACCGGCACGTGGTTCCGCCAGAATGTGCTGCGCCCATACCTCGACCACTATCTGAAGGACGACGCACCCTCCGACTCACAGGTCGCACCTGTTACGGCCTTTGAAACCGGCGTCAACCGCTGGCAGAAGCTGGACGCCTGGCCAGTCGCACCTGCCCTGAAGTCCCTCTACCTTCAAGCAGGATTCAAGCTCAGCTTCGCTGCGCCCACAGATTCAAGGTCAGCGACAGGCTCGACACAAGCGAACGCAACTCAGCCCGAAGGATTCGACGAGTACATCTCGGACCCGGCGAAACCCGTGCCCTTCCGCGCGCGCCCCTCGCAGCCAGTCGGCTATGATCTGCCGCTGACATGGCCGCAGTGGCTCGTCGATGACCAGCGCGAGGCCTCCGGCCGCACGGACGTGCTCACCTATACCTCCGACGTGCTCACTGAGCCGGTGCACATTATGGGCCAGCCCCAAGTCCATCTCGTCGCGTCCACCAGCGGCACCGATTCCGACTGGGTGGTAAAACTCATCGACGTCTACCCCGATGAGGTCGCGGGGCAGCCGGAGTTGGGAGGCTATCTGCTCGCCATCGGCATGGACATCTTCCGCGGCCGCTATCGGGAAAGCTTCGCCCATCCCAGCCCCATCGAGCCCAACAAGCCACTGCTTTACCAGTTTGCGCTGCCCCCGGCGAACCACGTCTTTCTTCCCGGTCACCGCATCATGGTGCAGGTTCAGTCCAGTTGGTTCCCGCTCTACGACCGCAATCCGCAGACCTTCGTCCCCAACATCTTCTGGGCAAAGCCGGACGACTACAAAAAGGCAACCCAGCGCATCTACCATGCTCCAGGAGAAGCCAGCGCGATTGAGCTTCCCGTTGCGGCAAACAGGTAAGAGGAAAATTCGCAGTGGGCGGCAGGCTTACTCCGCCAGCACCGCCCGCTGCGCCGCAAAAATCCCCTTCAGCCCCGCTTCGGCCAGATCGATCAGCGCATTCAGTTGCGCGCGAGTAGCTGCCTTTCTCCGCCGTCGCCTGCGTCTTGCGTCTTCCGCAACCGCACCGCGTTCGGTACCGCACAGATTCTCGCCGAGAACGGAAAGAAACGCCGTCATGGCCCGAACTTCGCAAGAAAAAGGTTGGTGTACTGGTTGGGATTGCTAAAACCCGGAAACTGCCCCCGCGTCATGCCTCCTATGTAAACGCCCTGGTTACCCAAGCTCAAATAGAAAGGCGCGAATAAGCTTTCAATAAGAGGAGGACCGTCGAGACCGGTTCCGAACTGTTGTGCCCAGAGGGGGTTTCCGCTGGAATCGATCTTTGCCAGAAAGATGTCCTGCCCATGGGTCACGCCTGAAGCGAAGGCGCTGTTCGTCATGCCCGCCACGTAGATATTGTCATTCGGGTCTACGATCAAGGGTCCGGGAATATCCCCTACGTCCCCGCCGAATTGAAAATGCCAGAGCGTGGAACCTGTCGCAGCGTCCATCTGCATGACCTCAATTTGCGTAATCGGGAGCCCGCTGTTGTTCAGGACATTTCCTCCCGAAACGTCAAGCTTGCCTCCGGAGATCGCCTGAATGCCGGATGGATAAAAGATTGGGAAAGTGGTGCCACCGCCAAATTGCTGCAGCCATACGGTCGCGCCCGTGCCGCCATCGAGTTTAAGGACAAACGGTTGTGCGTATGCGCTAGTTTGAGCTCCATCTCCAGGAAATGCGTCGCTTGTGGTCCCAACCACATAAATGTCGCCGTTGGCATCCGTGCTCATGCCGTTCAACAGATCACTCGCATCGTTCCCATAAATTTTTTCCCACAGCGCATTTCCAGAGGAATCGACTTTCTGGACGAAAAGATCCTGTCCGCCGGCGCTATCGTAAATCTCTCCAGCGAAGACTAGGTTGCCGCTGCTGTCGGTGCACAGAACCGCAGGCGATACGCTCTGCGAGGAAGGATACTGTTTGACCCACAGCAGATTGCCGGATGTATCGTACTCGGCGACGAAAGCTTCGTCGATGCCGTTCGGGTTCGAGGCACCTGGATACGCTCCCGTAGTGTCGCCCACCACAAAGGTTCCCGATGCATTCACAACAAGTCCGTCGAATGCATCTACGGAGCCAGATGAAAGTTCCTTCGCCCAGATCTGGTTTCCGCTGGCATCCAGCTTATAGAGCGTTCCCTTCGTGATAGCGGACGAAGAGTAGCCGGGAAAATTGCCGAAAGTGGATCCGGCGAGCAGGAGATTACCGCTGCTGTCCGCTTGGAGACCGCTGATTGTATCTCCCGGAATCGTGTTGTTGGCGCCTGTGTTCGAGTTGGTTCCAAATTCATGGACAAATTGGAGCGTATTTACCGCAGAGAACGGATAGGTTGGGGGTGGCTGTTTGTTTCCTGAGGTCCCTGGAGAGACACCGCATCCGGTAAATAAGATTCCGGACGCCAGGATCACAAAACCGCGCATTGCATTCCTCCTACTGCGGGCGCCGGCCATCCGCATCCGTCGACGCGCCCTTTCCCTCAACAGCATATCGGTACCTTGTCGGGCCCTCCGCGCGCGAGGGGCCGTGTCACTCCCCCAGCACCGCCCGCTGCGCCGCAAAAATCTCCTTCAGCCCCGCTTCGGCCAGATCGATCAGTGCATTCAACTGCGCCCGGGAATAGCTTCCCTTCTCAGCCGTCGCCTGCGTCTCAACAAGGCCCCCATCGGCAGTCATGACCACGTTCATATCCACCTCAGCCTGCGAGTCCTCTTCGTAACACAGGTCGAGCAACGCCACGCCCCCCACAATCCCCACAGAGGTCGCCGCCACGAGTTGCTTCAGCGGAGAGGCTTTCAACGTCCCCGCCTTAACCAATGCCTTCAGCGCCAGCCCCAGTGCCACCGCCGCTCCCGTAATCGCAGCCGTGCGCGTGCCGCCATCGGCCTGAATCACATCGCAGTCCAGAATGACCGTTCGTTCGCCCAGCGCCTGCATGTCCACCACCGAGCGCAGACTACGGCCAATCAGACGCTGAATCTCGTGCGTCCGCCCGCCAATCCGGCCTTTCTCGCTCTCGCGTGGGGTCCGCGTCACCGTCGAACGCGGCAGCATCGCATACTCCGCCGTCACCCAGCCCCTGCCGCTGTTGCGCCGCCAGCCCGGTACGCCTTGCTCAATCGTCGCGTTGGTCAGCACGCGCGTATTGCCCAGGGTCACCAGCACGGACCCCTCCGCCGTCTGGACAAAATCAGGGGTTAGAGTTAATTCTCGCAACCGGTCCGCCGGTCGTCCGCCCGGCCTGAAAACTTCCGCATGTCCTCTCGTCTGCATACTCGAATTGTAGGTCAATCCAATCATTCGGTTGCGGTTGGGGCTCAGACCATCCGTTCCATCCCAGGAATCGGTCCCAGACAAGCCCACACCGGGAATCGCACGTAACTCACTGCTATTCAATGACTTTTGCGCCTGGATCAATGCATTGTTTCCCAATTTAGGACTCCCAACCCCTCCTCCAGAGTCCGCCTTGGAACCAGACTTTCCAATTAAGCCTTTTTGAATCTGAGGTTTCTGCAAGCTGTTCAACTTTGGCACACCGCGTGTATTGGTACATGGCAAGTCCCGGATTCGGAATCCAGACCCGATTCACCGAAACAGCGAGAGCAGAAAGAGGACACCATGCAGTTCACCGAACCTACGCTTCAGGCGCTCGAAGCCAAGCCGATGCTTTTCTCTGTCCCGTCGTCGGCCGATACAAGCGCGACGAACAGCCAGGCGCGAAGCAGCTTCGCCGCGCTCGCGCACGATGTGCGCAACATGCTTTCGGCGCTGGACCTTTACTGTGAGCTCGTGAGTGAGCCGGGCGTTCTCTCACCCGAATACCAGCACTATGGCAGCGAGCTGAAAATGGTTGTGGTCTCCAGCCGCCGCCTTGTCGAGAGGATGAACATCCTCGGTCTTGATTCCCTTCCTGCAGAACAGGAAGCGGCGCTGCCGGCAAATGAAAAGGCGCGTCCTGCAGTTCTGGAGTCCTTGCTTCCGAGTAGTCTGGCTCACACCCATGCCAACTGGTGCGAGCTGCCCGAGGTGCTGATCGACGATATCGCCGCCGAGTTGCGCTCCTGCGAGAACCTTCTGATCGCGCTGGCGGGTTCCTCCTCGATCACCGTCTCCTTCGACATCCGCGAGTGCTCCCTGCCCGTGCAGATGACCGGAGAGGCCCTCATCCGGATCCTCGTCAATCTCGTCCGCAACGCGAGCGAGGCGATGACCTCAAACGGTCGCATTCGCATCGGCCTGCGCGAGCTTCCTACCGAGACCGGCACGAGCCGCTGGCTTGCGCTGACGGTCGAGGACAACGGCCCCGGCATTCCGCGCGACGCGCTCGATCTTATCTTCGAGCCGGGGTACACCACCCGCGGCGTCGGCCATGAGGGCAGTACGCCCGGCCCCTGGCAAGCCACCCATCGCGGCCTCGGTCTTTCCATTGTCCGCTCTATCGTCGAAGGCGCGGGCGGCTGCATCAACGCCGCGGCGCGCGACCCATCGGGCGCCTGCTTTCAGGTTGAACTGCCGGTCCGCAGCTCCTTCTGATCCTCCCACTCTGTTCTTTACAAAGCCCTTCACCTACGAGGCGACTACAATGCTTGCAGCAGCTCTCCAAGACAGAGTCATGAATTTCATCCCTCAATCTGCCGCGCCCGCGCCCCGGCTGCATCTGCTGGTCGTCGATACCGATGCTGCGGTGCGCTCGGCCTGCGGCGAGATTGCCGCCAGCCTTGGCTATGCGGTAGAAAGCACGCCCGACATGGATCAGGCGCGCAGCCTTCTTCTCGGATGCGCTGTCGATATTTTGCTCTTGAACCTGCCCTTCGGCAGCTCCCGCGCGCTTGAACTCATCTCCGAGGTCAAGCTTCTTTACCCGCAAATCGCAGTCATAGCCATGACTGCCTCCGGCACCGTCAACGCAGCAGTCGAAGCCATGCGATGCGGCGCTTCGGACTACCTCACCAAGCCATTCGCCGTGGATGAGTTGTCCACCGTCCTCGACCGGGCCGCCACCAGTCTCACCGCCGACATCTCGTCGCGGCAGTTGCGCGAACGGCTGCGGCTCTCCCAGGGCCTGGGCGCCATGATCGGCCGCTCACCGGAAATGGAGAAGATCTACCGCATTCTCTCCAAGGTTGCACAGGGCACGCATCCAGTCCTCATCCTCGGCGAGAGCGGCACTGGCAAGGAGCTCGTGGCCCGCACCATCCATGCCTACGGCCCCTGCGCGCATAAGCCATTTCTCCCGGTGGATTGCAGCTCGCTGGTGCCCACTCTGATGGAAAGCGAGCTCTTCGGCTACGTGAAGGGAGCCTTCACCGGAGCCAACCGCTCCAAGGATGGATTGCTCGTCTCCGCCGAGGATGGGACGGTATTTCTCGACGAGATTGGCGAGCTCTCGCTCGACCTTCAGGCTAAACTGCTGCGGGCCCTGCAAGAGAAAGAGGTGCGCCCTGTCGGGGCCACGCATCGCGTGCCTATTCGCGCACGCATCGTTGCTGCGACCAACCGCGACCTCGCCGCGATGGTTGAAAAGGGTTCCTTCCGCAAGGATCTCTTCTACCGGCTGAACGTCGTCAATCTGCGCCTCCCGTCCCTGCGCGACCGCCGCGAAGACATTCCTCTGCTGGCCGCGCATTTTCTGGACCGCATCAGCCGCGAGCATGGCTCCAAATACACGCTCAGCGACGAGGCCCTCCGCACCATGATGCGTCACGAATGGCCGGGCAATGTGCGCGAGCTTGAGAATGCGATCGAACGAGCCTGTGCACTCTCGTCCGGTCCGGTGCTTCATCTTGGCGATCTGCCCACGCAGCTCCAGCAGGAGGGTCTGGCCGCCCATCGTACCGCGGCATCTACGGCTGACGGCCCTGCGAGCGACGAACCAGCAGTCAAGCCCCTCGCCGATCTGGAGCGGGCGGCTATCCTCGGCGCCATCCGCGCCCTCCACGGCGACAAACTGCAGGCGGCAAAGCTGCTCGGGATCGGAAAGACGACCCTCTATCGCAAGCTCAAGGAATATGGCATCGCCGATCCAATGCTGGACGAGTAGCGAGCCTTGCGCACGGCGACTTTCCGCTACCGGTGTAACGTTCTGCGACTCATACCCTTTCGAGTAAGACTTCTCAACCAAGCAGCCACAGATTAAGAGTCAGACAAGGAGCATTCCCATGAGCATTCTAATGGTCACTGGCATTGAGGGCGCGCGCAATTGCGCCGATGTCGTAGCGAAGAATCTGGATATGCCAGTAGAGACAGCCGAGGGCCGCAGGTCCGCGCTCTCTGCCCTGCGCCGCAGGGAATTCACGGCCGTGGTTGTAGACGAGAGCCTCGCGGAGTGCGATCCGGCAGCCGCGGATGCCATCTGGGCGAATGCCGGTCTGGCGATACCGGTCCAGATCAACTTCGCGATCTCAGGCGCTGCTCGACTCATCCGCGAGGTGCGCGCCGCCCTGCATCGCCGCGAGCGCGAGCAATCTCTCGCCCACCGCGCCGCCGCAGCCGCGATCGACACCGAACTCAAGGCAACGTTGGCCGGCCTGCTGCTGCAGTCTGAGCTTGCCCTCGCGGCCAATCTCTCCGCACCCGCAGCGGACCGCATCCGCGTGGTCGCCGATCTCGCTACGCATCTGCGCACCCAGCTTGAAGCCACGGATACCATGCAGGAGGCGCGCACATAGCCATTGTGCGCCTAATGCTTGCTCTGCCGGCATTCTGATCATCTCGCTCCTTCTTTCTCCTCCAACTGCACACTTTGGCCGGGGCGGTTGCTCCGGCCGCTTTTTGCTGTACGGTCACGCGGCTCAAGATGCCTTACTCTGGAAGCAGATGAAAGAGACTGCCGTCCTTCTGATCGACTGCCCCGACCGCAAGGGCCTCGTTGCCCGCGTCGCGTCGCTGCTCTTTGAACGCGGGGCCAACATCCTCCACGCCGACCAGCATCAGGATCATGAGCTTGGGCTCTTCTTCATGCGCGTTGAGTTTGCGCTCAATGGCAGCGATGGCCGGGCCTTCGATCTCCAGGGATTCGAGGCAGCCTTCGCACCGCTAGCCCAGCAGCTCGCCATGCACTGGAATCTCGTCTCTACCCGGCAGCGCCAGCGCGTCGCCCTTTTCTGCTCCCAGTACCTGCACTGCATGGCCGATCTCTTGCATCGCTGGCACACCGGCGAGCTCGCCGGCGAAATTCCCCTTATCATCTCCAACCACCGGAGCGTCGAGCCGCTGGCCGCCTTCTATGGCATCCCCTTCGAGCACATTCCCCTGACCGCCGCGACTCGCGCCGAGGCTGAAGCCCGTCAGCTCGACCTTCTCGCCCGCCACGGAATCGACCTCGTCGTTCTCGCACGCTACATGCAGATTCTCTCGCCCGCCTTTGTCGCGCGCTATCCGGCCGCCATCATCAACGTCCACCACTCCTTCCTGCCTGCCTTCACGGGCGCGCGACCTTATCACGCAGCGCATGCGCGCGGCGTCAAGCTCATCGGAGCCACTAGCCACTACGTAACCGAGGTCCTCGATGACGGTCCCATCATCGAGCAGGATGTGGCCCGGATCTCGCACCGCGACCAGGTCGAAGATCTCGTCGCCCGCGGACGCGACCTCGAGCGCGTCGTGCTCGCTCGTGCCGTGCGCTGGCATCTCGACCGCCGCATCCTCTGTTACGGCAACAAGACCGTCGTCTTCGATTAGGCCGCGTCTCTTTCTCACCTGAAGCGGCAAGGGCCGGATGTACGGCCTTACGCTTACCCGTCGAGGTCTCTACACTGGATGCAGGGATCTGGCGATGGCTGACGGACGCGAGGAGCGCGAGGAACAGGAATGGCGGCGCGAGTTGGAAGAACGCCAAGACCGTGAGGACCGGCTCGATCGCGCCCCCCAAGACCCATGGGAGCCGGAACGAGACGAATCCTAGCGGGCTAAAAGAAACCCCCGGCATGCCGGGGGCTCTCATCTTGCTTGCAGCCAGGTTAGCTACTGTAGAGCAGGATGCCTGCCGCCTTCTCGTCGCTACCGGTATCGTCGTTTGACACCGGACGATAAAAGAGCTGGTTGGCATCGAGATAGACTTCGAGAAACGCCGGTCGCGCGGTAATCTGCCCGGCAATCAACGCCTCAGACAACGGGTCTTCCACGTAACGCTGCAGCGCCCGGCGCAGCGGACGGGCTCCGTAGCTTCGGTCAACGAGGGTCTTTTCAAGAATCCACTTCTTCGCCTCCTCGGTCACAGAGATCGTGATCGCCTTCTGCGCCAGGTTGGCATTCAATTGCTGTACCAGCAGCTCGACAATCTGGAGAAGATCGCTATCCGAAAGCGACTGGAAGAGGATGATCTCATCGAGCCGGTTGAGAAACTCGGGGTTGAAGGTCTTCTTCACCTCGTTTTTCACTAGCTCTTCGACCTTCTCGGTGACCAGGTCTTCGCGATCACTTTGGAATCCAAGCCCCTGCTTCTTCTGCAGGTGCCGCGCGCCTATGTTCGACGTCATGATGAGGATGGTGTTCTTGAAGTCCACCGTATTCCCCAGACCATCCGTCAACTGGCCATCTTCAAAGACCTGCAGGAGCAGGTTGAAGACATCGGGATGCGCTTTCTCGATTTCGTCCAACAGGACCACAGAATACGGGGACCGCTTGACGCGCTCGGTCAACTGGCCGCCCTCCTCATAGCCCACATACCCCGGAGGCGATCCGATCAACTTCGAAACCGAGTGCTTTTCCATGAACTCCGACATATCGAACCGGATCAGTGCCTTGTCCGAACCGAACAGGAACTGCGCCAGCGTGCGGGCCATCTCGGTCTTTCCTACGCCCGTCGGCCCGAGGAACAGGAAGCTGCCAATCGGCCGGTTCGGCGATTTGAGGCCCGCGCGCGAGCGGCGGATGGCGCGCGCCAGTGCGCTGATCGCCTTCTCCTGCGAGATGACGCGCTTGTGGAGCTCCTCTTCAACACGGAGAAGTTTTTGCGTCTCCTCTTCCTTGATGCTGGTTACAGGCACGCCGGTCCAGCGCGAGACCACATCTTCAATGTCTTCGCGGCCGACGATGCCCGCAGCTGAATCGTCGAGATGATATTTGTCGCGCAAGGCACGCAAGTTCTCGCGCTCCTTGCGTTCCTCGTCGGAGTAAAAGCGCGCCTTCTCAAACTCGTGATTCGCAATCGCCGAGTCCATGCGATGCACGATAAACTTGATGCGCTTCTGCACCTCAGTAATTTCATCTGGCAGCGAAGTCTGGCGCAGCTTCACGCGCGCACCGGCCTCGTCGATCAGGTCAATTGCCTTATCCGGCAGGAACCTGTCCGGGATGTACCGATTCGAATGCGCAACCGCAAACTCGATTGCATCTTCGGTGTAGCTGACCGCATGAAACTTCTCGTAGCGATCCTTGATGCCGTTGATGATCTTGATCGCGTCGGCTTCGTTCGGCGGCGGAACCTTGACGGCCTGGAAGCGCCGTTCGAGAGAGCGGTCCTTCTCAATCGATTTGCGATACTCGGCGGGTGTTGTGGCGCCGATGCACTGAATCTCGCCACGTGAGAGCGCTGGCTTCAGGATATTGGCGGCGTCGAGCGAACCTTCAGCGGATCCTGCGCCGACCAACGTGTGCAACTCATCGATAAAGATGATGGAGTTTTGATTTTCCATCAGCTCCTTCATGATGGTCTTCAGCCGCTCCTCAAACTGACCGCGATACTTAGTGCCTGCCACAATCAGCGACAGGTCCAGCGCCAGCACGCGCTTGTCCGCAAGGAACGTCGGCACCTCACCGTCGGCAATGCGCTGGGCAAGCCCCTCGACGATCGCCGTTTTGCCAACCCCCGGCTCGCCAATGAGTACGGGATTATTCTTGGTCCGGCGGCAGAGGATTTGCACGACCCTCTCCAACTCGCCGTCGCGGCCTACGAGTGGATCGAGCTGTCCATCCATGGCGGCCTGGGTCAGGTCACGGCTGAACTCCGCCAGCAGGCTGGACTCGCGCTGACGCTGTTGCTGCGGTGCCTTTTCCTGAGTCACGCGGGTCAGTTCGTCGCGAATCTGCGCGAGCTTGAGGCCGCGCTCCTGCAGAATCTCTGCTGCGAAGCACTTCTCTTCGCGCAGCAGGCCGAGCAAAAGGTGTTCGGTACCGATGTGTTTGTGGCCCAGGCGCTCAGCTTCTTCCGCGGCATAGGCCAGCACGCGCTTGCACTCATTGGAGAGTGGCAGATCGACCGAGGTCGAAACCTTCTCGCGGATCGTGGTATGCGCCTCAATCTGCTTGCGGATGGATTCAACCGAAGCATGCGAGCGTAAGAACCGGTTGGTTAACGCCTTGTCCTCGCGCAACAGGCCAAGCAGCAAGTGCTCAGTCTCGATATAAGGCGATCCGAACTGGCTGGCCTCATACCGCGCAAAGAAGATCACGCGCCGTGCCTTCTCCGTATAGCGTTCGAACATGATGTTCTCCCTTTGCTTTCAGGCTCTCGGTTGGGAGTAGCTGTCCGCTGCCTTGCCGGCCTCAGCCCAACCCGCTCGCGCCCTTCTCTTCACTTGCGCCGCCGAAGGCCCCTATGGAATCCGTGCCCACCTTCGAACAGCCCTTTGGGATGGTTGCGGCTGGTTGTCCGCTTCGCGTCCCCGGTCAGCTCAACTCACCAGAAACTCCCACCCTCCGCTCGCTGGTCCGGATGGAACTTGCGCTCCAGTTTCCCAGACCTGTTACTTCTTCAGACTCAAAAACCATCCGGCTTGATGCACTTTCGTACTATCAACCGTAGTAAGACTCCGCTTCAGGATGCACCCCCCAAAGCAGTCAGCCGCCCGTGCTCCAGGCGCAGAGTCCGCGCACAGCGCGCGGCCAGATCCAGATTGTGCGTCACCACGATCGACGTGAGACCGTGTGTGACGTGCAGCCGCTGCAGCAGATCGAAGATGCGCCTGGCTGTCGCTTCGTCCAGGTCGCCGGTGGGTTCATCCGCAAGCAGGAGCCTTGGCCCACCCACCAGTGCGCGCGCCAGCGCAATCCGCTGCTGCTCGCCACCGGAGAGCTCGCCCGGCCGATGCTCGCTTCGCTCTTCCAGACCCACCTCCTGCATCCATTTAGATGCCGTGGCCAATGCCGTGCGTCGATCCTGCCCGCGCGCCAGCAATGGCATTGCAACGTTTTCCAGTGCCGTGAACTCCGGCAGCAAATAATGAAACTGCCAGACATAGCCGATGGTGCTGTTGCGAAAGGCTGCCGCCTGCCGCTGACTCAACTCAGCCACATTGGTTGAGGCGCAGTGTACCGTCCCTGCCGTAGGGGCATCAAGAGCGCCCAAAATGTGCAAAAGTGTGCTCTTTCCCGCGCCGGACTGGCCCACGATAGCCACCAGTTCCCCCGGATAGACATCCAGATCGAGTCCGTGAAAGAGCGTGAGACTGCCGCGCGCGGTCGAATAGGTCTTCTCCAGCCCGCGCACCTGAATGATTGAGGTCCCTTCCGGCGCACGTGCATCGGGGTTCCGCAGGTCGCGGGAAACCGGATTAGCAGCCGCTGCAGGGGCCTGTTTCATTCGATACATCCATTCTATCGTGGGAACGCAAAATACCATGCAAAAGTCGCATCTGGCCTAACTTGCTTTTGATGGAGCAGCTTAGCAAGAGGTCAGTGGGCCTTAGGGCTTGACAACAAAATCGCCGCCGGGTTGAGGCGTGCAATTCTGCCCTGTGGACCAACGACGAAGGGCAGCGAGAGCGCGTTCCAGTTGCCGTTGTCGAGCGGCTGCCAGATGCGGCCGTCGTCGCGCGAGATGTCTGAGCCGTTGGTGCCGACAGTGATCCACGCCTTCAGTGATTCCGACCACTGGACGGCGGAACGGTAGCCGTGCGGCGGGGTGGTGGAGGCGGTCCAATGAAGACCTCCATCTGAAGACCATGCCGCAGTGCCAGAAGGGTCATACGGCTTTGAGTAATCTCCGCCAACGGCAACAAGTACGTCGCCAGCACGCGTAGCTCGTTCAATGTAATTCAATCGGTCCTCTACTGCGACGGAATCCGGCCCGAGGCGCGCAGCAACGGAGAACGCTCCTGCCGATGGACCGTGCTTCATCGGAATATCCCCACCCACAAATCGAAAGAATACGTAGGGGTCATGCCTTACGTGCAATTCGAGAGTTCGGCTACGGCTGGTTGATCCGCCGGTGACAAATAATGTGCCTCCGCGAATCAGAACCATCGCGGAATTGCTTGCGGCAAAGATGGACTCCCCAATCTTTGCCGAAGCGGCCTCCGGATGAGAACGCGAATCTTCGGCCCAAGTTTTGCCGTAATCGTAGGTCCAGAACTCTGGAAATTTGTTGTTCACGGGGTCACCAATCAGATGCCCGATTCGACCCTTGTCCCTGCCTGATGCATACAGGAACTGCAGACAATCCCAGAAGCCATCCTTGTCCTCGTTCTTCGCGACCAGCTTCCACGTCCTGCACCCATCCGCGGTCTTGTACAACCGGCTCTTGTCGCCCGGCCCACTTGCCATCACGATCGCTGTCTGAGCAGCCCACGCCTGCACGCCCCGAAAGTCCAGCGTCCCTCCATCCTTGTCGGCGTCGGGCGTGGCGCAGCGGGTCCAGTGCTGGCCACCGTCCACGGTTCGCAGCACGGTCCCACCAGTTCCGCTGGCCCATGCCACGTTGCCATCCACCGAATCAATTCCCCGCAGTCCCGCCGTCGTGCCCGAGTCCTGCATCTGCCACATACGGCCTCCTGCAGCATTTACGGAAGCATGACTCTGACCTGCCACTAGTTGCGTGGTCACGGCAATCCGCAGGAACGGCGCGAGGAGAACCACGGTCAAACACCGGCAACCCACAGTGAACATGACCGGAAGTATAGACGGCCCATCAGGACGTCGCACATGGTGAAGTGCCGTGTCGGCGGTCCCGTTGCGGAAGAAGAAAATCCCTGTAAGAATAGTTTTACCGGTGAAATTCCTGCGATCCATCCCCGTTCTGGGGCTAGCCACAGCCCTGCTTACCGGCGTGTGCTCCGCACAGGAGATGCCGTCACGCTATGACCTGTTCCGCAGCGACAACGCCACGATGGCCGCGTTGCAGCCCTCGTGGATGGGCCCGCTCATTCAGTCGGACGCGCGCATCTCACAGGCTGTCCGCGTCTCTGTCTCCAAATCGACATGGCCCAACGCGCAGACCATCAGCTACGGCAACAACCACGGCATCAGCATGCTGGCGGGCACCCATCTCCAGGTTGATCTGGACCCGCCTTCGTTCTTCCGCAACCACTCAGCCACGTTGCACGACGGCTTCGGAAACGCCGGCACGCAGGCAAAGTGGCGCATCGCCTCGGGCAATGCCGAGCACGGTAACTTCGCCGTCTCAGCATTGCTCTATCACGCATTTGCGCCGCGCGTGTACCAGAACCAGTTCCTCACTTCCTTTTATGTGCCGGCCGTGGCCGTGGGCAAAGGCTTCGGACGCTTCGCCGCTCTCTCCACCATCGGCGGCATCCTGCCCACAAGCAAGATCGCGCAGCAGGGCCGCGGCATCGAGTGGAACATAACCGCGCAGGTGCATCCAACGCCGAAGCTCTGGTTCGACATCGAGAACAACGCGCTCTTCAACTATGCTGGGCCGTTCGACGGCAAGACGCAGAACTTTCTGACGCCGGCCGCCTTTTACATGGTCAAGCGAAAAGACTGGGGACCCGCGCATTCCGTGGTCGTCTTCGATGGCGGAATGCAGATTGCCACCTCGGGCTTCTACTTCTACAACCACAACCTGGTCACCGAGATGCGCGTGCTGTTCTAAGAGATCAGTAGGCGACTTTCTTATCCGACGCAATCCACGCGGCAAAGCTGGCCCAGGCCTCATCCTGCAGCAACTGCCCCATGGGCATCCTGCGCTGCGCAGAGTTCTTGCGGATCTCATCGTAGAGAAAAACATCGTCAAAGCCAGCGCGCGCGGCGTCGGCTGCGCTGCTGCCATAGAACACCTCATCCAGCCGAGCCCAGTACGATGCCGCAAGGCACATGGGGCAGGGCTCGCAACTGGTATAGAGTGTGCAACCGGTCAGCGTAAATGCGCCCAGCGCCCGGCAGGCCGCGCGAATCGCATTGACTTCGCCGTGCGCGGTTGGGTCGTTTGTTGCAGTGACGGTGTTGACGCCTTCACCGACGATGACGCCGTCGCGCACAATCACCGCCGCAAAGGGCCCGCCCTGGCCCGTGCGCACGTTCTCCGTGGCAAGCGCAATCGCTCTGCGGAGAAACTCCGGATTCGGCATGGGCCGCGGCTTGGCTTGCAGAGGGCCTCCTGACGCAAACGCAGACCCAGTATGGCACAAGGGTTCGTGCGCGAAGGACCAAGAACAGGCACTCAGAGGAGCCGCTGCTTGTCCTCCGGGCGATCGATGTCGATTTCGCCCAGCGGGAAAGGGACGAGCATTAGCTTGTCGCTCTCTTCATCGAGAACGACTCGTGCCCCCTTGTCGCCTCGCAGCGAGCACAGCCGTACATACAGGTCACGCGAAAAAACCGCGGGCGTCCCCACCGCGTCACTGTAACTGGACGCGACGATGCGCTCCGCATGATGCGCGCGAAATTGGTCGAGAAGGGTGATCAGATGAGCAGAGGTCAGGTACGGCTGGTCGCAGGTCATCAGCAGTGCACCGTCTGAGCGCGGGGATTGTGTCTCCAATGCTTCCAGGCCCGCGCGCAGAGAACTCGCAATTCCTTCGACCCAGTTTGGGTTGAAGACCGGAACCGCCGGTGTCAGATCGACCGCCTCGCGAATGCGCGCCCAATGCGCACCGACCACTGCGAGAATCGGATACGTTCCAGCGTCCGCGGCCAGACGAATCGATCGCGCGAGCAATGTCTCTCCGTGAAATCGCAGCAACTGCTTCGGCTCGCCAAGGCGGCTGCTCTCTCCCGCTGCCAGAATAATCGCTACGACGGACATTTCCTTCAGGATGCTCATCGCCAATCCGTTTCGTTCGCAGCACCGCGGCTCATCTGCGAGGTGACGGCGTTCCGCTCCGTCAGATCTGCGAGCAATCGAGCGGGCTCAGGACAAGATTCGTAATGTTGTCCACAATGGGCTCGAATGCAAAGCGCGAATCCGCCGAAAGCTTCTTCCATGCCGGGTCGTTGCGAAACACATCCCACTTCGACTCAAGTTCAGCCATGTCCGTGAAGGCGAGCATATAAGTTAGGTTCGGCATGCGCGGACCGACCAGCGTGTCTCCGAAGAAGACAGGCCGGAAGCCGGCGGACTTGAAGATTTCGAACTCTCCCGAGTGAAACATTTCCACTTTGCGCACGTGGTCCCGATCGCTCGGGCTCTCATAGGTGCGCAGTTGAAAGATCCGTTTACCCTTTGCCGGCACCGGGTACGGTGGGGTGAGCCTCGGCCAGCCATGAAACGCCGCAAGCATCGACGCCTCAATCCGCTCAAACGCAGGTTCGGTAGCGGGTGCGTTCCAGAAAGGCGCGGCCGCGCGCAAAAACTCTTCATCCTCGCGAAGGCGAAGGTCCAGTTCTGCAAGACTGCCAGAAGACGGACCTGGAATGAGCAGGTAGTAGGCCGGCGTCTCCGGTCCAAAATCGAGCCGAAAGGCGCCAATCGGTCCCGTCCCCATGCGGACGAGCGCAGGAATCAACGCAGCGCTGAAATAATCCGCCGTCAGCTTCAGTTGTGTCCCCGAGCGAAGCCCGTAGCGGCGAATCTGGTAGAACTCCCGTCGCTGCCCGGTGCGCGTCTCAGCGCCTGCGTCCGTCGCAGCAGCAACTGCAGTGGCAGCCATCGCCCCAGTAAGAAAATGACGGCGGTACATTCGAAACCCTCCCTGCGCAAATTCGTGCAACAAAGGCATCTTACGGCATCACTCTTCGCCGATGTCCTCATTCCAGATCGCAGGGTGCTCAGCGATAAAGCCCGCCAGCAGCACACGGCACTCCCTGCTATCAAGATCCACCACCTCCACGCCATTCTCGCGCAACCATACAATGCCTCCCGAAAAGGTTCGGCTCTCGCCCACAACCACCATGCCGATGCGAAACTGCCGCACCAGCCCGCTGCAATACCAGCACGGCGCAAGTGTTGTCACCATCACCAGATCGCGATAGCTCGTCTGCCGTCCCGCACGCCGAAAGGCATCGGTCTCGGCGTGGATACTCGGATCTCCCTGCTGGACGCGCCTGTTCCTCCCTCGGCTCACGAGCCTTCCGTCGCGGGTAAACAGCGCCGCGCCAATGGGAATGCCACCCTCCGCCCTGCCCTGCCGCGCCTCGTCCAACGCAACGGTCAGCATTGCTTCATACAGCGCCTTGTCTTTCATACCTGCCTCAATCGTTGAGGATACGGCACATCCAGCCTCGATGCTCCACCTCCGGCGCGAAGTTTCGGTCGCTCAACAGTCCTTTTCCCGTCCCCTTGACTTCGAGCACGCTCAAAGATGTACGGTGATTGTATGCGGGATTCCGGGTACACGATTCAGGACATGGCGGAGCGGTGCGGCATGACCGCGCACACCCTGCGCTATTACGAACGCGTAGGTCTGATTCAGCCTGTGAGCCGGGCGCGCAACGGCCATCGGCGCTACTCAGAAGCCGATGCAGCGTGGCTGCACTTCCTGCACTGCATGAGGGCCACAAACATGCCCATTCGCGCCATGCAGCGCTACGCTGAGCTGCGCGAGCTCGGCGACTCCACCTCGCTCGACCGTCGCAAAATTCTCGAAGATCACCGCGCCGCCATCGCCAGCCAGATCAAAGAGCTGGAGCAGGCGCACACTCTCTTGACCCACAAAATTGCCAACTATAAGAAGATCGAGCAGCGCATCCGCATTGGCGGCCCGGTCGAAGAAGAGATTGAAGAAGTGGCCTGCGACCTCGCAACCGCAGGCTGACCTAAGCGCATACATCCAAGGGGATGCAATGAAGACACGCACTTTAGGCAGGAACGGTCCATCTGTGTCTGCACTCGGCCTGGGCTGCATGGGCATGAGCGACTTCTACGGTGGTCGTGATGATGCGGAGTCGCTCGCAACTATCGACCGCGCGCTCGAACTTGGAATCAACTTCCTTGACACCTCGGACATGTACGGCCCGCACACCAACGAGCGACTGGTTGGCAAGGCGCTAAAGGGCCGCCGGAACCAGTTCTTCATCGCGACCAAGTTCGGCATCGTGCGCGATCCTGCGGATCCCACCCGCCGCGGCGTGGATGGCAGCCCGGCGTACGTGCGCTCGGCGGTCGAAGGAAGCCTCAGGCGTCTTGGCATCGACACGATTGATCTTTACTACCAGCATCGCGTCGATCCCAGGGTGCCCATCGAGGAGACCGTCGGAGCCATGGCGCGCCTTGTGGAAGAGGGTAAGGTCCGCTTTCTGGGTCTGTCGGAAGCATCGCCCGCTACTCTGGAGCGCGCCCACCGCGTGCATCCCATCGCGGCGCTGCAAACGGAATACTCACTCTGGACACGGGATCCGGAAGCGGAAATCCTGCCCACTTGCCGGCGCCTCAGTGTTGCTTTTGTTGCCTATAGCCCACTGGGTCGCGGCTTCCTGACTGGCGCATTCAAATCGCCAGATGATTTCGCACCCGACGACTACCGCCGTCATAGCCCGCGCTTTCAGGGCGAGAACTTCACACGCAATCTCGACCTCGTTGCCAAAGTAAAAGAGCTCGGGGTACCCGCAGGCATCACCGCCAGTCAGCTTGCACTGGCTTGGGTGCTCGCGCAAGGCGAAGACATCATCCCCATCCCCGGCACCAAGCGACGCAAATATCTTGAAGAAAATGCGGCTGCCGCTGACGTATCTCTTGACCCCGCGCTGCTACAGGAACTTACGCAGCAATTTCCGCCAGAGGCCGCTGCAGGCTCACGTTATCCGGCAGCGATGATGGCCCTTGTGAACTCCTAGCTCTGTGACTTGCGCCTGATTCCCTTGCTCGCAACATGCGTAAGCAGCATTGCTGAACATAGAACGCCCGCCGGATACACTACCTGCGGCGAGCCAAGCGATCCATCGATGCATCCCCAATCGCAATGGCAATTGCCATAGCAGCGCATCTCTGGATTGAAAATTTGCGGCATGCACCCGTCCCAAGGAGGTCACCTGTGGCAGACCATCGCGATCTGCGCCATCAGCCTGAAACGTCACAAGCGCACGGCACATCCTGCGCTTCTCTCGCGCCCGAGCAGCACTCGCTTGAACTGGAACCCCTGACGCCGGAGCAGCCCGAAGCGCGCCTCACCCGCCGAACCTTTCTCTCTGGCATTGGCGCAACTGGCCTGCTCGCAGGCGCCGCCCCACTCGCCGTGGCCGCACCAGTTCTCGATCCCGAAGTACAGGAAGCGACTGACTCTGGCGGCGTCACCATCAAGCTGAGGGTAAACGGACGCGAAGTCACGCTGCGCGATCTCGACCCTCGCGCCACCCTGCTCGACACGCTCCGCGAGCGACTCGACCTGGCCGGCACCAAAAAGGGCTGCGATCACGGCCAATGCGGCGCCTGCACAGTCCATGTCAATGGCCGCCGCGTCAATAGTTGTCTTTCGTTTGCCGCGATGCACGAGGGCGACGAAATTACGACGATTGAGGGCATCGGGCAGCCTGGCAATCTGCATCCCATGCAGGCCGCCTTTGTGCATCACGATGGCTACCAGTGCGGCTACTGCACAAGTGGTCAAATAATGAGCGCCGTCGCCCTGCTGAAGGAACCAATCGGACCCTCCGACGAGGACATCCGCAACGCCATGGCTGGCAATATCTGCCGCTGTGGCGCCTACACCAACATCGTTGCCGCGGTTCGCCAGGTGCGGACGCAGGCCTGAGACGGAAGGAGATCTCCAGATGCAAACGTTCCAATACGTCAAAGCTTCCGGCATCGAGAAGGCGTTGGCCAGCGGCGGCTCCGGCAAATTCATCGCCGGTGGTACTACGCTCGTCGATCTGATGAAGCTCAGCGTGGAGACGCCGTCCACGCTTGTCGACATTAATCCCCTGCCACTGAACAAGATTGAAAAGTTGCCCAATGGCGGTCTGCGCATTGGCGCAATGGTGCGCAACTCGGACCTGGCATGGAATGAGGACGTACAAAAGTCCTACGCGGTGCTCTCGCAGGCGCTGCTTTCCGGCGCGTCACCGCAGTTGCGCAACATGGCAACCACAGGCGGCAATCTGATGCAGCGCACGCGCTGTGCGTACTTCCGCGAGCCATCTGCCGGAATACCCGGCGGCTACGGCTGCAATAAGCGCACGCCCGGCACCGGCTGCGCTGCGATGGATGGCTACAACCGCGTGCATGCGATCCTGGGCACCAGCGACCACTGCATCGCGACGCATCCCTCTGACATGTGCGTAGCCATGGCCGCATTGGAAGCTGTCATTCACGTCGAAGGGCCCAAGGGCAAGCGCACCATCGCATTCGAGGATTTTCACAAGCTGCCCGGCGATACGCCACAGATTGAAAACGCGCTCGAGCCCGGCGAGTTGATTACGCATGTTGATTTGCCCAAGCCTGTCGATGGCGCACGCAGCGTCTATCTGAAGCTGCGCGATCGCGCCAGCTACGAGTTTGCGTTGGCTTCAGCCGCAGTCGTCGTACACGTCGAGGGCGGACACGTTCGCTACGCGCGCGTCGCGATGGGCGGCGTAGGCACCAAGCCCTGGCGCTCGCACGAAGCGGAACATGCGCTCACCGGCAAGCCGGCAGATGCGCACGCATTCCGCGCTGCAGCCGAGGCCGCGCTGGCAAAGGCCAAGCCTCGCCAAGACAACGGATTCAAAGTCGAGCTCGCCAAGCGCTGCATCGTACGTTCGCTCAAGCTCGCAACCGCGTAACCGCGCAGATACAGGAGAATCACAAATGGCGATCGATACACTTCCCCACGCAAACGGAGTGATTGGCGCAGTCGTACCACGCATCGACGGACCTCTTAAGACTACCGGCACTGCACGCTACGCAGTGGATCACGACTTTCCTGGCCTCGTGCATGCTGTTGCAGTACAGAGCACCATTGGCAAAGGCCGCATTCGCTCGCTCGATACGTCCGCCGCAGAAGCCGCGCCCGGCGTGCTGCTCGTGCTTCATCATGGCAATCTCCACGGCGCCTATCGCCTCTTTCCGCACGTGCAGGAAGGCACGATCAGCGAGGCGCGTCCGCCGTTTGATGATGACAAGATCTACTACTGGGGCCAGTACATCGCTCTAGTCGTTGCGGAGACACTGGAGCAGGCACGCGCGGGGGCCGCTGCCATTCGCGTGGAATATGATGCGGAAACGCCGGATGTCCGCACCGACCTCAGCGAAGGCTTCACCGGTCAGCGCGAAAGCAGTTGGAGACGCGGCGATCCGGACAAGGCGCTTGCCACTGCGCCTATCGTCGTCGATGAAACGTACTCCACGCCCACCGAGACTCACAACCCGATGGAGATGCACGGAACGGTGGCCGTTTGGCAGGGCGATCGCGTCACGCTCTATGAGTGCTCGCAGGGCGTTGTCAATCACCGCATGGTCATGGCGCAGGTTCTTGGCATCCCCGTAGAGAACGTGCGCGTCGTCTCGCGCTTTATCGGCTCTGGTTTCGGCGGCAAGCTCTTTCCGTGGCCTCAATCCACTCTGGCCGCTGTCGCCGCGCGCCAGCTCAATCGACCGGTGAAGCTCAGCGTCGATCGCCGCATGATGTTTACCGGCGTCGGCCATCGACCGCGCACGCAGCAGCGCATTCGCCTGGGCGCAACGCCCGACGGCAAGCTGACTGCGATTCGTCATGACTTCTACACTGAGACATCTATCAACGACGACTTTGTGGAGCACTGCGGCGAACAGACACCGTTCCTCTATAGTTGCCCAAATCTCGAGGTCTCCACCGCAATGGTGCGCCGCAACGTCGGGGCGCCGGCGCCGATGCGTGGACCGGGCGCCGTGCCAGGACTGTTTGCATTGGAGTCCGCAATGGACGAGTTGGCCATCAAACTCAATATGGATCCGCTCGAACTCCGGCTCAAGAACGATGCCGAGCGCGACGAAGGGACCAACAAGCCGTTTTCCTCGCGCCACCTCAAGGAGTGCTACCTCACAGGCGCGGAAAAAATTGGCTGGAAGCAGCGTACCCCGCAGGTCGGCTCGATGAAGCGCGATGGCAAAGTCATCGGTTGGGGACTCGCAGGCGCTTCCTGGGCTGCTGCGCGCATTCCATGCACCGCAACGGTTGAACTGACCACCAGAGGTCGCGTCGCCGTTCGCTGCGCCACCCAGGACATAGGTACCGGCACCTACACCATCTTCGCGCAGGTGATGCAGGCGCGTACCGGCGTCTCGATGGATCGCATCGATGTCTTCCTCGGCGATACGTCGCTGCCCGAGGGCCCCACCTCCGGCGGCTCCATGGCCACCAGCGCCGTTCTCCCCGCGGCTACCAATGCAGTCAACCAGGCTGTGGATCGTCTACTCCACATCGCAACGCTCGTCAGCGATTCGCCCTTCAAAGGCGCAAAGGCTGAGTCGCTTGCACTCAGCGAGGGCCGCATTCATGCGAAAGATCGGCCCGCATCGAGCGGCGTCGCTTTTGAAGACGTCCTTCGCATGGCGAACCTGAGCGGCATCACCGGCGAAGGGAAGACAAATCCCTCCTGGGAGGATCCGAAGGCGCGCGAATACTCGCTGCATTCCTTTGGAGCGCACTTCGCTGAGGTGGAGTGGGAGCCGGAAATCGCACGCATCCGCGTCAGCCGCATCTTCTCTATATTTGACTGCGGCCGCATCATCAACAAAGGCGCTGGCGCAAACCAGATTCTGGGAGCCGCGGTGATGGGCGTCGGCATGGCGCTGTTTGAAGAGACTGTCCACGACCCCCGAACCGGTCAACCCATCAACGGGAGCTTTGCGGACTATCTGGTCGCAACCTCCGCGGACTTGCCCGATCTCGATGTCACGTTCCTTGACTATCCGGACTACATCGTCAACGAGTATGGCGCGCGCGGCATCGGAGAAATCGGTATGGCAGGCGTGGCTCCGGCTATCACTGCAGCGGTCTACCACGCCACCGGCGTGCGCGTGCGCAATCTTCCGATCCGCATCGAGGACCTGCTCCAGTCGAAAATTCGCGAGGCTTGAGCGACAATATTAGGCGATGACCGACCTGGAACGAGTTCTGCCTTTGTGGAATGCGCTGGAAGCCGCTGGGGAGGACTACGTCCTGGCTACCATCGTCTCGGTCGAAGGTCCCAGTTATCGCAAGCCCGGCGCCCGCATGCTCATCGCGCAGGATGGGCGGCGCGCCGGTACAGTAAGCGGTGGCTGTCTTGAGGCAGAGGTCGCCAGACGCGCCTGGTGGCTCACGGCCTCCGGGCCGACAGTTGAGCGCTACTCCACTGTCGCAGACGATGGCGAACTACCCTACGGCTCCGGTTGCGGCGGCGTGGTCTATATGCTGCTCGAGCGCAGTGCAACGGCACGGCCGCTCCTGCAAGCGCTCGCAACATGCTTCCGTGCCCGCACGTCCCTCGCCATTGCGACCGTTCTCACCGGGCCGCACATCGGCCAGCGTGCGTTTGCTGGGTTGAGCGACACACACCGCGTAGATGTCAGTCCTCCATTCGATGACGCACTCAATGCGCGCGCGGAAGAAGCCTTCCGGTTCCGCACCTCGTCCGACGAAACAATCTCCATCCAGAATTCCGCTACCCGTATCTGGACCGACTATCGGCCCGCGCGCCCCGGCCTCTGGATCTTCGGCGCAGGCGATGATGCCAAACCTCTTCTGCATATGGCTCGTGAACTGGGCTGGTTTGTTGCGCTCTGCGACGGCCGTTCACATTTGACCACGCGCGAGCGCTTTCCTGAGGCGGACGAACTTCACGTCCTGCCCATCGGCCAGTTGCCTTCTGCAGCGCCGCAGCATTTCCAGCCGCTGCCCAGCGATACGGCTATTCTGATGTCGCACAGTTATGAGCAGGACCTGCGCGTTCTCGCTTCCCTGCTTGCTCTCGACTTTCAACTTGCGTACGTCGGCGTGCTCGGTCCGCAGCGGCGCACGCGCGATTTGCTTGCTGACGCCGCTCGTTTGGCAGGACTCCCCGACTCGCAGAAGAGCGTTGAATCCATGCTTGCCCAACTGCACGCTCCCACAGGTCTCGACCTCGGAGCCGAAACACCGGCATCTGTGGCGCTGTCGATTCTCGCCGAGATCCAGCAGGTTCTCACGGCCGCTTCGGCGCGCCCGCTGCATCAGGTCCGCGCCATCCATCCCACTGAAGCAACCCTCTCCGGCTGAACCGCCTCACGCGCCCAGATGCGCTGCCAGCACCTCTAGAAACTTCCGCAACCACTCGGGGTGGGCCGTCCACGCGGGCCCGGTTACCAGCTTTCCATCCACCACAGCCTCGCTGAATTCGACCTTTACAAAGGTTCCTCCAGCCAGTTCCACCTCTGGTGCGCAGGCCGGATAACAATTCAGTTTCCGCCCCTTCAGCACATTGGCTGCGGCCAGCAGTTGTGCGCCGTGGCAGAGCGCCGCAATCGGCTTATTGGCCTTGTCAAAGTGGCGCACTACCTCCAGCACCTTTGGATTGAGCCGCAGGTACTCCGGTGCGCGCCCGCCAGGAATCACCAGTCCGTCATAGCCAGCCGGCACTACTTCATCGAAGCTGGCATTCAGCGTGAAGTTATGCCCTCGCTTTTCCGAATAGGTCTGATCCCCCTCAAAGTCGTGAATTGCCGTGCGCACCTGCTCCCCTTTTCTCTTACCGGGGCAGACTGCATCCACCGTGTGGCCTACCATCTGCAGAGCCTGAAAGGGCACCATGATTTCGTAATCTTCTACAAAGTCTCCCGCCAGCAACAGCAGCTTCGCCGCTTTCATTTGAGAATCCTCCTGCACAGAGTTTGGCACAGCCCGGCCGCGCTTCGCCTACAATTCCGCCATGGGATCAAAACCCACTTCCCTGCGGGCACTCAATGAACGCATCATTCTGTGCGAACTCTGTCCACGCCTGCGCGCCCACTGCACAGAGATTGCGCGCACGCGCCGCCGCGCCTACGCCGAATGGGAGTACTGGGGCCGTCCAGTGCCGTCCTTCGGTGACCCGAAAGCGCGCGTCCTCATCTTGGGCCTCGCGCCGGGTGCGCACGGCTCCAACCGCACGGGCCGCCCTTTCACAGGTGACGGCTCCGGCGACTTCCTTTATCCCGTGCTCAATGAGACCGGATTCGCTTCACAGCCCAAGGCGACTTCGCGCAACGATGGCATGCAACTCACCGACCTTTGGATTACTTCCGTCGGGCGGTGCGCGCCGCCGGCCAACAAACCAACGCCCGAGGAACTGCGCAACTGCGCTCCCTGGCTAGACCAGGAGATCGCCCTGCTCAAGCAACTCCGCGTCGTCGTCTGCCTCGGACGCATCGCCTTTGATGGCCTGCTGGCCCATATGCAACGCACTGGACGCGTCGCCTCGCGCGCCGGGTATACCTTTCGCCACGGCGCCGAATTCACCATGCCAGGCGGACTTCACGCCATCGCCAGCTTCCATCCCTCGCTGCAAAACACAAACACAGGGCGGCTCACACGATCGATGTTTCTTGCCATCTTTCACCGCGCCCGCGTGCTTGCCGAACTTACCTGAACCCAATCAACTGAAGGAGCCTTCCTGCATGTACCGTCACGTATCCTCCTCTTTTCACCCCTCTCGAGCGTGTCTGCGCCGGGTATCGCCGTCTATCCTTGCAGCAGCATCTTTACTTTTTGCCGCGAGGGCTCAGGCGCAAACCATGCAATCCGATCACTGGTCACAGACACAACTCCGCGAACATGCAAAACATCTGCGGGAACTAGCTGCTGCCGGCAATGGCTCCGCCAGCGAAACGCTTACGACGTATCCACGTCACTTCACGATGCTGGCGTTCCGCAGCCGCAGCG
>JAJXWA010000030.1 GCA_021781795.1 Acidobacteriota bacterium
ATATCCTGCTTGGTCCCGCACTGCAGCGAACGACCGCTGCGACCGAGGCCATATACCTGATGGCGAGGCACGTCTTTGAGGATCTCGGTTACCGGCGCTATGAATGGAAGTGCAATGCGCTGAACGAGCCTTCACGCCGCGCCGCACTGCGCCTCGGTTTCACTTTTGAGGGCATCTTCCGCCAGCACATGGTGGTCAAGGGCAGCAATCGGGACACGGCCTGGTATTCCATGCTCGACCACGAATGGCCTGCCCGCAAAGCGGCCTTCGAGGCCTGGCTGGACCCGGAAAACTTTGACGCAAGCGGAGAGCAGAGGGCCCGCCTCTCTGCGGCGGGCCCGAGCTAGCGCGCCGGTACGCCGGTCGTCACGTGCTTGAGCTAATTCCCGGCTGCCCCAGAGGCGGAAAACACAACCGTCTGCTGGTCAGCCTCAATCACCTCCTGATAAAAGCCCTGCAAAGCGGGAAGGTCTTGCGCTGGCAGCAGAACAAAAGATTGCGCGAAGATTCTCTTCACGTCTAGTACTCCTGCTCCTGCCTGAACCTTGACGACCATCGCCGCATGGCCCGGCCACGGTATTTGCTGGCTCTGGGGTGCGCTTGCAACGGAAAATCCGGCAGGCAGATGGAAAACAGCGTCGTCGATCTGCTGCCCCGCATACTTCATGGCAATCGGTTGGGTTCGACTTTTTTGGTTAGCCAGCGTGGTTAACTTCTGCGATGCAAAAAAGAAACTGGGGACCTCAAGCCCCTTACTATCGGGCTTAGCCAACTGGCCGGCGATTTGCGCCACGACCTCGAAGTAGCCATTTGTCGTGTCGATTCCATGAATCTGCCGAACCGTTGCCGAAACGCCCGTTGGTAAGGACTCAGCGAGAACTTCGTTGAGTCCGCTCACCACTGCCTGACTCCCCTCGCTGAGATTTATCTGCCTCCAGTGCAAGGCGAAAGGTCCATTCATGAGCAGCTTTACCGAACCGGTCACTCCCCCCTTGGGGTCAAGAGTCAGGTCCGCCAGGCGGGCACTTACGGCATCTTTCAGGTTATTCGGAGGCGTAGTCGCGCTGGCTGTCGTGCCGTTTGCGGTCTCCAGCAGTCCGCCGCAGAGTGTGTGTGCCCAGTGCAAGTCGCCGAATGGAAGCATCTTCTGCCCAGGATCAAGAAAAACATCCCCAGCCGCAGAGTGAAAAACGACGATGAGCGCTGGGAGTTGGTCGATAGCCAGATAATTTGGGTCAAAGAACATGCGGCGGCGATCATTGATGCGCATGGCGCTGACGTGAAGTCCTGCAGCGCGAGCCAAAGCGAGGTAGACCACCGCCAGTTCGCTCGGAGAACCTCCCTTCCCTGCCCAGACGGCTTGCGCATTCCTGGGAGTTCCAGCTCCGCCGAGTTGTTCTGCGCCTTCTCCACTCCCTGCAACAAATGCTGTATTGGTGAGCGCCTGCACGGCATCATAGAGCTTGCGCGCCTTTTCATCTTCGGTGGTTGCGCCGGCCGTCAACTGGGCGGCGGCAGCCTGCAGGTCGGCGGACGGAGCCGCTGCTTGATCCACCTCCTTGGACCACCGTTTCCCTTCCGCGGCCCAGAACGTATCCGGGGCGAGATAGGGCGTGAAGTAGAAGCGGACCGAATATCGCGTGTTGGCCTCAGGCGGAGCGTCTGCCTCTGCAACAAAAGCGGGAACATCAACGAGGTCCAGCGTGTAGTCCTGTTTGGGGCTTACCTGGACCTGTGCACCCGCAGGGAGATGCGCGGAGAAGAGAATGTAATGAGCAATCTCCCCATCCACGATCCGGGTGATGCTCAAGTTGCCGATTACGTTCCGCTCTTGATCGCCTAAAGGGTTGTAGTAGAAGTGCTCTTTGTGGGCAAAAAGATCCGGCTGCACGTTCCAGAAGGGCACAGCGGATGCGAGCGCAGAGTTCTGAAACTCCTGCTGGCCAGGCGTAACGCCAGTGACGAGTGCATCGCCGATCGCCAGCGTCCACCTGTACTCGAGTATGCTGCCTACCGAAGCAGCCGGCATCGTGATGTAGTGCGTACCATCGTTCCGGCTCTGAATGGCGCTTGATGGGGAGTTGATCGGGACAATCTTACCATCGGGATGGATGGTGCGCGCCTCAATCACGAGCCCATGGCCACTTGCTGTTCTTGGCACCACAACATCCGCCCGGTTGAGGCCGTCTTCGGTGAGAATCTTGATCCGTACATACTCGCTGATGAAGTGATTGAAGTTGTCTGTGACCTCTTCCCGGTACAGAATGACAGCCGGTGCGCCGGGCGCCTTCGCATCGGAGGTCATTGCGAGTTCATCGATAGTGGGGTCTTTGAACTTCTGAGCATGAGACGCCAGCGGAATCAAGGCAAGAAGAAACAACAATCCGCACACACACCTGCGGCATGACACCATCTGAATCGGCATCATAAACGTCCTCCGAAGAATGTCTTGAAAGGCGGAATAAGCCTAGCAGATTACTGGGTGCAGGCGACGTGATCTGCGCTGCAAGATGGCGCAGAGAAGAACGCCGCCCGGCTCGGGGCGGCGTCTTCAGCGGATGCGACGGGAATCAGTTGCCGGCCCCAGTGTCAATCTTCATGCCATAGAACGATTTCCGCACGAAGAACATCGACACGAGAAAGAAGACAACCGCCAGGCCGCTGGCGAGCATCGGGTTTTGGGCGCTCAGGGTCACCGCCAGCTCGACCGCGAGCAATCCGAAGAGCGTGGTGAATTTGATGACCGGGTTCATGGCCACCGAGGATGTGTCTTTGAACGGATCGCCGACGGTGTCGCCGACCACGGTGGCGTCGTGCAGCGGCGTTCCCTTCTGCTTCAGGTCCACCTCGACGACCTTCTTCGCGTTATCCCATGCGCCGCCGGCGTTGGCCATGAAGATGGCCTGATACAAGCCGAAGACGGCAATCGAGATCAGATAGCCGATAAAGAAGAACGGCTCAAAGAACGCGAAGGCGAGCGTTGCGAAGAAGACGGCAAGGAAGATATTGAACATGCCTTTCTGCGCATATTGCGTGCAGATCTCGACCACCTTCTTGCTGTCTGCAACTGATGCCTTCTCCACGCCTTCGAGCTTGATGTTCTTCTTGATGAACTCCACCGCGCGGTAGGCTCCGGTGGTGACCGCCTGCGTGGACGCGCCTGTAAACCAGTAGATCATCGCGCCGCCGGAGATTAGCCCGAGCATGAAGGGAGCATGCAACAGTGAGAGGTTCTGCACGTCGTGGCTCAGTCCGCCGGTCAGCGCCATGATGATCGAGAAGATCATCGTGGTTGCGCCAACCACGGCAGTGCCGATCAGCACCGGCTTTGCCGAAGCCTTGAAGGTATTGCCCGCGCCGTCGTTGGCTTCAAGCAGGTGCTTGGCGCGCTCGAACTTCACGTCGATGTTGAAGTCCTTTTTCAACTCGCCTTCGATACCGGGAACATTCTCGATCAGAGACAGCTCGTAGACGGATTGCGCGTTGTCAGTGACGGGACCGTAGGAGTCCACCGCTATCGTGACCGGCCCCATCCCCAGGAAACCAAACGCGACAAGGCCGAAGGCGAAGACAGCCGGCGCCAGCATCAGGTCTGCCATAGACGCACCGGTCGTGAAGTAAAAGCCCAGCCCCATCAGCGCCACCATGCTGAATCCCAGCCAGTAGGCCGAGAAGTTGCCGGCGACGAATCCTGACAAAATGCCGAGCGATGCTCCGCCTTCCTTCGCTGAGGTGACCACTTCTCTCACGTGACTCGAGTTGGTGGAAGTGAAGATCTTCACCAGCTCGGGAATAATCGCGCCTGCGAGCGTGCCGCACGAGATGATCGAGGCCAGCTTCCACCAGATGGTTCCATCGCCGAGATTCGGAATCATCAGGTAGGTCACGACGTAGGTCAGAACGATGGAAATGATCGACGTAATCCATACCAGCGACGTCAGGGGTGTTTCGAAGTCCATCTCGTCAGAATTCGCATATTTCGCGTGTGCAATGACGCCGTTGAGGAAGTACGCTCCGGCGCTCGAGAGCAGCATGGCCACGCGCATGACGAAGATCCAAACCAGCAGGTGCACCTGCGTGGTGGGGCTCTTGACGGCCAGCAGGATGAAGGTAATCAGCGCAACGCCGGTGACGCCATATGTCTCAAAGCCGTCGGCGCTGGGGCCAACGGAATCGCCCGCGTTGTCGCCCGTACAGTCCGCAATGACGCCGGGGTTGCGCGCATCATCTTCCTTAATCTTGAAGACGATCTTCATCAGATCGGCGCCGATGTCCGCAATCTTGGTAAAGATTCCGCCGGCGATGCGCAGCGCCGCGGCGCCCAGCGATTCGCCGATGGCAAACCCAATGAAGCACGGGCCCGCATATTCCTTCGGAATAAATAGGAGGATGCAGAGCATAATGAGCAGCTCGACGGAGATCAGGAGCATGCCGATGCTCATACCGGCCTTCAACGGAATCGCGTAAACGGGATATGGCTTGCCGCGCAGCCCCGCGAACGCAGTGCGCGAGTTCGCGAAGGTATTGACGCGAATTCCGAACCACGCCACCCCGTAGCTGCCCGCAATGCCCACCAGGCTGAATCCGAGGATGATCGGCAAGGTGACCGCGATGGACTTGCCCGGCACCGGCGCCAGGACGCCAAAATAGAGCGCGATGATGACGGCGATGAAGGCCCACAGAAGGAGAATGAATTTGCCCTGCGTGACCAGATAGGTTTTGCAGGTCTCATAAATCATTTCGGAGATTTCGTGCATGGTGCGATGGACCGGCAAATTCTTCAACTGCACGTAGATCGCCATCCCGAACAGAAGGCCGCCGACGCAGAAGAGCAGTCCAATCATGAGCAAGGCATGCCCATTTATGCCGAAAAATTGAACGCTCGAAAGGTCCGGCAGCACCAGGTTGGCTTCACCCCCGCCGTGCTCCTGCTGCGCGAAGGACAAGGTAGGCGCCAACGCGGGAACCAGCAAGGCAAGAAGCGTTGCAGCCATCCTGCTGCGGCGCTTAAGGAAGACAGCTGATGCGCGGAAGCCGCGAGCAAACTGCCCCAGAAGACGGGCAGCAAAGATCGAAAAAATGCTCATACCGAGAACGAAGTACACCCAACCCTGAACAGTCACATGTCCTCCCGACAAAAGGTTTTAAGCCGTACCATGCACAAACGCGGGCAACACAGCCTCCGGATAGCGGGAAAAAAGTCACGGGAAGGCTATCATCCGTATCTGGCGCTGTCGAGTGATTGCAGTCACAGAGTTGGGCGGGCCGATGATCCGCTGCTAATCGACGGGAATTTCAATGCGGTCTTCGGGAAGCACGACGCGGAGATTCATGTCTCCCTGGTCGCGCATGCGACCGCCGGGGAGCGGGTGCAATTTGAAGAGCACCAGTGCGTTGCGCTGCGGGTCATCGAGGGCATGGAAGGTCGCGACCTGCTCCAGGGAGAAATGCGTATGCAGGTCGGCCAGCGTGCCGGGGTCGAGGTCGTTCCAGGCCGCATACCAGCCCGGCCGGTAATAACCGAGTTTGGCGGGCAGGTCGGGCATTCCGGGAATCGGCGTGCTGAAGTCGTCGCAGAGCGAGGGCAGGTGCGTCATCAGCGTAATCTCATCGCCGCTGATGGAGACGAGGCGGCGCTTGCCGTTCGGATGCTCGTCGATGTAGCGCGTGAGCTGCTGCGCCGCATGAATAAAGGTGTACTCGGGATGCATCGCGTAGCCGGTGACCCAGGCGGCATTGGTCGCAATGGCTCCGATGGCGACGGCCAGAGCACCCCATCCCGCCCGCCGGATCGCCCCTCCGGAAGAGATAAAAACACCCATGCCTTGCGCGAGGAGAAAGGCGCAAAAATAGAACACCACGGCAAAGTAGCGGGGTTGCGGGTGATTCTGGATTGTCATGAAGAGGATGTAGCCTGCGATGGCGAGCACGGAGGCGCCGAAGACCGGATCCTGCCGCAAGGCGCATCCCCACGGTGCGCGCCATCCAGCCAGCGTGGCCAGTGCGATCAGTCCTGTGAATGGGACCAGAATGTGGTCCACCCAAAGACCGCCATGAAGAGACCACCAGAAGCTGACGAGCGGCCACCAGAGGTTGTGCGGTTTCGGATAGGAGTTGATGAAGAAGAGATAATGATAATCGACCATCAGGCCGCTGCGTGCGACGCATCCCATCCACGCGCCAAAGCTGAGTGCACTGACGATGCCGGAAACCGCGATGCAGCGCAGCGCGACCTTGCGGCTCGGTCCGAATGCGGCCCATTTGGCCCAGACGAGCGCAGGCAGCAGAAACACCGCGGTCGTTTTGGTGAAGAGCATCAGCGTGAAGAGCAATCCAACGCCAGCGGCGCCGATGGCCGGATGGCGCATCCGGGGCAGGCGCACGGCGAGATTCAGAGCGGCGAGAGTGAGCGTAACGAGCAGCGGCTCAAGGATTGCGAGCCGGCTGAAGCAGTACAGGAATGGACTCGTCGCGAGAATCGTGAGTGCCAGCCAGGGCATCCAGCGCGGCCCACGCCCGCGCAAGAGCAACCCGCTCAGCAGCAGGTTCAGAACGTAGAATGCAACGGCCAGGCCGCGCGCCGCCTCGACGGTCACTCCGGTGGCGAAGAAGAGCAGCCACTCAAGAAATGGCCAGACCGGCACGGCCGGGGCTGGGTTGAAGTCGCCCGGCAGATACCAGTCGCCAAAGAGGTGCGCGCGAATGGCTGCGTTTCCATACCAGCCTTCGTCGGTGTACTTGGCCCAGTCGTGGAACCAGGGGGTGTGATTGGGAAAATCGGCTTGCAGATGCCACGCATGAAGGGCGACGAACAGCGCAATGAGAAGGAACCATGCGGCGTAGCCAAAGCGTTTCAGGGCAGTCTGCACCAGCGATCACTCCGTCCAGCAGTCCAGCAAGAGACGGGCGGCGGGATGCGGCTATGTCGATTTCCCGTCGTCCTATTCGTAGGCAAGCGCGTCGATCGGGTCCTTGCGCGCGGCCATCCACGCAGGATACAACGCGCCGCAGAGGGAGCCGGCAAAGGCGATCAGTGAGCCCCAGCCAATCCAAGCAGGAGTGAGCTCAAAGCTGAAAGTGGCGAACTTGATGTGGAGCAGCTCGCGCAGGGCAAAGGCCGATCCAATGCCAAGGATTACCCCCGCAACGGCCAGCACGGCTGTCTCGCGCAGCACCACGCTCACGATCGTACCCTTCGACGAACCCAGCGACTTGAGGATGCCGATCTCGCGTGTGCGCTCGAGAACGGCGGTGTACATGGACTGAAAGATCACCAGGAAGCCCACAACCACGGCGATGGTGATGACCACATTCAGCGCGAGATTGAAACCGGGAAACTTCGAAGGTGTGTACAAGGCAAGCAGGTCAGCCATCGTCAGCACCCGGTAGGCCTCAAGCCCCCTCGTGGCATGAATCTCTTTTTCGATGATGCCAATGCTCTCGGGGGCATCGCTCTTGAGGTAGATGACCGAAGCTTTCCCGTCGGTCCCCATCAGGCTGCCCATGGTCTCCAGGGGAATCAACTTGCGTCCGCCCTTGCCGCTCTCCACGATGCCGCAGATGCGGAAGGAATGGTTGAGTACCTGGATGGTATCGCCGACCTGGTGCCCCTTCCCTGAGCGGGCAAAGACGTCGTCCACGATGACGTCGTAGGGCCGCTCAAAAGGGCCGCCTTCGAGAAACACAAAGGGCTTGAGGGCGTTGTAGGTCTTGTAGTCGATGCCATACAGGACTTCGACAGAACCTGTCATCGAAAAATCTGAGATGACGGGCGAAGCCACTGTCACATGCGGAAGCGTCGCCAAAAAGTCAGCAAGTTTGGCCGGCATCGGGGCGCCGCTGACTCCGCTCATAAAGCTGGCATTCGAGGGGCTCACGACGAGGTCTGCGCCAATACCATTCGTCCGGTCCTTGGAGTCATTGAGCATGCCCATGAAGATGCCGACGATCGAGAGGATCATGACGACCTCAATCGACACGGCAAGGACACTGATCACGGACCGCATCGGCCGATGCAGCAGATTGGCGAAGATCAACTTATTCATTCCGATGAAGGACTCCCGGGAGACCCACATTCGGTTCACCGGGCTCCCACTTACAGGGTATCAGTCGGGAGGATGCCAAAAGGTGGTTACCTGCACGATTCGGAGTCACCTGTACGTAACCGTGGAGGAAGAGACTTATAGCCCTGCCACTCCCCTGACCGGCAGGGTGGCGAGAAGCTCCCGCTTTGGGAAGAAGTACCAGAGTAATGAAAAGAAAGGAGAATTTTGCTTTCTGCTTTGACTTGAACCAAAGTTGACACGTATGATGGCTGTGGAAAAATGGCTGTCTTGATAGACAGCCATGATGGTTACCGATGGGAAGCTTTGGAGAAGATCTTCGCCTGGAGCGACTGGCTCGCGGCATCGCTCTCGAAGACATTACCGGCGTGACCAAGATCTGCCAGCGTCATCTGATTGCGCTGGAGCAGGATAATTTCCGCTCTCTGCCAGGCGGCATCCTCACCAAAGGAATTGTAAGAGGGTACGTAAGCTCGATTGGCCTGGACCCTGCAGACTGGATCGAGCGTTTTGTGAGCGAATCGGGACCGGATGGAAAACAGTCCGCAGAGAGTGACGCCTGGACAGAGTTTGCGTCGAATGTGGGCCGTACTCGCATTCTGAAGCAGGAAGCAAACGACCTGAGGGTGCGTTGGGTTGCGGCGGCTGTTCTGATGTCGGCTGTCTCCGTTGCGGCGTTTGTCACTCTCCGCTATTGGGGCGTCAAGGCAGGTTGGTGGAGCACTCTACTCCCATTGCATCCGGTTGTGGTAAAAGCTCAATCCGTATCCATATCACTCTTCCGCTGCATCCTCCTTTAGCAAGCCCCTCCTCATCCTTCTGCTGGGTTTGCCCTCTTTTCAATCCCTGAATTGCCCTCTTTAGACCCGCTTCGGCGCCATTCGCCCCAACCTCTTTGCGGTCGGGCCGCAGGACAGTTACCATAAATAGATGTGCTCCTGGGTATCTGCGCAGGAGCGCGGGCTAGTTTGCTCGATTCCGGAACGGGAGCTCTTTGCCGTCCGGCCCAGCGCACCGCGAGCACGAAAGCAATCGCGGCAGGCCAACCCAAGAAAATCCCTTCAAGGGGAGGAATACGAAGTTGAGCGACCGTTTTTTGTTTACCTCTGAATCCGTCACCGAAGGCCATCCGGACAAGATCGCCGACCAGGTATCGGATGCCATTCTGGACGCATGCCTGGACCAGGATCCCTACAGTCGCGTGGCTGCCGAAACGCTGACGGCCACGGGTCTCGTTGTCATTGCCGGTGAGATTACCACCAAGGCCTACGTGGACTTTCAGAGTCTGGTTCGCGGAGTGGTGGCGTCGATTGGCTACGACAACGCGCTCTACGGCTTTGACTCGAACACCTGCGCTGTCATTTCGACGATCAATAAGCAGTCCGGCGACATCGCCCAGGGCGTGGACACGGGCGGCGCTGGCGACCAGGGCATGATGTTCGGCTATGCAACGAATGAAACGCCGGAGCTGATGCCTGCTCCCATCTCGCTGGCGCACAAGCTCACCCATCAGTTGAGCGCAGTCCGCAAAAACGGGAAGCTGCCCTATCTGCGGCCAGACGGCAAGAGCCAGGTCACCGTTGAGTACGATGAGAACGGCAAGCCTGCGCGCATTGACGCGGTGGTCATCAGCAGCCAGCACTCCGAAACGGTGACGAACGAGGAACTGCACGCCGACATTCTGAAGCACGTGATTCAGGCCGTGCTGCCGGCTCACTGGCTCGACGAGCACACCAAATACCACATCAATCCGACGGGGCGCTTTGTGATTGGCGGACCGATGGGCGATACCGGCCTGACCGGCCGCAAGATCATCGTAGACACCTACGGCGGCATGGGCCGTCATGGCGGCGGCGCCTTCTCGGGCAAGGACCCGACAAAGGTGGACCGCTCGGCTGCATACATGGCGCGCTACATCGCCAAGAACATTGTCGCCGCCGGACTGGCCGACAAGGCTGAGGTGCAGCTCGCGTACGCAATCGGCGTCGCCGAGCCGGTGAGTGTTCTGGTGGATACCTTTGGCACCGGCAAGCTGAGTTCGGCTCAATTGACCGAGCTGGTGCGCAGGAACTTCTCGCTCACACCCAAGGGCATAATCGAGAGCCTGAACCTGCGTCGGCCCATCTACCAGAAGACGGCGGCGTATGGGCACTTCGGCCGCACCGAACCGGAGTTCACCTGGGAAGCGACCGATAAGGCGGCCAAGCTGGCCGAGCAGGCAAAAGTCGCAGTGGCTGCGAAGTAACGCATTCAACCGTTCGGAGCATTTGAAGCGGAATTCTCCCTTGGAGGGTTCCGCTTCTTTTTATGCCCGGCTGCGTCCATGCAATAGAATGCTTCGGTATTCAACTTCTTTCAGATCGTGAGGTTGTGCGATGCGTGTTCTGTCGGTTGCTGTGCTTGTGTTCCTTAGTACGATTGGAGCAGCGCAGTCTGCGGTGCCGTGGTCCTATCAGGGCAAGTCAGGGCCGCTATCCTGGGGAAAGCTGAGCCCCGCCTACAGCGCCTGTTCAGACGGGCGCGAGCAGTCGCCCATTGATATCCGCGGAGCGCATCGCAACAAGGCTCTGCAGCCCATCGAGTTTCACTATCTCGCCGGCAGCGTCACGCTGAAGAACACGGGCTCGACCATCGAGGTGCAGGTCCATCCGGGCAGCTACATCGTCGCCGGGGGAACGCGATATGCGCTCGAGTCGTTCACCTTTCACCATCCCAGCGAGCATGCCGTAAAGGGACGGTTGACCGACATGGAAGTCCAGCTCATCCACAGAAGCAGCGAGGGCAAGCTGGCGATTGTGGTGTCGCGCCTGGTGGAGAATCGCGATGCTCCGAATGCGACGCTGGCGGCGCTTTGGGAGCACCTTCCGTTCACGCCCGGCACGACGGCCAGCGACGAGGACATGATCAACCCAGGCGGGCTTTTGCCCGGCGACCGCGGCTACTGGACATACATGGGATCGCTGACGACGCCGCCCTGCACGGAAGGCGTGCGGTGGTTTGTGATGGAACAGCCGGTGACCGTCAGCACCGATCAACTGAAGGTATTTTCGAGCCTCTTCCGGATCAATTCACGCCCACTCCAGGACGCGCGTGACAGAACAATTGAAGGGAATCAATAGAAATTACGGTGCGACCGGAACCAGCGACAACGTCAGTCCGGCCGACTTCGAGCTCGCTTCGATGGCGGTCAGGTCGGTGACGAGAAAGTGGGCCGCGCGCAGCTCCGATGCAGGATGAGAAAACGTTGTGGCGATGACGGTGCAGCCGGCGTCGCGCGCAGCCTGCGCGCCGGAGGCTGAGTCCTCGAAGGCGACGCACTCCCGCGGATCGAGCCCCAGCAGCGCAGCACCGGCAAGAAACGGTTCCGGGTGAGGCTTGCCGTGGGTGACGCGCTCGGCGGTTACCAGGCGTTCTGGCGCCGGCACCCCGCCAGCCGCGAGCCGCACACGCGCCAGCCGCTCGGTGGCGCTGGTGACGACGGTCCAGCGAGACGGCGGCAACGCCGAAAGAAGGTTGAGGACGCCCGGCAGCACGCGCAAACCATCATTGTCCTCCACCTCAAAGTCCTCGATGATTCTGAGCTCGGCCTCCGCGTCCAGGTCCGGGCGCAGCCGGATGACGCTGTCGATGGCACGCCTTCCGTGAATCACGCTGATCGCATAAGCGGGATCGACCCCGCGCAAATTTGCCCAGCGGGTCCAACTGCGCTCGACTGAGCCCAGCGAGGAGATCAGGATGCCATCCATGTCAAATAGAACACCCTTGCAGGAGACCTGGACCGGGGAAACTGAAAGAGCCATGCCTCTATTGTAGAGGTCGTGCGCGCGGGCTTACCGTTGCGCGGACGCTGTCTGCGGCTGCTTCTCAGCGAAGCGAATGCGCGGAGGGTCGGTGAGTGGGATGGTCGCGGCCACCTGTGCGGATTTTGGGCCTGGAGTGACAGCATTCTGTCCAAGCGCAACTTCGCCATGTGCGATCGCCGCGTCTCCGGACCACTGTGCGAAGCGCGCAAGCTCAACCGGGACTGCGCCGCCCTTGCTGACGCCACCACGCCGCCAGTCAAAATGGAGATCTCCCTTTGCGGATGAGGCCAGATCGCTGGCGGTGAAGCCTGCAGCCTCCACTTTGCCTTGCGCGGAGAATGGTCCGCCCGTGCAGTGGAGTCCAACAAACTGACAGACTGCCGCACCAGTAGCGGCGTCAAGCTCACCCTCGATGGCGTACTTCGGCTTGTCACCCTGGGTGACTGTGCCGGATGCGCGGAGCTTGCCGCCGAAGAGTCCTGCATCGATGCTTGTGATTTCGGCGCTGGCAGGGTGGATGTGGGCCATCACAATCGGCTTTTGCAACTGCACAGGCCCGAGCGCGAGCGAATTGGCCTGGATCGATACATCCAGGTCCGGCCACGGCGCTGCGCTCGCGGAGGTAAATCGCGCGATCAATTCGGCAAGAGCGCTTCCCTGCTGGCGCGCGCCCAGCAGCGTCGCTTGAACCGTGGCAGAATTCAACGCGTCAAAGTCGAGATGCAGCAAAGGCGCGCATCGCTCCGCGGCGTCACAGTGGGCCTTGACCTGCAGGCTTCCTGAGCCCTTCATAGGGCCATAGACAAATTGCAGAGGATCGACCAGCCATCCATCCGGATTGAGGTGCAGAGTTGCCAGTGGAATCTCCACCGGACTGGCGAGTTGCGGAGTCTTCCAGTTCGCGTTGTGAAGGATCACGGTCCCGATGAGCTGATCTTTGGCCGGGTTGGGCGCTGCCGGCTTCGACGCGGCTACTCCGAAATCTGCCACATCCCTCAACAGACTGGAAGGAATCTCCTCTCTGGGCAACCACGGACCGGAGGCCTGGAGATCCAGAGTGACCGGCTCACCGGCGACATTGTCGAGGACTTCGACCTGGCTGGCTCCGGCGGTCTGCGCCATCTCTTTCAACCGGGCCAGCGAGGCTGGTCCACTGAAAGATACTGAGTACCCCGCGCCGGTGATCCTGAGACCAACCGTGAGCGGCGCTTCACCACCGGCAGGCAACGCGAGCGACGCTGTCAGGGCCGCGACGCCGGGCTTGGTTGAGTCGGCTTCGAGGACAGCCTTGCCCACATCGATGGGCTGTTTCAACGATGCGCCGGCGAGCCTGAGCCCTTCTACATTCAGACTGCCCGTCAGAAGCGGCGCGGACGACTCGGCGGATTGGTCTGCAGGCGTTTTGTGAGTCTTCGCAGAGTTCTTGCGAGCCGGATGACCCGGCGTGGAGTGCGGCGCCGTCGCGGCATCGGGGTTTGGGGCACTTCCAGTGGCATATGTCAGCTCACCGCTGACGGAGCCGTCGGCCTGCAGGCTCGCGTCCATCCCGTTGCGCACGGTGCGCAGCAGATCGAGCGCCGCCTGCGCCGGAATGCGCTGCAACTGCACCTGGAATTGCCGCGACTGCGCGGCGTGGACTGCGCTGGAGAGATGGATGCGGCCATCGCCAAGGGGCGAGTCGCAAGCGAGCTTGTCCAGCGAGCGCGCGGAGTAGTGGTAGTTGAAGCTACAGTTGGCGTCGAAGTCCAGAGGGGCGGCGGGCGCAAACTCAGCACGATGCACGCCAGCTGCGCGGAGGCGCGTTTGCACAGTCGCCGATTCCGCGGTGCCATCCAACTGCAGATTGCCGCGCAGATCCCCTCGCCAGCCAGGGTCGGAGCCGAGCGCGAGCCGGCTTAACTGGCCAAGCTGCGCATCGCGCCATTCCATTTCGAGGTGGACAGGCATCTGGCGAAGCTGTGGGGCCTGGCGCACGCTGCCTTCCACGCGCAGGATGCCCGTGTCGGCGAGGTCGAGGCTTACGTCGGTTCGGGCGGGTTGTCCGCGCAGCCGGATGCGCCACTCGCCGGGTTGATCCTGCCAGAGGTCGATGTCTGCATCAACCAGTGAATACGGGAGCTTGACAAGGCCATTCTTGAGATTGATGCGCGATGCGCTGGCTTCGAGATACGGAAGCCGGTGGCCGGCTGTGAGCGATGTACCGTGCGCCTGCGCGGCCGTGCGGAAGAGCTCCTCGACATTCCAGTGCCCGGAGCTGGAACGCACAAGGTTCAGGCTCGCCTCATCAACGCTAATCTGGCTGATTTCGAGGTGGCCGCGCCAGAGAGAGCGCAGGCGAATATCCGCTGTCACGCTGTTCGCGTGCAACACCGGCTCCGTGCCGTAGGCGGGATCCTCGGCGACTGTCAGATCGGTGAGCACGAACCCGGGGCGCGGCAGGAGCCTCAACTCCACGGAAGAGAGCCGCACGGGCCTGCCAAGTGATGTGGCGATGAGCTGCGAGATTCTTCCCTGATAGCGGCTGACACTGACCCAAGGAGGAACGAGCAGTCCGGCGAGGAGGAGCAAAAGAACTGCGCCTGCCCCGATGACCCGCTTCCTGCTCCGCAACCTTCGCTGCCCGTGGTCCGTCATGTTCATTTATCGTAATCTGCTTTGCTGGGCCGGCGACTCAACGGATGACATGCAGGGTGCGGCTCCAGCGGGTTCCGGTGAAGAAGTGCAGGGCCACATGCGCGAGCCAGGCGGCGTTGCTTGTCAGGCCCGTCCTCTCGTATTCGCTTTCCGGCGTCTCGAAAGACCAGTAGTTAAACAGGGGACGCCCCACGATATTGGCACGCGGCACAAACCCCCAATAGCGGGAATCGAGGCTGTTGTGGCGATTGTCGCCCATCATGAAATACATGCCGTTCGGCACGACAAGGTCCGCGCCTTGAATCAGATTGGGAAGCGCCACCGACCATGCTTCGGTCGCGCCCATGTCCGGCGTCATGGGAACGGAGGGAAAATCATCGAGATATTCGCGATAGTTTTCGGGGGTGGTGGGCTGTGCATGCGGCTCATCCTGGGCCACGCCGTTGATGATGACGACGCCGTTGCGCAGATGGATGTGATCACCCGGAATGGCGATGAGGCGCTTGACCAGGAAGAGATACTGCGGCTGGCCATTGGCGTCCAGATCGGGAACAGGCTTGAGAAAAACCACCACATCGCCGCGGCGGGGTTCGCGATAGTGAACCAGGGGCATCCATCCCGTTGGCGGGGCCAGGGTGATGCGGTCCACGAGCAGATGATCGCCGACGAGGAGGGTGTTTTCCATGGAGCCGGAGGGAATGACAAAGTTCTGGGCGAGGAAGGTCAGAATGAAAAGACCGATGACCAGAACATTGCAGATGCCGGCGAGAGCCTCAAAGGGCGTTTCTTCCACGCGATCGTGCGTGACATCCGCCGCGCCGGACTCAGCGGCGGGGCTGGATGATCTTTTCTTCGCTGTTCCTTCTTTCATTCTTTAACTCTGAACGGACCGCACGAATGGGTTTGGCCTGGGGCCGCACTCAGTGGACGACCCGAAAGATACGATTCCAGCGGGCCAGGGCGCTCATGCGCGCGGATAGGCCCGCACCGTGTCCGAGTCTATCATTCTCACCCCCCGCCGTATCGGTGGTGGAGCGGTGGCGCAGGGAGAAATAGATGACGAGCGGCCTTGCGACAATGGCGTCGCGTGGCACGAGGCCCCAGTAGCGCGAGTCTTTGCTGTGATTGCGATTGTCGCCCAGCACAAAATACTGGCCGGGAGGCACGACCAGTTCGCCGTTGTGCGTGAGCAGCTGCAATTGAGTCCACCATGCCGGATCGACGTTGGGATCGGTATAGAGAGTCGCGGGGAAATTGTCGCGAAAGGGATTGGCCGGAGCGGGTTCGAAGACTGCATAAGGCTCGTCCATCGCAATCTCGTTCACGAGGAGATGCGTGCCGTCCATGCGAATCCTGTCGCCCGGCAGGCCCAGCACCCGCTTGATGAGATACGGCGGCATGGAGTGGTGGAAGACCACGATGTCCCCGCGCTGCACCTCGCGATAGGGCAGGAGCCAACGGCCTGGATTCGCGGGACCGCCGGCCGGGGCGAAGATCTGCTTGTTCACCAGAAGGAAATCGCCCACGAGCAGGGTTCTCTCCATGCTCTCAGAAGGAATCAGGAAGGGCTGCAAAACGAAGGTGAGCAGGAACAGCGCCACGATGAGCGTGCGCAGAAGCGACACGAGAGCCTCTGTGGCCGGGGGCAGTCCATGCGGCGAGGGGCCGGGCGGGATGCCTGTCCCGGCGGCCGCACTCACTGTGTCTCCTTCGAATTGAGAGGGGACAACCGCCGGTTCGATCGCGCTTCCGCTGTTCTCAGATGCGCGAGTGCTTTCTTCGCCGCATCCTGCTCGGCGTGCTTCTTTGTGCTGCCTGTTCCACGCGCCAGCAGTTTAGTCGGCTCGCCGCCAGCTGGGCGCAGATGCACTTCGACAAGAAATCGCTTGCGATGATCCGGCCCGCTTTCGCCTTTCAACCGATAGGCCGGCGTGCCAGCGTGCGCGCTCTGCAGATACTCCTGCAGGGCGGACTTGAAGTTGCCCAGCGCCTGGCCGGAGCGAAGCTCTTCGGCGAGTTGCTCCACCGCCGCGCCCATTACGTGGAACCGGACAAAGCTTCGCACGGTCTCAAGACCTCCGTCGAGATAGAGAGCACCGATGACGGCCTCCATTGCGTTGGACAAGACGGTGCTCTTGAGACGCAGGCCGCTGCGGTCCTCGCCGCGACTGAGCAGGAGATGGCTGCCAAGGTGGATCTGATCGGCGACCTCGGCCATGTGCTGGCGGCTCACCAACTGGGCGCGGACCCTGGTCAGCTCTCCTTCCTGCCATTCGGGATGAAGCTGGAAGAGCAGCTCGCCGACGACCAGGCCCAGAACGGCGTCGCCGAGGAATTCAAGCCGCTCGTTATCCTCGTGCGCGGCGTGGCTCCTTGCGGAGGCCTCCTGCGCCTGCTGGTTGGCGAGGGAGCGGTGCGTGAGCGCGCGAGTCAGCAACGCAGGCGTGGTGAAGCGATGCCCGAGCGCAGCTTCCAGTTCAGATCGTCCGGCCTCCACTGTTTGCTGATCCCCTTCCATCGGCGAGATAAGAAGCCCTCTGGCGTGACACGCGCCAGAGCGAACCGCCTGCCTCTCCCATTGCCTTCGAATCTTGGACGCGCGTCGAGCCGATCCGTTCCCTCACTGCTGCGATCCGGGTGGTGTGCTGCCGCTGTTGCTTGGGTCTTTCTTCGGCGCTGAGCCTGTGGCGCCATCGTCGGCATCGTCCTCGCAGGCGTGGCCCGGCAGCGCGTAGGCCTGGCGCACTCCACGCTCGGCGGCAAGGCGCGTATCCTGCTGCCCATCGCGCACGGCCAACGCCTGCTTGTATTCAGCTACTGCCTCATCTCGCTTGCAGTCCAGATCGAGCATACGTCCGAGGTAGATATGCGACCAGGAAAGATAGCGCGGCTGCTTGCCGAGCGCGAGGGTCTTCTGGAAGTCCTCGATCGCCTGTCCGGGGTTGCCCTTCAGAATGGCGATGCGCGCCAGGATGAAGTGCGCGCGGGCCTGATCGTTGGCAGAGTCCGCCGAGGCGGTGCTCGCCGCGAGTGCCTGCTGCGCCAGCTTATCAGCTCCGGCAACGTCACCGGCCTGCAATTTTGCCTCAGCTAGATCGAGCCCGGTCAGCTCAACCTGTTTGGGCTGCTGCAGCACGTCATCGTCGGCCTGTGCGTCAAACTCAAGCTGCCGCGCGCGGTGCACCTGCTGGTCCACGTCCATGCTGTAGACCATCTCACCGATGGTGTCATTGAGGCCCGCGGGCTGCTTCTCGAATTGAATCATCTGCTCGTAGAAGTACTGCGTGAGGATGTAGCCCTGCTTCATGTCGTGCTGGACGGTGGCGACGCGCACGGCCTCGACCTTCTCCTGATACTGCTGCAGCTCGCGCTCGTAGCGGGGCAGATCGGAGCGGTCGACTCCGGCTGGAATCTTGTACACAGGCACGCCTGTATCCATCGTTCGGGCCTCGATGGCCTTGATGAGGCACTCGACGGTCAGAGCGATGGTGTTGGAGCGATAGACGAAGGGCAGAGGCGCCTCGCGAATCTCCTTGAGAACGGGCTGGGTTCGATCGATGGCGTTGGCGCGCGTGTAGAGCAGCGGCTCGATGATGTAGTGGAGATAGGTGTGGCGCACATCGGCCATGCGGATCTGACCAGCTGCAGAGGGCGAGACGACCACGACATATTCGGTGCCATAGACGCGAGCGTTGACCAGGCCGGGCGAAAGCATGTCTTCGACCACCACGATGAAGCGCCGCCCGTTGTATGTGGTGGCGGGCATCTTGAGGTAGGTGTTGGTCGCGACGATCATCTTCGACAAGGGGTCATGCAGCTGATCAATCTGTTCGTCGTAGATGTGGTGCGTGGTGAGCCAGATTCCATGCAGGTCAACGGATTCCGCGAAGTCCCGCAGTAGCGGCACAACCTCGACGACCGCGGTGGAGTCGGGCGGCATCTGCGTCAGCTCAACGGTGGTTTCGAGCTCGGGAGGTGGACTGAGATAGAGGGCCAGCGATATGTACTGCGAGATGTCGTTCTCAGTCCCAGTCATCCGGTGCTGCGCGACGAAGAGGCAGAGCCGGTCGCGCCGGGCGCGGGCGGTCTCGCTCTTTGCCAGCGCCTGATCGATCTCGTCGCGGACGCGCTGACGGGTCGGCTCGCTGGTCTTGAGTCCCTCGTCATAGCCGCAGACGTTCAGCCCTGCGGCCATGATGAAGACCGGCTCGGATGAGATGAGCGAGACCGTGGGACCGGCAGGGTCCAGCGTGACGGGAGCCTTCTCTTGCGGCGGCTGGCCGGGCTCGCCAGCCTTACTGCTGGAGGAGCTGCTCTCAGAAGCCTGAGAAACGGCCCTGACGACCGGCACAACGGCCAGGAAGACGGATAGAAGACCACTCGCCACGGCCTTTGTGGCGGGGCGCTGAAGAATCGACACTAATCGAAGCGGCATGCAATGACCCTATCCGCAAGTCTAGTAATCCGCGAAGGTGGGGTCAAACCTGCCGGATGGTGGAGTGAGGGTTCTATCCCCGGACAGCGACGCCGGCAAAGGAAAGGATGGCGAGGCCGCGGACCGGCTGACCAAAGAACCGCGCCGGGGCGAAGACGCCGGCCAGCAGCAGATCTTCCACACGGGAGCGAGTGGCGGCATCGGAAGGACCGGAGACGATGCGGTAATCGTAGACCTCACCCTCCCCGTTCACATAGGCCTCTACCACAACCGGTGAACTGAACTGGTTGATATCATCGCTGCTGCCGCTGCCTCCCTGGTAATAGAGAAGCTGGGGCGCGGTCGCATTCCCTAGAGGCTCGTCGCCCTTTGCCTGGGCGGTTTCAGGTTGTGCAAACATCCCAACCATCAGCGTGACGGACCCGAGCAGCAGCACTGCGCTCGCGAAGCCCGCAGTGGCCTGAAAGACAAACGGGCCGACCGTGTTCTGCCACACCAGCCTCCAGCTTTCGAGCAGGGGCTTGCGCTGCCTTGCTCGTTCCTGGCTCAAGGCGACTTTAATGCGCAGCATGAGATTCTCAGGCGCCGGCAAAGGCCGGAGTTCCGTAAGCGAGGCTTGCGTCTGCTTCAGAGCATTCCACTCGGCATCGCATTGTGCACAGGAGGCGAGATGGGCCGCAATCCGACGCATCTCGCGCCCCGTCAGACGGCCGTCGAGGTACTCTGAGAACCGAGTCTGCACAGCCAGGCAGTCGCTCATACGCCCTCCTCTTCCAAGGCCAGATTCAAGTCTTCGTGTTTGCCGGTCCGGTCCGCTTGTTTGACCGCGGTCAACTGTTGCCTCAGGCAGGCCCGGCCCCGGGCCAACCGCGACTTGACCGTACCAAGAGTGACGCCCTGAATCTCGGCGACTTCCTCATAGACAAATCCTTCGATATCGCGCAGGATGAGCGCGGTGCGAAACGGCTCGGGTACGCGCTGAAGAGCGGCCTCGACGCGGGAGCGATTCTCCGCGTGGACAGCCATGTCAAACGGGGATTCGGATTCATCTTCCAACAGATCCTTCAGCAGGACAGGGGATCCGGATTGGCGCGATCCCACTTCTTCTTCGATCGTGACTTCCTGCTGTTTGTGACGAAGCCACCAGCGGCGCTGATTGGATGCCTCGCGGAGCGCGATGCGATAGATCCATGTACGCAGGGAAGACTCGCCGTGAAAGGAGCTAACGCCACGGAAGATCTTGACGAAGACCTCCTGCGTCAGATCCGCAGCGTCGGCGCGATCTTGAACTGTGCGCGCAAGGAGGGAGTAAATCGGCTGGTGATACCGTGTGATGAGCCAACCGAACGCTTCTTCCGAACCGGCCTGCAGCTCTGCGATAAGGGCTGCCTCTCCCGGTTCAAGCGTCAGCGCACTGGCAAGATTGCCCATGGTGAGATCCGCCTGCAATGAATTCCAACCTCCCACCTTATCGCAAAAGGCTCACACTGCGCATCCGGACCACTGAGTAGGAGCGCCGCCCAGCCGAAGAGCCGCCCGGAACGCATCGTACCTGCCTCTATTTAGACACCGATGCCCCTCCAAAGTGTTCCCAGAACCCTGCGATTTCGAGGTTGCGGTGCGGTAAGCCCTGCAATTTGACGCGGAAGGATCGCCTGGCCGGGGCGGCGTCGAGGGCTGTTCTGCACGTCGATAACGAGGTGGCAGGCAGAGCGCGAATCGCGGCGCTGTGCACACATACAACATTCTCAGATTCGGCAATGATTCCAGGGCGGTATGATGAGGCGTGCTTCTTGCGCGCCGGGGAGGGCTGCGATGTCTGACTCAAAACAGGGACTGCCGTATGACCGGAATCGAAGGAGTTTTCTGAAAGCCGGAGGCGTTGCGACGGCTTCGCTGCTTGCGCCGTCTGCCTTTGCCGACACAGCCAGCAGAACGCTGCCCGCTTTGCCAGTGAACCCGCGAACGCCTAAAGCCATGCCCACGCGCAACCTCGGGAAGACCGGCTACAAGGTCGGCATCTTTTCGCTCGGCGGCCAGGCCTCGCTCGAAAAACCCAGCAACTTCGACGTTGCCGTGCCCATCATCGAGCGAGCGCTCGACCTCGGCGTCAACTACATTGACACCTCCTCCATTTACGGTGGGCCCGATCGCTGGAGCGAGCAGTACGTCGGCAAGGTCATGGCGCATCGCCGCAATGAGGCCTTCCTGGCCACCAAGACCAAGGAGCGCACCCGCGACGGCTCCATGCGCATGATCGAGAAGTCGCTGCAGTTGCTCCAGACGGACCACGTCGATCTCTGGCAACTCCACGACATCGGCACCATGACCGACATCAACGAGGTCTTTGCCAAGGGTGGAGCGATGGAAGCCCTCATCGAGATGCACGAGCAGAAAGTCGTGCGCTTTCTCGGGCTTACCGGCCACTATCGACCCGACGCCCTCATCGCCGGCATCCAGCGCTACCCGTTTGACACCGTGCTGATGGCCATGAACGCTGCCGACCCGCACCACTACAGCTTCAATCAGCAGTTGCTGCCGCTCGCCGTCGAGAAGCAGATGGGCATCATCGGGATGAAGATTCCCGGCCGCGGTCGCCTGCTCTCCAACTGGACACCGCAGCCGCTCGCCGTGCAGGCCCACATGTGGGAGGGCATGGTCCCCGCACCCACGCCCGGCACCCTCACCATGCGCGAAGCCATGTACTACACGCTCTCGCGCCCCGTCAGCACTGTCATCATTGGCTGCGACACGATTGCACAGCTCGAAGAAAATGTACACCTGGCGCGGGAGTTCACGCCGCTGAGCGAGATGCAGCAGAGCGAACTCGTGGCCCGCGCCGAGCCGGTCGCCAAGCCGTCGCTCTTTTTCCGCTTCTACGACCGCCCCTGAAGCGTATCGCCACACGAGCAGCAAGAAGGCCGGAGCGCATGCTCCGGCCTTTCTCTGCGCTGGAAGAATCAAGCCTGCGTTTGCAGATAGAGCCGGTATTTTTCCTTTTGTATCGCCGCAAAAGGCCGCAGCGTGAGCGTACCCGCATCTGTTTTCACCTGCCAGTCGGCTGAACCCTTCGCCACCTGGACAGCCGCCAGCAGCGCATTGCCCGAAACTGTAGCCGGGATCGTGCCTACCGTGAAGAGCGCCAGCGGCCCATGCACCGGCGCCACCAGATTCGGATGCTGCGCATCGACGGCCTCCAGTGTCGTCGCCATGGCGAACTCCACCTCGATGCGGTCGCCGTTCTTCCACGTCCGCTCCACGCGCGCGAATTTGCCGGGCTCTGGTCCGGCCGCCACGCGCTTGCCATTCACCGCGATCGTCGTCTTCGCACCCGCCCATGCAGGAATTCGCAGAAAGACCGGGAACGCCGCCTCTCGATCCGTCCCAACCTCCAGCGTCGTCGTCGCCTCATGCGGATACGCCGTCCGCTGGGTCACCGTCACCCGCGCGCCTCCGCGCTGCCACGTCACGCGCGAAGGCACATACAGGTTCACGTACACACCCGTCGCATCGTGGAAGTACGCGCTGATGCCATAGTCCGCCGTGATCTCAGAAAACGTCCCCGTGCAGCAGTGCCACGTCTGCGGGTGATACACCTTCGTGCCGACGTTGTTGTAGTCCGAGTAGTAGAAGCCGTACCCGTCCTTCTCGATCGGCAGGGCCCCAAGGATGCAGTTGTAGAGCACGCGCTCCATGCTGTCCCCGTAGCGGCTGTCCTTCGTCGTCCGCAAGAGGTAGCGCGTGATTTTGAAGTGCCCATACGAGCCGCACGGCGTCTCGAAGCTGGCATGTGTCTTCGTCAGGCTCTCGCCGAGGTCGCCGCTGCCCGGCTTGCGGAACTCTTCATTCGGTCCCCAGCCGCCCGTCGCAAAGCTCTGCGTCGTGCGCACAAAGTCAAAGCCGTTCCTCGCTGCGCGCAGATACTTCTCGTCACCGAGTACGAAGTAGGCCTGCATCGCGCTGCTCATCGCATTCACGTGGCTGTAAGCGTGCTTGCCGGGCAGCACGTTTTCGCCCGCGGCGAGCGGATCCCAGTACCAGCTATCGGCGAGGTAGTGAACCGCCAGATCGCGATAACGGCTGCCCGCGCCGCGCTGCCATGCCAGGAACTGATTCTCCGGCAGCGTGTAGGGCTCATCCCAGCAGAACGAGATATCAGAATGAGGGCGCGCGATCTGCTCCGCGCGCGAGAGCGGCCCCGGCGGCAGATGGTCCTTCACCGAGTCCAGCGCTGCGTCGAGCGCCTTGAAGGCCAGGGGCGCGCCGGCGAACTGGTGCGCATCAATCATGCCGACGGAGATTTTGTCGTAGGTGTAGGCCGGAAAGCGATTCTCATGCCAGAAATCCGACGTAATCGCAGGCGCAAACTCCTTCACCAACTCGTGCACCTTTTGCTGGGTCGCCTTGTCACCCGTTGCTGCGTAGTCGCGCGAGAGGCCAGAGAGATATTGCCCGAAGCTGTGCCCTGGCGCAAAGCCATTGTTGGGCCGCTTGTTGATGTCGCTCAACGGCTGCCAACTGTACCAGCCGCCCATGTCCTCGCCGGGCGCCGGCAGACCGGCTCGCTGGCGATATGGCTTCAGCAGCGAATCATTGTTCAGCGCGGAGTAAAAGGCATGGTTGCGGTCGAACTGCTCGCGCAGCGGGCCTTCCAGCAGCGCCACGTCTCCGTAGCCGAACTGGTCCAGAGCCGGCTGGATGGACGGCTGGCGCGTGCCTGCCTGTGCGGCCACCGCGGCCATGGATCGCCGTCCAGCCCAGGCGCTTGCCGCCGCGACTGCACTGGTTTTCAAGAAGGATCTGCGGGAATGCTTCATGATCTCTCCATCCGGCGTCGCGCTTTACCGGTTGTGTGCCGCTCAAATTTAGAGCAGTAAACGTTCTCTCGTTCTGTCTAGCTCATTCAACCACAGCGGAGCGGGCCCGGTAAACCGAGCCCCTTAGCTTGATTCCACTACACGTGATTGATGAGGGACGCAACGCAGGCCGCGCCAAAGCCGTTGTCGATGTTCACCACTGTCACATTCGGCGCGCAGGAGTTCAACATTCCAAGCAGCGCAGCAATTCCGCCGAGCGATGCGCCGTAGCCGATGCTCGTGGGCACCGCAACCACTGGCGCGTGGACCAATCCTGCAACGGCGGTCGGCAACGCGCCTTCCATTCCGGCACACACCACCAGCACGCGCGCTTGCTGCAACGCCTGCTTCTGCGCGAGAAGCCGGTGAATGCCCGCCACGCCGACATCGGCAATCAGTTCCACGGTGTTGCCCATGAGTCGCGCGGTCACCGCCGCTTCCTCGGCCACGGGCAGGTCGCTCGTGCCTGCGCAGACCACGCAGATGGTTCCCTTGCCTGGCGGCGTCGGCGCCTGGGCCAGGGTGATGGCGCGCGCCAGCGGATGGCTCGTCGCGCGCGGCTCGATGGCGAGAACGGCCTCGCATGCCTCACGCGAAGCCCGTGTGGCGAGCACGTTGCCGCCAGCCTCAACCATGCGCGCAAAGATCTGCGCCACCTGCTCCGGCGTCTTGCCCTGGGCGAAGATCACCTCCGGCATGCCCGTACGCAGCGCGCGATGATGATCCACCTTGGCGAAACCCAGATCTTCAAAGGGAAGATCGCGCAGCCGCTCCAGCGCCGCTTCCACGCCCGTGCGGCCATCGCGTACCTCATGCAGCAGGGATTCAATCTGCATCCGGTTCATCCGAGCTTCTCCTTCTTGGTTTCGGCGGCATACACAATCATGGCCTCCTGCATCACGCGCTTCAGCGGAACGCCGTGTTCCTTTGCCAGCCGCTTGCAATCCTCAAACTCCGCCGACACGTTTGCGACTTGGCCGCTCACCCAGCGCGCAATTTTCATCTGTACTGGCCCCCACTTTGTCTGCACGTGGGTAAACTCCCGCGCCAGCGAAGCTTTCTGCTCCACGCGCCAGTGCAGGCCAATGGTCGTCGTCTCGCGCAGCACAAGTTCGCGGAGCGCTGGAACCAGTTCTGGCTTGCAGAGCACCGTCATCTGGATGCCGCTGCGGCCCTTTTTCATCTGCACCGGCGTCCGATAGACATCCCACGCGCCAGCCTCCAACAGCAACTCGCTCACATAGGCCAGCAGTTGCGGGCTCGCGTCATCCATCACCGCTTCCATCACGGCGATCGGCTCCTCGCGGCCAGCCTCATCCGCCGCCTCGCCCACCAGCATCCGCAGCAAATTCGGCTGTCCCGGCGTATCGCGTCCGCCCGCTCCATAGCCGGCGGTCTTCACCCGCATCGCCGGTAGCACGCCAAATTCTACGCCGAGCATCTTCAGAAGCGCCGCTCCAGTCGGCGTCACGCGCTCCATCGGCGCGCCCGACGCATACACCGGCGCATCACCCAGCAACGCCAGCGTCGCCGGTGCCGGAACCGGCAGCGTGCCATGCTCGCACTCCACTGTTCCGCTGCCCACATTCAGCGATGAAGCCATCCACCGGTCCACGCCCAGTTCCGCGCATCCCTGCGCGGCGCACACGATGTCCACAATCGTGTCCACTGCGCCTACTTCATGAAAGTGGACCTTCTCGACGGGGATGTTGTGAATTGCGGCCTCCGCCTCGCCGAGCAGTCGGAATGCCCGCGCCGCGCTCGCCTTCACCGCATCGGCCAGCGGCGCCCGCTCAATGATGGCCAGGATGGCCGAAAGCGATCGATGGTGCGTATGTTCATGCTTGTGCGCCGCGTGCTCGTCGTGCGAATGATCCTCATGGCTGTGCCCATGACTATGCAGGTGCTCGTGGCCATGATGGTGCTTCTCAGCATGCGCATGTTCATGTGGCTCGTGGGTGTGGTCGTGCACGTGCGACTCGGCCTTGCTCTCGGGTGTCCGCACGTCCACCTTGGTTGCCATCATGCCGCCGCGCATCACCTTGCGCAGCGCAAGGTCCGCGCCCACATCCAGCGCTACAGCCGTCTCGCGCAGGCGCTCAAAGTCAACGCCAGCATCCACCAGCGCGCCCAGCAGCATGTCGCCGCTGATGCCGGAAAAACACTCCAGATATCCAATTCGCATCGAGGCTGATTCTAAATGGCCGGGCTACGCCTTGCGGCGCGTCAAGGTCTCCGCGGGCACCAGCACGCTATCAATTACGTCCCGGCTCAGCATCTCATTCAGCGAGCCGGAACGGAAGCCTGCGCAATCGAGTGTGATGTACTTGAAACCCGCATTGCGTAGCGCCTCCGTCATCGCGTCCATCATCTCCATGGTCAGCGCCCGCGGCAGTTCGACCCGAGCAATCTCCACACGCGCCAGCTCGCCGTGGTGTCGCACGCGAAACTCGCGAAAGCCCAGTTGGCGCAGGCTCTCTTCGCCCCGCTCCACCTGCTCCAGCACTTCGCGTGTGACGGCACGGCCATACTCGACGCGCGAAGACAGACACGGTGCCGCCGGCCGGTCCCAGAGCGTGTAGCCGGCAACCTTTGCCAGTGCGCGAATGTCTGCCTTGGTCAGCCCCACTTCGGCCAGCGGCGCCAGCACTTCGTGCTCCTCGGCCGCGCGCTGCCCCGGCCGGTAGTCGCGGCGGTCGTCGGCATTCATGCCGTAGGCGATATGCGAAAAGCCAAGCTGCGCGCCTAACGCACGCATGCCGTCAAACAACTCGGTCTTGCAGTGGAAGCAGCGATTCGCGTCGTTCCGCTGATACTCCGGCTTGTCCAGCTCTTCAGTCTGGATGACGCGCAGCGGCATGCCCAGGCCATTCGCAAAGGCGCGTGCTTGCTGCATGTCGCGCCGCGCCAGACTTGGCGAATCGGCCAGCACGGCCAGCATCCGCTCGCCCAAAACGCGATGCGCCGTGGCCGCGAGGAACGCCGAATCCACGCCGCCGGAGTAGGCGACCATCACGCTGCCGAGCTCGCGCAGGCGCGCCTCGAGTTGCTGCAGCTTGTGCAGCGCGTTCCCTGTATCCGTTGCTGTGAGCGCCGTCGCCGCCATAGCGCGATTATACGCCGGGGTTGGATTCGCACAGGCTTGCGGCTGTGCTGCTGCGATATACTCCAAACGCATTCTGAACTTGAAGGGGGAATCTTCGATGCAGTTTCAGTCGATCGCAAAATGGGTGGGCGCAGGGGCGTTGGCACTGGCGTTTATGGCCGCTCCGGCACGCATGACCGCACAAAGCACTGGCACCGTGCTGAATGCAGCCGCGGCGCAAAAGCTGCTGCCGGCTGCCGTGTACTACAAGGCGCAATCGGCGAGCACGCAGCTACGCAACTCCGGCGGCGTGAAGTTTGCCGACGGGTACTATATGCTCGTCACGCTGGTGGACACGAGCGGCTACTCGAGCGATGTTGCTTCGAAATATCAGGCATATCTGCTGACCGAGGTGCCGCTCAAGATCGGCGGCAAGACTCTGCCTGCCGGAGCGTGGGGCATTGGGTTCATTGGCGGCGATCAACTTGTCGTGACGGATATCGGCGCGCATGATGTGATGACCGTCCGCTACTCCACCGATAGCGCGATCAAGCGGCCCATGCCATTGCAGGTGCTTGCCGGCCCCGCAGGTGGCTTCCGCTTGTATGAGGGGCGCAAGTACGTAGAGTTCTCCCGCTAGCGCGTCCCTGGCGTAGCGATCGCAGAGCGAGCGCAGACATCAAGGCAGTGTCGGCGCTCGTTCGGCGGAGTGGTCTGTAAACGAAGTGGACGTCTTTTCCGCAACTAGACCATTGAGATTGTACTTGCCGACTTTGTATCCGAGGTCGCTGCGCGACAGCCCAAGCTTGCGCGCGGCTTCGGCCTGAACCCCTCGTGCCATTTCCAGTGCGCGCCGGATGAGTGACTTCTCCAGCCGCATCAACGTGTCCCGCAGATCCAAATCGACCGGCAGCTGCGCGGCCAGCGCCTCGACCTGCCCATGTGGAGAAGACCACTCCCGCTGGACCGCGGAAGGCTGAAGGATAAAATCCTCGGGCGCCAGCTCAGTTCCCTTCCCCAGGATCAATGCGCGCTCCAGCAGATTGCGTAGCTCGCGCACATTTCCAGGAAAGCTGTAGTGCGAGAGCTTGTCGAGCGCTGGCTGACTCAGCTGTCGCGGCGGCACCTTCATTTCCTCGGCAATGCGCAGACACAGCGCCTGACATAACTCGCCAACATCTTCGGCGCGCTCCCGGAGCGGCGCAAGTTGGATGGGGACGACGGCGAGCCGGTAATAGAGATCTTCGCGGAAAAGTCCCTTCTGCACCCGCTCCTTCAGATCGCGATGCGTCGCGGCAAGCACGCGAACATCCACGCGGCGCGTTACCGTAGAGCCGACGCGCTGAATCTCTCCATCCGCCAGAACGCGCA
>JAJXWA010000073.1 GCA_021781795.1 Acidobacteriota bacterium
GCGAGATCGTCGAGGCTCTGGCCGGGGCGCGCGGCGACGATGAGCGGCGCGACGAACGGGATCTCCGCAGCGCGATGCCAATGCCTGAGGATGAGGAAGGAATCTGCGCCCATGAGGCAAGAGAGCGCGCTGCCTGGGGGCAGCTCGCTCCGCAGGCGCAGAAGCGTGTTGATCGTGTAGTTCGGGCTGGATGCTGGGGCTTCTGAGAATGGCGCATCGGCAAGAGAAATCTCGAATCCCTGCTGACCCGCGATCGCGAGTCGCGTCATGGCGAGCCGGTCTTCAAAGCTGGCGGAGGCGCCGTGCGGCTTGAGCGGCTGGGAGCCAACCGGTGCGAAGAGAACGCGGTCAAGGCTGAGGCTGGCGAGGGCAGCGCGCGCGATGGCAAGATGGCCCACGTGGGGCGGGTCAAAGCTGCCTCCGAAGAAGGCAATGCGCCTGACCGGAACCGGCTCTGCATGCATGGCTTCATGGTAATGCGTTAGCATCGAATGCGTGATGCGCTATCTGATTCTGGTGTTGGGAATTGCAGGGGCAATTGTCTCCGGGCTTGCGCTGCATGTCCACTACTCGACCGCGACGGAGCCATGCGACATCAATGCCCACTGGGATTGCGGCGTGGTGAACCACAGCCCATTCGCCGTCATGCACGGCGTGCCGGTGGCGGCAATCGGCATTGCTGGCTATCTGCTGATCGCGGCTCTTGGGTTTTTCAGGCAGCGGTTCTCGTTGATGGTGGCCGTGTTTGCAGGGTTCTGTTTTGCGCTGCGGCTGACGTTTATTGAGGAGCTCGTGCTGGAGGTCTGGTGCCTGTACTGCGTGATCTCGCAGACGCTGATTGCGCTGCTGCTGGCGCTCAGCATCGGTTGGCTGGCGGCGGAGTACAGCTGGCTGCGGCGTGCGGCAAGGCAGACTGTGGCATAAGATCAGTGGGCGGCCTCGTCAACGATGGCGACTGCAACCTTTTCGACAATCGCCGCGACAGGGCCAAGGCCTTTGTCTGGGAAGAAGCCTTCCATGATGCTGGGCAGCATGGTGCTGATGTGGGTTTTGCCGCTAAGAGCGTAGACGACGATGGGGCAGGGCAGCATCAGCGCCGTCATCACGTCCTTCTGCAGCACCTCGTGTGCGTACTTCGCGTTGCAGATTTCGATGATTTTGAGCGGCTCGCGCTGAAAGCCCTTTTCCGCGAGGGTGGCGGCGACGTCGTGGACGTGCAGGACGCGGAAGCCCTTAGCAGCGGTGATTTGTTCGACGGCCTGAACGGCTTCATCGAATGATTTGCTCGTATGGACGGTATGCTCGAAGTTGTTCATGGGCTGTCCTTTCCAGTGCTCCGTCTGCGGCCGCAGGTCGAGGCCTGCGCGAGGCAGCGATGCACTTCTTATAGACGAATCAAGCGATCAGGAGGAGAGTGGGAGGAACGGTCGTGTGCAGGTTGTGAAGAGGGGCGGCGCGGACAGAAGGTTGCAGGAAACGATGTAGACGTTTACAGTGCTGGGGAGGTTGAAGAGCTATGCGTGAGAGTGTTCTGCGTTTTCGCGGTATGTTGCTGGTGATGGTTGCGGTGTTGACGGCGCTCGGGATGGCGCAACCTCTTGAGGTGCGGGCGGAGCAGGCGCCGCAGGTGGTGAAGAAAGATGGCCGCTATGCGTTGCTCGTGGATGGCAAGCCGTACCTGGTGCTGGGCGGGCAGATTCACAACTCGAGCGGGTGGCCAAGCGAGCTGCCGCAGGTGTGGGAGTCAATGGCAGCGCTGCATGCGAACACGGTGGAGGCTCCGGTGTACTGGGAGCAGATGGAGGCGAAGGAAGGTCAGTTCGACTTCAGCAACGTGGATGCGATTGTGCAGGGTGCGCGGGCGCACAACCTGCACGTGGTGCTGCTGTGGTTTGGGACGTGGAAGAACGGAAACAATCACTATGTGCCCGGCTGGGTAAAGACGGATACGAAGCGGTTTCCGCGCGTGGTGCGGGAAGATGGGACGCCGATTGATGTGATGTCGCCGATGGGGAAGAACACGCTGGAGGCGGACAAGACGGCATTCACGGCGCTGATGCGACATTTGAAGGAAATCGATGGTGACCTGCACACTGTGCTGGTAGTGCAGGTGGAGAACGAGTCCGGAAACATTGGCAGCGTGCGGGATTTCTCAGCAGAAGCGAACCGGCTGTTTGCGGGGCAGGTGCCGGCTGACATGCTGGCGGCTGCGAAGAAGCAGCCGGGTACGTGGAGTGCGGTGTTTGGCGCGGAGGCCGATGAGCTGTTCCAGATGTATTACCAGTCGAAGTACATCAACACGATTGTGGCGGCGGGCAAGGCGGAGTTTGCGATTCCGTGCTACATCAACGTATGGATCGACTACCCGGCGGCGGAGTTGCCGCAGCGGCAGATCGACCTGCCGGGCATCGCCTATCCCAGCGGCGGCGCGGTGCAGAAGCTGGTGGGCCTGTGGCGAGCGCTGGCGCCCGCGATTGACATGATCGGGCCGGATATCTACGCGGACGATTCGCAGTTCTATCGCGAGACGATGGCGGCGTACAACCGGCCGGATAATCCGCTGTGGATTCCGGAGACGGGGCGGAGCGACAGCTTTGCGAAGTTCTTTTTCTATGCGATAGGCGAGGGCGCGATCGGGTTCTCGCCGTTTGGCGTGGACCAGTCGGGCTGGAATATTCTGGGCGATGAGAAGTGGACGGCGCACGCGCGGAACTTTGCGCTGATCGGGCCGATGGACGGCGAGATTGCACAACTGGAATACGACGGCATGCTGAAGACTGCGGTGGAAGAGCCGGGTACGGTCGCGAAGGAAGTAGATCTGGGTGACTGGCAGGCGACGGTGGCGTTTGGGTTTCCGCAGTTGGACGGACGGCGCGCGCCGGGGACGAAGGATGCGCATGGCGCGGCGGTGATTGGGAAGCTGGGGCCGAACGAGTTTCTGGTGACGGGCATGGACGCGAGTGTGACCTTCCACCTGCCGGGCAAGCCGGCGTGGATGCACAGCCAGATTGTGAAGGCGGAACAGGGCACGTATGCGAACGGCGCGTGGAAGCCGCTGCGGATTCTGAATGGCGATGAGACGGACCGCGGGCTGAGCTTCCATGACAAGCCGGAGGTGGTGCGCGTGACGATGATGGAGTACTAGCTGGCGGCGATGAGGGCACTTAATCCTTACGGCCGGCGAGGCGCGCGTCGAGACTGAAGCGGCCGGGGCCGGCGAGCAACAGGGCGACGAATGCGGCGAGGTAGAGCACGATGAGCTCGCCGTGGTCTGCGCCGTGGCCGAAGTAGGCGAAGTGGTGGATGACGGCCCAAGCGCCGAAGATGTTGACGAGCGCAACGAGTGCGGCCCAGCGCGTGGCCAGGCCTACGACCATCAGCAGAGAACAGACGCCGTCACTGAGAGTGGCCAGCAGGAGCAATGGCGAGACACCCAGAATCGCCACGCCGGGAAAGTGTGCGTTCATGGCAGAGAAGCCGAAGAGCTTTTCTGTGCCGTGCTTGAGAAAGAGGCTGAGGCAGGCGATGAGGCGCAGCGCGAGCAGGCCGGCGTCTGTACTTTCAGGCAGAATGCGCATGCGCAGGAATCCAGACATGAAGACCTCCATGGGGTGAGCCGAGTATCGTGCCGTGCGCGCAGAGCGTCAAGTGTGGTGGTGAAAAGCGAAGCTGGGGCGAAAATGGCTTCGCAAAAACATGCAAAGAAAATGTGGAAAAGTACAAATAAATTTTTGGGGGGTGGGGGTTTTTCCGGTCCGTGCCTTGTGGGCAGAGCTTGCCTGATCGAGACGCGGTGTGCGACGGGTTGGAGGGCGCGGTTTTCATGACTACCTCCATTGTGCGCTTTTGCTGGAATTAACCTGCAAAACGGCGAAAGTTCTTTGATGAATGGAATGAATGGGTTAGAGGAAAGTTTGCGCAAAGGGACTTGACGGACTTCCAGCTGCTCGATCCTAGCTTGGTGGTGGCGGGATGGGGATCGTGCTTTCCCAGGTCTGAACAGACGGACCTGGGGCATCAATTTTCAGTGGGGAAACGCGCTTCGTTCCTTCCGCGAACCTCGGCCGCCCGCCAATGGGGACTGGATGGGTGGGCCGACGGACGCCGGGGCCACGCGCCAATGGCAAGGGCTGAAGCCTACTGGATTTTGCAGCTCTTGGGGCACGACTGAAGTCGTGCCCTGATACGAAGCGCGGTGGCTGTGCTTTTCCGGGTGTGAACAGGCGGGCCGAGGGCATCCATTTTTTGAGTGGAGGATACGCATCGCTTCCCCGGTCCCCAAATGCGAGGGACCGGGGCAACATGTTCGGTGAGGAATTTGATTCGCTCGCCCGGCATCTGGGCCGCCTGTGGAGGGATCGAAGGCTGACAGCGACTTTGATAATCGGCCCGCCAAAGTGCGAGTGATTGCAGTCACAGACAACCGTTGCTATCAGCGCAGGGAATCGATGCATAGAGGTCCCGACCGGGGTGTGTTGGAGCCGGTGTTGGGGGATCAATGATTCTGGCACCGAAGGGACATGAGTTATGGCATCGAATTCGCTGACGATTACGGACAACCGCACCGGAAAGACCTATGAGCTGCCGATTGAGGATGGGACGGTGCGCGCGATGGACCTGCGCAAGATCCGCACGGACGCGGAGGATTTTGGGCTGATGACGTACGACCCGGCGTATGTGAATACGGCGTCGTGCCGGAGCAGCATTACCTATATTGATGGGGACCGCGGGATTCTGGAGTATCGCGGGTATCCGATTGAGGTGCTGGCGGAGCATTGCACGTTTCTGGAGGTGGCGTATCTGGTACTGTTTGGCAAACTGCCGGACCAGGCGGAGCTGAAGGAGTGGGTGAACGAGATCACGCACCACACGATGCTGCACGAGACGACGAAGAGATTTATGGAGGGGTTTCGCTACGACTCGCACCCGATGGCGATGTTTGTGAGCTCGGTGGCGGCGCTGTCGACGGTGTATCCGGAGGCGAAGGATGTGCTGGACCCGGAGAACCGGATGCGGCAGATCAAGCGGCTGATTGCGAAGATGCCGACGCTGGCGGCGATGTCCTACCGGCACAGCGTGGGGTTCCCGTATGTGTATCCGGACAACGATCTGAGCTACACCGAGAACTTTATGAACATGCTGTGGAAGATGGTGGAGCCGAAGTATGCGGCGAACCCGGTGCTGGCGCGGGCGCTGGATGTGCTGTTCATCTTGCACGCGGATCACGAGCAGAACTGCAGCACGAGCGCGATGCGCGCGGTGGGGAGCTCGCAGGCGGATCCGTATCTTTCGCTGTCGGCGGCGGCGGCGGCGCTGTCGGGTCCGTTGCATGGCGGCGCGAACGAACAAGTGCTGAAGATGCTGGACGAGATTGGGACGAAGGCCAACGTGCCGGCCTATATCAAGAAGGTGAAGGACGGACACGGGAAGCTGATGGGCTTTGGGCATCGCGTGTACAAGAACTATGACCCGCGCGCGAAGATCATCAAGTGGACGGCGGACCAGGTGTTTGAAGTAACGGGACGCAACGCGCGGCTGGACATTGCGCTGGAGCTGGAGAGGATTGCGCTGGAGGACGAGTACTTCGTGCAGCGGAAGCTGTATCCCAATGTGGACTTTTACTCGGGGATCATCTACCAGGCGGTGGGGTTCAGGCCAGAGTTCTTCACGGTGCTGTTTGCGATTCCACGGACGGTGGGGTGGCTGGCGCAGTGGGAAGAGATGCACAGGGACGCGGAGCAGAAGATTGCGCGTCCGCGGCAGATCTATACCGGCGGACGGAAGCTGGCGTTTATTCCGATGGAAGAGCGGCAGGGCGCGGTGGCGGTGAAGTAACGGCGGCGGGCTGCTGCA
>JAJXWA010000074.1 GCA_021781795.1 Acidobacteriota bacterium
AAACTGCCCGGATGCGCCGGGTTCGGGAATGATGTCGATATGCCGGCGGTACCAGGCGATACCTGCATAGCTGGGATGGCTTTGCGCACCCCATGGCGAGTCGACCAGCAGCGACTCCCACTTTGAGTCGTCGTAGCTTGGCCGCGCCCACTGCGGATCGTCCCCCAGATGAAACTGCCAGAGACCCCCCAGATCGGCAGTGCCCTTGCCCATGCCGTCGAGAACGAGGGGCTGGGATGTTTGGGTTGATGCCGTGGGCAATTTCTCGGCGTGACCGAGGGTCGTGCATCCCACAAAGAGGATAAGAAGGTCCAGGATTTTGAAGCGCCCCCGCCGGCAAAGCATGACGCCAGAATACTCCGATTACGATGAGGCTAAATGAAAGAAATTGCGGAAAATGGACAAGTCTCAATCTGATTTTCGAACTGCGAGGAGCGGTGAAGCAATCTGGGCTGCTTCTCCACATAAGGCGAAGCTCCGAGCCGACGCGGAGAAAGCAATGACGGACAGAGTCGAGCTTCTGAACCGGGCAAGGCCGCTCCCGGTTACAAGGACTTCTGGAGCTGATAGGCACGGATGATTTCAATGCGACCGCTGCATTCAAGCGGCAATGCGAAGCGACTGGCAGGGGCTTGCACATGATCGCCAATGCTCTATCCCCTGCCGAGATTGTGTTGGCAGGCGACATCACGGTCAATCGGGAGGTGGCGGTTCCCCACATTCAGGACTCGATGTTCAAGCTCTTGGCAATTCATGCGCCCGGAATTCGTCCTGCGATGGACGGCACGTCAGAGAGACTTCGCAATGCGGTGGCTCTTGTGATGGAAGACAAGCACCTATAGCGGCGACCTGCACATCTCCGCATGGAGCTATGAAGTGACGCCGCGCCTGTTCCGTAAATCCTGAGCGGGGTGGACTTGATGGAACCTGCAAAGCAATTGCACGGGAAATTCAAACGGTAATGTGCGCAGTATCATTGATGCCAAACGGGCGTATAGAAAAGGGACTGCTTACGAATCTTTGCGGGTTCCGTGTGATTGGAAAAGGCGTTGCATTTCTGGTGGAGACGGTGAGCGCACAGGCGGGATTGCCTTATGCTGGCGTGATGCAGGATGAGAAGCAGTCTGCGGTGCTTTCGCGAGTCATGCTGCAGCCTGGCGAATCCAAAGAGGCATCATTGTCTCTGGATTTTGACAAGTTGACTTTCTACGCCAACGTGGGGCAAGCAATTATTGAGGCGACGCACTACACTGTGTGGGTTGGCGAAAGCTTGCTGGCCACAGAACCTGCGGGCTTCGATGTGACTCCACGATGAGAGGCTGAACCTGGTTGCGCATGCGCAAGAGTGCCTCATCTCCATTTCCCGACCGGCGGCGCGTTCAGGCAGAGCTTCTGAGCGGCCTGGCGGGTTCTATTCTGCCGCAGAGAATGCTGTACGGTGTCATGTCGGTAGCAGGATCGGGTGTCTCCCTCACCAGTTCATCCACGCAGGCCTCGCGCTGCGTTTATTTCCATGACGAGACTGGCATCGATAGCAGACGGATGCGTGGATGCAAATGAGCCTGCCTCAGCGTTCTCGCTGGACGCGAAGTGTCCTCCATGCAGTCTTCGCGTTGACGGGCGTCACGCACGCGATGATCGGCCCGTTGCTGCCGTCACTCACGCGAACGTTTCACCTCGCCGACAAGGACTCTGGATTGCTGCTGCTGGCCTATTTCGCCGGTTCATCGCTGGGCGCTCTGGTGTGCCGCGGCAATTACGTGCGCGTGATGGCAGCCGGATTCGCGGGGATGACTCTGTTCAGCACGGCGATTTCTGTCGCCTCTCGCCCTCTGCTGCTGCCTCTGTATCTTTTGCTCGGCGTCTGCGTAGGAGCCGCGATGTCCTCCGTCAGCCTGTTTGCAGGGCGCAACTTTCCCGCAACATCGGCATCGCTGCTCACGCTGCTCAACTTCACCTGGAGCGCCGGAGCGCTTTCTGCACCGCTGCTTGCGTCGCAGTTGTTGCGTTACTCAAGCTACCGGGCTGCCTACGCAGGCTTAGCGGCGCTGTCCTTCCTTGCGGCGATGGCCTGCGGCTGGATGCTGACAGACGCGACAGAGACTGCTCAAGGGACGATCTCGTCGACTCGACTTGGTAATGCAGAGTTTGTGGTCCTATTTGCAGTCCTTGCATTTCTCCAGGTTGGAATGGAGAACACTGCGTCCGTCTGGCTCACGACTTACGTGCTGCGTGTAAGCGCGGCAGGCGTGGTGAAGGCTGCTGCTTCGTCATCGCTGTTCTGGCTCGGATTTCTCGGCGCGCGCGCGTTCTCCGCGGCAATCCTGTTGCGGACGCGGATGGACCATGTGCTTCGCGCGGCAATCGTGCTGGCCTTGGGAGCGTCTATGCTGCTCATCTCTTCAAGGGGGCTTGCAGTTGCGAGCGTTGCCATGGTTCTTCTGGGCGCGGCCCTGGCGCCGATCTATCCGCTGGTGGTGGCAGCCTCGATGGCACGGTTGCGCAGTACCTCGGACGCGCGCTATGTTTTGGCGGTAGCCGGTGTAGGAGGGTCTATTCTGCCGTGGATGACTGGATGGATATCTACGGGCACAGGGAGCCTGCGTGCTGGCTTGCTCGTCGTCCCTGTCTCGCTGGTTCTGATGCTGCTCGGTCTTCGCGCGGTCCACGGCACGCAGGCAAGGATACCCCTCAGTTCGCATGAGCGGTAAGGGGCGCCAGTGACAGTAGTGCGACTTGCAGGAAGAGGGCCGATGACGTCAGAAGGCGCGCGCCCGCGTGGAGTGTGGGCCTCCTGCGCAATGCAATGTGCCGGATGGCAATTACACTGCTTGCGTACTTGAATAGGAGGAGAACGATGCCAAGCCGCCGCGACTTTCTAAAGGCCGGACTCACAGCAGGCGCGGGGGCGCTCCCGCTGCTCCATGAAGCGGATGGCTACTCCATGGACGGAGGTCTGCATGGCGAACAGGAAGCAGCCTCAACTGCGAGCGATGCAGCCGGAACGCTAACGACCTTGCCTGCGCGCCTGCCAACGGCGATGGAGACTGCGCAGCAGTGGCAGCTTGGTGTTCGTCGCGTGGGCCAGACCAATATGACGGAACACGATCCTGCCGTGATGAACGTTGAGGCGTGGGCGGACTACTGGAGCCGCGCCAAAGCCGATGTGGTCTTCATTAGTGTGACCGGGATTCTTGCCTACTATCCGTCGAAGGTTCCATTCCATCGGCATGGAAAGTTTCTGCATGGCCGCGACTTCTTCGGCGAGTGCGTGGCTGCGGCGAAGAGGCGCGGCTTGCGGGTGGTCGCGCGCATGAGCCCAGACCTGAACTGGGACGATGCATTGGCAGCTCATCCTGAATGGGCAATGCGGCATCCGGATGGATCGGCACAGCGGAGCAGCGAGGAACCGCTCCTCTTCAAGACGTGCATGTTTTCGAGTTACATGGATGACTACGTGCCCGCAATCATGCGCGAGATCAACTCCCTCTATGACGTGGACTGCTTCTATACGAATGGATGGCCGCCGCTGGGCAGCCTGCCGGATTGTCACTGCTCCATCTGCAGAAAGCTGCCGGCTTCCGGATCGCCGGCATACTGGAGCGTCTTCACCGACCGGGTACTGGATCTCTGGCGGCGATACGACGCGATCGCGAAGGAGAAAAAGCCAGACAGCTTTTTCTTTGCCAACTCCGGAGGCAACGTGCGCGGAGGCCCAAATCTCGATCGGCTTGGCAAAGTTGCGACGTGGTTTCAGGCGGACAACCAGGGGCGCACGTATGAAGAGCCGGCGGTATGGGGATGCAGCCTGCAGGGACGCGTGTGCAATGCCGTGATGGATGGAAAGTTTGCTGCGAACGTGACGGCTGCTTATTCCACTGGAAACCCTGGTTGGCGCAATCTAACCAAGAGCGCGGACGAGGCACGCATGTGGCTCAACGAAACGGTCGCCAGCGGCATGGTTCCGTACTTTCATTTCATCGGCGCTGAGAGCGGACTCGGGGAAGACCGCCGCTGGCAGAAGATTGGCGCGGACTATTTCCAGTGGACCGCGCGCCACGATGCGCATCTTCGCACGCGGCGCTCCATCGCCAATCTCGGAGTTGTGATTGGGCAGGGAACGCAGCTTCTGTATCCCGGGCCTGCGTCGGATCGCTCCCGCAGCTACATGTACGAAACGACGCAGGGCATCTACGATATTTTGCTGCGAGGGCGATTCGCGTTTGACTTTGTGCATGAAGACCGGCTTGGGCCGGAGCGGCTGAGCAGGTACCGTGCGCTGATTCTGCCCAATGTGGCGATGCTCAGCGACCTTCAGTGCGCGCAACTGGAGGCGTATGTGCAGGCCGGGGGATCGCTGATTGCAAGCTTTGAGACCAGCCTCTACGATGAGCATCTCAAGCCGCGCGGGGATTTCGGACTTGCCGCGCTCGTAGGAATCAGCAAGGCCGGGGATGCAATCGGGACGAATGGCAATCCGTATTATGCGCGGATTGAATCGCCCAATTCATCGCATCCGCATCCGATTCTGGAAGGCTTTCGCGATACGAATTGGATTGCGGGCGCGAAAAATCGACTCCCATTGCAGCCGATTGACCATCCTGTGCTCACGGTGGTGCCTGGATTCGTGCGCTATCCGCCGGAGCTGGCCTATCCGCCAATCGCGCACACCGATGAGCCTGCGGTGGTCCTGCGAGAGACCGGAGCAAGCCGCATCGCCTGGTTCCCCGGCGATGTCGAGCGCACCTATTGGCTCACTGGGCAGAGCGATCTGCTGCGGCTCGTTCACAATGCCATTCACTGGGTGACGCGCGGGGAGCGTGTGGTCCAGGTTGATGGCGATGGGCTTGTGGAGATGTTCTGCTGGGAGACGGGTCCTGGCTATGCGGTGCACCTGCTGAACTACACCAACCCGAATGCTTTTCACGGATGGCTGCAATCGGTGACGCCGCTCGGTGCGCAGCGTGTTTCGATGCGGCTTCCCTCTGGGGTTCGCATTCGCACTGTCGAACTTTTGAGAGCGGAATCGTCCCTGCCATTCGACGTAAAAGAGCAGACTCTCCGATTTACGATTCCGACGGTCGAAGACTACGAAGTGGCCGCCATCACTGTGGCCTAACTTTGCGACTGCAGTGATGTGGCTTCGCGGCATACCGTGCCGTCCGATCTTTGATCGGCTGTGCCACATGGCCGCATAAAGCCGATTCACACATGGAGGAATCCACATCAATGTCGCACGATCGGATCAGACACCGCATTTTTCGACTCAACTGTCAGCTGATTTGTATAGATTTGTAATGCGGGGCGAGACCGGAATCCGGCCGGACCCTCATGTGCAGACGCTCATTCTTCAGAGGACTTTTTCCTGGAGAGTGCTGCCCCACAACCCTCATTCCGAGTGCCTTCATGTCTGAGCTGTTGATTCCTCGCCGCGATTTTCTCCGAAATGTCTCTGTCGCAGGGATGATCTCTGCGCTGCCTGCGTTCGTCGCCGCCGAGCGTCCTGCAGGTGTGCCCGCGAGCGTACGAGAGGAGGTGCTTCCGCTCGTCGAAGCTGAACCTCCGCGCAACTCCATCCAGTTCGCCGTCTGCGGCATCAGCCATCCGCACATTTACGGCATGGTGGAAGCTGTCAAGCGTGGCGG
>JAJXWA010000031.1 GCA_021781795.1 Acidobacteriota bacterium
ACCCAGCAGCATCTGGATCAGGTAGAAGACCATGATGCCGCCCGTCGCCGCCACCACTCCAAGCCGGAACTTCTGCGTGACGCGGATGATGCGCGAGCTATACGCCAACAGCAGCACAAACAACGTTCCAAAGGTCAGCCCTACTGCCTGAATGGCAATGCCTGGGTACCGCACATCGAAGACCGCCGATGCTCCGCCCAGAAACAGTCCCTCCAGCAGCGCGTAGATGGGCGCGCTCACCGGCGACCACTCCTTCTTGAAGATCGTCACCATCGCCGCGATGAAGCCTCCAAGGCCCCCAAGCAGCATCATCGGAGCAGCCATGGCTGCGTCATGCGACGCCAGATACAAGTGCCAGGTCCACGCCGCCGTCGCCAGCGCGCACACCAGCAGGATGCCGGTCTTGTGCACCGTGCCGTTCAGCGTCATGCGGTCGGCTGCGTCAATCGTGCCGCCATATCCGCTCCCCGCCAAACGGCGAAACGTCTCGTCTCCCAGCGCGGGATTGGATGTCTTCATCAGGGCCATACAAATTCCTCCGTACCTCCAGACGAATCTTCTGCCCGCATAGCCTGCCGAATGCAGGCCGGAGCAAAAAACTCATCTCCTGCTATTTTAAGACGCTCCATCGAGGTCAAAAGGTGCGCATCCGGTGTTCGCCTCGAACTGCCTCCCCTCACATCGGATACTTTTGCGACTCCACGCACCGGCGCGCCACCGCCCGGCTCAAGGCGACGGAGTCTGCCGGAGCCATGCGGGCCAACCGTCTTAGAATCACCAGTTGCGTGCGCAGGGTATCGCCCTCGCCGCAGGCCGCCAGCACTCGCTTTGCCGCCTGGTCGCACTGCGCCATTGCCTCTTCGGCCAGTAGCCCCGTCATCTCCGCCGCCACTCGTGCCTGGCCGCGGCCTCCAGCCGCCAGCTTGCGCGCGCGCAGCAGCCCCGACTCCAGCGCGTACACCTGGGCAATCATGTCCGCCAGGTCCGCCATCACCTCCTGCTGCTCTTCCAGGCCCGTCATAAATCGCTGGCTCGCCACACCCGCGGCGAACATCGCTATCTTCCGCGTTGCCGCCAGCATGGCTGCCTCATGCGCCAGTGGTTCATCCGTGTCCCCGGCTCCGTCCAGCGAGGGCGGCTGCATCACCTCGTCCATCACCTTCTTGATGGCGCCCAACAGCGGCAGCTTGCCGCTCATTGCGCGCTTCATGAGCCACCCGGTTACAATCAGCCGGTTAATCTCATTGGTGCCCTCGAAGATCCGGTTGATGCGCGCATCACGATAGAATCGCTCCGCCGGATAGTGCTCCACATAGCCATAGCCGCCCATCACGGCCACCAGTTCATCCGCCACAAAGCTCAGCATCTCCGATCCGTAGATCTTCAAAATCGAGCACTCCACGGCATACTCTTCAATGCGCCGCTGAATCTCCCGCGGCTCATGCGCCTTCTCCGGGCTTAGTTCACTCATCGCCGCGTCCATCATGCCCGCGGTGCGATAGGCCATGGACTCCGCCGCGAACAGCCGCGCCGCGCTGGTAGCAATCTTGCGCTGAATCAGCCCGAACTCCGCGATGGGCTTGCCGAAGGCCGTGCGATCCTTCGCATAGCGCACCATCTCGGCGATTCCGTGACGTGCCCCGCCGACGCATGCCACACCAAGCTTGAACCGGCCCACGTTCAGCACGTTGAAGGCGATGTGGTGCCCCTTGCCCGGTTCGCCCAGCAGGTTTGCCGCGGGCACCTTGCAATCCGTCAGCACCAGCGGGCACGTCGACGAGCCACGGATTCCCAACTTGTGCTCTTCAGCGCCTACGGTCAGGCCCGGCGTATCGCGCTCAATCAGAAACGCTGAAAACTTCTCGCCGTCAATCTTGGCAAACACCGTGTAGAGCCCGGCGATCGCCGCATTGGTGATCCACATCTTCTCGCCGTTCAGCGTGTAGGTTGAGCCATCGGCTGAGAGCGTGGCCCGCGCCCGGATATTCATCGCGTCTGAGCCGGAGCTCGCTTCGGAGAGCCCATACGCGCCAATCCACTCCGCCGTCGCCAGCTTCGGCAGATAGCGCCGCTTCTGGTCCTCTGTGCCGTACCATACCAACGGCAGCGTCGCGATGCCGATGTGCGCGCCAAAGGCGGTCGAGAAGCTTGCGAGCGCGGAGATGTGGTCAGTGATGAGTGTCGAGCTCACCTTATCGAGCCCCATCCCGCCATACTCCTCGGGAATATCGACCGAGGTCAGCCCAAGCTCGGCCGCTTTGCGCAGCAGGCCCGGCAAAACGCCGGGCTTCTTGGCCTCGATCTCCTCGGCTGCAGGTAGAACTTCTTCGCGCACAAACTGCGCTGCCGTAGCTGCAATCTGGCGTTGTTCTTCGTTGAGATCTTCCGGCGTAAAGACCTCCGCCGGCATCCGGTCTTCCAGCAAAAAACTGCCGCCCGTGGCGGCGAGAATGGCAGATAAAGTGGTCGAAGACATAGGCCTCCTGACTCAGCCCACATTACGCTACCCCGCTCGGGCCTGCAACCGCTCCCACTGCAATCGAAAGCCTTCCATCGCTTACAATTGCTTTGATCTCAGTCGTGGAGGCCCGCCCTGTTCGCCTCGCTTGCCGCCGGCTTCAAAGGCACATCTATCTTGATCGGCGCACTCTCGCGCCACGCCGCCGCGTCGCTCGTCTTTGCCCCGCAGAACGGCCTGCGCCACTACCTCAAGATGCAGTATGCCGATCAGACCTTCCGCGGTCTTTACCACTGGAACTGGTTCGATCTCACGCTGCTCATTCCCTACTTCGCCGTGATGATCGTCCTCTCCATCTACGGCATTCACCGCTACACGCTCTGCTATCTCTACTTCAAATACCGCAAGAACTACAATCCTGATCCCCCGCGTCACTTTGATGAACTGCCCAACGTCACCGTGCAGTTGCCCATCTTCAATGAGCAGTTCGTCATCGATCGCCTCGTCGAAGCCGTCTGCGCCATGGAGTACCCGCGCGAGAAGCTCGAGATTCAGGTACTCGACGACTCCACCGATGAAACGCAGGAGGTCGCTGCAGGCATCGTTGCGCGCTACGCCGCCATGGGCCACCCCATCGTGTACATCCACCGCACCAATCGCCACGGCTTCAAGGCCGGTGCGCTCGACGCGGGTCTCAAAGTCGCCAAAGGCGAATTCGTCGCCATCTTCGACGCCGACTTCGTGCCACCGCCCGACTGGCTCATGCGCGTCATCCACCACTTCGCCGAGCCCGAAATTGGCATGGTGCAGACCCGCTGGACGCACCTCAACCGCGACTACAGCCTGCTCACCCGCATTGAAGCCATCCTGCTTGATGGCCACTTTGTGCTGGAGCACGGCGCCCGCGCCCGTAGCGGCGACTTCTTCAACTTCAACGGCACCGCCGGCATGTGGCGGCGCCAGGCCATCACCGATGGCGGCGGCTGGCAGCACGACACGCTCACCGAAGACACCGACCTCAGCTATCGCTCGCAGATGGCCGGCTGGAAGTTCAAATACCTGCCCGACATCGAATGCCCCTCCGAGCTGCCCATCGAGATGACCGCCTTCAAAACCCAGCAGGCGCGCTGGGCCAAGGGCCTCATCCAGACCAGCATCAAAGTGCTGCCCATGATCTTCCGCTCCAGCGTTCCGCGCCGCATCAAGATCGAAGCCGTCTATCACCTCACGGCGAACCTCAGCTACCCGCTCATGGTCCTCATGACGGCCCTGCTGATTCCGGCAATGATCGTGCGCTTCTATCAGGGCTGGTTTCAGATGCTGCTCATCGACTTCCCGCTCTTCACCGCATCCAGCTTCTCCATCGCGGTGTTTTACGTCGTGAGCCAACGTGAGCTTTATCCAAAGACCTGGATGAAGACTTTTCTCTATCTGCCGTTTCTCATGGCGCTCGGAATCGGCCTCACTGTCACCAACACCAAGGCCGTGATGGAAGCCCTCTTCGGGATCAAGAGCGCCTTTGTCCGCACGCCCAAGTACCGCGTCGCGCAGAAGGGCGAAAAGTCGCAGGCAGCCAAGTACCGCAAGCGCCTTGTCCTCGCTCCCTGGATTGAGCTGCTCATCGGCGGCTACTTCTTCGTCGCCATCCTCTATACCTTCACGAACAACAATTTCTTCACCGCACCGTTCCTTGTGCTCTTTGTTGTCGGCTACTGGTACACGGGCCTGATGAGCCTGCTGCAGGGCCGCTTCGAGCGCTGGCGCTCCGGCGCCAACACCGACGAGGAATCCAGTCCCAAGCCATTCCCGGTGGGCGTCTAGCAATCCTGCTGCCCCGCGTGCAGCCTGAAGCCGCCGCCAGGAGGAACATCGTGCAAGCCGCTTCCTCGCAGCCCTTATCCATCGCCCTGCCCGGCTTTCTGGCTTTCTTTGTCGCCCTGTGGTGCCTTGTCAGCGCCATCGTCAGCGTCCTTGGCGGCTGGCGCGCGCTCACCACGCGCTTTCGCGCACAGTCTGAACCCGCTGGCCCCATGCAAACCGCCGGACCATTTCTTTACACGGTCTACCTGCGCAACTGGACACACTACAACAGCGTCGTACGTGTCACCGCCGCACAGGACGCGCTTTACCTCTCGGTGCTTGTCCTTTTCCGCTTCGCCCATCCTCCCTTGCGCATCCCGTGGGAAGAGATCACAGTCGGCAGCACGCGATTTTTCTGGCGGGACTATGTCGTCCTCACGCTGGGCCGTGAGGAGCAGGTTCCGATGCGCATCTCCATGCGGATGGCTCGCAACCTCGGCCTGCTCCAGCTCTTGCCCGAGACCGGCAATCCTTCCTCGAAGCCGAGTTTCGATACCCTCAGCCAAAGCCTCCCTGCCTCGAAAGCAAAAGAAATAGGGTAGCGGAAGGAAGGTGCCGAGTGAGAGTCAATCCAACGGCTTACCTCCTCGTCTTGCCCGCTCCGCTACAATAGGGGAAAGCGCCTGCCGCGCCGGAGACTCGAATCTCCGCGCTGCCAGGCGCATCCAGCTATTATGCTCTCGAATCCCTTGCCGGAAGCTCTGACCTTTGACGACGTGCTGCTGGTGCCTGCTTACAGCGACGTCGTGCCCGCCACGGTGAGCACGCAAACGCAGCTCACCCGCGACATCACGCTCAACACGCCGCTCATCTCCTCTGCCATGGACACCGTCACCGAGTCGCGCATGGCCATCGCCATGGCCCAGCTCGGCGGCATCGGCATCGTCCACCGCAATCTCACTATCGCGGACCAGGCCGGCGAAATCGACAAGGTCAAACGCTCCGAGAGCGGCATGATCGTCGACCCCGTCACCATCGGTCCCGACCAGATGATCGCCGACGCGCTCGAAGTCATGCGCCGCTACAAGATCTCCGGCGTGCCCGTCACGCGTGGCAAGAGGCTCGTCGGCATTCTCACCAACCGCGACCTGCGCTTCGAGACCCGCACCGACACTCCCGTCGGCGACGTGATGACCAAGGACGACCTCATCACTGTGCCCGTTGGCACCACGCTGGAAGAAGCCGAGCTCATCCTTCACAAGCACCGCGTCGAAAAGCTCCTCGTCGTCAACGACCAGTACGAGCTCAAGGGCCTCATCACCGTCAAGGACATTCAGAAGAAGCTCAAGTACCCCAACGCCAGCAAGGACGACCAGGGCCGCCTTCGCGTTGGTGGAGCGATTGGAGCCACCGGTGACTACCTCGAACGTGCCGCCGAGCTCGTCAAGGCTCGAGCGGACGTCCTCGTCATCGACTCCGCGCACGGCCACTCTTCACGCATCCTTGAAGCTGTACGCGATGTAAAAAAGGTATTCCCGCATGTGGCGTTGCTCGCAGGCAACGTGGCGACCTATGAGGGTGCAAAGGCGCTTATCGACGCAGGCACAGACGCCGTCAAGGTCGGCGTCGGCCCCGGGTCCATCTGCACCACCCGCATGGTCACCGGCGCGGGCATGCCCCAGATTACCGCCATCGCTGAAGCGGCGCGCGCCGCCCGCGAGCGCGGTATTCCCGTCATTGCCGATGGCGGCATCAAGTACTCCGGCGAAGTCACCAAGGCCATCGCCGCAGGGGCCAGCAGTGTGATGATTGGCTCGCTCTTCGCCGGCGTCGACGAGAGCCCCGGCGAGACCATCCTCTATCAAGGACGCAGCTTCAAGAGCTACCGCGGCATGGGTTCACTCAGCGCCATGAGTCAGGGCTCGGGTGAGCGCTATTTCCAGTCCAAGGACGACCTCGAAAGTGTCTCCACCGGCTCAGAAGGCGTCGTGCAGCGCGAGCGCACCAACCAGAACCGCCTCGCCAAGTTCGTGCCCGAAGGCATTGAAGGCCGCGTGCCCTATCGCGGGCCGCTCGAGTCCATGGTCTACCAGCTCGTTGGCGGTCTCCGATCCGGCATGGGCTACCTTGGCTGCGGCTCCATTCGGGAATTACAGGAGAAGGCCCAGTTTGTGCGCATCTCCAGCGCAGGGCTGCGCGAGAGCCACGTCCACGACGTCATCATCACCCGCGAAGCGCCCAATTACCGCGTCGAGTAGCCGCGAGGGACGCATGCGTCCTCCGTCCACGCCCGCGTATCGACCACGAGGACCACTGGCCTCCGCAAAGCCGGAGCGGCGAAACACGAAAGGCTGATTCCATTGCAGGTAGCGACCGACCATCCCGCCCATCGCGCCAGCCGGCTCAGCGCATGGCTGCCTGTCGTCATCGGCACAATCATGATCGGCATCACCTCGTCCAACGCCTTCAGCTCCGACTACACCAGTGGGCCGTTTCGCTGGTTCTATGAAGCACTCTTCGGCCATGTGCCCGACGCCCGCTGGCACGTCGTCCATTTCTTTATTCGTAAGGGCATGCACTTCTTCGGCTACGGCGTCTACGGCATGCTGTGGCTCCGCGCCTGGTGGCACACTCTGCCCAACTCCAGCTTTGCGCAGGATGCCATGCTGGCTATTCTCGGTTGCGGAATCGTAGCCAGCTCCGACGAGTTCCATCAAAAATTCCTGTTGCGCCGTACCGGCTCCCCGCGCGACGTAATGCTGGATTGCTGCGGCGCACTTACGCTGCTGCTGATTTCCTATCTCGTCCTGCGTCTCTTCCGTCCCGAAAAGCTGACTCACGTTCCGTGATGCCGGCAGCACACGTCTGCACCTATGCCAGTCGGCGACGGAACCGCTCTTCTTCCAGCAGGGCGCCCCACATCGATTCCACCCGTTGAGCGCCATCCCGTATCCAGCGATTTCGCGCATAAAACCTGGCAGCCCGAAGATTACCTGTAAGAAGCCACAGATGGGCATTCCGAAAGCCGCATTCCATGAGGCGCTCGCACCCAGCCTGGACCAGCGCAGTGCCAAATCCCTGCCTCCATCGATCCGGATCCACATACAGCGCGCACATCTCACCGAAGCCCTTCATGTCCACATCGCGCGATGGCGAAACCGTCACAAATCCGCAAATCTCCGTGCCCTCCACCGCCACCGTCGTATGTGGCTTCTTAGGGTCAACATGCGAAAAGTCGTACCGCGGCGCGCGATCCTCTGGCTGCAAGCGGTCGAGATAAGCATCGGGCATCAATCCGCGATAGGCCGCCTGCCACGAGCGCACATGCACCCGCGCAACCGCCATCGCATCTTCAGGTTCTGCAGAACGAAGTATCATGCATCGAGTATCCCGTCTGCTTCGGGCGGAGTCGATGCCACAAATGTTCTGCCTCCCCTCACCAGCTAGTTACGCACGGACGGGGTAGTTACGGGCAATGCCGGCAGTTACAATCGTGTCAGCAGCTCGGACCCACTCGGTCTCGACGCCATCCCCAGTCTCAACCCGCCCGCTGGGAGGTCCAATGCATAAGGCACGCCTTGAAGCATTCAGCGACGGAGTTCTCGCCATCCTCATCACGATCATGGTGCTCGATCTTCACATTCCCCGTGGGGAGCAGCTCAGCGCGCTGCTGCCGCTGCTGCCGGTCTTTCTCAGCTACGTGCTGAGTTTCGTCTACCTGGGCATCTATTGGAATAACCATCACCACATGCTGCACGCAGCCCGGCGCGTCTCCGGCGGAGTGCTCTGGGCCAATCTCCACCTGCTCTTCTGGCTGTCTCTCTTTCCGTTCGTCACCGGGTGGATGGGCGAAAACTGCTTTGCATCCGTTCCAACGGCGCTCTACGGATCTGTCCTGATGATGGCGGGCATTGCATACTGGATTCTCGCCCGCGCGCTGATTGCGGCTGAGGGCAAGCAGTCAATTCTGGCTCAGGCAATCGGCGCCGATCGCAAAGGTGTTATCTCGGTCGTGCTCTATGCCGCTGCCCTTCCACTCGCCTTCGTTCATCTGCTGCTCGCGCAGGCAATCTTTGTCGGCGTAGCCCTCATCTGGCTCGTGCCCGACCGCCGCATCGAGCGAATCCTGCCGCGCGAAACGGATTAACCTCTGCACACAGAAAAGCGGACACACCCCGCAATGGAGTGTGCCCGCCAGCCCTGCAAGCGCAGGATGTTTGCTGCGAAGGCGAGAGCTTAGGCAGCCTCTTCGCCGCCCTCTTCCTTCTTGGATTCTTCGAGCTGCTTTTCGAGTTCGGCGCGCTTCTTGGCCTTCACGTCGGCGCGCTTCTGGCGCTTCTCATCCAGCTGCTTCTCAGCGCCCAGCAGTTCGATGAAGGCCTTCTCCGCCCCATCGCCCTTCTGGAAGCCCGTACGCACGATGCGCAGGTAGCCGCCATTGCGGTCGCCATAGCGCGGAGCCACGGTGTCAAACAGCCGCGTTACGGCCTCGTCGGTCTGGAGAAAGCTAAGCGCCTGCCGCCTTGCATGCACGTCGCCCTTCTTTCCCAGCGTAATCATCTTCTCCACATGCGGACGCACGGCCTTGGCCTTGGCCACGGTCGTCTCCACACGGTCTTCCACGATCACGGACGTCACCAGATTGCGCAACAGCGCGCGGCGATGGCTGGTATTGCGTCCGAGTTTGAATCCTGCATTGCGATGGCGCATGACTAACTAGCTCCTGGCTTCTAGCTTCCAGCTTCTAGTCGATTCCAGCTTGACCGAAGGCCATGAATTCAGCCTTGCCGCGATCACGCTAGAAGCTAGTGGCTAGAAGCTAGCAGCTCTCTTAAAAGTTCTCTGTTTCCGTAGGCAACTGGAGATCGACCGAATCCAGCGGCTCGTCCTCGTCGTCAAAGTGTCCGTAGCTCGCGGCCAGCGCCGTTGCCGGAGGAATGCTCGTCGGCCCCGGAACCGCGTTGCCGCTCTCGTCAATCTTCATGCCGAGCGAGAGACCCATCTGCGCAAGAATCTCCTTGATTTCGTTCAGGCTCTTGCGGCCAAAGTTCTTCGTCTTCAGCATCTCAGCTTCGGTCTTCTGCACCAGCTCGCCGATCGACTGGATATTGGCGTTCTTCAGGCAGTTGTAGCTGCGCACGCTCAACTCCAGCTCTTCCACCGAACGGTTCAGATTGTCGTTGCGCAGCATCACGCGGCCTTCCTCGCCGCGCGCCTCCGCTTCAATCTCTTCCTCGAAGTTGATGAAGATGTTCATGTGGTCCTTCAGCAGCTTCGCGGCCAGGCCCACTGCATCGGCCGGGGCCACGGCGCCGTTGGTCCACACTTCCAGCGTCAGCTTGTCATAGTCGGTAATCTGTCCCAGGCGCGCTGCCTCCACCACATAGTTCACGCGGCGCACAGGCGAGTGAACCGAATCCACCGGAATGAAGCCAAGGCCCAGATCGCCATCGAAATTCTTGTCTGCGGAGACATACCCGCGCCCGCGCTTCAGACGCATCTCCATCTCGAGCCGGCCACCTTCAGAGACAGTGGCGATGTACACGTTCTTGTCCAGAATCTCCACGTCGCCATCGGCTTCAATCATGCCGCTCGTCACTACGCCCGGCTGGTCGGCGCGCAGATACAGCGCCTTCGGACCCTCGCCCGAAAGCTTAAAGGGAACCTGCTTCAGATTCAGGATGATGTCGGTTGCGTCTTCCACTACGCCGGGGATGGACTGGAACTCATGCAGCACGCCCTCGATGCGAATCGCCGTCACTGCGGCGCCTTCAATCGAGCTCAACAGGGTGCGGCGAAGAGCGTTGCCAATGGTGGTGCCAAATCCGCGCTCGAACGGCTGGGCGCTGAACTTGCCGTAGGTTTCGGTCAGCGTCTCTGCATCGACCGCCAGACGCTTCGGTTTTTGAAATCCTCTCCACAACATATCGTTTGTCTCTTTTCCCGCGCGGCATGTGCGTCGCGATGCATTTTGCGGCGGCCGCGCAAGTTCTCCTTCGGTTGAATTGCAGCTTCCAGCTCCCAGCTGTCCGCCTCTAGCCCTTCCCTGCAAATCGATACCGTATCGGTCTGCGCGATGAGCTAGAAGCGAATGGCTAGAAGCTGATAGCTGTTACTTGCTGTACAGTTCGACGATCAACTGCTCGTTAACGGGCAGGTTCACGTCCTTGCGTCCGGGCAGGCTGACCACGCGACCGGACAGATTCTCAAAGTTCGCTTCGAGCCACGCAGGAACCGGGTTCGCCGCGGCAAACTGCGCGGCCTGCTCCACGATCACCATCTTCTTCGCACCCTCGCGAATGGCGATCTCATCGCCCACGCTCACCTGGTACGAAGGGATATTCACCTTCTTGCCGTTGACCGTCACATGACCGTGACGCACCACCTGGCGGGCCTGGCGGCGCGACATCGCAAAACCGAGGCGGAATGCGACGTTGTCGAGTCGGCGCTCCAACTGCTGAATCAGCAGCTCGCCCGTCACGCCCTGCGCGCGGCTTGCCTTCTCGTAGTAGGCGCGGAACTGGCCTTCGAGCGTGAAGTACATGCGCTTGGCCTTCTGCTTCTCATGCAGTTGCAGGCCGTAGCCCACAATCTTGGCCTTGCGGTCCTTGCCGTGCTGGCCCGGCGCAAAGTTGCGCTTCTCCAGCGGGCAACGCTCCGAGGTGCACTTGGCGCCCTTCAAAAAAAGCTTGGTGCCTTCGCGACGGCAAAGGCGGCAGACTGCTCCGGTATAACGTGCCATTTCTTCTCCTGACTTCGGATGACGGCCGGTTTACATGTCCCCGGAGGACACTTCCTCCCGGCCCGGTTGTTGTTGTCTCTTACACGCGCCGCCGCTTCGGCGGACGGCATCCATTGTGCGGCACCGGCGTCACGTCGCGAATCGACTTGACCTCGATGCCCGCCGCTGCCAGCGCGCGGATGGCCGACTCGCGGCCCGATCCCGGACCGGCCACACGCACATCTACTGCGCGCAGACCATGATCGCGCGCCATGCCCGCCGCGTTCGACGCAGCCTGCTGCGCCGCAAAGGGCGTGCCCTTGCGCGATCCGCGGAAACCCAGCGAACCCGAGCTCTTCCAGCTCAGCGTGTTCCCCATCTGGTCGGTGATGGTCACAATGGTGTTGTTGAACGAGGCCTGAATGTGCGCAATGCCGAACGGCACATTCTTGCGCTCGCGCTTTTTGAACTTCTTGTTCTTGCCAGCCTTGCCGGCTCCGCCCTTCTGTTCCTGTTTCGCCATTAGGTCTTCGCCGTCGCTTTCTTCTTCCCTGCCACGGTGCCCTTACGGGGGCCCTTGCGCGTGCGGGCGTTGGTGTGGGTGCGCTGTCCGCGCACTGGCAGTGAGCGGCGGTGGCGCGTGCCACGGTAGCTCTGGATGTCGATGAGGCGCTTGATGTGCATCGAAACGTCCTTGCGCAGATCGCCTTCGACGTCTCCCTCGTCCTCAATCACCTGACGGATCCGGTTCACCTCGTCTTCGCCGAGATCCTGGACCTTCTTGAACGCATCCACGTTCGCCTTGTCCAGAATCTTCCGCGCGCGCGGGTCGCCGATCCCGAAGATATAAGTCAGCGCGATCCGGGCCTGCTTGTTGCGGGGCAGATCGACGCCAGCAATACGTGCCATTCTGATTCCTTTGCCGCTTTCAGGTTATGTGCCTCCGGCCTTAACCGGTTCGCACGGGTTTTCGCGTTCCCTCCGGGGTTCATCGCAAGCCTTGACTCAAGCTAACTCGCCCCTTGCCTCACGGCGCTGGAGTTCCCGCCCTATGCCAGGCCCTCAGCCCTGGCGCTGCTTATGCTTCGCGTTCTCGCAAATCACCCGAACCACCCCGCGGCGGTTGATGACCTTGCACTTCGAGCAAATCTTCTTGACCGATGCACGGACCTTCATTGCTGATTACCCTTCTCCGCGCATCTACCGACAACGCGGGTCATGAACTTTCTACTTGTACCGGTACACAATCCTGCCGCGATTCAGGTCGTAGGGACTCAGCTCCACGGCCACGCGGTCGCCGGGAAGAATCTTGATGAAGTTCTTGCGCATCCTCCCCGAGATATGCGCCAGCACCTCGTGATTATTCTCGAGCTTGACCTTGAACATGGCGTTCGGCAACAGATCCATCACCGTTGCCATCACCTCAATCGCGTCTTCCTTCGACAATCCGTATCCCGCTTCTGGCGCGCCCGCGCCTTCAAAGTTGGTGACCGCACTTGCTAATCGGTCAAAATCCTTGCGCCGGTGTCGGTGACCGCCACCGTGTGCTCAAAGTGAGCACTCATGCTGCCGTCGTTCGTCACTGCCGTCCAGCCGTCCTTCAACACCCGGACGCCTGGCTTACCGGCGTTCACCATCGGCTCGATTGCAATGACCATGCCGGCCCGCAGCTTCATACCCTGCCCGGCAAGACCAAAATTCGGAACCTGCGGATCCTCGTGCATATGCGACCCGATCCCGTGTCCCACAAAATCCCGCACTACCGAAAAACCTTCCGCCTCGACTACGCCCTGTACCGCGGCGCCGATGTCGCCCAGGGTCGCGCCCGGCTTCACCGTTTCAATTGCCCGCTGCAGCGAGGCTTCGGTCACCTTCAGCAGCCGCTCCGTATCGGGCGCGATCTTTTCGCCCACCGGCACGGTAATGGCCGCGTCTCCAAAAAATCCGTCAATCACCGCTCCGCAATCAACGGAAACGATGTCGCCTTCCTTCAGCACCCGCTTCTTCGAAGGGATGCCATGCACCACCTCGCTGTTAATCGAGGTGCAGAGCACACACGGATATCCGTGGTACCCCTTGAAGGCTGGCTTTGCGCCCAATTCGGCGATGCGCTTCTCCGCCACCTTCTCCAGATCCAGCGTGGTCGCGCCGGGCTTCACGTGATCCCTGACCAGCTCAAGCACCTCGCGGACCACCTTGCCCGCGCGGCGCATCTTCTCGATCTCCTGAGCCGACTTCAGTACCACCGCCACCCGGCCAACTCCGCTTCCAGCGCGCTTACGCGCAAAATTCGCTGTCGGCTGCGCTACCTCCGCAACCGCTCCACAGCTGCCACAATCCCTGCCGCAATCGCGGCAATCGCTCCGTCCCCATCCACCTCAGCAAACCGTCCGTTTGCCCGGTAGTGCTCCACAACAGGCGCGGTTTGTGCGGCGTAGGCGCGCATGCGCTCCGCAAAAACCCCTTCGGTATCATCGGCTCGCTGAACCAGCGCTGCGCCTTCCACATCACACAAACCCTCCCGCCGGGGCGGGTTCGAGTAGATGTTGTAGATGCGCTGGCAGGCAGGACAGTTCCTGCGCCCCGTAATACGGCGCAATAGCTGATTATAGTCCACATGCAGGCTCACGGCAACCACCGGAAGCCCGTCCTGCTGCGCCGCCAGCCGTCCATCCAGCCAGTGCGCCTGCGGCAGGGTACGAGGGAATCCATCCAGGATGTAGCCCCTTACCGTGTCCGGCTCCTTCAGCCGCTCCGCCACCATCTCGTTCACAATCGAGTCCGGCACCAAATTGCCATGCTCGATCAGTTCCTTCGCCGCCTTGCCCAGCGCCGTGCCCCGCGCCACATGCCCGCGCAGCAGGTCGCCGGTCGAGATCTGCGGAATGCTCCACAACTTCACCAGTTCCTTGGCCTGCGTGCCCTTGCCCACGCCCGGCGCGCCCAGCAAAAGAATCGGGCCGGGAACGGATGTCAAAGCCGTATCCCGGCCATCTTCTACAGCAGTTGCAGATGCCGACATTACCAGGTCTTCCTTCCTCGAATGCGACCGGAACGAGGGGAGAAGCCGTCATAGTGACGCATGATCAGCTGCGATTCGATCTGGTTGATGGTGTCCATGGCGACGCCCACCACAATCAGCAGCGAGGTGCCGCCAAAGTAGAAGTTGACCCCCAAGCCGTGCGTGACCCACGTCGGCAGGCTCTCAAAGGCCCGCCCGATGAGCCAGATCTTGTCAAAACGAATGCCGGAGATGAGAAACGTCGGCACCATCTGCACCAGAATCAGGTACACCGCGCCCACCAGCGTAATCCGGGTCAGAATGTCGTTGATAAAGTCCGACGTGCGCTTGCCCGGACGGATGCCAGGGATGAATGAGCCGGACTTGCGGAAGTTATCGGCAATGTCGTCCGGCTTCATGATGATCGACACGTAAAAGTACGCGAAGAAGACAATCATCAGCGCATTCAGCACGATGTACCACGGATACCCCGGCTGAATCGCCTGCAGAATTGGCTGCAGGAAGCGGCTGTTCTGAATCCACTCCACCTGCCCGAAGAGCAGCGGCGCCGAAAGAATCGAGCTGGCGAAGATGATCGGCATCACGCCGCCCGAGTTCACCTTCAGCGGCAGATGGCTCGACTGGCCGCCCATCATGCGCCGGCCCACAATGCGCCGCGCGCTCTGGATCGGAATCCGCCGTTCCGCGCGCTCCACAAAGACGATAAACGCAACCACCGCGATCATCGCCGAAAGCAGCACCAGCACCGCCAGAATCGTCAGCGAACCCCAAGCGTCAGTCTGGATCTTCTGCACCAGATCGCCCACGCCACGGGGCAGGCCCGCCACGATGCCAGCAAAGATCAGCAGGCTCATGCCGTTGCCAATACCGCGGTCGGTAATCTGCTCACCCAGCCACATGATGAAGGTCGTTCCCGCGGTAAGCGTCAGCACCGTCATCAGGATGAAGCCTGCGCCCGGATGCAGCACCAGTCCCTGCCGCGTCAAAATGGCGGCGATGCCAATCGACTGCAATACGCCCAGGATCACCGTCATGTAGCGTGTCCACTGCGTAATCTTGCGCCGGCCCAGCTCGCCTTCCTTCTGAATGCGCGCCAGCGGCTCATACACAACCGTCAGCAACTGGAAGATAATTGACGCCGTGATGTACGGCATGATGCCCAGGGCAAAGATCGTCATGCGGCGCAGGTTGCCTCCGCCGAACAGATCCATCAGCCCCAGCGCCGATCCGCTCTGCTGGTTGAAGAGCAGCTCAAGCTGATGCGTATTCACGCCCGGCGTGGGGATAAACGCGCCCAGCCTGTAAACGGCCAGAATGCCCAGGGTGAACAATACCCGCTTGCGCAGGTCAGGAATCCGAAAGATATTGAGGAACTTCTCAAGCATGTCTGCTTTTCCGCGACGGGCGTCTGCCGCCCGTCGAATCACTGCTCTCTTCCATCTTAGCTGCGTAAGCCTTCGGATTCCGTGACGCCTATCGCCATGATCTCCGATTCTGCCGCATCGTCCCGGTGCTTCGGTGTGTCCGACGACACAACTCCCGGCGCGACCTATGCTGCTGCTTCGCCGCCCACAACTACTGCCTTGCCGCCGGCCTTCTCGATCTTTTCCACTGCCGACTTCGAGAACTTGTGCGCATGGATCGTCTTCGCCGAGGTCAGCTCGCCTGAACCCAGAATCTTGATCAGCGCCTTCTTGCTCGACACCAGGCCTAGCTTCTTGTAGTCGTCGAGGCCAATCTCATTGACCGCCACTGACTCAATACGGTCCAGATTCAGCACTACGTACTCGGTGCGGAAGATATTCGTGAAGCCGCGCTTCGGCAACCGCCGGTGCAGCGGCATCTGGCCGCCCTCAAAGCCGCGCATCAGGCTCGAACCCGAGCGCGATCCCTGGCCCTTGTGGCCACGGGTTGAGGTCTTGCCCATGCCGGAGCCCATACCGCGGCCGACACGCTTGCGCCCGGTGTTCGCCTTCTTCGGGGCGCGCAAATTGGAAAGATTTTTTGCCATGTTCTCCTCGCTCTAGCGCCGCCCGGAGGGGATCCGGACGACTCGCGTTTTGAGCTTTCAGCCTGTTCAAGACCTGCCCGGGAAAAACGCGCCGGCAGGATCGAGTCGAGGCTGAGAGCCGATATCTAAAAGCTGCCTTACTGCTCCACAATCCGCACCAGGTGCGGAACTGCCTTCACCATGCCGCGCACAGACTCATTGTCCACGCGCTCCACGATCTGGTTCAGCCGCGTAAAGCCCAGCCCCTTGATGATGAGCTTGTGCTTGACCGGCGTGGCAATAGCCGAGCGGTAGTACTGAATGCGAATCTTCTTCGTCTCCGCCATGATTTACAGCTCCTCTACCTGCTTGCCGCGGGTCGCCGCCACTTCAGCCCTGTCGCGCAGTTGCACCAGCGCGTCAAACGTGGCCTTGATGACGTTGTGCGGGTTGGCCGTGCCCAGGCTCTTGGTCAGCACGTTCTGCACTCCGGCCGAGGTCATCACCGCGCGCACCGCGCCTCCGGCAATCACGCCCGTGCCTTCCGGCGCCGGCTTCAGAAGCACCTGCCCCGAACCGAAGCGCCCGAGCACCTGGTGCGGAATCGTGGTCTGAGTCAGGTTCACCTTCACCAGGTTCTTTTTGGCGCTCTCGATCCCCTTGCGAATCGCCTGGGGAACCTCCTTCGCCTTGCCCGATCCGTATCCCACCACGCCCGAGGCCGCATCGCCCACCACCACCAGCGCGGCAAACGACATGTTCTTGCCGCCCTTCACCACCTTGGTCACGCGATTGATGGCCACCACCTGATCCTTCAGGTTGAACTGGTTGGCATCGAGTTTCTTCTTCAACATCGTCATTTTTCTCTCGTCAATCCTTCCGGGCGCTCCGCGCACCCTGGAAAAGCTTTCTTCAGCCGATACGCTGCTCCAAAACTCTAGAGAGCGAAGCTCAGAACTTCAGTCCGGCCTCGCGCGCCGCATCGGCCAGCGCCTTGATGCGCCCGTGATACAGGAATCCGCCACGGTCAAAGACCACCTGCTGGATGCCTTTGGCCGTCGCCTTCTCCGCCACTGCCTTGCCAATCTCCCTGGCCGCCGCCACATTGCCGCCAGTCTTCAGCTTCAGATCCAGGGTGGACGCCGACACCAGCGTCTCGCCTTTCTGGTCGTCGATCACCTGCGCGTAGATATGGTTCAGCGAACGGTACACGTTCAGCCGGGGACGCTCCGCCGTGCCTGCCAGCTTCTGCCGGATGCGCGCGTGAATGCGCTTGCGAATCTCGTTTCTCTTGGTCTGCGTAATCATGGTCTCGTCTTCCTATCAGCGGAGCCGCCTCGCGGCCCCGTTCGGTTGAAATCCTGTTGCGTTACTTAGCGCCCGTCTTGCCGGCCTTCTTCTTCAGCTTTTCGCCCGTGTAGCGCACGCCCTTGTTCTTGTAGGGGTCGGGCTTGCGCAGCGATCGCATGTCGGCTGCCACCTGGCCGACCTTCTGCCTGTCGATGCCGGTGATGGTGAGGTGCGTCTGCTTTGGATCGACCGCGACTTCAATGCCGGCCGGCAGCGGAAATTCAATCGGGTGCGAGTAGCCCAACGTGAACACCACCGTGCCCTTGCCCTTCATCTCGGCGCGGTAGCCAATGCCAACGATGTCCAGTTCTTTGGTCCAGCCCCTGGTCACGCCTTCCACTGCATTGAAGACCAGCGCGCGCGTCAGTCCATGCACCGCAGCGTACTTGTCGCTCTCGCGCTCAACCAACAGGTGGCCATCCTTGGTCACCAGTTGGATACCGTCGGCCACCAGCGCCGAGGCCTTGCCCTTCGGCCCTTCGACCACGACCGTGTTGCCTTCCACCTTGTACTTCACGCCCGCCGGCAGCGGGATCGGCTTCTTACCAATACGCGACATTGCATCAATCCTTCATTTGGCTTGCGAGTCCCGATGTTGTCATCGTTCCACTGCAGCCCCTGAGGTACGGCCTCAGTTTCACAAATCCTGAACAGCGAGCGAACGTCGCCCAGACACGCCAAAGGCAATTGCCTGGACGGCCCGTCCTACCACACTTCGCAGAGCACTTCGCCACCAACGCCCTCGCGGCGCGCCTGGCGGCCCGTCATCACGCCCTTCGGCGTGGTCATAATCGAGATGCCCAGTCCACCCTGCACGCGCTTGATCTCGTCGCGGCCAATATACACGCGGCAGCCGGGACGCGAGATGCGCGCCAAGTCGCGGATCGCAGGCTCCGTGCCGCCGTACTTCAGGTACACGCGCAGCACCGGCTTGCCTTCTTCTTCCTGGGTCTTGTAGTTGGAGATATATCCCTCTTCCTTGAGAATGCGGGCAATCTCGGTCTTCAGCTTCGAAGCCGGCACATCCAGCTTCTGATGGCGCGCGCGAATTGCGTTCCGGATACGCGCCAGAAAATCTGCTACAGGATCGGTCAGACTCATTCCTTCTCCTTCATCCCCCGTTCGCCCGCTTGCGGCGGGAACCAGCGGGAATGGTTGTTACCGAGTGATCAGTGTTCAGTGGTCGGTGATCAGATTCTTGGCTTCCGCCTCGGCCCTTCGTTCAACCGCGAACAAACTGGCCACTGATCACTGTTCTCTGATCACTGCATTACCTACCAGCTCGACTTCACAACGCCGGGGATCTCGCCCTTCAGCGCCAGACCGCGGAAGCACAGACGGCAAATGCCGAACTTCCGCAGATACGCCCGCGGTCGCCCGCAGAGCTTGCACCGGTTGTGCTTGCGGCAGCTGAACTTCGCCTTCCGCGCGTCTTTCACACTTTTTGCAGTCGTTGCCATAAATCCTCAAATCCCTCGTTGCCGCTCTTAAGCGCCCTGCCGGAAAGGCATGCCGAAGTGGCGCAGCAGCGCGCGCGCTTCGTTGTCGTCCTTGGCCGTGGTCACAATCGTGATGTTCATGCCCTTCAGCTTCTCCACCTTGGAGTAGTCAATCTCCGGGAAGATCAGCTGATCGCGCAGGCCCAGCGTGTAATTGCCGCGCCCGTCAAAGCTCTTCGTCGATACGCCGCGGAAGTCGCGCACGCGCGGCAGCGCCGTCGAAATCAGCCTGTCCAGAAACTCGTAGGCCTTGTCGTTGCGCAGCGTCACCATCGCGCCAATCGACATGCCGGCGCGCACCTTGAAGGCGGCAATCGACTTCTTCGCCTTGGTCGTCACCGGCTTCTGGCCCGCAATCGCCGCCAGGTCCGCCACCAGCGGATCAAGCAGCTTGCTGTTCTGCGTCGCCTCGCCCAGACCCATGTTCACGACGATCTTCTCAAGCTTCGGCACCGCCATCGCGTTGTCGATGCCCAGCTCCTTCTTCAGAGCCTGCTTGATTTCCTTGTTGTACTTCTCTTTCAGCCTTGCCGCCATCTCTCTTCACTCTCTTTCTTCCGGTCATCGGAGTGGACTGCTTCCCGCGCCCGTTTACCGTTACGGAAGGAAATCCGTTGTGTCTCTTACTTCTTCGTGGGCAGCGTCTGCCCGCACTTCTTGCAATACCGCACCCGCACACTGCCGTCGATCTTCATGGCGACGCGCGCTGTGCCGCAGTTGGGACACACCAGGGCCACATTCGACACGCTGATCGGCGATTCCTGCTCGGCAATCCCACCCTTGGTGCGCTGGCCGGTCTTGCTCGAAACCGTCTTCTTCACCACGCGCACGTGCTCCACAAGCACCGTTCCCTTGTCGGGAATGGCGCGCAGCACACGGCCCGTCTTGCCCCGATCAGCGCCTGCAAGCACCTTCACGGTATCGTTGCGATGAATCATCAAACTCGACATGCTGTTCTCCAGGCTTTCAGCCGCGCTACACTACTTCCGGCGCCAGCGAAACAATCTTCAGAAACTTCTTCTCGCGCAGTTCGCGCGCCACGGGTCCGAACACGCGCGTGCCAACCGGCTCATTGGCCTCGTTGATCACCACCGCCGCATTCTCATCGAAGCGAATGTAGGTTCCGTCGCGCCGCCGCTGCTCCTTGCGAGTCCTGACGATGACTGCCTTCACGACCTTGCCCTTCTTCACCGTGCCATCCGGCGAAGCTTCCTTCACCGCCGCGGTCACCACGTCGCCCAGATGCGCGATCTTGCCCAGTCCGCCGCCCAGCGGCAGAATCACCTGCAGCTTGCGTGCGCCGGAGTTATCGGCCACCGCGAGCATGGTTCTCATTTGCACTGCCATTGCTTCTTCTCCTGACTCGCCGCTTCCGCTGCTACTTCGCTTCCGTCGCCGCTTCCTCAATCTGGCTGAGGTTCGAGCGCCGCACAATCTCTTCGAGAGACCACCGCTTCAGCTTGCTCGTGGGGCGCGTCTCGCGGATGCGCACCACGTCGCCCACGCGCGCCGAGTTCTGCTCATCGTGCGCATAAAACTTCTTCGAACTGCGCACAATCCGCTTGTACTTGGGATGCGCCTTGCGCATCTCCACTTCCACCACGATGGTCTTCTGCATCTTCGTTGAGACCACCTGGCCCACCTTCTCGTTGCGCCGCGATGCCGCCGGCGCCTGCGCTGCTGCTGTCGTCGCCGTCATTTATCGGGCTCCCTTCTTTGCGCCTGCCGCGGCCGGCGTCGCATCCTTCTGCGCGCCGCGAATGCTCAGCTCGCGCTCGCGCGCCACCGTCTTGATCTGGGCAATCTCTTTGCGCAGTGCGCGAAGCTTCTTCACGCCGTCGTTCTGCCCCAGCGAGACCTGGAAGCGCAGCCGGAACAGTTGCTCCGCCGCCGTCTTCTCCTGCGCCGCAAGCTCGGCATCGCTCAAATTGCGAATCTTATTGAGTTCCATCGTTTCTCTCCGGCCACGCTACTTGGCGGCCACTACCTTCTCGACACCCGGCCGCATCACGAACTTCGTCTTCAGCGGCAGCTTGTTGGAAGCCAGGCGCATCGCCTCTTCGGCAATCTCCGGCGCCACGCCTTCCATCTCGAACAGAATCTTGCCCGGCCGCACCACCGCAACCCAGTGGTCCAGAGCGCCCTTGCCCGAACCCATTCGGACTTCGGCAGGCTTCTTGGTAATCGGCTTGTCCGGGAACAGGCGCAGCCAGATCTTGCCGCCACGCTTGATGAAGCGAGTCATCGCGATACGGCTGGCCTCAATCTGCCGGTCCGTAATGTAACCGCACTCCATCACCTTCAAGCCATATTCGCCAAACGACAGCGAAGATCCGCGCCACGCCTTGCCGCGACGCTTGCCCTTCTGCTGCTTGCGATACTTCACTTTCTTCGGCATCAACATAACGAAACCCTCAAAAAGCAGCTAACAGCTCCCAGCTCTTAGCTCCCAGCTCTCTCTTGCCCGCGCCATCTCCCCGCTCTTGCTTTCGCTGACCACTGAAAGCTGAGAGCCGAAAGCACGCGCTAGAACACTCCGCTCTGCGTCGCAGCCGGCGTCTGGCGCCGCTTCTGCTCGTAGATATCGCCGCGATAGATCCACGTCTTCACGCCGATCACGCCATACGTGGTGTGCGCTTCCGTGAAGCCGTAGTCGATGTCAGCGCGCAGCGTATGCAGCGGCAGACGGCCCTGCAGATACCACTCCGAGCGCGCGATCTCATTGCCGTTCAGCCGGCCGGAAACGCGCACCTTGATTCCTTTGCAGCCGAAGCGCAGCGCCGAATCCACGCTCTTGCGCATCGCGCGGCGGAAGCTCACGCGCTTTTCCAGCTGCAGCGCGATGTTCTCCGACACAAGCTGCGCATCCAGCTCCGGCTTGTTCACCTCGATGATGTCGATGAACACTTCGCGGCTGGTGCGCTTGCCCAGCTCGGTCTTGAGCTTCTCGATCTCGGCGCCCTTGCGGCCGATCACGATGCCCGGACGCGCCGTGCGGATCAGGAAGCGCAGCTTGTTGCCGGGGCGCTCAATCTCTACCGAGCTCACGCCGGCAGCCTTGAGCTTGTCGCGCAGCTCGGCCTTCAGCTTCACGTCCTCGACCAGAAGCTTGTCATAGTCGCGCTCTGAGAACCAGCGCGAACGCCAGGGCTTGTTCACTCCCAGCCGGAATCCGTAAGGATGGACTTTCTGTCCCATAATTCTTCCCTCAAACTCTCTCAGGCCTACTTATCGGCCTTCTTGGTTGCCTTGGGCGCCGCAGCCTTCTTTGCTGCAGGCTTCTTCGCCGGCGCCTTCTTCGGCGCTGTTTTGCTTGCAGCCGCCTTGGTCTTCTTCACCGGCGCAGCCTCAACCGCCGCCGGCTCTTCAACCTTTGTCACCATGCTCGCGCCATTGCTGCGCTCGGCCACAGACACCACAATGTGCGCCAGCCTGCGCTGATAGCGGAACGCACGCCCCATCGGCGCCGGGCGGATGCGCTTCATGCGCGGCCCGTCATTCGCCAGAGCCTGCTTCACATAGAGGTTGTCCACATCCAGGTCGATGCCCTGCTCCTCGGCCACGTACTTGGCGTTGTCCACCGCCGAAGTCAGCAGCTTGTGAACCACCGGGGCAATCCGCTTCTTGGTGAAGGCCGCTGTCTCCAGTGCCTCCTGCACTCCACGCCCCTTGATCAGATCCAGCACCAGCCGCGCCTTCTGCGGCGATACGCGCTGAAACCTGGCCTCGGCCCGGTATTCCTTTGTCTCGACTGCCATTGCTCTGCCCTCAAATCAGCTACTAGCTCTCAGCTACTAGCTTTTAGCTTGTCCGTCTTCCCAACAAGCTCCTAACTCTCCACCAGGCTAGCTAGAAGCTAGAGGCTAGAAGCTGCCCCTCTTACTTCGCCTTCGCGCCCGCTTCAGCCTTGCCGCTGGCGGTGTGCCCCTTGAACGTACGCGTCGGCGCAAACTCGCCCAGCTTGTGGCCCACCATGTTCTCGGTCACATACACCGGCACGAACTTCTTGCCGTTGTGCACCGCAATCGTGTGCCCCACAAACTCGGGGAAGATCGTCGAGCGGCGCGACCAGGTCTTCACAACCTTCTTGTCATTGGCCTGGTTCAGCACCTCGATCTTTACGCTCAGGTGCGCATCCACAAACGGGCCCTTCTTTGTCGAACGTCCCATAAATCTTCCGCTCCTCTACTTCGCCCGGCGGCTGACGATGAACACGTCCGTCCGCTTGTTGTTACGCGTCTTGTAGCCGCGCGTCGGCTGGCCCCACGGGGTCACCGGATGACGGCCGCCCGAGGTCTTGCCCTCTCCGCCGCCGTGCGGGTGATCCACAGGATTCATCGTCACGCCACGATTGGTCGGGCGGATGCCCTTCCAGCGGTTGCGCCCCGCCTTGCCGATCGCCACATTCTCATGGTCCGTGTTGCCCACCTGGCCAATCGTCGCCATGCAGTCCACCAGCACCTTGCGGGTCTCGCCGGAAGGCAGCTTCAGCAGCGCATACTCGCCTTCCTTAGCCACCAGCTGCGCCTGCGCGCCTGCCGAACGCGCCATCTGCGCGCCCTTGCCCGGCTTCAGCTCAATCGCGTGCACCGTGGTGCCGGCGGGAATGTTCTTGAGCGGCAGCGCGTTGCCCACCAGAATGTCGGCCTCAGGGCCGGAGCTCACCGTCGCGCCCACCTGCAGGCCCACAGGCTGCAGAATGTACCGCTTATCCCCATCCGCGTAATGCACCAGCGCGATGCGCGCCGAGCGGTTGGGGTCGTACTCGATTGTCGCCACGCGGCCCGGGACACCCGTCTTGTCGCGCTTGAAGTCAATGAGGCGGATCTTCTGCTTGTGCCCGCCGCCATGGTGGCGGATCGTCAGGTCGCCCGAGTTGCGGCGGCCGCCCGTGCGCTTGCGCGTCACCAGAAGCGGCTTATGCGGCTTGTCCGTCGTCAGATCGTCATTGATCAGCGAGGTCTGGAATCGCAGCGTCGGCGTTACCGGTCTGTATGTCTTGATTGCCATCGTCTTTGTCCTTGACGCGCTGTCAGCCTTTAGCCATCAGCTTTCAGCTCGTCCTGCTCAAACTCAACTCTCACTTTCAACCCAGGCGTCCGCGCCTGCACGAAAAAGCTGATGGCTGAAAGCTGACAGCTCGAAGCTGCCGTTACAGGTTGCTCACGTACTCCGGCATCTTTTCGCCGGCCTTCAGCCGGACGTATGCCTTTTTCCAATCCGGGCGGTAGCCGGCAAACTTGCCCCGGCGGCGCTCCTTGCCTGCCACGTTCGACGTCCGCACCGCAGCCACCTTCACCTTGAACAGCGCCTCGACGGCCTGCTTCACTTCGGTCTTGGTCGCCTCGGGCGCCACGTCAAACACCAGCGTCCCCTCGGTCTCTTTCACGCCCAGCCCCTTTTCGGTAATCAGGGGGCGGCGAATCACGGTGTACAGTGTCGGCATTTATGCGGCCTCCGTCTGTGCCAGCTTGCGCTTCGACACGGATTTCTGAAGAGCCTCGGCCAGCTGCTCAATCGCGGCCTTCGAGAAGATGGCCCGTTCATAGCGCAGCAGATCGTAGGGGTGCACTTCGTTGTTCAGCACCAGCTCCACGCCCTTCAGGTTGCGCGCGCCCAGCACCAGCGCCTGCGACAGCGTCTTGCCGTTTTCCACCAGCAGAGCCGTGCGCTTGGCATCCAGGCTGTTCAGCGCTTCGCGATAGAGCTTCGTCTTCGCTTCCTTGATCTCGAGCGAGTCCACCACCGTCAGCTTGCCGTCGGCCAGCTTCGCCGCCAGCGCCGAGCGCAACGCGCCCAGCAGCTTCTTGCGAGGGAAGGCGTAGTCATAGCTGCGCGGCTGCGGTCCATGCACCGTGCCGCCATGACGCCACAGAGGAGAGCGCACCGACCCGATACGAGCGCGGCCCGTTCCCTTCTGCTTCCACAGCTTCTTACCCGAACCGGCCACCAGCGCGCGGTTCTTGGTGGCGTGCGTGCCCTGGCGCAGCGAAGCGCGGTAGTGCTTCACCGCCTCCCACAGCAGAGCCTCGTTCACCTGGTCGGGCGCAAACACCGCGTCGGCCAGCTCCACCGAGCCCACCTTCTCGCCCTTCAAGTTCAATACATCGACCTTTGCCATCGTCTTCTTCTTCTTCCGCCAGAGCCTTGCTTCTGGCTCGAATCTTGTGCGCCGCAAGGCGCGTCTGCCGCACCGCAAGTGCTATTTGCGCTTCGCCGTCGCCTTCTTCGAAGCCTTCAGCGGATCCACCGTGCCCGAGCCGGCAAATCCACGGCGCTCGCGCGGCGGAGCCACAGCCTTGCGAATCATCACGTACCCGTCCTTCGGTCCGGGCACCGCGCCCTCGACCATCAGCAGGTTCTCGTCGAGGTCAATTCCGCGAATCCGCAAGTTGCGCACCGTGATCTGGTCCACGCCAAAATGACCCGGCATGCGCTGCCCCGGAAACACGCGCGACGGAAAGCTCGATGCGCCGATTGAACCCTGCACCTGGAACATGTGGCCGTGCGACTTGGGACCGCCGCCGAAATTATGACGCCGCACCACGCCCGCGAATCCGCGGCCCTTCGAGGTGCCGATCACGTCCACAAACTTCGCATCGCTGAAGATGTCCACCAGCACGCGATCGCCCGCCTTGGTCTCCGCGCCGCCCTCGGCAGCCGCTTCCACGTCCACTTCCTTGATGAACTTCACCGGAGGCGCTTCGGTCTTCGCAAAGTGGCCCTTCTGCGGCTTCGTGATGCGCGACTCCTTCACGAACTCCACCAGGCCAATCTGTGCGGCATCGTAGCCGTCCTTGGTCGCGGTCTTCAGCTGCGTAATCACGCAGGGGCCGGCCTGCAGCACCGTAATCGGGTGCACCTCGCCCTTTTCGTCGAAGACCTGCGTCATGCCGATCTTTTTACCCAAAATTCCCGTAACTGCCATCTCGTCCTCACCTCATCATGCGATGCTCGTTCCATCGCACTGCCGGGGTCCTTCCGGACCTTTTCATCCGCTTCGCGTCGATTCGCGAAGCCTGTTTGCTGTCGGCGATGACCTCGTGAAAGGCGCAGCCGCCGTACCGCAGGCGCTACTTTTCGAACGCCTTAATTTCAACGTCCACGCCCGCCGGAAGATCCAGCTTCATTAGCGCGTCCACCGTCTGCTGCGTCGGCTCAAGAATGTCGATTAGCCGCTTGTGCGTGCGAATCTCAAACGCCTCGCGCGACTTCTTGTCCACGTGCGGCGAACGCAGCACGCAGTACTTGTTCTTGATCGTCGGCAACGGAATCGGTCCCGCCACCGATGCCCCGGTGCGCTTGGCCGTCTCCACGATTTCACCAGTCGAGGTGTCCAGCACGCGATAGTCGTACGCCTTCAACCGGATGCGAATTCTCTGTCCTACCATCTCTCCAACTTCCCCGCAGGCTCGCTGCTTCTATCGCCCGCGTGCCTGAATTTCCATCGAACCGGCAATCAGTTCCGCTTTGCTTCAGGCAGCAATCGTGCTGCAGCCCTGTTCCCCGATTCGAATTGTTTCTGTCTGAGGAACCCGGTGCTTTGAGTCCCGAGTTCCTCAGTCCCTTGTCTCTGCTACTTAATGATTTCGCTGATGGTGCCCGCGCCGACCGTGCGTCCGCCTTCGCGGATTGCGAAGCGCAGACCCTTCTCCATGGCCACCGGCGTAATCAGCTCCACCACCAGCTGCACGTT
>JAJXWA010000032.1 GCA_021781795.1 Acidobacteriota bacterium
CCGCGCCGCACCGAAGAGCTCTCTATCTATATGGAATGAATTGGGTTAGCTGTTCGTCTGGATCTTGACCAGCTCGCCATGCCCGCCCGGTGAAATCGTGTCCGTCTGCGGCGCGCGCCAGTGGTCGATGTAGCTGATCCGGTGCACGCAGCCAATCGTGCAATTCGGCGCGCAGCTCTTCGCCGTCCGGAACTCCCGCTTGACGTCCGCCGTCGTGTACTCCGCCAGCGGCACGCCCGGATACCCGCGCTGCTGCGAGCAGTAGTGCACCAGCCCGTCTTCGCAGATGTAGAGGTAGCGCGAACCCGCCCGGCACCGCCAGTCATTCGGCCGCCCCTGCGCAATCGCCTCCTGGAACTTGTCGAACTGCGCATAGTTGGTCTTCCTGCGGTTGTTCATCGCAAAGTAGACCTTGGCCTCCGCCTCGTCCAGCGGCTTCAGTTGCCCGCTGCCGTCGTGGATAATCCCGATCGTCGACTCGAACCCCAGCTCCAGCGCCCGCCGGCCAATCGTCAGCGCGTCATTGGGGTCCTTGAAGCCGCCGCCGACCACCGAGTTGATGTTGACGTGAAACTCGGCATGTTCGGCCAGCATTTGCAGCTTCTTGTCCAGCACCTTCAGGCTCTTCTTGGAGATCTCGTCCGGCTCTATGTTGTCGATGCTGATCTGCATGTGGTCCAGCCCGGCGCGGTTCAGCCGCTCGATGCGTTCCACGTTCAGCAGATAGCCGTTCGTGATCATTCCTGCAATCGCGCCCGTCCGCCGCATCCGCCGGATGATGTCGTCCAGATGGGGATGCGTCAGCGGCTCTCCGCCGGAGATACCAATCATCGCCGTGCCGAGCCGGCCCAGGTGGTCAATCCGGCGCAGCATCTCGTCCAGTGGCACCGGCTCAGAGACCTTATCGTACTCATTGCAATAGGCGCAGCTCAGGTTGCAGAAGCGCGCCGGCACAATCTGCGCCAGCACCGGGTGGCTGGTCGAGGCCAGCGCCCGCGCCACCATGGCGTACTCACGCGCCTTGCGCTTGGCGGCAATCCAGCGTCCGCTTGCCGTCGATCTCCGGGGAATGCCCATCTATCCTATTGAATCACATTGCCGGGGTTGGACCCACCCGCGCGGCCGCCGCGCCGGTGGACACCAGCCGTTTCAAAGCTGGTCAAAAATCTCGCGGAACTCCCACGCGCCCTGCTTGTTGTGGACCCACTCCGCCGCGCGCACCGCCCCCAGTGCAAAGCCTCGTCGCGAATTCGCGTCGTGCCGCAATTCCAACACGTCATGCTCGCTCGTCGCCGTCACAATGTGTTCGCCCTTCGCGTCGCCAATCCGGTGCGAGGTCACAGGCACCTCCGCGCCCGGCCGCACATGCTGGATAATCTCCTTCAGCGTCAGCGCGGTTCCCGAGGGCGCGTCCAGCTTGGATGTGTGATGCGTCTCGCTGATGGAGAACTGGTAGCCCTCCAGCCGCGCCAGCTCCGCCGTCAGTCGAAAAAGCTTCTGCACACCAATCGAGAAATTCGTCCCGTAGAGCAGCGCCCCTCCGCGCTTGTGCGCCAGCGCCTTCATATCGGCAAGCTGCCCATACCAGCCCGTCGTGCCCACTACGATGCGCCCGCCCAGCGCCAGCACCGCACGGATGTTCTCCACGGCGGCCTCCGGAGCGGTGAAGTCGATCACCGCATCCAAGCCAGCCAGGTTCGGAGCCGTCAACGCCGAGGCGTGTTCGTTCTCGTGGATGTCCAGCGCGCGCACGCCATGGCCGCGTTCCCGCGCAATCTCCGCCACCAGCGAGCCAGTCTTGCCTTTGCCCAGAACTAGAATGTTCATCGAGCCTCCATTGTGCGGTCTATTCGGGGGCGTAGGCTTTGAAGAACCGAATCCGCACCGCCGGCTTGCCGTCAATCTTCATGCCTTCCAGCGTGCCAAGATACGCGCCGCCGTTCAGCCAGTCATACTTGCCCTTGGGTGCCTCAAAAACCGGCGTAGTCAGCATCGCGTCGCGCGTCCCCGCAGAGTTGGGACAAACCATGCCGGCATTGACCACGTGGATGATGGCCCCATCGTCCGTTTCAATCATGTAATCGGCATGCAGGTTGAAGCAACCGCTCGCATTGGTCAGTTGCCAGTCCCATCCGCCGGGCAAAACCTTGCCCTTCAGCCCCGGGCCAGAAAACGTCCCGCCCGTAATCGGCACGATATTGCGCTTGCCCATCGGCGTCTCGCCTACGGGAATCGACGACTTGAGCGCCACCTGCTCCTCATACACAAATTTCAGCTGCGGCGGCTCTGGTAGCTTCGCGCCAGACGTCTGTGCCGGCGCCAACTGCGTCGGCAGTAGAGCGGCCAGAAGCAATACGCATCCAGAAATCGCCAGGCAACCCTTCATCCCCGCAATCCTCGCTGGCTACGCAAGCACCTTGCGCGCTTCCACATCAAAGACCGTCGGATCGGGATCCTTGAAGAACGCCGCGTGCAGCGAGCGCACTGCCTCTTCGGCGTCGTCCTCGTCAATCATGAAGCTCATGTTGATCTCGCTCGCACCCTGCGAAATCATGCGCACGTTGATGTGGCGCACCGCGTTGAAGACCTGCGCGGCAATGCCATTCTGCCCGCGGATATCCTCGCCCACCAGGCAGATCAGTGCCTTCTTCCCCTCGTACTTCACATCGGCGAGCTGGCTCAGGTCCGCGGCAATCGCCGGCAACTTCTCGTTTGAGTCCACCGTCAGCGAGACAGAAACTTCGCTCGTCGAAACCATGTCCACCGGGCACTTGTACTTGTCGAAGATGGCGAAGATCTCCTTCAGGTACCCATGCGTCATCAGCATCCGGCTGGCCACCACGTCGATGATCGAGAGCTTCTTCTTGAGCGCAATCGACTTGAACGGGCTACTGCAGTGCGGCGCTAGAGAAATGATCCGCGTGCCTTCGTTGGTCGGATTCCTGCTGTTCAACACCAGCACCGGAATGTTCTTTTTTACTGCGGGCAGAATCGTTGCCGGATGCAGCACCTTGGCGCCAAAGTAGGCCAGCTCTGCCGCTTCTTCAAAGCTGATCACTTTCACGCGCAGCGCATCCGGGCAGATCCGCGGATCGGTCGTCATGATGCCGTCCACGTCCGTCCAGATCTCAATGGCCTCCGCGCTCAGTGCGCCGCCAATCAGCGCGCCCGTGAAGTCTGAGCCGCCGCGTCCCAGCGTCGTTGTCAGGCCCGCTTCGTTGGACCCGATGAAGCCGCCCATCACCGGCACCTTGCCCTGGTCCACCAGCGGCCGCAACTTTTCCGCTGCGCGCTTTTCAATCAGATCGTCCTGCGGCACGGCCTTCTGGAACTGCGAGTCGGTGATGATAATCTCGCGCGCATCCACATGCACCGCAGCGATGCCGCGCTCCTGGAACGCCTCCGCCACAATGCGGCTGGAGATGCGCTCGCCGTAACTTACGATGAGGTCGGAGATGCGCGGCGTCAGCTCGAGAATGGCGGCAAGCCCACGCAGGATTTCATCCAGCGAGTCGAACTTCTCGTCAATCAGACTCACCAGCGTCGCGCTGTCTTTCACCAACGCTACAGCAGTATCGCGGTGCCTCGCCCGCAGCCGCGAGCTGATCGCCAGCGCGCCCGTGCGGTCGCCCACAGCCGCAGCAGAGGCGGCCCTCAGCAGTTGGTCCGTCACCTTCGCCAGCGCGCTCACCACCACAACGGGCTGCTTGCCTTGCGCAACGCGTCCGGCCACGATGGAGGCAGTACGGCTAATGGCGGCGGGGTCTTCCACCGAGGTGCCGCCGAACTTCATGACTACCAGGCTCATCTTCAGGATTCCGTCGTTCCTGGCCGCTAGGCTTTCGCCCTCAGTTGGCGGCCGGTTCGGCGCAACGGCAAGCCGCGCCGTGAATGTCGTCTCTCTTCGCTCTCTGCTAGGCCCGCATCGCCGCCGCAGCCGGTTCCAGCTTGCCCAGGCTCACCAGCAGCTCCGCGTTCAGAATGGTGGCTCCGGCCGCGCCCCGCACGGTGTTGTGCGAGAGCAGCACAAACTTCCAGTCCAGTAGACTGCAGGGCCGCAGGCGTCCCACCGTCACCGCCATGCCACGCTCGCGGTTGCGGTCCAGTCGTGGCTGCGGCCGGTCCGGCTGCGAGGCATACTGCACTGGCTGCTTCGGCGCAAACGGCAAATCCCTCCCGGCCAGCGGCTTGTACGCGTCCCACGCCGCCACAATCTCCTCTGCCGTCGCCTTCCTGCCCAGCTTGATGGAAACGCACTCCGTATGCCCGTCCACCACCGGCACGCGATTGCAGTGCGCCGTGATCTTCGCGCCCAGCGGCTTCACGCTGTGCCCATCCAGCTTGCCCAGAAGCTTCAGGGTCTCCGCTTCCATCTTCTCTTCTTCGCTGCCGATGTAAGGCACCACGTTGTCGAGGATGTCCATCGACGCCACGCCAGGATAGCCCGCGCCGCTCACGGCCTGCATCGTGCTCACAAAGATCTGCTCAATGCCAAAGCGCTCCTCGATGGGCTTCAGCGCCATCACCAGGCCAATGGTGGAGCAGTTCGGATTGGTCACCAAATACCCGCCCGACTCCTGGCGCGATTTCTGCTCCTCGATCAGGTGCAGGTGCTCGGCATTCACCTCGGGAATCACGAGTGGCACATTCGGTGTCATGCGAAAGGCGCTTGAGTTCGAAAGCACCGCGCATCCCGCCTCGGCAAACTTCGGCTCCAGCTCGCGCGCAATCGGCGCATCAATCGAAGAAAAAATAATCTTCGGCGCGCCAGCCGGGTCGGCGGGCGAGACCGGCATCTTCGCAATGTGCTCCGGCAGCGGCGTGTCCAGCCGCCACTTCGCAGCCTCGCCATAGGGCTTGCCGCTGGAGCGGTCGCTCGCCGCCAGCCACGCGATCTCAAACCACGGGTGGTCAGCAAGCAGTTGAATGTAGCGTTGGCCGACCATTCCGGTCGCGCCAAGAATGCCAATGGGATATTTGTTTCGCATGGTCTTGAACACTCCAGTGTACAGGAGAGTGGAGTCGCAAAAAAGACGCAGCATGCCTTCTCAGTTCGCCGCGCGACGATCCATCCGGCTGAATCCTGCTCCCGCGGCGCCTACGGCCGCACGGGCATCACGCAGCCCTCGCCCACCACCGTCGTCCATTCGCGCACGCGCCAGCTCTTCACCACACCGTTTGCTACGTAGGGGTCCGCTTTTGCAAAGCGCACCGCCGCCTCAGGCGAATCGCCCTTGAACAGCAACACCGCCGCATCCGCCGGATCGGCGAGCGCACCGGCCAGCACCAGCTCGCCGCGCTCTGCCGCTGCCCACGCGGCTGCAAGATGTGCCCCACGAAACGCAGTCCGTCGGGTGGTGTAGTCGTCCGCCACTTCGTAGAAGAGAAGATAGTGCTTCATCGCTTTTGCCTCTCAGCCCATCGCCGCCAGCACGGCGTCGGCAAACTGGCTCGTTCCCGCATGCCCGCCCACGTCGCGCGTCAGCGTCTTGCGCTCGGCATAGACCGTCTCCAGCGCCTTCTGCACCGTGTCTGCCGCGGCCTCCTCATCCAGATGCCGCAGCATCAGGACAGCCGACTGCAGCAGCGCCGTCGGGTTGGCGATGTCCTGCCCGGCAATGTCCGGCGCCGAACCGTGCACGGCTTCAAAGATCGCGCACTCGTGGCCCAGATTTGCGCCCGGCACCAGCCCCAATCCGCCGACCAGCCCCGCGCAGAGGTCGCTGACAATATCGCCGTAGAGGTTTTCGAGCAGCAGCGTGTCGTACTGGAAGGGATTCATCACCAGCTGCATGCAGGTGTTGTCGATAATGTGCTCGCCGTACAGAATCTCCGGATACTGCTCGGCCACCCGGCGCGCGCAGCGAAGGAACAGCCCATCGGAGAGCTTCATGATGTTGGCCTTGTGAATCGAGTGAATCTTCTTGCGCCCATGCTTGCGCGCGTAATCAAATGCGAACTTGGCGATGCGCGTCGAGCCCTTGTCGGTGATGACCTTGATGCTCTCCACCACGCCCGGCACCACCTCGTGCTCCAGGCCCACGTACTCGCCCTCGGTGTTTTCGCGCACAATAATCAGGTCCACGCCGGGCCACTTTGTCTCCAGGCCGGGCAGATTCTTGATCGGCCGAAAGTTCGCAAACAGGTCAAACTTCTTGCGCAGCGTCACGTTGATGCTCTTGAAGCCGCCGCCCACCGGCGTCGTCACCGGCCCCTTCAGCGCCACCTTGTTGCGCTCGATCGATTCGTACAGGTCGGCGGGAATGTACTCGCCGTAGATCTCAAAGGCTTCCGCCCCGGCGGCAAAGCGCTCCCACTCAAACTTCACTCCGGTCGCTTCAAGAATGCGGACCACGGCCTGCGTGACTTCAGGCCCAATCCCGTCGCCGGGAATCAAGGTAACTTTGTGCGTCTTCGATGCAGACATTCGTTCTCCATGTGCGGCAGTCTTGCTGCCTATTTTTTGTTCTTCTGGGTGCGATGCGAGTCCAGCAGCCCTTCCAGTTCTTCCTTGAACTCGCGGACATCCTTGAAATCGCGGTAGACCGAAGCGAAGCGGATATACGCCACCGTGTCCAGGCCTTTGAGCTGATTCATAATCAGCTCGCCCACCTCAGCCGTGGTGCGCTCGCGTTCCGGCGCGTCCATCAGGAACTGCTCCGTCGCGTCCACAATCGATTCCAGCTTGCTGGAGGGCACCGGCCGCTTTTCGCACGCGCGGAGCAGGCCGCTCAGCACCTTCTGGCGGTCAAAGCGCTCGCGTCGGCCGTCCTTCTTCACCACCATGTGCGGAATCTCGTCGATGCGCTCATACGTCGTGAAGCGGCGATTGCAGCTTTCGCACTCGCGGCGGCGGCGAATCGAATCCGCCTCCTTGCTCTCGCGCGAATCCACCACTCGATCCTGTGCAAAGCCGCAGTAAGGGCACTTCATCCTGCTTCGATTCTACGGTACGATTGCGTGCGCGTGTCTCGCGCGTGCATCCCACGCTGCGGGAATTCGAGCATCCGCGCCTGCACCGCGCGCCTCAGCTCCGCATCTAGCCAAAAGAAGGCCTTTGCGACAGCCGGAGTCGCTGCAACGCACGATGCAGCGCGGATGTGCCGCGAAGCGGAGGGTGTGTGCAATGAAGGTCGCGGAACTCTGTGTGGAAGTGCTGGCGGCGGCCGGCGTGGAGCGGATCTACGGCGTGGCCGGCGACTCGCTGAACGGCATCACAGACTCGGTGCGTACGCGGAAGGGTATGGCCTGGGTCGGCGTGCGCCACGAGGAAACCGCAGCCTTTGCTGCGGGCGCTGAAGCCGCGCTGACAGGCAAGCTTGCCGTCTGCGCAGGCAGTTGCGGTCCCGGCAACCTGCACCTGATCAACGGCCTCTACGATGCCCAGCGCAGCCGCGTCCCCGTGCTCGCGATTGCCGCCCACATCCCCTCGCAGGAGATTGGCAGCAGCTACTTTCAGGAGACGCATCCGGAGCACCTCTTCAAAGAATGCAGCGTCTACTGCGAGCTCGTCTCCAGCCCTTCGCAGATCCCGCGCACCCTTGAAATTGCCATCCAGACGGCCATCGCCAAACGCGGTGTCGCCGTCATCGTCCTGCCCGGCGACGTGGCTCTCGCCGACGCCGTCAACACCGGGCGCCGCGTCGAGTTCACCACCGAACGTTCCGAGGTGATACCCGGCAAGGAAAAGATGGCGCAGCTTGCCCAGCTTCTGAACCAGTCGCATCGGGTCACCATCCTTGCCGGCGCCGGTTGCCAGGGTGCCCACGACGAGCTCATGGCCGCCGCAGGCAAGCTGCAGGCTCCCATCGTCCACGCCTTGCGCGGCAAGGAGTTCATCGAGTATGACAACCCCTATGACGTTGGCATGACCGGGCTGCTCGGCTTCTCCTCTGGCTATCACGCCATGATGAACTGCGACACGCTGCTCATGCTTGGCACGGATTTCCCGTATCAGCAGTTCTATCCGCAGAAGGCGCGCATCGTGCAGATTGATCTGCGCGAGGAGCAGATCGGCCGCCGCAGCCATGTCGATCTAGGCCTCGCCGGCGGCGTGAAAGAAACGCTGCGCGATTTGCTCCCCTTGCTGCAGCAAAAGCAGGATGCAACCTTTCTGCGCGCCTGCCGTAACCACTATCACGACACGCGCAAGGACCTCGATGCGCTGGCTGTCGGCAAGCCAGGCCAGCGGCCCATCCATCCGCAATATGTTGCCAAGGTCCTCAACGAGGTCGCCGCCGACAACGCCATCTTCACTGTCGATGTGGGCACACCGGTCATCTGGGCCGCGCGCTACCTCACCATGAACGGCAAACGGCGTCTGCTCGGCTCCTTCAACCATGGCTCCATGGCCAACGCTCTTCCGCAGGCCATCGGCGCGCAGGCTACGCACCCCGGGCGTCAGGTCGTTACGCTCTCAGGGGACGGCGGCCTCTCCATGCTCATGGGCGACCTGCTCTCGCTCCGCCAACTCAATCTGCCTGTCAAGCTGATTGTCTTCAACAACGGCTCGCTCGGCTTTGTGGAACTGGAGATGAAAGCCACGGGCTTCCTCAGTCACGCCACCGACCTCGTCAATCCTGACTTTACGCAGATTGCCCAGGGTGCGGGTCTGCTTGGCATCCACGTCGACGACCCGGAGCAAGTGCGTCCGGCGTTGGAGCGTGCTTTCGCCCATCAGGGCCCCGCGCTCGTCGATATCGCGGTCAACCGCCACGAGCTGGCCATGCCGCCGTCGCTCAAGCTCGACCAGGTGGTGGACTTCAACCTCTACTTGATGAAGGCGATTCTGAATGGGCGCGGCGACGAGATTATTGAGCTCGCGCGCACCAACCTGCTCCGTTGAGTCCGCTGGCCGGGGCCGCACCCGCGCCTCAGCTCAGAAACTCCGCAATCGCGTCCACCACCGTCCGCTGCTCGTCTTCCCGCAGTTCGGGGAAGATGGGCAGCGCCAGCACCTCGCGCGCCGCGCGCTCCGCCTCGGGAAAGTCGCCTTCCTTGTAGCCCAGCGGCTTCAGCGCCTCCTGCAGATGCAGCGGCACCGGATAGTAAATCTCCGAGCCAATCTTCCTCGCCGTAAGGAACTCGCGCAGCGCATCGCGCCGGCTCGTGCGAATCACGTACTGGTGCCACACATGCCGGCTGCCCGCCACTTCATGCGGCAGCACCACGCCATGCGTCGGATACGGTCCGGCCTCGGCCAGCCCCGCTGCGTGAAACAGCGCGTGGTACCGCCGCGCCACATTGTGCCGCGCCTGGTTCCAGCCCTCGATATGCCGCAGCTTCACCTGCAACACCGCGCCCTGGAAGCCGTCCAGCCGTGCATTCCAGCCCACTTCGTCGTGCGAGTAGCGCCGCCGCATCCCATGTTGGCGCAGCATCCGCGCCCGCTCCGCAATCGTCTCTGAGTTGGTTGCGACCATGCCCGCGTCGCCCGCGGCGGAGAGATTTTTCGTGGGATAGAAGCTGAAGGCAGCCGCATCGCCTAGCGCCCCCGCATGCACGCCCTGCCATTGCGCGCCCCAGGCCTGCGCCGCGTCTTCAATCAGCTTCAGCCCGCGCGCGTTGGCGAGGCCCACGAAGGCTGTCCAATCCGCGCACTGGCCGTACAGATGCACGGGCAGAATGGCGCACACGTTCGCGCCTCGCTCCGAGTCCAGCACGGCCTTCACCGCCGCCGGATTGAGATTGAAGGTTGCTGGGTCAATATCTGCCAGAACCGCCGTCGCCCCGGCGCGCAGAATGGCGCTGACCGAGGCGAAAAAGCTGAACGGCGTGGTCACGACCGCCATGCCAGGGCCGATGCCTGCCGCCGCCAGAGCCAGCCAAAGGGCGTCTGTGCCCGACGAGCAGCCCACGGCGTGCGCCACGCCCAGCTGCCGGGCAGCAGCCTGTTCAAATGCCGCCACAGGCTCACCAAGAATAAACTGCTGCGTCTCCAATACATGGCCCAGCGCAGCCATCAGCTCCTCGTGGAGTGGCTGGTACTGCCGTTTGAGGTCGAGCATGGGCACGGGTCGCGCCACGGTGGCGCCGGTTGCGCGGTACGAACCAGGGTCTTTCACGCACTCATCCTAGCAGTTTGACTGACTGCGAATGTGTGACGAAACGTGACCCTGGGTTTCATGAAGCAAAGATCAATCCCGGCGGGCAGTTGAAAAAGGTTGCAAATCCTTTTACTGTTGTCACATTGCGGGACCTATTGGCTCCGGGGCTTCCGGAGTCGTTCCCGCGGAATTGCAGGATGGACGTGCGCAGGTCGGGCGCGCCGAACAAAACAGAATAGAAAGCAGGAGATCGGCACATGGATAACAAGCCGGCACAAAATATTCAGGACACCTTCCTGAACACGGTCCGCAAGGACAAGACTCCTATCACGATCTATCTGGTCAGCGGCGTCAAGCTTACCGGCAAGATCCGCTCCTTTGACAAGTACTCCGTCTTGCTCGAGAACAACAGCCAGGAGCAGTTGATCTTCAAGCACGCTATTTCGACCGTCGTCAGCAATCGCAGCGTGATGCACGGTGAGCACAGGCCTCCAGCCGTGCACAGTGGCATCGGCCCGGCAGCCGTGCCGCCTGTGCCGCCTGCCGCTACTGCGGAGCAGCGCTAGCACGCTGGGAGCACGTTTCGTTGCACGAATCTGAGAACCAGACGAGGCAGGAACGCGCCGTTCTGGTGGGGGTAGACCTCGGGGTCCGCCCTCGCAGCCCTCGTCCCGGCATCGGCGGCGCGCGCCTGGCCGCGCTGCAATCCCGAGAAGCCACTGCTGGATCGGAAGCCGCCTCCCTTGAAGAGCCTGAGGCGCCATCCGCGCCCCGGCCCGTCGATGCCCCCGGCCTCGATGCCGAGGAGTCGATGGCCGAATTTCGCGAGCTGGTCACCAGCGCCGGCGGCGAGGTGGCTGCTGAGCTCATGCAGCGACGCGCCCGTCCCGACCCGGCAACGCTCATCGGGCAGGGTAAAGTCGAAGAGATCGCTGGAGTCGCCGCTTCCACGGATGCGGACCTGGTTCTCTTCGACCACGATCTGTCCCCCACGCAACTGCGCAACCTGGAAGCTGCCCTGCCGTGCCGCGTCCTTGACCGCACCCAGCTCATTCTGGACATCTTTGCCCGCCACGCCCGCACGCGTGAAGGGCAGCTTCAGGTCGAGCTCGCCCAGCTTGAATACATGCTGCCCCGCCTCACCGGCCGGGGCAAGGCGATGTCGCAGCTCGGCGGCGGCATCGGCACCCGGGGACCGGGCGAAACCCAGCTCGAAACCGACCGGAGAAAAATTCAGCGACGCATCGACCAGCTCAAGAAGGACCTTGAGGCCGTACGCCGCGTCCGCCGCCAGCAGCGCCAACGCCGCGAGGCCGTACCGGTACCCACCGTCGCGCTGGTCGGCTACACCAACGCCGGCAAAAGCACACTCTTCAACCGATTGACGGGCGCAGCCGTGCTGCAGTCCTCGCGCATGTTCGCCACCCTCGATCCCAAACTGCGGGCCATCGAACTGCCGAGCCGCCGCAAGGTTCTGCTCTCGGATACGGTGGGATTCATCCGCAACCTGCCCCACACGCTCGTCACCAGCTTCCGCGCCACCCTCGAAGAAGTCGAGCAGGCTGAAGTCCTGCTCCACGTGCGCGATGCCGCCTCTCACTACGGCGAGGAGCAGAAGGCGCAGGTGGAAAAGGTTCTGGGCGAGCTCGACGCCTTGCGCAAGCCACGCATCGAAGTGCTGAACAAGCTGGACCTGCTGACGCCGGAGGACCGGCAGGCGCGGATCAGCCAGGGCGCGCTGCTCGTTTCCGCGCGCACGGGCGAAGGTGTTGAGGCGCTGCTGGTCGCCATCGACGAAGCCCTGCAATCTGACCCGCTCCTGGATGCCGAGATGCGTATTCCCCAGAGCGAAGGGAGCGTGCTGGCTATGATTGACGCGGGAATGATCGTGCATGAGCGCGCCTATGAGGGCAATCTCGTGCATTTGACTGTCACCGGCCCTGCCTCTCTCGTGGGCCGCCTGCGCGAGTGGCGTGTGCGCGGCGCTTAGATTCACAATCCGCATCCCAGCGCACCCGTTATTCCACAGAAATTCACACCGCGGTTCAGCGAATCTGCGGCATAACAGGTTTTGCAGTTCGGTCGACCGCACGATAGCCTGTCCATGCAATCGAGGAGCCGCGATGCCGCCACGCGATCAGCAGGAAGCGCCTTCCATCACCACCCTCGCCAGCCGCGAGGTCTATCACAACCGCTGGATGCGCGTGCGCGAGGATGAGATTCTGCGCTCCAACGGCCAAAGAGGAATCTACGGCGTGGTGGATAAGCCTGACTCAGCCATCATTCTTCCCGTCGATGGCGACCACATCTGGCTGGTCGAGCAGTTCCGTTACACCATCCAGGAACGCGCTTTGGAACTGCCCCAGGGAAGCTGGGAAGAAGACAGTGCCGAAAGCCCCGAAGAGCTGGCCCGCGGCGAGTTGCAGGAAGAAACAGGCCTCCATGCCGCGACCATGACCTTTCTCGGCACGCTCTGGATCGCCTATGGCTTCCTGCGGCAACAGCAGCACGTGTTCCTTGCCACAGGGCTCAGCCCCGTCGGCAACGACCCCGACGCCGAGGAGCATGACCTGATCCTTCACTCCATGTCCATCGCGGAGTTTGAGCAGAGGATGCTCGACGGGCGCATCCGCGACAACTGCACCCTTGCAGCCTGGGCACTCTACCGTATGCACCGGGAGCGGCGCAGTTAAGTCCGGTCGGCTGCGACGCAGATCCGGGCCGTGACCGCCTCAGCTTCACGGGGCGGAATTTGCCGCCCGCGCGCGTCTTTCCCAGTCTTCTCCGGACAGTAACAATCCTGAAATGATCTCTTTCCGCGTCTGCCGAAAGGTGGCCCTCTACCCCTTCGGTGGGATGCGTCGCGCTTGACTTTGTCCCTTACAATCTACGCATGACAACCACTGCAACCACGAATCGCGTCTCTGCCGTCGAGCAGAGGATTCAGTCGCGCCAGGCGCGCATCGGCATTGTCGGCATGGGCTATGTGGGTCTTCCCCTTGCGCTTTTGTTCAGCGGCGAACGGTTTCGAGTGACGGGCTTTGACATCGCGGCCGACAAGGTCGAGGCGCTCAACAGCGGCAGCTCCTACATCGTCCGCATCCTGCCCGAGATGATTCAGGAGGCGCAGAAATCAGGCTTCCGCGCAACGGCAGACTACTCTGAGATCGCCGAGATGGACGCTGTGATTATCTGCGTTCCCACGCCGCTCAACGAGTACCACGAACCGGACCTCAGCTTCGTCACCGGCACGGTCAAGGCCATCGCGCCGCACGTCCATGAAGGTCAGCTCATCATTCTTGAGAGCACCACCTATCCCGGCACAACCGAGGAGCTTGTCGTTCCATTGCTCGAATCCGGAAATCCGCACGGCCTGAGGGTCGCGCGTACGCTTGACGCTCCCGGCCTGCATGTTGCCTTCTCGCCCGAGCGCGAAGACCCCGGCAATGACACCGTGGCGCGCCACGATATTCCCAAGGTAGTCGGCGGCTGCGGCCCGGCTGCGGCGCAGCTCGCAGCGGCGCTCTATGGAACCATCTTCCGCCGCGTCGTTCCCGTCAGCAGCCCCTCCGCCGCAGAAATGACCAAGCTCCTCGAGAACATCTACCGCTGCGTCAACATCGCTCTCGTGAACGAACTGAAGCAGCTCTGCATGCGCATGGGCATCGACATCCACGAAGTAATCGATGCTGCAAAGACCAAGCCATTCGGCTTCCAGGCGTTCTATCCGGGCCCCGGCCTGGGCGGTCACTGCATCCCCATCGATCCGTTTTATCTATCCTGGAAGGCCAAGCAGTATGACTTCCGCACGCGCTTCATCGAGCTCGCCGGTGAAGTCAACATCGCCATGCCCTATTTTGTGATCGACCAGCTTGCGGAAGGGCTCAATCGCCATCGCAAAGCCATCAATGGCTCCAAGGTCCTCGTCCTCGGCCTGGCGTATAAACGGGACATCGACGATCTGCGCGAGTCGCCTTCGCTCACCATCCTGGAGCTGCTGCGTGACAAGGGAGCGATCGTCTCCTACAACGATCCCTACTTTCCGCGCGTGGGGCATGGACGCCACTACGACCTGAACATGACCAACACTCCACTCGAAAACCTGGATCAGTTCGATGCGGTCGTCATCGTCACCGATCACAGCTCTTATGACTACCGTGCCATCGTCGATCAGGCGCAGCTGGTGGTCGACACGCGCAACGCCACCAAGGGCATCGACTCGCCCAAGATCGTCCGCTGCTGATTTTTCTCGCTGGAACAACTGAATCGAGCGCAGCACGTCTCAGAATCAGCGACGCGCCCCGGAGGGCGCGTCGCGAAGGCCTTGCCAGTTGCGCAGTGGGCGGAGCGTTATCCGCGTTCCTCCACCGGAATCCAGCGTGTCGGGTACACGGGTCCGATGTACTCCGCGCGCGGGCGAATTAGCCGGTTGTCATCGAGCTGTTCGATCACATGCGCTGTCCATCCAGCGACGCGGCTGATGGCGAAGATGGGCGTGTAGAGGTCGATATCGATGCCCAGCATGGCATAGGTGGAAGCCGAGTAGAAATCCACATTGGCGTTGAGCTTCTTCTCCGCCTTCACATACTGCTCGATGGCCCGCGACATCTCGAACCACTTCGGCTGCCCGGCGTCATGGCCTAGCTTCTCGCTCATGCGGCGCAGGTGCGTGGCGCGCGGGTCTTCGGTCTTGTACACTCGGTGGCCAAAGCCGGAGATCTTCTGCTTGGCCGCCAGCATATTCTTCACATACTCCGCAGGGTCCGCGCCGGCTTTGTCGATCGCAAGCAGGAGGCGCATCACCGCCTCATTGGCGCCGCCATGCAGCGGGCCCTTCAGAGCTCCGATTGCGCCCGTGACAGCCGAATGAATGTCAGACAGCGTTGCCGCAATCACGCGGGCGGCAAAGGTGGAAGCATTCAACTCGTGGTCGGCGTGCAGGATGAGTGCGATGTCGAGGGTGCGGGTGGCGGTTTCGGAGGGCTTGACGCCGTTCAGCATCCAGAGAAAGTTGCCAGCGTGAGAGAGGGAGCGGTCGGGCGGGATGATCTCCTTGCCCTTGCGCAGCCGGTCGTAGATGGCGACGATCATGGCAAGCTGCGCGGTGAGGTTATAACTCTTGCGGACGTTGGCGTCGTGGGAGTTGTCTTTCTCGTCGGCGTCATAAAAACTGAGCGCCGACACCGCAGTTCGCAACACTTCCATGGGGGTGGCGGACGCAGGAAAGCTGCGCAGCATATCGATGATGCGCTGATCAAGTTCGCGGGCCAGCGACAACTGGGCCTGAAACTCGCGCAGGGCAAGCTGGTTCGGCAGACGGCCGTTCCAAAGCAGGTAGGTCGTCTCTTCAAACGTGGAGCGTTCGGCGAGCTCGTGAATATCAATGCCGCGATAGGCGAGGACTCCGGCTTCTCCGTCAATCCAGCAAATGCCTGAATTGGCGGCGACGATTCCTTCCAGACCTTTACCAGCGACTGCGGTAGCCATATGATTGCATCTCCCGGAATGGTAGTGATGCGCGCGGTTCCGGCTTCAAAAGGCTGCTCTGGAATCCCCTGGCGCAAAAAGTGCAGTAATGCTTGTTATAACGTAGCGATTCGATGGTTGTCACATCGGCGGGTCCGGCGCATCTCAGTATGTTGGATGGGGTAAAAGCCGAAAAAGGATTCTAAGACCAAACCAGCCGTCTAACGTATATTGTAGAATCGCCGGACAGCCGCTTATGGCTGGCAAGGCGCGCATCCCACGGCCGTAAGGTGTTGCGCGGAAGCGGGTGCCAGGCATGGAAGCAGGGCCAAAACCAGATATGGCGCGGCCAAACTATGAGGCACTGGGCCGGGCAGAAGGATGAGACACCATGAGTGACGAAGAATTGGAAAATGCGCCACGAAGCTTCTCCGGAGCATTTCTGGCGGCAGTTGCCGTTGCGCTGATTGGCGCGGTGGGCGGCCTGATCTGGACCTATACGTTGAGCAGCCGGCTTGCACACCAGGACGCCGCTTTGGCTGAAACCACGCAGCAGACCAAGAGTCTGGCCGCTGACCTGCGCGAGACCAACGCCCGGCTGACCGTGGCGACCGAGGAACTGAGCAAGTCCCTCGGCCTGACCCAGAAGCAGCTCGATGCGAGGGCGCAGCAGATTATCCAGCAGCAGCAGGCGGCAACCCAGCGCCTGGAGAGCGCCCAGAAGCAGACGGCGCAGCAGGTCAGCGCCGTATCGAGCGAGGTGACCAGCGTTAAGTCCGACGTGGGCGGCGTCAAGACCGACGTGGCCAAAACGCAGACCGACGTGGCCAGCGCGCTCAATCAGTTGCAGTCGATGAAGGGCGACATGGGCCAGCAGAGCGGCCTGATTGCACGCAACGCGCAGGAGCTGGATCTGCTGAAGCACCGCGGCGACCGCAACTATTACGAGTTCACGCTCAACCGCAACCAGCGCAAGGCCGTGGGCACGGTCAGCCTGGAACTGAAGAAGGCTGACGTGAAGCATAACCGCTTCACCATCGATGTCTTCTCCGATGACAAGACGTATGAGAAGAAGGACCGCAACGTGAACGAGCCGCTGCAGTTCTACAGCGGCAAGGACCCGGCCCTCTACGAAGTGGTGGTGAACTCGATTAACTCGAAGAACCAGGTATCGGGCTACCTGTCCAGCCCCAAGAGCGCTCCGGCCCCAGTGACGGCGCAGTAGCGGCTACCGCTCCGTCACGGGCACCTGCGGGTTGAGCTTGAGCATCGGCTGATACTGAATGCCGAACTCGAAGTCCAACCCCTTGCGGGCCTCCCACTCGGCCCGGCTCAGGCGAAAGAGCGAAACGAACGTTCCCTCGACCGTCTGCCCCGGCTGCAGGGTTGCATCGATCTGGAGCGGCGTGGACTTCCATGCCGCCAGTTCGGGGTATGCCAGAAAGACTCTCTCATAGTCGTGCGCGGGGGCGGCATAGGCGGTGTGAACGCCGTCCCCCAGCACAGCATTGGTCAGAATCTGATAAAGGAACACGGGCTGCTTGCTCTGGTTGTGCAGCCGCGCGTGCGTAAAGACCAACACCTGATCAAAGCTCTCCTGCGGAATCCGCGCGCCGTTGGCGTCAAAACCGGAGGATTCCGTGTGCATCGGATGCGCCCAGATGTCCAGAATCTCTCCAGTCGCAACCGGCGGCTTTTCTCCGGCGATCACGTAAATGGCGATCGCTACCGTGACCACGACGGTGGCGGCAATGCTGGCCCAGATTACATGGCTGGTGCCGCGCGTAAAGGATTCGCCGCGGGCGGCGTCATCCAGCGTGTCCGGAGATTCCTGGCGCAGAAGGCTCATCGCGCCCCTATCTTAGCGCCACTTGGCTGTATTGCACCATGCTCCGCTGCGGGTTCGGTTGGCGCCCAGCCTGTAACCGCCTTCCCTGCACCACTTCTGCGACATCCTTGCAGCCGGGCGCAGATCCTGCTGTCCCCTGCCGTCAACCGCGAGTCCGCAGCGCCGCCAGAAATCTCTTGGCCGGCAAGGTATTGAGCACGTCGCTCTGCGTGAGCCAGGCGCGGCGAAGCTGTCGCAATCCGTACTCCATCTTGGCCAGGTGGCGCGTGTCGTGCGCATCCGTACTGATGACGATCCTGCAGCCAAGCTCCTTCGCCAGTCTCAGGTCGCGCTCGTTCAGGTCCAGCCGTTCGGGCGCGGCGTTATGCTCCACGGCCACGCCCAGCTCGGCGGCCCGCCGCAGCACTGCGCCCATGTCGAGCGCATAGGGCTCGCGGCGCAGCAGCAGTCTTCCCGTGGGATGGCCCAGGATGCAGGTGTTCGGATTTTCCAGGGCGCGCAAAATCCGTGCCGTCATCTCGTCGCGGCTCTGCTCAAACCGTGTATGTACGCTGGCAATCACCACATCCATCTGGGCAAGCACTTCGTCGTCCAGGTCGAGCGCGCCGTCGGGGAGAATATCGACCTCGATTCCTGTAAAAACGCGAATGCGCCCCTCCATTTCCTTGTCCACCTCGCGGATGCGGCGCAGGTGCTCCAGCGCGCGCTTTTCGTCGAGGCCGTTGGTCATGGCCAGGTTCTTCGAGTGGTCCGTGATGGCGATGTACCTGTAGCCGCGCGCAAGGCCCGCCTCGGCCATTTCGCGGATGGTGTTCCGCCCATCGGTCGCCGTGGTGTGCATGTGCACATCGCCCTGAATGTCGCCGAGCTCAATCAGAACCGGCAGCTTGTGCGCCGCAGCGGCCTCAATCTCGCCCAGATTCTCGCGCAGCTCCGGGGGAATCCAGTCCATTCCCAGCGCCGCGTAAATTTCCTCTTCCGTCTCCGCCGCGACCACGGAGTTGTCATCGAGCCGGGCCAGCGACCACTCGCTAAGCGTGTAGCCCATCTTGAGAGCGCGCTGGCGCAGCGCAACGTTATGCGCCTTGGAGCCGGTGAAGTACTGCAGCGCCGCGCCGTAGCTTGCCGCCGGCAGCAGGCGCACATCCACCTGAAGGCCATTGCCGAGCTGAAAGCTGACCTTGTTTTCGCCTTTGGCCAGGATGTTCTGGATGCCCGGAAACGCAGCGACGTGCTCCACCGCGGCGGCCGTGTGCTCCGGGCTGCACGCCGGTCCGGTCGCCAGAAGGTCCAGATCGCCGGCGGTCTCGCGTCCGCGCCGCAGTGACCCGGCAGGCGTCACGCGCTCAATACCAGGAAACGCAAGCAGATAGGCGCGAATCTTCTGCGCCGCCTCTTCCGCGTCGTCGATGCGAAAGCGCCCCGAGCTGCGCCGGTAGTCCTCGATGCCCTTGCGGAGCTTCTCAATCTGCTTCGCGCCCATGCGCGGCAGTCCGTTCAGCTTGCCCGCATCGATGGCCCCGGCGAGTTGATCGACGCTTCCAACCTGCGCGGCATCCCACAGCAGCGCCACTGTCTTAGGCCCCATGCCGGGCAGCTTCAGCAGCTCCAGAATCGAGCCGCCATACTTGGCCAGCAGCTCATCGCGCAGCGGCAGAGACCCGGTGGCGGCAATGGCCTGCAGATTGGATGCCATCCCTTTGCCGATGCCGGGAATCGCCAGCAACTGCGTGAGATCTCCGGTCAGGCTGGCAACATCGGCTGTGGTCTGTTCCAGTGACTCGGCGGCGCGCCGGTAGCTGCGGATGCGAAAGCTGTCTCCACCGTCGATTTCGAGAAGGTCTGCCGTTTGTGCAAGCAGCAGCGCCATGGATGAGTTGTCCATGGCACCAGTATCTGCGAGCCTGGCCGGAAAGGACAGGAATCTATTGTTGGTTCATACACGTTTACGGGTGCGCTGGGCAGAGTGCTCAGCCGCTCTGACGGTTGCGACTTCCGCCGCCGCTGCAAATCGAGCGAGCGGAGAACGGAGACTCTCGAGTCCACGCCAACCGGGCGCATCCGGTGGCCGCAAGCGAGGGTCAACTTACGCGGCTGTGTTCGCGGTTTCCCGATGACGGATGACTGCGTCCGCTTGCGGGCCCTTCTGGCCCTGGACGATGTCGAACTCCACGTCATCCCCCTCTTTTAGGGTCTTATAGCCGTCCAGTTGAATTGCCGAGTAATGCACAAACACGTCCGGTCCATCCTCGCGCCCGATGAAACCGTATCCTTTGGCGTTGTTGAACCACTTCACCTTGCCCTTGTACTGAGTCACAGGGTTTGCCTCTCTTGCTTCAATTCGGGGATTGAGGTGGGCGATACAAGGGATCGCTCGCCCCTACTTGCTATGACGACAAAAACGAGCGAAAGGTTGATTGGAGGATGCCGGACAACAGAAAAAAAACCGCCTCGCGCGAGCCGAAAGAACACAGGCGGCGCAAGGCGTTGACTTTGCAATCAATACAAATCATGCGCGGCAATCGGGCCGCGCATGCCGCTACTTCCTTTTTTTCTTCGCCAGCATGCGCGTATAGAGCAGCACGCTGGTGAGCGTCTTGCCATCGAGAATGGCGCCGCGCTCGATCATTTTCACCGCATCGGAAAGCTTTACGAGCCGCAACTCAATCTCCTCATCCTCTTCAGGATGCGCATCTCCGGGGATCAGACCCTCGGCGAGGAAGACCTTCATCGATTCGCCGAGGAAGCCGGGGCTGGCGTAGTACTCCACCAGGGGCTTCCACTTTTTCGCGCGATACCCCGTCTCTTCTTCAAGCTCCCGCTGGGCTCCCGCCAGCGGCTCCTCGCCCGGATCGAGCTTGCCCGCCGGCAGCTCCCACAGATACTGGTTTGCCGCATGGCGGTACTGGCGCTCTACCACGATCCACGGGTCCTTCTTGTTTTTCGATTTGTCCAGCGCCAGAATCACCACCGAACCGTTGTGGCGGATGACGTCGCGCTCGCTCGGCTTGCCTCCCGGCTCAATCAGCTTGTCGTGATGAACGCGGAAGAGCGGACCCTCATAGGTGACCACCGAGCTGAGAATCCGCGCCCTTTCCGGCGCGGCTGCGGTTTTGGGTTTGCTCTTCGCAGCCCGTACGGATTGGCTGGTCTTGCTCGCGGGCTTGGCCGTTTTCTGCTTCTTCGGCATTCGGTCTCTCGCTCCTTCGCGGTCGGTTCAGGGAGGATCAAGCAAAGTATACGCACCACGGGCCGCGAGTTGTGCATCGCCGATGCCCTCCGTGGCATCCTGTAGAGAGTCACAAACCCTGAGCCCGCCGGCAAAGGCATCCTCACAGGACGCGAGCGCCGGAAGTGAGTCCCTTGTCCATCGCAGACTGTCACTCCACAACCGTTGTGCCGGGCTTGAGCCGGCTGTTTCGCGATGTCTGCGCCAGCGCCGCAGCGGTGCGGCACTTTTATCCCTCCACGCCGGGAAGCACCGATTGGCAGTTGCGCAAGGGAGTCGCACCCTGCCTGCCTGCGATGGTGGAACTGCTCGCCGCCCAGAATCCTGAGCCCGCTGCAGCGGCGCCAATCGAAGCGCTGCGCAAAGGCGCGGGCGTGGTGGTCACGGGGCAGCAGGTGGGGCTGTTCGGCGGGCCGCTCTTCACTCCGTTTAAGGCCGCGACTGCTGTCGCGCGCGCCCGCCAGGCCACGGCAGCGGGGCGTCCGCACGTTGCCATCTTCTGGCTGGCGAGCGAAGACCACGACTTTGCGGAAGTGAATCATGTCAGCTTTCCCGCACGCCGCGAGATGCGCAGGCTGGTCTATCCCGGCGCGCCGGAGACCGCGATTCCGGTCGGCGGCTTCGCGCTCGATGACCGCATCCAGCCGCTGGTGGAGCAGGCGTGGGAGCTGGTCGGCTACTCCGATGCGATGGAGGCTCTGGCCGCCGCGTACGTGCCTGGCAGGACCTTCGCACAGGCATTTCGCACGTTCTATGCAAGGGTATTTGCGGCGCAGGGCCTGCTGATTCTGGATGCGAGCGGACGCGAGGCGCATCGCATGGGCGCACCCGTGCTGCGCGCAGCGTTGGAGCGTGCCGATGAATTGCACGCCGCGTTGCGGGAGCGCAACAAGTCTCTGGAGGCCGCCGGCTACCATGCGCAGGTTGCCGTGGGCGCGGATTCGAGCCTGCTCTTCCTCATCGATGACAAGACCGGCGCACGCGTCGCGCTCAGGCGCAGGCAGCCGACTGCGGCTGAGCCCGGCGGACTTTGGCAGGCCGGGCGCAGGAGTCTTTCCACAGCCGAGCTTGTCGGCATTCTGGAGTCGGAGCCCGAGCGCATCTCGCCTTCCGCCCTGCTGCGCCCCGTCTTTCAGGACCTGCTGCTCGGCACGTCGCTGACCATCGGCGGCCCGGCCGAGATCGCCTATTTTGCGCAGTCGGCAGTGCTCTTCGAGCGCATTCTGGGCCGCGTCACCGCTGCCGAGCCGCGCTTCTCCGCCACGCTCATCGAACCGGCCATCGGCGAGCTACTGCGTACGCATGAACTTACTCTGGATCAGATTCTGACTTTGACGCAGGACGCGCTCGCGCAGCGTCTGGCAGCGCGCGCCATGCCCATCGAGGGCAAGCGCAAGCTCGCAGCGACTGGCAGCGCGCTCGACGCGGAGCTTGAGGCGCTGCTGGGCTGGATGCGCACGCTGGATGCGGGCCTTGGCCGAGCCGGGGTGACCGCGGCCAGCAAGATGCGCTACCAGATGAACCGGCTCCGGAGGCTCACCGCGAACTTCGAGCTGCAGCGCGAGACCTCCCTGGCGCGCCACGCTGAGGCCATCTGTCTCTCGCTGAATCCGGGTGGACTGCAGGAGCGCATGCATGGCGCCGCATTCTACCTGGGACGCTACGGGCTGGATCTGGTCGAACGCATCACGCAGGCAGCGATGAGCGACTGCACGGGCCACACCGCGCTCTGGTTATAATCCTCGCCATGCGTGCGAGAACATTGCTGGCCAAAACTCTCTTCACCTTTCTTGCAGTCAACCTCCTGCCGGTCGCTTCCTTTGCTCAGCCCAAAGAGCCCTGCGCCACGTCTGGCAACGATAACGCCTATCTCGGCATTCAAACCGTGCGCCTATGGCCCGGCGGCGCTCCGCAGGCAAAGGGCACAGCCTGTGAAGACATTCCAACGCTGACGATCTTCGCCCCGCAACCCGGCCACGGCAATGGCTCGGCTGTGGTTATTTTTCCCGGCGGCGCGTACGCGCATCTGGCCGCAAACCTCGAAGGCGGCCAGGTGGCTGAATGGTTCACGGCGCGCGGCTTTCACGCCTTCGTGCTCAGCTACCGGCTCAGCTCCAATGGCTATCTGCTGCCGGTGCCCCTGATCGATGCGCGCCGCGCCATCCAAACGGTGCGCGCGCGGGCCGCCGATTACGCCATCGATCCCAATCGCATCGTGGTCATCGGTTTTTCTGCTGGCGGGCACCTCGCCGCGCTCGCTTCGACGCAGTTCATTCCGGGCACCCCCGATGCCGAAGATCCGATCGAGCGCGTCTCCAGCCGGCCGGATTACGCTGTGCTCGGCTATCCGTGGATAGGCGCCATCTCGTCCGACACCACGCACCTGAGCTACTGCAAACTCTTCAACGTGATGGACCAGTGCGAGGCTTTGCGCAAGGCGTTTTCGCCGGATCTTTACGTCACAAAAGACACGCCGCCGACCTTCTGGTACCACACCTTCAACGACAAAACCGTGCCCGTGGAGCAGGGCCTGCGCTACTATGACGCGCTGGTGAAGGCCGGCGTGCCAGCTGAGGCGCATATCTTCGCGAGCGGACCGCACGGTACCGGCCTTGGCTCCGGTGACGCCGCATTGGACCAGTGGCCCGGCCTGCTGGAAAGCTGGCTGCGCGCCAATGGCCTCCTCACCAAAGATCCGGCTGCGACACCCGCTTCAATGAAGCCATAGACGAGCGCGGCTCATCGCATAAGCCGCGCTGTACCTCGCTCTTACTGCTGCTGCGGCGGGCCGTCCGGCGGCGGAGGCGGCGCGTTCATCCTGTTGCGGCGCGCTTGCTCGATGCGCTCGAACTCCTGCTTCTGCTGGTCATTCAGCACCGCCATAATCCGGCTGTGCGTGTCCTCGTGAAGCGCCCGCATCTGCGCGCGTGCATCGCCCTGTGTCAGCGACTGATTCTGGAGTATCGCCATCATCTTCTGCTGCCGCTCTTCCAGAATCGGCTTGATCTGCGCGCGCTGATCATCTGTCAAATTCAGTCGCCTCGTCAGCTGGTTCAGTTGGCGCGCGGGGTCCATGCCGCGGTGGCCGTAGCCCGCGGGGCCCTGCTGCTGCGGTGGAGGCGGTGGAGCAGCCGAGTTGTCCGGCGCCTGCGCGAGTGCGCCCGCGCCAAGAACGAGGAATGCGCCCAGCGCCAGTGCCATGCGTCGTGTGTTCATGCGTGTCTTCTCCTTTGCGTAGGAGTAGACGCAAAAAACAATTGGAAGTTGACGCATTCCTTTGCGCGCCGGGTTGGCCGTCTTCCACTGCATTATTCCCTCATCGCGAAACGCAGCATTGTCAGGGCTTTGCCGCTCTTTTCGTATAACCCTGCCACACGTATTCGAGCGCCTCTGGCAGTGTCTGCATCTTCACCGAGCGGTCCACATGGCCGGCATTTTGCGCAAAGACGAATTGGTAGTGGTAGCCCTTTACCGCCAGCACCCGGGCCATTCGTTCATTCGCTTCCACCCAGTCGTGCATGCCGTCGCGCATCACGTTGGGGTTGTACAGATCGCGGTCGCCCACCTCCATCCAGATGCGCAGGGGCTTTACCGGCGAATCCGGAATCAGGTGCTCATGAAACTCCCACGCGCCGTGCGGTGTCTGCGCGTTCGGCGGCCATTGCTGATTCACGAATGTGCCGGAGTAGGTGAGCACGCGGTGATACAGCTCGGGGTGATACCAAGCCATAATGAGCGCACACGATCCGCCCGAACTGCCGCCCATCGTGGCGCGGCCGTCCGGATCATGGGTCAAGCGTACATGAGCTTTGGCTTCCACCAGCGGCAGCACTTCGTGCTCCACGAATTCTGCATAGCGGCCAGACATGGTGTCATACTCCAGCCCGCGCTCGCTGCCCTGCGCGTCGCCGCTGCCGTTGCCAATGGAGATGGCGATCATCACCGGCACGCGATGCTCCGCAATCAGGTTGTCGAGTGCGGTGAAGAGCAGGCGATCCGGTCCATCCGCGCCCACGATGAAGGGCGCAACGCTTCCCGGCACATACTGCTGCGGCACATACACAGCGACATGCCGCGCGTACGGCGCAGGATGGCTCGTCGTCACGATCAGCTTCGCAGGATCCTTGGGATCGGGCGCGCCAAAGGTGCCGGGATCACGCGCGATGCCGGGATAGGTTGCGCTGTCCGCCGAGCTCATTGTGAACTCGACGACTGTGCCTTGTTGTACTCCTGCATGCACGGTCATCTCCGGCGCGGCGGGATGCGTTGCACCAAGGATGAAGTTGCCGTCTTTGTTCTCCGGCGGTACTGCACCATCGGACAGCTCCGCCGCAGCCACGTAACCCGGCGCATAGGGACTGCGCGTGGGCGGCGTGGGACGCGGTGCAGACTGCGCCCATGCCATCGGCGCAAAGCAACATGTGACAGCGAGGACAATTCGTGCTCGCTCGAACCATCGAAGAGACATGCGCATCCGACCAGCTCTTCCTTTCTGCACAGGGGTATCGCACATGGCGATATGTGCTGCAGGTGCGGCGTTCCG
>JAJXWA010000033.1 GCA_021781795.1 Acidobacteriota bacterium
CATCCCGCCGCAATAACTCCTGAAAAGTCGGCTTGTCGTCAGAAATCCCGCGGAGTTACGGCTACAGACCATCAAGCAGAGTTGGCGGAGAATCCGTGAACGGCTCCAGCAAGTGCGGGCCGTTGCCCTGGAGCTTGGCCACGCGCCAGGCCTTCATCTCCTCCGCGGGCCAGGTACGAACAAGATCGATGGGTAGGTGCGAGGGCTCGGCCGGCGCGAGCCAGCGCGCATAGTCCTTTGGCTCGATGATGAGCGGACATCGGTTGTGAAATGGCTCAAGCAGTTCGTTGGGATCGGTGGTGATGATGCTGAAGCTCTCAAGAACCAGCTCATTGTTGTTTGCGTCACGCCCCTTCCATCGGTCCCAGATGCCACCAAAGGCAAAGAGCCGGTCGTCGGGGAGCGACACTGCCCAGGGTTTGCTGATCTTCTTTTTCTCCTCGTCTTTGGTCAGTGGCTCCCACTCGTAGAAGAAGTTTGCCGGGATCAGGCAGCGGCGATGCTTCCAGGGCTCGCGCCACGCGCCGCTCGAAGTGAGCTTGTCGGCGCGCGCATTGATGGAACTGAAGCCTGCCCTCGTCGTCTTCGACCAGTACGGCACCAGGCCCCATTTCATCAGCGCCAGCACCCGCTCGCCTGTATCGTGGTCGAGCCGAACGACAGGCTGCGTGCTCTCCGGCGCGATATTGAACGAGGGCGTGAAGGCGATGTCATTGATCTCGTAATACTCCTCGTTGAACACGTCGGTGTTGCGGGTGCGAAACCACTCCGCGATCCGCTGTTTGTCAGCCCGGCGTCCGTATCGGCCACACATAGACTCAGTCTAGCGAAGCAACAAAAATAAACGATGGCTTTTCATGGAGTTGCTGGAGTTTTGCACTCAAACCTATGCATGCCGGTCTTGCAGGAGAGACAGGAAAAGGCGAATATAAGGCGAACACTGCCGCCATGTCCTCCGCCTCCGCAATCCGACTCCAGATCGAAGCGGCGCTCGCGCATCGCATTCCTTCGGCCCTCACTCCAGCTCCGCGCGTCTTCCGGCCCGTAGCTTCTACGAGAGTTGCGACTGTCGATGCGCTGCTCGAAGGCGGATTTCCCATTGGCGCTATTACCGAGTTGGCCGGCCCGGAGTCGAGCGGCAGAACCTCTCTGACGCTCTCGTTTCTGGCCCGCCTCACACACGAGGGAAAGGTCGCCGCCTGGGTTGACGTCTCCGATGCCTTCGATCCCGAGTCAGCAGCGGCGGCGGGTGTCGATCTCGACCGGGTGCTGTGGGTGCGATGCGGCGTGGTCTCTCCAAAGCCGCCTGCGCCGACCACATACCGGTTTGCACTGCCGGAGAAGTATCTGGTTCCACGGGCCGCGATGAAAGGCCTGCACGGCGGCGGGTGCGGCGGGCATCCGCGCGGCGAGGTGAAAGGCCTCGCCACGGCGGTCGGTGGCTTGTTGCGGCCGGAAGCGATCACGCCACGCTGTGCCGAAGCGCAGCCGAGAGTGAAGCGGGGACGGGAAGTTTTCGATCCTGTTGCGCTGACGCCCGCGCCTAGGCCGAGCCTGCGCACGCGATCATCCAGCTCCTGGGCCCGCATCGAGCAGGCTCTGCGCGTAACCGATCTCTTGTTGCAGGCCGGCGGATTCAGCGCCATCGTGCTCGACCTGGGCAGCACTGCGCCGGAATTTGCCTCGCGCATTCCGCTCTCCACCTGGTTCCGCTATCGAGCGGCCGCCGAGCGAGCGCGGGCCAGCCTGCTGCTGCTCACACAGCGCGCCTGTGCCAAAAGCAGCGCTGAAGTTCTGCTGCGCTTTGCGCCGGCGGACGTTCGGCGCGACGAGCCGACGGTCTTTACCGGCATGGACTGCAGCGTCGAAGTCGAGCGCCGCCGCTTTGTGCCTTCTCCTGCCAACGTCATTCCGATGCGCAAGCCGCCGCACCGTGAGACAGGCGCTACGTGGCGCAACCAATCGGTCTGGGCAGGTGCGCGATGAGCCCTGCGGCCGAACTCTATGCTTGCCTGCGGGCGCCCGAGTTTCCAGCGCAGGCGTTGTTGCGCCTGCGGCCGCAGGCGAGCGATCAGGCCTGCGTGGTGATGGAAGGCGAGCCTCCGCTCGAGCAAGTCTGTTCCTTGAATAGAAAGGCGCGCGCACTCGGCATCGAGCGCGGCATGACGCAAGTGGAAGTCGACACCTTTCCGGGAGTCGCGGTATTTACGCGCTCGCTCGCAGAAGAAGCTGCTGCACGGGGCGCGCTGCTGGAGTGTGCGGGCAGCTTTTCGCCGCGCGTGGAAGACCGGAGCGCTGGCGTGGAGCTTCTCCTGGTGATCGACATTGCACGAACCGGCAAGCTCTTCGGCCCTCCGGAATCACTGGCCGCCAACCTTCTGTCGCGTGTTCTCACCCTGGGCATCACTGCCTCGGTCGCTGTGAGCGGCAACTTTCATGCGGCCGTGGCGCTGGCGAAGGGACTGTCCATGCAGGAACAAATCCGGGTTGTGAACGCAGGCGAAGAAGCTCAGGCCCTGGCGCCCCTGCCACTCAGCATTCTTGATCTCACCGCAGAGCAGGCCGAAACATTTTCTCTCTGGGGAATTGGCACACTGGGCATGCTGGCCGCGCTGCCTGAAGTCGATCTCATTGCCCGCATGGGCCAGGCAGGTAAGCGCCTGCGCCAGATTGCGCGAGGTGAACGGGCTCATCTCTTCATGCCGCTGGAACCCGACTTCTCTCTCGAAGAGCGCATCGATCTCGATTCGCCCGTCGAAGCGCTCGATGCCCTTCTCTTCGTCGCCAACCTGATGGTGGAGCAGCTTATCGTGCGTGCCGCTGCGCGCGTCTTCGCGCTCGCTTCCGTCACGGTTACGCTGTCGCTCGAAGGCGGCGCCACGCACACGCGAACCGTTCGTCCTGCACTTCCCAGTACTGATCGCCGGCTATGGCTCAAGCTGCTGCATCTCGATCTCGAAGCGCATCCTCCGTCGGCTCCGATTCTTGCCGTCGTACTCACGGCCGAACCGGGCTGCACCAGCAAAGTGCAGCTCGGCCTCTTCTCGCCGCAACTGCCGGAGCCTGCGCGACTCGACGTGACGCTGGCCCGCATCCGCGCCATTGTGGGCGAAGAAAATGCCGGCCGCCCGCAACTGCTCGACTCGCATTCCCCCGGTGCATTTCGCATCACGCCCTTCACCGTCCCTGCCACACGCTCTTCTGAGCTTCCGTCCGCGCCTGCCCGCCCTGCCCTGCGCCGGCTGCGGCCGCCGGAGGCGGTCTTCGTTACGCTCGAGAATGCGCGCCCGGCAGCGATCGTCTTCCGGCAGCGCCGCTATGTTGTTGAGCGCGCCTACGGCCCATGGCAAGCCGATGGCGAGTGGTGGAGCGCAACGCTCTGGGGCTGTGAGCAGTGGGACCTCGTACTGCGTGCGCACGCCGGCGCCACCCTCTGCTGCTGCCTGGCCCGCGACCTATTTCGCAATGAGTGGCAAATGGCGGCGCTCTATGACTGACTATGTCGAACTCCATGCCGCCAGCGCCTTCAGCTTTCTTGAAGCCGCCTCGCAGCCGGAGAGCCTGATCGAGCGCGCCGCGGAACTGGACATGCCCGCGATGGCATTGCTCGACCGCAATGGCGTCTACGGCGCCGCCCGCTTCCACACTGCTGGCAAACGCAACAGCGTACGTGCGCACATCGGCGCGGAGGTCGCCGTCTCCTCTTTCGGCCCGCGTCTCGCGCCGCCCGCATGGCTGCCGAATCAGCACAAAGCCGAGCCGGCGCGTATCCCGCTGCTCTCGGAGTCGCGCTCTGGCTACCAGAATCTCTGCCAGCTCATCACGCAATTCAAAATGCGCGAGACGACCAAGGGCGAGGGCTCTGCCACCTTCGACGATCTGAGCCAGTATGCACCCGGCCTCATCTGTCTAACCGGCGGCGACGAAGGTCCGCTGGCCGCCGCCCTGGCGCGTGGCGGCGAAGATGCGGGTCGCGAAGCCGTTGAACAGCTGATTCGCATTTTCGGCCGCGACAACGTCTACGTCGAACTGCAACGGCATCGCGAACGCGAAGAAGAGGGCCGCAACCAGGCAGCCCTTCGCATCGCGCGCTCGCTCCGCCTGCCCGTCGTGGCCACCAACGGCATTCGCTACGCAACTGCCTACGACCGCGAGATCCTCGATCTCTTCACTGCCATTCGTAATCATATCGACCTTGATCGGGCCGGCCGCCTGCTCGCCGTCAATAGCCATCGCCATATCAGGGCGGCGCGCGAGATGGCCGCGCTCTTCCGCGACATACCCGGCGCGGTCGAAAACACCGTTGCGTTGTCTTCGCGCCTCGACTTCCAGCTCGACGATCTCGGATACGAGTTTCCCCGCTACCCAGTGCCCGACGGCGACACCATGGACAGCTTTCTGCGCAAACGCGTTGCCGAAGGCGTCGAGCGCCGCTACGGCCCCAAGAACGATCCCAACCTGCTCAAGCGCGCAAAGAAGCAGGTCGATCATGAACTCGCCCTGATCGCCAAGCTCGGCTTCGCCGGCTACTTCCTCATCGTCTGGGACATCATCCGCTTCTCGAAAGCGCACGACATCCTGGTGCAGGGGCGTGGCTCGGCGGCCAACTCCGCGGTCTGTTATTGTCTCGAAATCACGGCCATCGATCCGGTCGGCATGGAACTGCTCTTCGAGCGATTTTTGTCGGAGAGCCGCAACGAATGGCCCGACATCGACCTCGATCTGCCATCCGAAGACAAGCGCGAGCAGGCGATTCAGTACGTCTATCAGCGCTATGGCGAACTTGGCGCCGCCATGACCGCCAACGTCATCACCTATCGCGGCAAGTCGGCGGCGCGCGAAACCGGCAAGGCGCTTGGCTTCGACCAGGACACTCTCGGCCGCCTTTCGAGCCTGGTCAGCCAGTGGGAGTGGCGCGGATCCACCGACACCATGGCCCACTCCTTTCATCACGCTGGTTTCGACATCCGCCATCCGCGCATCGCCAAATATCTTGAGCTGTCCATGCGCATCCAGGACCTTCCGCGCCACCTCGGCCAGCACTCCGGTGGCATGGTCATCTGCCAGGGACAGCTCAAGCGCGTGGTCCCGCTTGAGCGCGCCTCCATGCCCGGTCGCACCGTCGTTCAGTGGGACAAGGAAGACTGCGCCGATCTCGGCATCATCAAAGTCGACCTGCTCGGCCTCGGCATGATGGCCGTGCTCAAGGACTGCATCGAGCTCATCCCCGCCCACTACGGCGTGCACATCGATCTGGCGCAGTTGCCTGAAGACAACCGGGTCTACCGCGCGCTACAACAGGCCGATACCGTGGGCATGTTTCAGGTGGAAAGCCGCGCCCAGATGGCCTCACTGCCGCGCAACCATCCTGAGCGCTTCTACGATCTTGTCGTGCAGGTCGCCATCATTCGCCCCGGCCCCATCGTCGGACAGATGATGCATCCCTACATGCGTCGCCGCCTGAAGCGCGAGCCAGTCACCTATCCGCACCCCTCGCTCGAGCCCGTCCTCAAGCGCACGCTCGGGGTCCCGCTCTTTCAGGAGCAGCTTTTGCGCATCGCCATGACCGTCGCCGACTTCACTGGCGCCGAGGCCGACGAGTTGCGCCGCGCCGTCGGCATGCGCCGCTCCTGGGAGCGCATGAAGAACCTTGAAGGCAGGCTCCGCGCCGGCATGACCCGCAAGGGCATAGATGCCAATACGCAGGACAAGATCGTGCAGCACATCAGCTCGTTTGCGCTCTACGGATTTCCCGAGTCGCATGCCGCCAGCTTCGCGCTCATCGCCTACGCCTCGGCCTACTTCAAGGTCCACTATCTGGCCGCCTTCACCTGCGCCATCCTCAACAATCAACCAATGGGTTTCTACTCGCCCGCGGTGCTCGTCAAAGACGCGCAGCGTCATGGCCTGCGCATCAAGCCCATCGACGTGCAGTCGTCCTACTGGCCCTGTTCTGTGGAGCACGAAGAGGACGGTTCGCTCTCGCTCCGCATCGGCATCGGTTATGCAAAAGGATTCGCGCGCCAGCAGGCCGAAGCGATCGTCGCCGCGCGCCTGAGCGATGGCCCGTTCACCTCCGTCGACGATCTCGCCCAGCGCGTTCCCTCGCTCACCCGCAGCCATCTAGCCCGCCTGGCACAGATTGGCGCATTGAATCAGCTCGAAGGCATTCGCCATCGCCGCGATGCGCTCTGGCAGGTCGAGCGCGCCGGCAAGCCCGAGGGGCCGCTGCTGCGTCATACCGCCGCATCGCTGCGAGAGGATTCGCGCGCCCTCCCGCTCGAACAGATGAACGTCAATGAGCGTCTGGTCGCCGACTATGCCGGCACCGGCCTTACCGTCGGCAAACATCCCATGTTTTACCGACGCGCCGAACTGCGCCGCGCAAACATCCTCTCCGCCGCCGAACTTCGTTTATGCTGCGACGGCGATCCCGTCCGCGCCGCCGGATGCGTCATCGCGCGCCAGCGCCCCGGCACCGCCAAGGGCTTCATCTTCATCTCCATGGAAGACGAAACCGGCATCGCAAATGTCATCGTTACGCCTGATGTCTATGATCGCAACCGCCTCACCATTACCCGTAGCAAATTCCTGCTCGTCGAAGGAGAGCTACAGAATCAAGACGGCGTCATCCACGTCAAAGCCGAACGCCTCTCACAATTCGCCCAGAGTGCCCTAGACCTGCGGTCACACGATTTTCATTGAAATGGATCGATCAAGAAAACCCCGTTTCTCAGGACCTATTCTCCATTCCGCACACAATATAGGATCGCTGAGCGAGTTGCCGTCATGGCGCTGATCGAAGATGACCTTGCAGGGACAGCATGGCGAAGTTTAGCCCAAGCGGCCCACATCATGAGGCATCTACGCCCACCGGCCGTCGCGGAAACCCGACCGGTGTATCAAGCCGAGTCGGCTTCCAGTTCCTCGCCTTCGAGCGGGATGTCCACGGTTGCGGATCTCTCTTGCGCAGACAGATTGCTCGGACGATCAGATTGCAGGAAGAAACTGAGAATCACTGCCCCAAATGCGACAGCCGCAAGATAGACGATGAATCGCGGCAAATAAGCGCCAGCTCGATCATACAGGTGTCCAATCCACAGCGGCCCTGTGGCTCCGCCGATGGCATAGGCGGTCCAGGTAAGACCGTACAGCACTGAAAAGTGTCGTCGACCAAAATAGCGCGCCAGCAAGTAAGGTCCCACATCGGCTTCACTACCAAGCCCAACTCCGAGTACCAACGCCCCCAGCAGAGCCGTCCATGTGCTGCTGGCAAAGGCAAGAATGAGTGTTCCTGCGGCCGCCAGTGCGAGAACAAGGCTCTGAATGCGCTCTGGTGAAACGCGATCGATTGCAAATCCAATGCCGAGACGGCCGATGATGCCCGCTCCTCCTCGCACAGAGAGAGCAAGCGCGGCGGTGGCTACGAGCACTCCATGCTGCGTGAGGATAGAGGCGAGATTGGTCACCAGTCCGTTTTCGCTGAATGCGGACAGGATGGTGATGAACGCAAGAATCCAAAAGGCAGCCGTCTGCAACGCCTGCTTGATGGTCATGCCCGTATCGGTGGCATGTTCCGCACGAACAACTGCAGCCTCTGGGCGATTGCGCACCAGCCATGCGGTGAGCGGAAAGCCCAGAATCGCGATGCCGCTCAGCAAAAGGAAGCCATATCGCCAACCGTAATGCTGGATGACCCATTCCGTGAGCGGCGGAATCACGATCGATCCGACACCGCTTCCGGTGAGCAACAAGGCCAGGGCCATTCCGCGATGGGTGCTGAACCAGGTGAGAACCGTGCGCGTGTACGCAAATTGAGCAGTCGCATTCGCCACCAGGCCGAGGACAAAAAACACGACGTAGAAGAGAACGATATTGGACGTCAATCGGCTTAGCGCGGCCAGTGCGACTACAAAGATCAGGATTCCCGGAAGGATGATGCGGCGCGGGGGGAAGCGATCCAGCAGGATTCCAATCAGCGGGGAGACAAGCGCCACCGTGATGGCAGCCAGCGCGAACGCTCCGCCCATCGCCTCGCGCTTCCAACCGAAGGCGGCATGCAGTGGATCCAGGAAAAGGCTGAATGTGTAAGGAACGATCGGAGCAAAACTCACCATCACTCCGGTGAAGGCTGCCGCCAGAACGCCCCACCCCGGATAACGGATCGACTTCTCTGCGTCGGATTGAGCCAGCAATGTTGTCATTCTTTACCGATCCGCCGGGCCATAGTAGTGAGCAGCTTTGGCCTTACAGCTGGTCGCGTCCACGGACACTCCGCGATACAGATGCCGCAGGAAGCAGCTTCAGCAAAGTAAGGTATGCATTTGTCAAAGTTCACATACCATTTCTCAACGCCGCGAACCATCTGCTTGTCCGGAGTGATTGCGCCGGGCGGGCAGGCTTGGGTACAAACTTGGCAGGTTGAGCAGAACTCGTCGGCTCCAAAGCGTATGGACGCAGTAGGAATCAGCGGCATGTCCGTCGTAACACCGGCGAGCCGGACGCCTGCGCCGAAACGCGGGCTTATGAGCGATCCGTGCTTGCCGAGTTCGCCGAGCCCAGCGGCAATCGCCGGCGGGATGAGGAGTAACGCTCCAGCCATCGGCCCCGGATACGGATCGGCGTGATAGCCTTGCGAACGAATCCAGTTAGCCAACCCGTAAGAGGACCGCGTGCCCCGCGCGTACTGATCGCCCACATCGCAGACCCCGATGCCATTGGTTTCATCGGAAGGAACTTCGCGAAGACGCTCATAGTTATGCGCGAGGGCGAGCACAATCACCCACGGATGGCCGATTGCATAGCCCTCGAAGACATACAGTGGGTCCATGGGCGCGATACCGAGGTCGTCCGCCTCATGAAAGAGTGCGAAGGCCCTGACCGCTTCAGCAAGTTCGCGTGGCGAGGATTCGTTTCGTGCTTCCGCAACAGGGGCCAGATCCGGATAGGCGTACGCGCCTTGAAACGCTTCCGTTGATCCAGGGCAATTGCGCGAGTTCTTGCGCGCCAGGAGCTGCAATTCACCCCACGGATGCTGATCAGGAGGATGCCAGAAGAAAGGCGAAGGCCGTCGCGGCGTGGTTTCACCCACCCCGTTGATCGTATTGCCGGAGACGCGCAAAAGCGCAGCAGTCTCTGGCTGCGGAGCCCATGTTCCACGTTTCGGCCGGCGCGGGTTGGAGGGTTCTGTCATAGCTGCTCGCGCAATCCTTCCGGATACGGAGAAGGGAGTCCAAAGCCATTGGCGATGCGGTTGAAAGCGGCGAAGAGGGCCGCGATATGTACCGCTTCCGCTACTTGCGACTCCGTCCATCCGGCTTCGATTAATGCTTCCACATCGGCGCGGATCAAAGCGGACGAATCCGAGTTGACCTTCCCAGTGAACCGCAGAAGCGCCACTTCTGCGTCTGTGAGCACTCCAGCATTAAGCTCTCCATCTTGCAGGTTGCAGATCAGCTCGGCGGATCCTCCCTGCACCGCGAGCAGCGCAGCGTGACTATCCGTGCAGTAGGCACATGCGTTCTGCTGCGAGAGGTACGTGGCGATCATCTCCTTGTGCTGACTGCTCAGAAGACTTTCACAAAACAGCAGACCCCCGGCAATCTGCAGCATGCCTCGCAGCAGGCCTGGACTCGTGGCGAAGCACAGCACGATTCCCGGCAAATCGGCCCGGCCAAATTGCTCGCGGTATTGCGCGAACAATGCCCGGACCTCTTCACTCGCCGCCTGTTCTTCCACAAGAGGCAGATTCTTGGAAGATGGCGCTGCCCGCCTCATCCCTGCAACCTGCCGCTGCGGATTGTCTGACCATAGCTCGGTACGCATCTTTGGCTACTCGATTCGCTTCCACATCCTAATACAGGAACTTCAATGCAAACTGCACCTGACGTGGAGCCTCTGCTTCAAGGATGTGGTTGAAGGTAGGCGAGCTGATATCAGAGTCTGGTAACCGGAAGTTGGTGCGGTTCAGGACGTCGAACATCTCGGTGCGAAACTGCAGTACCTTGGATTCTGTTATCCGGAAGTTTTTATGCGCGGCAAAATCCCAATCGGAATAAGCCGGGCCGATATTTACGTTGCGGCCTTCCGTTCCAAATTGCCCTGCATTCGCCACTGGATCAAGCCGCTGGAAAGCACCTGTGTTGAGCCAAGCATTCACCTTACGCGGTCCTTTATTGGAATTGCCGACAAGATTCGGCCGCTGTGCGGAGAATCCGGTGATCTCCGGCGCGCTACCCTGCGCCGCGACGTCGTTCGAATCGAAGACGGTAAACGGTGTGCCGCTCATCAGCGTGGCAATGCCATCTAGCTGCCATCCGCCGAGCGCCGACTGGTACCAGTTCTCCGCATGGTTCCAGAACGGAAGCGCCCATTCATAGCTCCCAATCAATCGGTTGCGTGCGTCGAACAGCGAGAGCCCACGCTCTGCCGCTAGGTTGAACGGATCCTGGGCCAGGTCGTTTTCGCCCGCAACAGGCTTCGCCGCGGATCCGGTGATGTTGAACGACGACACATCGTCGATTGTTTTAGACCATGTGTAGGACAGGAGGAACGATAATCCGTGGCTGTAGCGCTTGCGCAACGATGCTTCCATGGCGTTGTAGGACGAGTTGGCGATGCCCGCAATCTCGCCGGTCGATGAAAACACGCAACTGCTCGGTGAGTCGGCGAGCGTGCAGCCGGAATAGAGCCGCCGTTGATCGGCATTGCTGGAATTCGAAATTGGTTGACCGTTCACATAGCCGGGAACGAACACCGCTGGATTCGCCTCGATGAAGCGCGGCAGATGCGTGCCCTTGGTGCCGACGTATCCAATCTCGAACAGCAAATCGGATCCGAAGGAGTGCTGTAGATTCAAGTCCCAATCTTGCGTATAAGGGAGAGTCAACGTCGGCGACAGAGTCAGGTTGGTGAGTGGCGTGGAGAAGGTCCCAGGCGGCGGAGGATTGCCGTTGAACGGATTCGCGAAGTTCGGCAGGCTCACTTGCGGCGTTCCGAGATAAGGGGGCGCGCTGATCGGTGCCTGCAAAGGTCCACCCTGTCCGGTGTAATACGGTTCATAGAAGATGCCGTACGCCATATTTACCAGCGAATTGCCGTGGCCGTCCGGGTCCCACGCGATGCCGACGCGCGGAGCGAATCCCTTCATGTCTGTTGGGATCAGGCCCGCGGGCACGCCTGGATCGCCCGGATATAACAGCCCCGTCGGCGCACTCGGCATGACCTGAGACTTCTTCCCCGGTTCAAACAGCGACATCCGGTTGTGAATTTCCGTATACGGTTGGGGCAACTCGTAGCGCAATCCGGCATTGATTGTGAAGCGCGACGTCATCTTGTATGTATCCTGCACGTACCAATTCGCGTTGTTGCCGCGAATCCCGCGCGAGAAATTGCCAATGCCCTGTAGAAACACGACCGGCTGCCCGACGAGGAAGCTGGCGAACGCGTCCGTTACCGGGAACGGCACGAATACGAAGAATCCATTGGTCGCAATCCCTTGCAACACGTTGATGTACTGATGCTGGTATCCGCCGCCGAATTTCAGCTCATGCTTGCCGCGCACCCAGCTCAGCGATGCGGAGTAGTCAAATACATTCTCGTAGGTGTTGCGTGGCCCGGTGATCGGATCGCCAACCGTGGAATAGCCATTCACTTGAATAAAAGGCGGTCCAGAAGCAATATCGAGACTCGGCGTGTACTGGAATCCAAGGCTTGAGGGCGACTGGTGGTTCTCGTGCTCGCCGAAGAGGAACTTGTTGCGCAGGAACGAAAATCGCGCCACTGCGATGAGGGTGGGTGAAAAGGTGTGCGTGTCTTGCGCCACAAAGTTCTGCGCGCGCTGATCTTCTCCCACCGGGAAGCCCGGCACGCTTGCGCCGCCCGGAGACAGTGGATCGACTTGCGAGAGCTGATTGAACATGTAGCGAAAAGTCAGCGTGTCCCGTGTATTGAGATAGTGGTCGACCTTAATGCCGAACTGGTCGGTGTTATTGCTCAACGTTTGCGTTGTGGAGAACAGATTTGTACCAGCGTTGGGAAGCGGGAAGAAGCCCAGCAGGTTCTGCGAGACAGAGTTGAACTGTCCCGGCGGCACCTGGTTGTTCGGGTAGGGGGCATTGGCGAAGACGTTGAAGAGCTGGTGCGCCGGATTGTTGCAGAAGCCCCCAGTAAAGCCCTCTGGACAGAGTTCGGAGAAGTCGCCGGTACGTTCCTTCACCGATGGCACTGTGGTCAGCGCTGTCTCGCCCTGGCGGTTGCGGAAGCCTTCATAGTAGCCGAAGATGAATGTCTTATCCTTCTTGATCGGCCCACCAGCCGTTGCACCAAACTGATTCTGTTTCAGCGGCTCCTTTGTCTGTGCAAAATAGTTGTTGGCATCGACAGCGTCATTGCGCAGGAACTCCCACAAGGTTCCGTGGACGTGGTTCGTGCCCGATAGCGTGATGATGTTCGTCGTCGATCCCAGCGCGTTTCCGAATTCGGCATTTGCGTTCAGTGTGAGAATCCGGAACTCGGCGATCGCATCGACCGGAGGCTTGAGGACAAATCCGCCATCGATGCCATTGAAGTTGTTGGCACCATCAATCAGGAAATTGTTGGATTCAGGTCGCTGGCCGTTCACCGCGTACGCCTGCCCGCCGCGCAACGAACCGCCTGCTTCGGCGATCCCCGGCGTCAAAGGAACGACTCCCGGCTGCAAGAGTCCAAGCTGCGAGAAATTGCGCCCGTTCAACGGCAGATCCACCAACTCTTGCTGATGCACTACCTTCCCCAAGCTAGTGACGGTTGGCTGAATCAGTTCGGCATCGGCGCTCACGAGCACCTGCTCCTTCTCTGAGCCGACCGAGAGACGTGGCGAAACCGAAGCTGTCTCGTTCACATTGAGGGTGATACCATCCTGCACGTATTCTTGGAAGCCCTTCGTTGCAACCTGCAGGCGGTAGTGCCCCACCGGAAGCTCCAGAAGAACGTAGTTGCCATTGCGATCGGTCACCGTCGCGCGCTGAAGGCCAGTTTCCGCCTGGCGTGCTTTTACCGCAGCGCCTCGAATGACAGCACCACTTGGATCCATAACTGTTCCGCGGATATTGCCCGTGATCTGCTGAGCCAATGCACCCATGGAACCAAACACGAATAGTGCTGGCACAATTCGAACGATCTTCATACCGCTTTCGAGCCTCCCAGAAGACTTAATGCACAGCTCCATTGCAGCGATCACTGCGCACAATATCTGTAGACCGTCAGGACGAATGCGCTACAGTTTGTGCCGCGTGGCCACGGAGCGTTGAATTTGAAAAAGCTGGCGGGGATTGCCAGTTAGAGAAACCCGCACACGTTCAGGGGAAGAAGCCATGTGCCGGGTTGCACGAAAGAACAATAGGTTCTCTCTCCCAGTGTTGTCCTGCACCAGTGGTTTGGGAACTTGTTCCATCGTTCGATGGATGCGGTGATGAGACTTTGGCACGTACCTATGCATCCACACACCTTTTTGGGCGAGCGGGATGTTCACCTCCGTCTCTGGAGACGCGAGGAAGCGCCCTATTCGCGCGACGATTTCAGATAGCCATGCTCAGCAAGATGCTTGCCCATCTGGGCGTACATATCGGTATCGCGTGGCTGCCACGTATCCAGGCCATCCACGTAGCGGTTGTACATGGAGAAGGCAGCGGCGATCAGCACCGTATCGTGAATCTCAACGTCTGATGCCCCCTCGTTCCGTGCGCGCTTCACGTCCTCCGCAGTGACGAGCTTGCCATCGCGCTGCACCTTGCCCGCGATAGCGAGCAGCGCCTTCAGCTTCGCGGAGACTGGTGCGCTTTCAAAGTCGGTTTTCACGCGGCGCACCACGTCGTCTCCGCCCAGATGACAGGCCGCGGCGGCGCCGTGGCTAGTCTGGCAGAAGTAGCAATCGTTTCGCGAGGAAACATAGGTCGCAATCAACTCGCGTTCACCGGGCGTGAGGCTGTTCGCCTCATGCAGCAGAGTGTGGGCCAGGTCCCGCATCGGCTTCGCCGTCTCTGGACGAAAAGCGAATCCTGCACTAATGCCGGGAAGTCCCTCAGGCAGTGCGATGTGCGGCATGCGTTTCTCCTTCGCGAACGATGGCTTCTGTCGGCAAATACTCTTTGCTTCCCTTAACGTATCCCGTGCGCGCCACCATCTTGCCACGCTCGCGATACATCGCCTCATCCTGCGGCTGCGTCGTACCTAGCCCATCGACGTAGCGGTTGTACATGCAGAATGCTGCTGCGATCAGAACCGTATCGTGAATCTCTACATCTGTGGCTCCCAGACTGCGCGCATGTTCCACATCGGCCGCGGTGACATTCTTTCCTCCTCGTTGCACCTTGCTGGCAATCACCAGCAGCGCTTTCAGCTTCTCGGAGATGGCCGCGTGCTGGAAGTCGGCCTTCACGCGCTTCACTAACTCCTCATCTCCATCCAAATGCGCCGCAGCAATTGCGCCGTGGATGCTCTGGCAGAAGTGGCAGTCGTTGAGGTAGGAGACATATGTGGCGATCAGCTCCCGCTCTCCCTGTGACAGGGTATGCGGGCCAAAGAGCAGTACTTCAACCAATTCATTCAGGGGCTTGGCAGTGGCGGGACGAAACGCCAGGGCTCCGCGAATCCCAGGCTGACCTTCCGGCAGGGCAATATGGGGCATAGATGTGACGACCTCCAGGAAATGCCCTTGAGCCTAACGGCCACGGGCCTGTCTGCGCCTCCACCGAAAGATTGGTTATTCCTTCGGTGACAGGGAATTGTTGAAAAGTCGGAGGCAACCTTTGAATTTCGAGGAACGTCTCAGACGTGCCGCTTGACTGCAGAAAGAAGAGAAGGATTAGCTGGTGGAACACTGGAAAGTCGGACAGAGGTCACTCCCTGCAAGGCGGCTGTGCTTGAGCTTTCCGGGCGATAGGACAGCCAGCCATTTGCCAAAACACTGCCCCGTTTACGGATACGTATCCGCCCTGACGCGCACAACTGGCCCTGGGCAGCGCTTTGACTAAGTATCCTGTGCCCATCCCTTCCGTTCTCCAATCTTGTTTTGCTTGGTCGGCATGACGCCGATATCGCGGTTGTGCGCGGCGCGCACAAAATGGAGCAGGTTCTTTCGCAATCCCTCTCTGTTTTCTCCCAAACCGGGCAGGGGACGAATACGCGCACCTCATTCAACTGGAGTCGCCTGGCATAATCCAAGTCGCGTTCGGTGATCGCGGGATTGTATTGGAGCCAGAATTCGACGCGGCCGATGGTTTCAGCAGACTGGTAATTGAATCCTCTTACGCTGCTCAAGTTGTTCGGCACTCGGTGCCGTGCAGTCATGGGCAGGGTGACAGAGGAAATGAGCAATGCAACTGCAAAGCGATGAAATCGCATGGGACCTCTGAACGGTTCCATGCCCGTTGCTTGCGGTTTCGCCAAGGCTATCGTATTCGGCACCGAAAACGAGGCCCATGCGACCTTTCGACCAGCTAAACGCATGTTCGAATGTTTGCCAGGACTCCATCAATTCATTCGAAATGTCTCCGACCAGGAACTGAGAAAGCAGGCAAGAGTTCGGTCGTGGAACTTCCACGAGTAATATTGCTGACGGGATATTCACGCACAGGATCTCCGCAGCGAAATCAACTTCAACAGAGAACCTTAATCGGGAGAGAAATGATGGCAGTGAATCGGCGCGAATTCATCGCAGCATCGATGGCGGGGGCGGCGATCTTGCGGGCACCGATGAAAGCTTTCGCGGTCCAGGCTGGAAATATCCAGGCGACGATCGATGCGAGTAAGAGTGGAGCGCCCATTAGTCCGATGATTTTTGGCGGTTATATGGAGCCGGCGACAACCCAGGTGTGGGCCGAAGTGTTGACCGACAGAAAATTCGCCAACGCGATTACCAGCGCTCCCACTCCGCTTCCGACGAATCCCTTTTTCCGGCGGTTCTTTGGTGAGCCGTTCAAGCCGGTTGGGCCGGAGGGGACGATCGAAATGGATACTGAGCGGCCTTTTGTCGGCAGGCATAGCCCGCGCGTGAAACTCGATTCGACCGAGCCGCACGGCATAAGTCAATCCAGATTGCGAATCGGAGCTAACCGACCGTATGAAGGCCGCGTATTTCTGGCCGGGGATCCGGGATCGAAGATCACGGTTCGCCTGACTTGGGGGCCGGGCGCCGGCAACTCGCAAAGCATCACGATCCCACCGCTTACCCGAGAGTACCGGAAGTTTCCTTTCAGGTTCTCTCCCACTGCCGATACTGAGGAAGGGAGTCTGGAGATTCTGGGTACCGGAACGGGCGCATTTTACATCGGCGCTGCGTCTCTGATGCCCGCCGATAATGCGGAGGGATTTCACGCCGGGATGATTCGGCTCTTCAAGGAAGAGGGCTTCAAGATGTTCAAGTGGCCGGGCGGGAACTTCGTTTCCACCTACGATTATCGCGATGGCCTTGGAGACCGGGATCATCGGCCGCCGCGACTGCAACCGATGTGGTCCGACAGGGTGGAGTCGAACGACGTCGGTCTTCATGAGTTCATCGGCCTTTGCCGGCTGGTGGGAGCCGAGCCTGACCTGACGATCGACAGCGGGTTCGGTTCGGCTCACGAGGCGGCTGAACAAGTGGAATACTGCAACGGCTCCGCGAATACCCGGATGGGCAGAATGCGTGCGGAGAACGGGCACCCTGAGCCTTTCAACGTGCGTTACTGGACTATTGGCAACGAGATGTATGGTCCCTGGCAGTACGGTCACATGTCGCTCGACCAGTATTGGGTCAAGCACAATGCGATCGTCGAAGCAATGAAGGCGGTTGATCCGAACATCAAGGTTACCGTCTCCGGAGCCAGCATCGCGGAAAAATCGGTGGGCGGCGCAGAGAAGAAGGGCAACTTCTTCCCCAGCTTGTGGGAGCCGCCGATCACTGAGCGGCTGCCCTATGAGTTCGGATCTGTGTACGACTGGGATGGATGGCTTCTGAAAAAATGCGGAGACAATATCGACAATCTCTCCGAGCACACCTACGCCTACCCCAACCTGGCCTTCGATGAAGAGAAACAACTTTATGTGGATGTCCAGGATGCCCTGCAATTCAAAGCTCGCAGGCTGGCGAATCGCATTGGGGGAGCCTTCGACTGTTGGGACAGATATGTGGAGCAAATGCCTTGGTTGAAAGAGCGTGATATCAAGTTCATCTTTGATGAGTGGGGGAACCGTCCCCGCTCCGCGGACGGCCAGAATCATCCACTGCCGGGCATGCTTACCCCGCTTTCCTACGCGCTTTGCCTCCACGAAATGTTCCGACACTCTGAGAAGATCACCGCCAGTTGCGCGACGGGAGGGCTGCGGGTGCTGACGGATATCAGCGGCGACGGGGTGGGCTTTTCGGCTGAAGGAGTAGTGATGAAGTTGATGCAGACGCACTTCCCCGATGCGCGCCCGGTTCCTATCGATGGCGATTCGCCTCAGCAACAGGTGCGGGGCACGAATTTTGTGGACAAGGGTCCCACGCCCACTGGAAGCCCTACTTATCCCCTGGACGTTCTCGCCGCGTTTTCGGGTGACCGCAAACGATTACTGATCTCGGTTGTGAATCCCACGGAGGAGGTGCACAACCTGACCGCGAGGATCAGGGGAATCAAACTGCGCGAGCGAGGCAAACTGTACCAGATCGCGCCCCCCGGCGTGAACTCCGCCAACGAGGCGGGAAAGGAGCCTCAAGTGAAGATCGTTGAGACTGAGCAGACGGGATTCCCTGAGACTGTGCAGGCCCCACCTGTGAGCGCGAGCCTGTACGAATTTGAAGTGGAGAACGCGTGAACGCTGATTACAGAAAAGCCAAAATTACCGGAGAAGTTTGGAGGCCTCGATGTTTCGCCGTGGCTTTCTGAAGTCTCTTGCTGCAACAGCCTCGAGCAGAGCGGCTATGCGGCCGCGCGTGGCCCGGGCTGCGCTGCCGAAGATGAAGATCACGCGGATCCGTGCGTATGAGACTCCCAACTCGTTCTTCTCGGTCAGGATGAGAGGCTCCGGCAGTCTCTGGTCCACATCTGACAATCCAAAGCCAATTTCGAGAGAGGATATATGGCGAAGAAAGCAGGCGATCTGCATCCGCGACGAGAGTTTCTTAAGCTGGCCGCATTTACCGGCGCTGCAGCGCTCGCCGGGAGATCAGCTCCGGCAGGTGCGGAGCAGCCTGGTGCTCCGTTACCGGTGAACACCTCTGAGCGCGAAAGCAAGATGGAGTTCCTTCGCGTCAGCGGCCGCCACATCATCGATACCAAGGGGAATAGAGTTCGCCTCAGGGGGACCTGTCCCGGCGGCTGGATGAACATGGAGGACTTCATCAACGGCCATCCAGGAGCGGAGCATACTTTACGCGCGCAGATGGAAGAGGTGCTGGGTCCCGCGAAGGCGCAGTTCTTCTTCGATCGCCTGTTGGACTACTTCTTCAATGAAGACGACATTATCTTCCTCAGGAAGGCGGGCGCGTCGGCTGTCAGAATCCCGCTGAATTACAGGCATTTCGAAGATGATGCCGCGCCTTTCAAATACAAGGAAGCGGGTTTTGCGCGCCTCGATCGAGTGTTGAACGACTGCGAGAAGCACGGGCTTTATGTGATTCTCGATCTCCATTCGGCGCAGGGGTGGCAGAACGTTCACTGGCATTCCGATAACGCATCGCGCATCAGCCTGCTCTGGACCGTGTCGTCTTATCAGGATCGCTACGTTGCCCTTTGGCAGGAGTTTGCGAGCCGATACGCGAACAGAGCAGTCATTGCGGGATACGACATTCTCAATGAGCCGTGCTCGAACAACGAGATGGGCGACTATCCATGGAACACTGCTTCCAGCTACAAGCCGCGCTGGGACCGAATGAATTCGCTGTCCCGGCGAGTGGTGTCCGAGATTCGCAAGATCGACTCGCGTCACATCATCTTTCTTGAGGGGGATAACTACGGGAAGCAGTTCTTCGGCTTCGACAAGCCTTTTGACGATAACATCGCCTACAGTTCGCATAACTACACTCTCTCCGGCTTCGGCCCCGGCAAGTATCCCGGTACTTATCCCTCCGGAGCTGGAGCGGCGGGCGGTTCCGAGGTGTGGAATCTGGCGAAACAGGAGCGCTTCTTTCTAGAAGCCGAGGGCACGCGGTTTACCCAGCAGCACGATGTTCCGTTGTGGGTGGGTGAGTTCGGGTCGGTCTATAACGGGCCGCCGGATGAGAACCCCGACCGGCTTCGCGCTCTGGATGATCAGATTGGCATTTTCGAACGGAATGGCGCTCACTGGACGACGTGGAACTACAAGGATGTGGGCGTGATGGGTATGCTCACGCTCGACCCGGCCTCTCCGTACATGGCACGGATCAGCGACCTTCTCAAGAAAAAGAGAGCGCTCGGCACCGACGACTGGATGAAGTGGCTTCCGCCTACTCCGGTGAAGGACGCAACGGCGCACCTAGCCGGCGAGATTCTTCAGGTGGTGGGCGATCCGCAGATCGATCCACGGCTCAACGCGCGGTGCGTAACGCAGACTCTGCTGTGCTTCTATACAGGAACGCTGATGCAGCCGCTCTATGCGGGTCTGTTCAAGGGACTCTCCGAAAACGAGCTGGATCACATTCTGTCTTCGTTCTCGGCGAAGCAGTGCGTGACTAACCGAGGTCTGGTCGACGTGCTCAGCAAATACATGGCCCAACCGGCATAGAGGCTGGCCGAACGATCGAGAGTTTCACTCGACAGACGCAGAGAAGCGATTTAGTATGGGCTCGCCTTCGAGCGAACGCGCACGCGCGCACGCTACGGGTGGGGGTCCATGAAACGCACAATTCTTCCTGTCTTCCTTCTGATGATGGCTTCAGCCGCCGCCTTTGGCGATAACTCCACCATGCCGGACGGCACGCAGTTTCCCGTGTGGGAGAAGCCCATGCACTTCACCCGGACGTACTACGTGGATGGGCAGGCGAAGAACGCCGACGACAACGGGCCCGGGACGAAGGAGCATCCGTTCAAGACCATCAATCATGCGGCCCAGGTGTTGCAGCCGGGCGAGCGCGTAGTGATTGCGGAAGGCGTGTATCGCGAGGAGATTCGACCGGCTCGCGGCGGGACCGGTCCGGACGCAATGATCAGCTACGAAGCGGCTCCTGGCGCAAAGGTCGTCGTGAAGGGGTCGGAGGTAGTAACGGGCTGGCATCCGAGCGAGGGGTGGAACTTCGGCGTCGATCCGCAGACGCACGAGTCGGTGAGGGCGTGGGAGCTCAAGCTCACCCCGGAGATGTTCCCAGACGGCTACAACCCGTTTGAAGTGGACAACGTGCTGGGCGACAAAACATGGCTGCGCTATGCCGAAGACAACATGATCACGTATTTTCGCCGTCGCGGACTGGTGTTCGTCGATGGCCATCCGCTGGAGCCGGTGGAGACGGCCCGCGAGCTGGCGGGCCCGTCGCCTCGTTCGATGAACTATTTCACGAAGGTCTTCTGGACGCCGCTCTTCAAGGAATTTCAGCCAGAAGCCGGCAAGGTGTGGATCGAAATGAACGGGCTCACGCTGCACATTCGTCTGGCGAACGACGACGATCCGGCGAAGCACACCATCGAGATCACTACGCGCGAGCAGCTGTTTACGCCGGCAACGCGGTACCAGGCGTACATCCGAGTGAAGGGCATCACGTTTATGCACGCAGGCAATGGGTTCCCGGTACCGCAGCGAGGCATGGTCAGCGCGAATCGTGGCAACCACTTCATCTTTGAAGACGACACATTCGAATGGGCCAACAGCGTGGGGCTCGACATCGGCAATGAAGACTGGGCGGCGGCGCGGCCTCCGCAGCCGGTCGGCGACGACATCGTGCGGCACAATGTATTCCGCTATTGCGGCATCGAGGGGTTGGGCGGAACAGGCGGTCCGCAGAACACGCTGGTTGAGAAGAACCTCTTCGAGTGGATCGGCTGGCAGGACGCGGCGATGATGTCGGAATCCGCCGGCATGAAGATGCACGTGGCTCACAACCTGCTTTTCCGCAACAACGTGGTGCGGCACATTCGGCACGCGAACGGCCTCTGGCTCGATATTGGCAACGCAAACGACCGGATCACAGGCAATGTTTTTGCGGATATCCCGGGCACTGTGAATCCGCACGCGGTGCATATCGAGGGCAGCGACGCGCTCAACCAGATCGACAACAACATCTTCGATCACCTTACCGGCGGCATCCTCATTCGCGACACCAACAATGTGATCATCGCGTACAACCTATTCCTCGATTGCGCCGAAGTGTGCGTGGATACGGTCTCGGGTATCAATGGGCCGCGCCCCATCATGGGGCATACCAACGACGTTCACAACCTGATGGTGCACGGCAACGTGTTCTTCAAGATGGGGCGCTCGGCCATCGAGTTCAACAACGGCAAGAATGATGCCGACGGCAATGTCTACGGAACCTCCGGCAGTCCTTTTTTCGCGCAGCCGTTTCTGCGGGTGAAGTTTCCCGAACCAGCGGAGTGGGACAACCTGGAATCCTGGCGCGAGCAGCGAGGGTGGGATAAGAATGGCGCGATGGCAGAGATTGCGGCGGTCCTCGACCCAGACAAGCTGGGGCTGACCTTGACCGTGAAGGGGGACGTTAAGCCTGCTGCAGCATTCAAGGGAATCGATTCGGACTTCTTCGGTCACGCGGCATCGGGCGAACGGGCGCCGGGGCCATTTAAGGAGCTGTCGTCGACGGGGGTGCGGAACGTCGATCCGCGATGAAGGACTAACCACTCTTTGGGGCAGAGGGTGGAGGTGAGAAGCGGGAGGAGAATTCTCTATTCCTGAAACGCCCAGTTCATCTCAATTTTACGCAATGGTACATTGAGATCCCACCGAGTAGTCATTCCCTTTGTTCTTGTTCTCTTCCCTTCTTGCGCCTGCTTCCCTTATCCCGCCTGCCGAGCTGCCTAGAGATGCCAGGTTCATCCCGCCGCAATAACTCCTGAAAAGTCTTAGTGCTGTATCTGGAGCGCCCCACGACGCACGTTGCGCAGCCGCATACTTCCAGACGGGGCGCTTCTGATACAGCGACTTGAAGGAAGCCGCCCCCGTGGAAACCTATGTACTTTGAATGGGCCTGAGCGGGTGCAGGTGGATCAGGAACGGACTGAGTTGGGTAGGATTCGTTTGTCTGGAAGCCGGAAGGAGCAGTACTGTGGCTCGGCGAGGGCCGAAGTGGAGGCTGGAGAGACTGGCATCTGAGTGTCGTTGGCTGCACGGGACAAAGAGTCCGCAGGCGCGCCGAAGCGCGGGCAAAGGCCGAGGATATAGATAAAGCTTCATGCAGCGCACTGGTCTGGTTGAGGTGGAGAGCGAAGCAGGAGTTGTGCAGCGGAGAGCCGTTCGACGACGCGCATGGTTCCGCCACAGACTGGGCAATTCCAGAGCGAGTGGGTCCGATCGGTGGACGGCTCTGCTGATGTAGCTGTGTTTTCCCGTGATCCACCGAGCAGTCGCAGGCAGAGTGGCAACAATGTAGCGCGGTTGCGGTTGGCGAGGAATCCGAAGTTACGAATGCGCACGAAGCCGGGCGGCAGCAGATGGAGCAGGAAGCGGCGCAGGAACTCATCGACAGCCAGGGTCATGAGCCGCTTCTTGTTGCCGTGCGCGGAATCGCGCCAGCGGAAGGTGACGTTGCCATCGGAGAGAGCGACCAACCTGGAGTTGGAGATGGCGACGCGATGGGTGTAGGCGCCGAGATAGCGCAGCACATGTTCCGAGCCGCCGAAGGGCGGCTTGGAGTAGACGACCCAGTCGTGTAGGAATAGCACCCGCAGCCACGCAGCGAAGGCGCGTGGTTGCGCAAGGTGCGCCAGGCTGCCGTGGAACTGGAGCTCACCTCGATGGAAGGCGTTGCGAAGTGCGGCGACGAACTTGCCTCGGAAGACGCGGCTGAGTACGCCGATAGGCAGAAAGAAGTTTCGCCGGGCGGAGATCCAGCCTGAGTGGTCCGGGGCAAGTCCGCCGGCGGCAACGACGCAGTGGACATGCGGATGAAACTGCAGGCGCTGATTCCAGCTGTGGAGCACGCTGAAGAAGCCGATCTCGGCACCAAGATGCTTGGGATCGCGAGCGACCACAAGCAGAGTCTCAGCGCTCGAGTGAAAGAGCAGGTTGAAGATGAGCCGCTTGTTCTGCAAGGCGAGCGGAGCCAGTTCGCGCGGAAGAGTAAAGACTGCGTGGACATAGTGAGTGGGCAGCAGTTCCCGTTCACGCGCCTGGAGCCAGCGCCTGCGCGCGTTGCCCAGGCATCTTGGGCAATGCCGGTTTCTACACGAGTTGTAGGAGATCTTGGCCGTATGTCCGCAGCCGGTGCATCGGTCGCGATGCCCGCCCAGCGCGGCGGTGCGGCAGCGCATGATGGCCAGCAGCACCTTCCGGTGTTGCCAGTTGATCCACCTGCAGCTGCGTTCCACAAATGCCTGTCCTGCACAGCGAACAATATCGGCCATCTCCAGGAGAGGCCGGTTGTTCAACTGAGCTTCTGTCCTCCCTGAGAAGTGAACGTGAGCGCATCGAGCGGGCTGGCAGTCGCGCTGAGATGCCGTTGGGACAGATGCAGGTAAACGGTGGTGACCTCGAGATCGCGATGGCCGAGCAGGATCTGAATCGTGCGCAGGTCGGCACCGGCTTCAAGAAGGTGGGTCGCGAAACAGTGGCGCAAAGTGTGGGGATGAATGCGCCTGTTGTCGAGGCCAGCGCGTTCGGCGGCGATCTGGCAGGCCGACCATAGGACCTTGGTGGTCACAGGTTGGCTGGATGTGTGCCAGCGGTTGCCGGGAAACAGCCACTCCTTCGGCTTGCGCCGGAGGCCGCGCCAGTAGGCGCGCAGTTCTTCGAGCAGCTTCGGGCTGAGCATGACATCGCGGTCCTTGCCGCCCTTGCCCTCCCGGATATGAACGACCATCCGCTTGCTGTCGATGTCGCTGACCTTGAGATGGGCAGCTTCCGCGCGGCGTGCGCCGGTGGCGTACATCGTCATCAGCAGGATGCGGTGGAAGGGAGTATCAGCCGCCTCAATCAGTCGCGCCACTTCTTCCTGGCTGAGTACCCCTGGAAGATGACGTAACTTCTTGGGATAAGGCGTCTCGGCGATGCTCCAGTTGCGCTTCAATACGTGGATGTAGAAGAAACGCAGCGATGCCAGCCGCAGGATGACGGTGTTCGGACTGTACTTCAACTTGGTGAACAGCATCGCCTGATACTTGCGAATGTCTTCAGGACCAAGCTGATCGGGCGAACGGCGAAAGTAGCGGCTGAAGTGCGCGACACCATGAAGATACGTGCGGATGGTGGTCGCGGCGAAGTTGCGACGTTGCAACTCCTCAAGCATAAGTTGACGTAGCTGGTTCACAGAGAATCCTCCTTCTCTGCGAAACAAACTATCCCGGCAGCCGCAAAAGCCGGCTCAGCCGCACGCGGAAGCGTCCGCCGCCGCAGCGGCTTCGTTCAAGTCG
>JAJXWA010000075.1 GCA_021781795.1 Acidobacteriota bacterium
CTGCCCTTCGCCGGCGGATGGTACGTATATTCGCGGCGGGCCATGGGCGATTTCGCCGGATTTCTGGTGGGATCGAGCGATGCGGTGGTGAACACGGTTTCGAATGGCTATCTCGCCGTGGCGTTTGGCGAATTCGCCGCCGAGCTTCAGCCCGCATTTGGTGGGCACGAAAAGCTGCTCGGCGTCATGGCACTATGCCTGCTTGCGCTGTTGAACTGGCTTGGGCTGCGCATGGGCAGCCGGGCACAAGAGTTCACGAGCCTGGTCAAGGCCGTCGCACTGATCGCATTTGTCATCGCCTGCTTCATATCTGCTCCGGCCGCTGCTCATGCGAGCGTTGCGCCTGTGCATCTGGCCTCTGCGAAGGGTGGCCTGCTGCTGGCCGTCGTCCTCTCCTTGCAGGCGATCATCATCAGCTACGACGGCTGGTATGCGGCTATCTACTTTGCCGAAGAGGATGAGGACCCGGCGAAAAACCTGCCGCGCGCATCGATTGGCGGAGTGCTGGCCTGCGCGGCGATCTACCTGCTCGTGAACCTCGCCCTCTTCCGCGTATTGCCGATGAGCCAGTTCGCGGGGTCGCACATGCCTGTGGCCGATGCGGCCATGGCCGTGCTCGGCAGCCACGCAAAGCAATTCATCCTGCTGATCTCTCTTGTTGCAGCGGCAAGCACCATGAACGCGAATACCATGATCACTTCGCGGATTCTGTTTGCCATGGCCCGCGAGGGAATGATGCCGCGGTGGATCACACGCGTCAACACGGGCGGAACCCCAACATCAGCCCTGCTTGTCGCGACGGTGTTCTCAATTGCGCTGGTGCTGAGTGGCAGCTTTGACGCCCTAGTCGGCATTGCCGCCGTTTTGTTCGTCGCGAATTATGTCTCCGGGTTCACATCCTTATTCTTGTTGCGGAGACGAGAGCCAACACTGGCACGGCCATTCAAGGTCTGGTGCTACCCGTGGTCGAATCTCGCTGTTCTCCTGGTTTCGTCTGCTTTCCTGATCGCGGCGGTCGTTGCCGATCCGAAAGACGCGCTGTTCACCCTAGCGCTAATCGCTCTCGCCTGCCCTCTCTATTTTCTATTTATCAGGAGATATCGCGTCGAGAGTGTCAACGTCCTGATCGGAACGAAAGCTGCGGAATGAGCAGTAATCCTCGCTCCGGAGGTGTGCATGAAGACAAACCGCTCCGTTCCACCAGTCTGGCTGATGGGCCTGTCGGACCTGACGCTGGGACTCGTTACCGGAATCGTTGCTTTCGCTATGCCTCAGTTGATGGCTGCGGAGGGGGTTCCTGAGTGGAAGATTGCCGCAATTACGGCCGTGGCAGTCTCGCCTTCATTCTGGTGCGTTCTCTTCGGTCCGATGCTCGACGTGCGCTTCAGCCGGCGATGGTATGCCACGGTTCTGGCAGGTTGTTCGGCGGTTTTCGCCGCCATCGCGCTCCTCAGCCTCCATCGGCTTCTGGTACTTGAACTGGCCCTGACGCTTGCCAATGCCGCGGCCAATCTTTTCGGCGCTGCATTGGGAGGTTGGCTGTCGAACATCATCAAGGCAGAAGACAGGAACATTCTCAGCAAGTGGATGAATGTCGCGCTGATCGGCGGGATGGGCATAGCAGCCACGCTCGGCGGAGAACTCACCCGCATTCTTCCCATTGCGCAGGCGGCGGCATGGATGGGACTTGTCATCTTTGCGCCCACTGCGATCTTCCTCGTAGTTCCAGCACCCGGACCCGACCGGCGTCTGGCGGCGGAGAGCTTTGGCCAATTCAACCGTGAAGTTCTAAGCTTGCTGCGCCGCCGCGAGGTGGTCGTCGCGCTGTTGCTCTTTCTATCGCCGTGCAGTTCGTTCGCTCTCACCAATCTTCTCGGCGGCCTCGGTGCCGATTTTCATGCTACCGCCCGCGAGATCAGTCTCGCCGGCGGTGCAGGTGCATTCGTTCCGGCAATCATTGGTTGCTTTCTCTTTCCCATTATTGCCAGACGCCTGCCGCTGAGGTTCTTCTACCTGGCCAACGGTGTGGCGGGCAGCCTCTTCACGCTGGGTCTCCTTCTTCTACCCCACGTGACATGGACATTTGCATTGGCCGTCTTTGGCGAATTTCTGTTCCAGGCGGTGGCGTTCTCAATCCAAATTGGGATCGTCTTTGACGCGATCGGGCCAAACAATCCCCTCGCAGCAACGACGTTCGCCTTCCTCACCGCGGCCACAAACATTCCTGTGACGTACATGATGGTCGCCGACGGACGAGCCTATTCCGCCGCCGGAATCGCAGGAACCCTTTCAGTGGATGCCTCGATCAGCATCGCTGCTTGTCTCGTCATGGGCATCCTGCTTTCGAAGTTTGATCGAAAAGTATCCGGTGCCCCAATTCAGCCTCGGGAGCTGGCTCCTTCCGAAGGAGAGATATGAACCTGCCGCGTCGTCGATTTCTACTTGCGTGTCCGTTCGTAACTGAGTTCGACCGGGCGCGGGCGTCTATTCGACGCATGCAACTGCGTTTTTTGAGAGCTTCGCTGCGAGCCAATGCGCGCCTCCTCGTGTTTCCTGTCTTGCTCCTGATCCTCGCCCAGGCTTGCTGCGCGCAGAACGTACCTACCCTACTCGCATCAGCCGCCAGCTTTCGCCTCAACCACGACTCGCTGCAAATGGCTTCCCTCGACGGACTGTGGCGCTTCCAGACAGGCGACAATCCGCAGTGGGCCGCCCCGAACTTTGACGATTTGTCCTGGCCCCTCGTCCGCTCCGACAAAAGCTGGCCGGAGCAAGGCTTGCCTGTCGCTTCCGGCTCCTTCTGGTATCGCGCCCGTGTCTCGATCCCAGCTGGCAGCGGCCCGCTGTCGCTCTACATTCCCTCTCTCCACATCAACTACCAGGTCTTTATCGATGGCAAGCTCATCGGAGGCCAGGGCTCCATGCCTCCCCATCCACGGCCGACTGCCACCGTGGTTGGCGTACTTCCTGTGCCCGGAGCGGCTTCTTCTCAAGCGCGCACCGTTGTCATCGCCATACGAGCCTGGCGATTTCCCGTTTGGAGTTCGGTCTACCGCTACGGCCTCGAGCCGGGCATCCTTATCGGCGATTCGAGACCAATTCAGAAGGCCGCCCTGCTCAACACCCTGGACCACTCCTGGAACTCCGTCAGCACCATCTTCCTCACTCTGCTCGAAATCCTTGCTGGCCTTGCCGCGCTGGCTCTTTTCAAGGTGCGCAGCCGGGAAAGGGAGTATCTGTGGTTTGGCGTTGCCATGCTATCGACTGCGATCAACGATAGCATCTCAACCTATCGCATCTTCCGCGCGACCGATGTTCTCCATTTCAATCTGCTCGGCGCCTTCTTCGAATACGCAATCCTCTTCGCGTTCATCGGCTTCTACCGAAATCTGATGGACAGCCGGCGCGACTGGCTCTATCGGACAGTCATCGCATTCTTGTGCGCTGCGTTCGTCGTCAACGTAGCCGGCTTCGCCCCCGGGATCATCGATTCGCCATGGCTTCTCGACCTCTGGCTCCCCTTAGTCCTTCTTCTCACCGTACCGTTCTACATCTGGATTCTGGTGCTTTTGGTTCGCAAAACCATGGAAGGTCGCATGGATGCGCTGCTTTTACTCTTATCCAACGCGCCTGGGATTCTCGACCTGTACGTGCCCTTTATGCAGTACGTCGCCAAGCCCACGTTCGGCTGGAATGTCGGCGCGATGGACTGGTACTTCCACACCACGCAGTGGCCCTTTCCCGCTTCCATCGACAACATTAGTAGTTTTCTGCTGATGTTGACGATGCTCGGCATCCTCATCCACCGCTTTACCCGCACAAGCCTGGAGGAAGAGAGCCACAAGCGCGAACTTGAAGCCGCCCGCATCGTCCAGCAGGTTCTCATCCCGGAAGCCATCCCCTCCATCCCCGGCTTGACCCTGGATGCCGTCTACAAGCCCGCAGGCCAGGTGGGCGGCGACTTCTTCCAGATCCTGCCCACTCCGGACGGTGGGGTTCTGGTTGTGATCGGCGACGTCAGCGGCAAGGGGATACCTGCTGCCATGACCGTCAGCTTGCTGGTGGGCACGGTGCGTACCCTCGCCCATTACACCCAGCAACCCGGAGCAATCCTTTCCGCCATGAATCACCGCATGATCGGACGCAACTCCGGCGGCTTCACCACCTGCCTCGTTCTGCGCGTCGACCCCAATGGCGCGCTCACCGCCGCCAATGCGGGCCACCTTGCCCCCTACCTGAACGAAAAAGAGCTGGCCCTCGAAAACGGCCTGCCCCTCGGCCTCAGCGTCCACGCGGAATACGCCGAAGCGACCGTGCAGCTTTCTCCGGATGCAAGACTCACCCTCCTCACCGACGGCGTGGTGGAGGCCCGCAATAAATCCGGCGAACTCTTCGGCTTTGACCGAACCGCCGCCATCAGCCACCAGCCCGCACAAGCTATCGCCAGCACTGCACAAAGCTTCGGACAGGAAGACGACATCACCGTTCTCACTGTTGCACGTGTGTCAAGTCTGGAGCTGGTACCCGCATGAAGAAGTTACTGTGTCTCTCCTCATTGCTCTGGTTCCCTACAGCCGCTCTCTTCGCCCACTGAGCCACCGCTCCCACCAGCACAGTGCTGCCAGTCCGGCTGTCTCCGTAACGCTGGGGCAATCGGCGGTTGCGCTCACCGGCCCATGGAAGGTCCATATCGGGGACTCGCCGGTTGATCCGACGACTCACATCTGGTTATGGGCAGAGCCAGGATTTGACGACTCCCATTGGGAGACAATGGACACCGCGCCTGATCCTGGCCAGTAAGACCACGGCACGGGTGTATGCGGTGGCGCAAAAAATAGACCGGGACGCCGTCCTCCGCGACCGCCGCCGCGGCCAGAGTCTACGACAGATCGCAAAAGACCACCGGGTCTTGACGGCAACCGTGCAGCATGTGCTCAAGGACCAGGTTGGGGCGCCAAAACCTTCCCAGTCGCAACCTTCTACAGGCGTGACAAAGGCCCTCGAAAAACCCGCCGCCTCGCCTCAGCAAAATACATTGCCGGATCTTACCAATCCTGCCGCGTCAAAACGTATAGACTGTGGCACGAAGGCCGTCATGTCATCGTT
>JAJXWA010000076.1 GCA_021781795.1 Acidobacteriota bacterium
CGCGTGACTGTCGTGGGCGATCCTGCAGTGCTGTCGGAGGAGCAGGTGCGCATCGCAGTGCAGCAACGCATCGGCGGCGTGATTCCGAACTTTTACAGCTCCTATGACTGGAATGCTCCGCCGATGCTGGCGAAGCAGAAATTCCAACTGAGCCTGCGGGCGATTCTGGACCCCGTGTCATTTCTGATGGTGGCTGGCGTAGCCGGAGCGGAGCAATACCAGAACGTATTTCCGGCATACGGAAGCGGATTAGAAGGCTATGGCAAGCGCTACGGCGCGGCGATGGCGAACCATGTGTCAAGCAACCTTCTGGGCCGGGCCGTGTATCCCGCAATTTTTCACGAGGACCCGCGCTACTTCTACAAAGGTAAGGGAAGCGTGATGTCGCGCGCGCTGTATGCGATGTCGGCGGCGGTGATGGCGCGCGGCGATAATGGGCGCTGGAAGCCGAACTATGCCAATGTGCTGGGGAACTTTTCAGCGGGCGCGATTTCGAATGCGTACTATCCGGCAGCGGATCGCGGCGTGTCGCTGACGCTTTTGAATGGCCTGGCGGAAACAGGTGCAGACGCGGCGTCGAACCTGATTCGCGAGTTTGTGCTGAAGGGGATGACGAGCCACGTACCGAGCGGAGCCAACGGGCAGCCTTAGTTCGAATCAGGAAAAGAAAGCCGCGCTTCGGGAGAGAAGAATCCGGAGCGCGGCATTTTGTTTTCGGCGAAGCGAGCCAGCGCCGTACTTACAACTGCACCAGCTTTGCCTCGATGAGCGCCTCGATGGTGCCAAGGGCTTCGAGCACTACCTTTGAGACAGGCGCATCGACCTGCACGGCGGCGAGCGCCTTGACGGGCTTGGCGCCAGCGCGCTCGCGGCCTAGCGCGAAGTTGGCGATGTTGACGTTGTGCTGGCCGAGGATGGTACCGATTTTGCCGATGACGCCGGGGACGTCGAGGTTGCGGCAGACGAGGAGATTGCCCTCAAGCGGCGCCTCGATGTCGATGCCGTCGAACTCAAGCAGGCGGGGCTGCTCGCCGTGAATCACGGTGGCGCTGGCGTCGGTCTTGCCGGCGGCGGAGTGCAGCTCGATGGTGAGAACAGTCGCAGCGCCGCCGCGATGGCTGGCCTGCTTTTCCTCGTGCACGCGGATGCCGCGCTCCTGCGCGACGGCGGCGGCGTTGATGCGGTTTACATTCTCCGAACCCTGCAGCAGACCCTGAATCGCGGCGTTGCGGACGAGGTCGGTCTTTGCCTCGGCGAGTGCGCCGCCATAGATGATGTGAATGGCCTCGATGCCACCCTTGCCGGTCTGCGCGAGGAAGGAGCCGAGACGGCCGGCGAGATCGATGTAAGGCGCAAGCTCGACGTATTCCTCGTGGCTGAGCGAGGGCAGGTTGACGGCGTTCTGCACGACGCCGAGCTTCAGATATTCGCGCACCTGCATGGCAATCTGCACGCCGACGGCCTCCTGCGCTTCCGCAGTTGACCCGGCAATATGCGGCGTCAGGATCACGTTGTCGAGCCCGAAGAACGGCGAGTCTTTCGGCGGCTCTTCGGTGAGCACGTCGAGCGCGGCGCCTGCGACGTGGCCGCTCTTGAGGGCTGCGGCCAGCGCGGCTTCGTCGACGAGCTCGCCGCGGGCGCAGTTGATGATGCGCACGCCCTTCTTCATCGCGGCGATGTTCTTTGCGTTGATGATGCCAGCGGTCTGCGGCGTGAGGCCGACGTGCAGTGTGAGGTAGTCAGAGCCGGCGATGAGTTCGTCGAGCGAGACGAGCCGGATGCCGTTTTCGCGCGCCACTGCGGCGGAGACGAAGGGATCGCTGCCGATGATTTCCAGTCCGAAGCCCCTGGCGCGCTTCGCGACTTCAAGGCCGATGCGGCCCAGGCCGAGGATGCCGAGGGTCTTGCCGCGCAGTTCGCCGCCCTGGAGAGATTTCTTCTCCCACTTGCCAGCGTGCATGGATGCGTTGGCTGCGGGCACTTTGCGGGCCAGCGCGATCATGAGGCAGAGCGTGAGCTCGGCGACAGCGATGGCGTTGGCGCCGGGCGTGTTCATCACGACGATGCCGCGGCGTGTGGCGGCTTCGGCGTCGATGTTATCCACTCCCACGCCGGCGCGGCCAATGACGCGCAGCTTCGGCGCGTGCTCCATCAGTGCATCGTCCACCTGCACGGCCGAGCGCACGACGAGCGCATCGGCGTCGGCCAGCGCGGCAGGCAGGCCGTTGGGCAGCTTGTCATGCGTGAGAACTTCCCATCCCGGCTCGGCCGCGAACACGGCCAGCGTTGCCGGTGACACCTTCTCTGCCAGTACGATCTTCATGGCTTCTCCCTTGCCCTCTTGTGCGGATTTGTAATCGTCAAAGCGGATGCCCTCCTGCTCGCAGAGGAGATCGAACATCCGTACCACGGCGGCGTGGGGTTTGCCCTCGCCGCGCTCGTACTTGGTGAGCGAGTTGGGATGCACGCCCAGCCGCTCGGCCATTTGATATTGGTAGAGGTCAAGCTGCTTGCGGGCGATGATCAGCTTTTCTCCAAAGGTGAGTTCGGGCATCGAGGCAGCTCCTAGTTCTTCACCGCGTCGGCGTAGACCTGCTGCGCAGCAGCGACGGCCTGGCCGTATTGCACGGGCAGCTTGAGCGTGTCCTTGGCGATGTGCTCCATGGCGCCGAGCAGGGCAATGGTGTCGAGGAAATCGAAGAAGCCGAGGTGCGCGACACGGAAGAGCTTGCCTTTCATTTCGCCTTGTCCGTTGGCGATGACCGAAGCAAAGCGCGTCTTGAGCGCCTTGACCACATCGCTCGAATCCATGCCTTCGGGCACGGCGACGGCGGTGGCCGCGGCAGCCGGGGAGGTGGGCGCGAAGAGGGTGAAGCCCAGCGCAACCAGCCCGGCGCGCGTAGCGGCAGCATTGACCTGTGCGTTGTTGACCAGCGCGATGCGGCCCTTTTCGAGATCGCCACCGGCCTGCCCGGCGATGTAGTCGAGCGCGGCGCCGAGGCCGGCGATGAGCGCAACGGCGGGCGTGTAGGCGCTCTCGCCCTTCACCGCATTCTTGCGTTCCTTACGCAGGTCGAAGTAGTAGCGCGGATTCTTCGATTTCTCCATCGCCGCCCAGGCCTTGTCGCTCACGCTCAGGTAGGCCAGGCCGGGAGGAATCATGACGGCCTTCTGCGAGCCGCCGATGAGGATGTCGATGCCCCAGCCGTCCACGTCGAAGTGCGTGGTGCCGAGGCCGGTGATGCCGTCGACGACGAGCAGGGTTTCGGGGCTGACTTCCTGTATGAGCCGTGCGAGTGCCTCGACGTCGTGGCGGACCGCGGTGGAGGTTTCAGTGGCCTGCACAAAGAGGGCGCGATGCTCGGGCTTGAGGGCCTTGCGAACTTCGGCAAGATCGAAGGTCTGGCCATAGGGTGCTTTAAGGACATCCACCTGACAGCCGAAGGCCTTCGCGAGATCGACCCAGCGCTCGCCGAATTTACCGGCGGTGAGGACCAGAACGCGGTCACCGGGCGAGGTGAGGTTGGAGACGGAGGCTTCCATGGCGCCGGTGCCGGACGAGGAGAGCAGCAGGACATCGTTTTTGGTACCGACGAAGACCTTGAGCTGGGCGAGCACTTTTTGATAGAGGGCGCGGAACTCAGGGGTGCGGTGGTGCATGTCAGCAGCAGCCATGGCAAACTGGGCCGCCGGAAGCAGCGGGGTCGGTCCGGGCGTAAAAAGACGGGTCTTGCGAATCATGGGCATCTCCTCGTGTCCGGCCGGGCAGCGAATGTCCGGCTGCGGAAACAATCACAGAATACACTTTTTTGTGGTTATTGTGAATTTCTATTCTGTGGAAATCGCAGCGGCCCGTCGAACGGCTCCTAAGGAGCGCGAGGCGTGGTGGGGGTATTTAGCATTAACCTGCAGAAATCAAGAGGGTTCAAGAGGGAGTTGGGAGCTAAAGAGAAGGGCCGGAGGATATGCTCCGGCCCTGAGGTGCAAGGTGCTCTGGTTTAGCGATGACCGCCTCCTCCACCGCCCCCGCCACCATGGAATCCGCCTCCACCGCCGAAGCCTCCTCCGCCACCGTGGAAGCCGCCACCGCCGCCGAAACCCCCTCCGCCACCATGGAATCCGCCGCCGCTGAAACCTGCGCTGTGGAAGCCGCCTCCGCTATGGAATCCGCCCATGCTGTGGAAGGCGCCGCGGCCGCGGATCGGGCCACCGATGGGGCGACCAAGACCTGCCGAGGTGTTGTTGCCGTACCGGTTGTAGCCGTTGCCGCCGTAGTAGCCGCCCCCGTAGTAGCCACCGCCGTAGTAGCCGCCCCATCCTCCCCAGCCGCCCCAGCCAAAGGGGTAGAAGCCCCAGCCAAAGGGGCTCCAGAAGGGGCCGCCGCCGATGAAGGTGTAGTCCATGGCGGAGGGATCCCAGTACCAACCGGGGTCATATGCGCCGCCCGCGTACTGGCCGGCGATCTGATTGTTATCCTCGGCCAGGTATTCGGAGCGCAGGCTATTCCAGTTGTAGAGGTCGTCCTTGGCCTTGCGTGGGTCGAAGTTCACGGCCTTCTCTTTGGCTAGGGCCTGCATGCCCGCCGCTGGGGCGAGGTTCATTTCGTGGTGGCTCTTGACGACTTTGTATTTGCCGTCGCGCACTTCCACGGCAGCCTTGCCGTCGAAGACGAGGACGGTGGGGTTGTTGCCGTCAAACTCGTAGTAGCCCGGCTTCACCAGTTGTGTGATCACACCCCCATCGAGGACTTCGAGGTCATTTTCCGGGAGGACCTGATCGACCTCAACGCCGGCGCGGCCGTGGAGCAGTTCCACCTGCGTCTGAGTGAGGCTGGGCGAAATCATGCGCACGGCGCTGTTGTCATCGACGCGGAAGAAGACGCCCGGAGTGAGAAGAATTTCGGCCTTGCCCGTCTGGGTAGTCAGGGTCTCGCCGGGGTTCAATGTCACCTGTCCGGTGCTCTTGCCGTTCATCGGCTGTCCCTCGATTGAGACCGAGCCTTCGACGTAGTTGAGCATTCCCGGACTTGCCTGTTGCGCAAGGAGCGTCGGCGCACCGAGAAT
>JAJXWA010000077.1 GCA_021781795.1 Acidobacteriota bacterium
TTTCTCTGCTACATTTGTTGTGGAGACAATATAGTGGTTGCCGATTTCACCCATGTTGCCCGGCAACCGAATTGCATACCGCGCAACTCCGTTCTGATCTGCTGGAATACTCTCGATCACGGTAAGCGTGCGCCCTTCCCCTCTGGTCATGGGTCTGCGATGTGTCAGAACATCGCTGCATGCAAGAGATTCAAGAGGGACGTCGAGTTCGGCGCTGGAGAACGATCTCCGAGAAGCGTCGGATCGTTGAGTTGACGTTAGAACCCGGTGCCAGCGTTGCGGAAGTTGCGCGTGCGCATGGCATGAACGCGAACCAGGTCTTCAAGTGGCGTCGGGCATATGAGCGCGGTGAGTTGAGCGAGCCGTGTTCGGCGTTGTTGCCGGTCACGGTGTCTGCTGTTGCACAGAGTGCAAGCGAGCCTCCGATCGAACAGGGGGTGCCCGTCGCAGGAGGCTCGGTTCACATTGAGATCCCGGGCATAGCGATGATCAGCATCGAGAGCGGAGCTGACTGCTCAGTGGTGCGTCAGATCCTCGAGAGTCTGCGCAAGTGATCCAGCTTCCGACGGGGACGAAGATCTGGCTCGCGGCTGGCGTGACCGATATGCGGCGCGGCTTCGATGGACTCAGCGCTCAGGTGCAGACCGTCCTCCAACAACAGCCGTTCTCAGGTCACGTGTTCGTGTTCCGCGGCCGCAGAGGCGATATCGTGAAGCTCTTGTGGTGGGATGGCGATGGGATGTGCCTTTTTGCGAAGAGGCTCGAGCGCGGCCGCTTCGTGTGGCCCAAGGCCGAGAGCGGTTCGGTTCATCTCAGTCGCGCGCAGCTTTCGATGCTTCTTGAAGGCATCGATTGGCGCAGAGTTGAACGCACCTGGGCGCCTGAAGTCGCAGTCTGATGATCACGCTGATTCTCCTGTGTTGACGCGCATTTTGTGGATGCGCTCGATCGTGATCGATGCCATACTGCGTTTATGGATCGCGCCCCTCTGCCGGATCTGGATTCGCTGGATCGTGAGGCATTGCGCGCGCTATTGCTCGCACAGCGATTTGAGGAACAACAGCTCAGGGCGCTGTTCGCTCGACAAGAGCGGTAGCTGCGCGATCTTGAAGCGGAGCTGGATTCACAGCGCCGGATGCTTTCCGAACAGGCTGAGGAGTTGCGGTCTCGCAGCGAGCGGATCGAGCACCTGAAGCTGATGCTCGAGAAGTTCCGGCACATGATGTTCGGCAAGAAGAGCGAGAAGATCGCGATCAAGATCGAACAGATGGAGCTCGAGCTCGAAGAGCACGAGACAACGCAGGCGGAACTTGAAGCATTCGACGAACGCATGTCGCCGCCCAAGGAGCAGAAGCCGCGCCCTGAGCGGAAGCCTCTTCCTGAGCATCTCGTGCGCGAGATCAGAACGCATGCTCCTGGCACCGACTGCTGCCCCGATTGCGGCGGCCAGCTGCGCCACTTCGGCGACGATATCTCCGAGCAGCTCGAGTACGTGCCGGAGAGCTTCAAGGTCATCCGCCACGTGCGGCCGAAGTTTACCTGCGTTGGGTGCGACCGACTGGTTGAGGCGCCCGCACCGGCGAGGCCGATCGAGCGCGGACTCGCTGCTCCAGCTCTGCTGGCACACGTCATCGTTTCCAAGTTCGCCGATCACTTGCCACTGTATCGTCAGTCGGAGATCTACGCCCGCCAAGGAGTCGAGATATCGCGCTCCACGTTGGCGGGCTGGGTAGGCGCAAGCAGCGATCTGCTCTCCCCTCTGGTCGACGCGATCCAGAAGCATGTTCTTGCCGGACGCAAGCTGCACGCCGACGACACTCCGATGCCTGTGCTCTCGCCTGGCAACGGCAAGACCAAGACCGGCCGGCTGTGGACCTACGTTCGCGACGACAGACCCGCTGGCGAACAGACTGCACCGGCCGTCTGGTTCGCCTACTCAGAGGATCGCAAGGGCGAGCATCCGCGCATGCATCTTCAGAGCTTTAGAGGTGCGTTGCAGGCCGACGCCTTCGCAGGCTTCCACCATCTGTATGGCGAGGACATCCACGAAGCTGCTTGTTGGGCACACGCAAGGCGCAAGTTCCACGACATCCACGTTGCACATGCTTCACCCACAACAACAGAAGCACTGGCGAGGATTGGCGCACTCTACGCTATCGAGGACGAGGTTCGCGGCAAGCCGATCGACGTCCGGTTGAGTATCAGGCAGACTCGAGCCAGGCCACTGCTCGATGACCTTCGAAGGTGGATGGAAAAGGCACTCCGAAGTCTGTCGTCGAAGAGCGAGACCGCGGGCGCGATCCGATACGCGCTCTCGCGCTGGCGTGCGCTCACGCGATACACAGAAGATGGGCTGCTGGAGATAGACAACAGTGCGGCCGAACGCGCGCTCCGCGCCGTCGCGCTTGGTCGGAAGAACTTCCTGTTCGTTGGCTCGGACTGCGGCGGTGAGCGTGCTGCCGCGATGTACACACTGATCGGCTCAGCCAAGCTCAACGGACTTGATCCGGAGCTCTACCTTCGCACCGTGCTCGCACGCATCGCCGACCATCCCGTTAGCCACATCCAGGATCTGCTGCCCTGGAACCTCGCTCCCGCACTCCAGACCCACACTTCCGAAGCCGCCTAGACACACTCAACAGGTGTCCGCCTATTTTTTAGCGGACACTTGATGACACACTCAACGTGGCGTCAAGAGGGGCTGAGCGTACGCTTACACACCAACAGCCTGCTACAAGCGATATCAATTAAACAAATCCTGGCTCGCCTCGGAGAGTGTTGGGCCGATGATGAGGTTTTTCGAAAGAAGAAAAGCCGCATACCTGGCTTTTGTTGAAAAAAAGTCCAGGTGATTGCCTCTCCCCGTGCTCGATCTTCTGCACATCATCCTTATAAGAAGCGAAATCAGATCCCCTCTATAGAAGGAAGCAGGTCGATGTCCATTAGCCCATCGAGACATCGATCCATAGAACATTTGGACATGCCGTAGTAGCTCGTTTGCACGAATTGACAATCCATGTGATTTTTTTCGGCGACGGTTTCCCGTCAAGGAGGCAAGTCCATGATCCAGTCGTTCATGCGAACAGTGCGCGCCGGACGTAAGCAGGCGCTGGCGTTCCTGCTCGCTTCCTGTATCGGAGCGGCCGTTCTGGCGCCCTGCGCCAGCATGGCTCAAAACCTCGGCACCATGCCGGCGACGGGCCAGGCCGTCCAGGGCCAGACCGCGGCGCAGCCGGAAGGCGCATTCCTCAATGCCGTCAACTGGCTGTGCAATGTGATCTGCCCGGTGGGGGCCGGGATTGCCGTCGTCGCCACCATCCTGCAGTGGCGGAGCGGCCGCAGTTGGCTCCCATCCGCCATGACCGCGGGCGGTCTGATCTGCGTTTCCGGCATTCTGCGGCTCATCGAGTACTTCATCGCGCAAGGCCAGGCAATCGGGTAGGTGGTTTATGCAGGCGCCACTGGTTTTCAGAGCCATTCTCGGGCTTCTCATGGATCTCGCCATCCCGGCGTCGCTGGGCGCGTTCGTGATGGCGGGCATGAGGCTGCGCTCGGAAGGGGGAATGAATTTTGAGGCCAGTGGTGGCTATCTGAAATGGCTCCTCTGGGGATGTTTCCTGCTGAGCCTTCCCGGGCTAAGCCGCTGGCTGGTTCAGGAGTCTGTTCCAGGAGCACAACAACTTACGATCGCTGGCGCAACCGGGGCGCAGTACACGGCAGGCATCGAGCGGGTTACGAACGACTTCGTCAGCGACGTTCTGATAGGACATATCGTCCCCGTGGTCGCGGCTTCCCTTGTTTTCAAAGCGGTTCTCGATATGAGCCAGGGGTATAACCCTTTGTCTTCGATCATCGCCGCTCTTTTTCTTCTTGGCGTGCAGGGGTTTTACAACCTCGCGACCGGAAGCTGGATGCAGACCGGAGACGCCTACGGAATGACCGACATGCTGATGAGCATGTTCGGGTATGCCGCGAACCGGATCAGCCCGATCGTCGGTGGCCTTGCCCTTTCCGCCGCGATTCTCAATCACGTTCGACATCGACCCTGGGGTGCTCTCGCGGCGAGTGGTCTTGCCTTTCTGAGCGTCAGTGGGATCTGGGCGCTGGTCACGCATTTTGCGGGGGTGAGCCTGTGAAGCGCCATGTGCTGGAACTCGCCGGCGCGATCCTGCTGTGTCTCGGGGCGTACTTCACCTATGCGGCTCGCGCTCCAATCGCGCTGCCCCTGATCGGGACTGGATCAGGAGTCGCACCAACGTCAGACGCGTTGGCTCCAGCGCTGATTACGATCCCGAAGCTGCGAGTCAGGTGGCCGCAATTCCCGAATTTCTGTGTCGGCCTTTGCACGAACGAGGAGTACCTCCAATGAACTACCGCCTGCTGCTCCAATCCACTGTGTTCGTCCTCGAAGGGCTGTTGCTTGTCCTGCTGATCTCCGCCGCACTCCATTTCGAAGCCGCCCGAATCATGTTCGGAATTGGCATAGCAGCATTTTGCATGGTCATTGAGATTGTCGTCGTGGTCAGGATCGCGCAGCGTTTGTGGAAGTGGAGTGGCCGGTTTGCAGCTTTGATTGTTTGCGAGGTTCCCGCGAAAGCAATCTCCACGACGTCGGCAACCGGAACAAGGGGTGAGACATGAACGGCGGCTCCTTCGAAGCCGGCATGCTGGGGCTGACCAACTGGGTTGGGAACGCAGTGATGCCGATTCTCGCGGTGCTGATCCTGGCGCTCGGCATCTTCAAGTATTCGCGCGGCTACCACATCGAGCCTTACATCGCCGGGACGATGAGCGCATTGTCGGTCTCCGGTCTTGTCGGCGGATGGACGGTAAACACGATTGCGACGTTTGCAAAAGGAAATCCATTTACAGTGCTTGCTGCAAACAGTACGTCGATGGATCCGTTGACCTACTTTGTAAGCGTCCGGAGTTCCCATCTGGCGGGGGATTGGTTTTGCGGATGAGCATGTCTGCATGACTGATGCAGAGGATGAGAACGCAGCGCGACGCGGGAGAAGGCGCAGGCCAGCGTCGGAGAAG
>JAJXWA010000034.1 GCA_021781795.1 Acidobacteriota bacterium
GCCACGGTTACATGGACGACACAAGCGCTTGCCCTGCTCAACCGCGCACCGGCAGGTGGACAATCGGTGACCTGGCAGGCCGTCGCAGGCATTGCCGCGCAGGGCAGCGGTCCCATTGTGACCGGCTCCAATGGAATCGCCGCCAAGGAATTGACGGTGGGACCGCTCGCCGAGGGGCAGCAATCCGCTGCGACTGCGTGTCTGAACGCCACCTCGCAATGCGTTCCCTTCACCGCGACGGGAGCGCGGCCTGCATACGCGTGGCTGGAGACGGCGTCGGGTACGGCGCAGCGCCTCAGCACCCCCGCCACTCCAGGCCAGATTGTGCTGCGCGTGCGCGATATGGACGGCAACCCGATGGCCGGCGGAACCGTCACCCTGTATCAGGCGCTCTACGCATGGACGCCTCCGTGCCCGCCCCATGGCCGCTGCGCCGCCAGCCCCCTGCTGTCAACCCAGGTATCGACTGCCACTTCGGCACTTGACGGGACGGTTGTCTTCGCGCCGGCGTCGATTCCCGCAACCGCGACAAGCACAATCGGCGTGGCCGCCACCGGCAACAGCAGCACGCTTTCACTCGCCATCGAGCAGCATCCATAGCACTTGGGCGCGCAAGGGACCCTCCCCGCGGTCCGCGTCTACGCGCCGCTGCGCGGTGTTTTCAGGGTTGTTGTTTTCGTTTCGTTTAGTATTCTGTTAACACATCCTCTTCGCTTCGGCGTGCCACGTACAACTTTATGACTCCAGTCGCATGGGCGGTTGACGATCTACGGGATCAGTATCTGCGCGAGATGGCGCTCGTCCGGCAGACCTACGACCGTACCGGTGACGGCACTGCGGCAATCCGTCGCCGTTCCGCTGTTGTCGATCGCATCCTGATCGAGATGTGGCGTCGCGCCTTCACCGGCCAGACCGCCCTGAATGTCACCCTGCTCGCACTGGGCGGCTATGGCCGGAAAGACCTGTTTCCGTTTTCGGATATCGATGTACTCTTCGTCTTCGCCGACGACAAGGCCGAGGCGCAGGCGAAAGACACGGTCCGGGCGATCATTCAGGGCATGTGGGATATCGGTCTGCGCGCCAGCCCCGCGTCGCGTACCGTGAAAGAGGCCGGGCGCTTTGACCCCGACAATCTCGAGTTCACGCTGGCCACCCTCGACCGCCGCTTTCTCGCCGGCTCCTTTCCGCTCTACCAGCAGTTGCATCAATCCGTTTTTCCGGGGCTGGTCCTGAGCGAGTGGAACACCATCACCCAGAAGCTTGGAGAAATCGCACGCGGCCGCCATGCAAAGTATGGAAACACCATCTTTCACCTTGAGCCCAATCTCAAGGAGTGTCCCGGCGGCCTGCGCGACTATCACCTTGCGGTCTGGTTCGCCCTGCTCTTCCATCTGAAAGAGACCAAGGAGTGGCCTCGCCAGCGCGGCGGCGTCTTCCAGAGCGCGCGCGGCGATGCGGAAGCCGCCTTTGACTTCCTCGCGGCGGCCCGCTGCTTCCTGCACTTTCGCCACGGACGTGACGACAACACCCTGGACTGGCAGTCCCAGGATGAGGCGGCGGCCAACTCCATCGGCCTAGAGACGCGCGGCACGGCGGACCCCGCCTACTGGATGCGGACGTACTATCGCCATGCCCGCGTCATCTATCGGCGCGCCGCTTTGCTGATGGAGCACCTGCCCGCGCCGGTCAGCTTCTATCGCCAGTTCCGCCGTCGTCGCACGCCCATCGCAGGCACCGACTTCATCCTCGATCAGGGCCGCATTGACATTCTTCCCGGCGCGCAGTTCAGTGACACCAGCGCCATTCTGCGCGTCTTTTCGCTCATGGCCACGCACGGATATGCCCTCTCGCAGGCTGCGGAAGACCGCATTACGGACGCGCTGCCGGCACTGGCGATTCATATTCCCGAGGGACCGTACCTCTGGAACGCACTGCGCGAGGTCCTGCTGGGGCCGCACGCCGCACACGCGCTGCGCACCATGCATGCTCTCGGCATTCTCGAGATGCTGATCCCGGAGTTCCACGGCATCGACGCGCTGGTCATCCGTGACAGCTACCACCGCTACACGGTGGACGAGCACACCTTCCTCACTATCGATAATGTCCACGGTCTGCGCCAGCCCACGCACGACTACGAGCATCGCCTGGCGCAGCTCCTGCCCGAAATCGACCGGCTCGATCTCTTTCTGCTCTCGCTGCTGCTGCACGACACTGGCAAGGGCCGCCGCTCCGGCGAGCACACAGGCCAAAGCGTCGAACTGGCTGCGACCTTCCTGGCCCGCCTCGACTTCGATGCCGAAGAGCGCGAAGAGGTGCTCAAGCTCATCCGTCTGCACCTCGAAATGTCGAACGCGCTGCGGCGCGACATCTTCGACATCGAAAACATCCGCAACTTTGCCGACAAGGTAGGCAGCCCAAGCCTGCTGAAGATGCTCACCCTGATGACCTTCGCAGACATCAAGGCCGTGAACCCCGAGGCTCTTACGCCGTGGAAGGCCGAGAACCTGTGGCAGCTCTACATGGCCACGGCGAATTTCATGGATCGCTCAGTAGATGAGGTGCGCTACCACGCGGCGATTGACCCCACGCTGCTGAATCGCATCCGGTCCATGGTGCCAGCCTCGCAGTACGATGCGCTCCGGCAATTCCTCGAAGGCCTGCCCCAGCGATACCTCCAGACCCGCCTCCCCGAGCACATCCGCAATCACTTCCAACTCGCCTTGAATCTCGACAAGGACCCCGTGCAGCTCGATCTACGGCCTCATCGCCAGCTCTTTGACCTGACCGTAATCGTGCGCGACCGCAGCCGTCTCTTTGCAGACGTGGCCGGAGTACTGGCGGCCTGGGGCATGAACATTGTCAAGGCAGGCGCATTCTCCAACGATGCGGGCATCGTCGTAGATAGCTTCCAGTTCACGGACGTCTTTCGCACCATCGAGCTCAACCCAAGCGAAAAGGATCGCTTCCTCGCCAGCCTGCACGACGTGGTTGCGCAGAAGACTGCGGTGGAGCAGTTACTCGAAGGACGGCGTCATCTGAATCAAAACGGAAACGCCAAGGTCGAAGTGGCCACCCGCCTCCAGTTCGATGCGGACTCATCCTCCCATTCCACGCTGCTGCAGGTTATTGCGCAGGATGTGCCAGGGCTGCTGCGTCAGATTGCGCTCACCCTCAATACCCATCAATGCAACATTGAAGTGGCGCTGATTGATACCGAGGGCGAGACTGCGATTGACGTTTTCTATCTCACCAGCCAGGGCAACAAGCTGACAGAGGATGCGCAGCGAGTGCTGGCCGCCGATTTGACAGCCGCTCTTGATTCGATGCGCGTGACCGTCGGCTGAACATCGGGCGGAGAATCGCATTCCAAACGCACAATGGCTCTGCGCTGGCATTCCCGCGCAGGGCCGTATTTCCTTTTTGCTCAGTGATCGCCGTGACCGCCGCCGCCGTCCCCTGAGCCATCTCCTGAGCCAGAACCACTCGGGGACCCACCCGCTGAGGCGCCTGTCCCAACGGCCGCAGCGAGCTGCGAACTTGACTTGTCGAAGACATTCGCGATGCTCTTTGCTACCGGCATGGCGCCTGCGGTGGCGCCAAAGGCTACAAAACTGACCAACAGCACATACTCGACAAGGTCTGCACCTTCGTCCTCACGTGCGAATTCCTTCAGCCAAGCAAAGAGTCTGGTCTGCCAATTCATCTTTTGCCGACCCTTTCCCAATGGTCCGAGCTGGTCTCTCAATCGTTATTCGAATTCGAGGTACGCCTGAACCTCGAAATACACCTCGGAAAGATCCGCATGGACCACTCAACGAGAATCAGTCTCGCGCCTCGTCGAATTTCATGAAAATACTACTTTTGGCGTCGGTAAGACCTTCAAGTCACCCCTCGGGGGGTTACTCTCGATTCACGTCAACGCTAAGGCCCGTCCAGTCCTGCATCCGCAGTTCTACCCCTCACTCACTACTCCAACGCCGCGGCTACAATAGACATAACTTCTATCGCGAGGCTAATATGGCATCCCTTCTTGATGCACTCGACATCAAGCGCAAGACCTACTTTGAGTTTGAGAACGCTCCCTACTACTGCATGGATGTAGAGGTTTCGACGCCAACTGCACGCGGAGGCCAGACCCTGGTCCGGCTCAAGATGCGCAACCTGTTGACGCGGGCCGTTTTTGACAAGACCTTCAAAGCGGGTGAGAAGTTCAAGGAACCGGATCTTGAAACCGTGGAAGTTTCCTACCTCTATTCCGACAATGAAGGCTCGCACTTCATGGATCAAGAGAGCTATGAAACCATCACGCTGGCGGCAGATAAACTCGGCGACGCGCTTGACTTCCTTGTGGAAGGCGCGCTGCTCAAGCTGGATAAGTTCAATGGCAACCCCATCGGCCTGCAACTGCCGGAAAAGGTCGAGCTCACGGTGACCTACACGGAGCCAGGCGTGCGCGGCGATACGGCCTCGGGCGCGGTCACAAAGCCCGCCCGCCTTGAAACGGGCATCGAGATTCGGGTGCCCTTCTTCATCAAGGAAGGCGAGAAGGTAAAGGTCGCGACCGAAACACGGGAGTTTGCTGGCCGCGCCTGAGTTTGCCCCGGCAGCGAAGCCGCGGAATCGACAGCGGGTTTCAGCGCCGCGCGAGCAGCAGCATCAGCACGAACAGCACGACCGGCACCAGCGCAACGCCGCCGTACATCATCCAGCGCCGATCGATTTTTCGGCGCTGCAGATTGCCCGCAGATCGCCCGTTGCGCTCCTCCACACCTACGAGTTCCTGGTGCTCCAGCTCCCACGCCATCTCGCTTGCCGTGGCGTAGCGGTGTCTCGGCTCGCGTTCGAGCGCACGAAACAGAACCTCCTGCAGCTCGGGTGTGATGGCGCTGTTCAGCTCGCGTGGCGGCTCAGGATCCCGCTGCAGCCGCGCATTCAGCGCCGCCAGCGCATTCTCGTCCGTGTAAGGAACACGGCCTGTCAGCATCTCGTACAGCATGGTGCCCAGCGCGTAAATGTCGCTGCGCTGGTCGCCACGCCCGCCCTTTACCTGCTCGGGCGAAACATAGTCCGGCGTGCCCAGTGCGCCTGTCATGTTGACATAAGTCAGCCGTCGCGCATCTTCCCGCATGGCGATGCCAAAATCGATGAGCTTGATGCGGTCCTGTGCATCGACCATCACGTTCTCCGGCTTCAGATCGCGATGGACAATGCCATGCTTGTGCATTGTGTCGAGCGCCTCGCAGATGGCAAGCGTAATCCGCACCGCGCGCTCGACCGGCAGCACGCGAGCCTCATTGAGGATGCTGCGCAGTAGCCTTCCCTCCACCCACTCCAGAACCATGTACCTGCGACTGCGCTGTTCTTCGGGATAGGTCTTCACAATGCCGGGATGATCCAGCATTTGCCCAATCTCTTCCTCGCGCTTGAACCGCTCCAGAAGGATGGAATCCGCTTCCATCTCCGTATGGGGAATCTTGATTGCGACCGGCTTTCCATCGCGCAAATCAGTAGCGCGATAGAGAACCGACATGCCGCTTCGGGCGACGGCTTCGTCCATCCGGTAATGATCCAGGACTGCTCCGGGTTCAAGGGCGCTCATGCTCGCTTGTATTGCTTCATCTTCGATTCTTGCATGCCGCGCCATAGAGAAATCGTAAGGAAACGGGTCACGGTCATCTTTCTTCTGCCCTCTTCCGGTCTTGCTCCTCTGGGCCTTTGGCGATTTCCAACCGTGGTGCCGACGCGGGGCACTATGATGGAAGCGATCATGCGCCGCATTCTGACCGTGCTGCCGGGCTGCATCCTTTTTCTCACCATTGCCGTACCTCCTGTTGCCCGCGCATCCTCCAATCACGGAATTGTCCTTGCCCGTCAGGTGCAGGAGACAGGCTTCCTCAATCGCACTCTGCTGGTTCGCGGCGTCCCGTATCGCTTCCAGGTCTATGTGCCGGAAGAGTACCGAATCGACGACCATCGCCATTGGCCGATTCTTCTCTTTCTCCACGGGCGCGGCGAGCGGGGCTCCGAGGGCATGTGGCAAACGCAGATCGGCCTGCCTGCCGCCATTCGCGACCACCCGGAGCGATGGCCCTTTCTCGTCGTGATGCCGCAGTGTCCGCAGGGCCGGTATTGGACCGATCCCGAGATGCTGGACATCGCCATGGCAGCACTGGACCGGGAAATGTCAGAATTCCACGCCGACAGCAAACGCACTTATCTCACCGGCCTTTCACTGGGCGGCTACGGCGCGTGGGAGCTGGCGCGGCTCTACCCACAGCGGTGGGCCGCGATCGCCATCGCCGCGGGAGGCATCTTCTGGAGCTATGCTCCGCAGCGGTGGAAGCAATCTTCGATCCTGCCCGGCCAGTATGCTCGCGCACTTGCGCGCACGCCGGTCTGGCTGTTTCATGGCAGCGACGACCCAATCGTTCCGGAGCGCGAAGACGAGCTGATGTATCAGGCATTCAAGGCCTCCGACGGAAACATCCGCCTGTGGATCTATCAGGGTCTCAAGCACGATTGCTGGACGCGCGCATTCGACGAGCCGGATCTGCCCCGCTGGCTGCTCGATCACCGCCGCAATCCTCATACCGAGGCCGCGCCCCATGCAGAACGCATTATCATTCCTCTGCATCCTCCAGCCCTGCGTCTCACCCCGCAGCAGTTGGACAGCCTTGCAGGCGAATACTACGACGATCATGGACAGCTCGCGATCACGCTCTTCCGCCAGGGCGATCAGCTCTACCAGAAAGACATCCACGGAGCCATCAGCGAACTTGCAGCCGAGTCCCTGTCCACGCTGTTTTATCCCAACGGCGGCAGCACCAGCCGCATCCGCGTGGAGAAGAATGCCGAGGGTGCGATTACCGCGCTCATCTATCGCGACGACCGGCACGAGGAGCGATGGGAGCGGCGCTCGGCTCACGCCGGGCAAAGCAGCGCGTCGCCGTGGCAACAAAGGGAACACAGGTTCGGCTTTTTGCGTATCGTAAGCAATTGGATGTGAATGCCAGGCGGTCTTGCAGGATTCCAGTCAGGAGGGAAGCATGTTTTGCAGCGGATGTGGTCAAGCTTTGCAGCCGGGACAAACAGCCTGTCCGCAGTGTGGACGGCCGGTTGCTCCCGTCATGCCCCCGATTCCTCCAATCCCCAATCTTGAACTGCAACTGCAGACCTACGCGGGACGCGTCCGCGCGCTGAGCATCGTCTGGTTCGTCTACGGCGGCCTGTCGCTTCTGTTGGGGTTCGCCGGCATGACCTTTCTTCATGCCTTCCTGAACAGCGGCTTTGGTCCGTGGTCGCATGGCTCCATGGGAGACGGCCCTTGGAGCCAGCCCTGGTTCGGCGCCGCCATCATCCACTTTGCCTGGGCCTTGATCCTCGTCCGCTCCGCGCTTGCCTTTGTCGCAGGATGGGGCCTGATGGAACGCACCGAGTGGGGACGCATTGTCGCGATCATCGCCGGGATTCTCAGCCTGCTGAAGGTGCCCATCGGGACAGCCCTCGGAATCTGGACCCTCGTGACTTTGCTCGGCTACCGGAACTCAACCTTGTACAACGAACTCGGTCCCCGGGCCTGACTCGCTGCTGGACTACAATGGCTGCATGGGATTTCCGCAGAATCGCATGCGCCGGCTGCGTCGCACAGAGCCGCTCCGCGCTCTCGTTCGCGAAACAACGATTGAGCCTGGCGACCTAATCTATCCCCTCTTCATCTGCCCCGGAAGCGGCGTCCGCCAGCCCGTTGGGTCGATGCCAGGGGTCTTTCAACTTTCCATCGACGAGGCTGTGCGCGAAGCGGAACAAGCCGCATCACTCGGCATCGGGGGACTGCTGCTCTTCGGCCTTCCCGATACAAAAGATGACCAGGCCACAGGCGCATGGAGCGACGATGGCATCGTGCAGCAGGCGCTGCGTGCCCTGAAGAAGACCTCCGCCGCAGGTCAACTCGTACTCATCGCCGACGTCTGCCTCTGTGAATACACCAGCCACGGTCACTGCGGCATCGTGGTGCAGACGCCCGAGGGTTTCGAAATCGACAATGATCCGTCGCTGGCTCTGCTGGCGCGGACCGCTACCAGCCTAGCCAAAGCCGGAGCGGATATTGTGGCGCCGAGCGACATGATGGATGGCCGCATCGCCGCCATTCGCCATGCGCTGGATGCAGCCGGCCGCACGCAGACCCCCATCCTCAGCTACGCCTCCAAATTCGCGTCTGCGTTCTACGGTCCCTTCCGCGAAGCAGCAGAGTCTGCGCCGCAGTTCGGTGACCGCCGCTCCTATCAGATGGATGGCGCAAACTTCCGCGAGGCGATGCTCGAGATCGAACTCGACCTCGACGAAGGTGCGGACATGATTTTGATGAAGCCCGCCATGCCCTATCTCGACGTGGTGCGCGCGGCGCGCGACAGCATTCAGGTGCCCATCGGCGCCTACCAGGTTTCAGGCGAGTACTCGATGCTGCAGGCGGCCTTCGAAAAGGGTTGGCTGGAGCGCGATCGCGCCATCCTTGAGTCGCTGGTAAGCATGCGCCGCGCCGGAGCCGACTTCATCGTCACGTACTTTGCAGAGGATGCCGCAAAGCTTCTTTAAGCTCCGCTCACCGGCAGGTTTGTACGCAGATCCGCGAAGGAGTGAGTCTGTTCCTTCCGTGTGTGAACATCGCAGTCTATTTTGATCGGGGTTGACTGCATGACGACGCTTCAGGTTCTCAGTGTTCTGTTCGCCACGGCGGCGCTCTTCGGCATGCTGAGCCGAAGCTGGCTGAGGCTGCCCGTCACCATCGGCACAATGCTGCTCACGGTCATCGTCTCCATGGTCCTTGCATCGGCGCGAAGCTTTGCTCCGGGACTGCATGCATGGGCTTCGGACTTCGCCCTCCACATTGACTTCCAGAGCATCATCCTCCACGGGATGCTGCCGCTTCTGCTTTTTGCAGGCGCCTTCCTGCTCGACATTGAGCAGCTCGCCCGTGAAAAGCTCGCCGTTTCAATCCTCGCGATCGCCGGTACGGTTGCCTCCACCTTTGCCGTTGCCGCCCTGATGTTCCTTGGCTCGGGATTTCAGCTCAGTTGGCTGCAGTGCCTCGTCTTTGGTGCGCTGATTTCGCCCACGGATCCTATTGCCGTGCTGGAAATGCTGCGTCGCGCCGGGGTATCAAAAGCCGTCCGGGCGCAACTTGCCGGCGAATCCCTTTTCAACGATGGAATCGGCGCCGTGCTCTTCCTTGGCATGCTCCAGTTGGCTGAAGGTGGCCACTCCACGCCACTCCACCTTGCCCTTACGCTCATCCTCAAGTCAGGCGGCGCGGTCCTCCTCGCCATCGTCGCAGCCTGGGTCGTGTCTACCCTGATGCGGCGCGTGGAGGCTTACCAGGTCGATATCCTTTTCACCATCGCACTGGCTCTTGGCGGCTACGTCCTCGCAGATCTGCTTCATCTCTCGGGTCCGCTCGAAGCGGTCGTCGCAGGCATCGCGCTGCGCATCTTCAACCGCCGGCAAGCTTCGCATCGCGTTGCCCATGAGCAAATTGACCGGTTCTGGGAGGTCATCGACGAGATTCAAAACTCAGTGCTTTTCGTTCTACTGGGCCTTGAGACACTCGTCATCCCCATCGACTGGACGAACTTGCGAAATGGCGTCTCCGCGATCGTATCGGTCAATCTCGTTCGCTTCGTCGCAGTGGCAGGAATCCTGCTTCTCGTTCGCGCGGTCCGGCGCGATCACATGAGTTCCGTCTTCGTCCTCACGTGGGGCGGATTGCGCGGAGGCCTTTCCATCGCCCTTGCGCTCTCCGTGCCTGAGGCGCTCGGTCGCTCGTGGATGCTCAGTGCGACGTACCTTGTCGTTGTCTTTTCCATCCTCCTGCAGGGTGCATCCATGAACTGGCTTCTGCATCGCCTGCAACACCGCCAATTGCCTGCCTGATGCAGGCTGCTCATCATGGCTGCACAATTCGCTTTGCGCAGAACCCGCTCTGTGTTTTTCTGTTGATACCCGCCTATGCTCAAGCCGCTCGAACGCTACTTTGAGTTCAGCCATCTGGGGACCAACTGGCGCACGGAGATCCTCGCCGGCGTTACCACCTTCCTCACGATGGCCTACATCGTCCTCGTCAATCCTGCCATCCTGGCCGCAGCCGGCGTTCCAGTCGCAGCCGTCACCGCCGCCACGTGCCTGTCCGCGGCATTCGGCTCGATCCTCATGGGCATCGTTGCCCGCTATCCCATCGCGCTTGCGCCGGGCATGGGCCTCAACGCCTACTTCACGTACACCGTCTGCCTCAAGATGCATATCCCATGGCAGACGGCGCTTGGTGCGGTCTTCCTTTCCGGCATCATTTTTCTGGCGCTCACCGGAGCCGGAATCCGCCAGATGATTCTCCGCTCCATTCCGCATGAACTCTACGCAGCCGTCGCCAGCGGCATTGGCCTCTTCATCGCCTTCATCGGCTTTCGCAACGCTGGCCTCGTCATCAGCGACTCCGCCACGCTCGTCGGTCTCGGCAGCATCCGCAACCCATCCGCGGTGCTATCCCTCTTCGGCCTTGCCGTGATGGTTGTGCTAGAGGTGCGCAAGGTCCGCGGTTCCATCCTCATTGGCGTGCTTGCCACCACTGCGCTCGCATGGGCGCTGGGTCTCGTCCACTGGACTCGCGCTTCGGGAGGCATCCACGCGCTCGCCGCAAGCGCCTTCCAACTGGATCTCCGCGGAGCCTTAAGCAAGGGCCTCATCGAAATCATCTTTGTCTTCTTCTTCGTGGATCTCTTTGACAACCTCGGCACCCTTGTCGCAGTCACCAAGCGCGCCGGCCTCATCGCCCCGGATCACTCCATTCCGCGCCTCAACCGCATCCTCTTTGCAGACGCGACTGCAACTATCTTTGGCTCCCTTACCGGCACCTCCACCGTCACCAGTTACGTCGAATCCACCGCCGGTGTCGCCGCCGGCGGGCGCTCCGGCGTCACCGCCATCGTTACCGGCCTTCTCTTTCTCTGCGCAATGGGAGCAGCGCCCTACGCCGGCGCAGTGCCCCAGGCCGCCACGGCGCCGGCGCTCATTCTCGTTGGCTCCATGATGCTGACTACCATTTCGGAGATCCACTGGCACAACCCGCTCGTCGCAATCCCCGCCTTTCTCACGCTCGTCCTCATCCCGCTCACCTACTCCATCGCCAACGGCCTGGGCTTCGGAGTCATCGCCTGGGCAGTGCTTCACATCGCCACCGGCCGCTACCGGCGAAGGGATTGGCTGCTTTACATCCTGGCTGTGTTGTTTCTGCTGCGCTTCATTTACCTCGGCGCGAGTTAGCTCTTCATCCTGTCGCACGCCGACGCGTATACTCGTGCGCGAGGCAAGACTCGCAATGGATTTATCCGCACTGATTCAGCCCAGCCTTCTGCATAGCACCGTCATCCTCACCATTCTCCTCGCCTTTGCTGGTTATCTGGTCACGTTTCTCAGCGCGCGTATGCTGGCCCAGCGGCGCGACAAACTGCGCCTCGTTAACAAGCGGCTCAATGAGTTCTACGGGCCGCTCTACGTCGCGTCGGAAGCAGGCGACATCGCCTATCGCTCCCTGCTCAAGCGGCAGGGTAAGGCCAAAAGCGAGCCGATCCGCGACGAAGATTTGAAAGAGTGGATGCTCTGGATGACCACCATCTTCATGCCGCTGAACGATATTCGCGAACGCATCATCATCGAGCGCGCCTATCTCATCATTGAAGAAAAGATGCCCCAGTGCCTGCTCGATTTCGTGACGCATGTGGTGGGCTACAAAGCCGTCATGGCCAAGTGGGCAGAAGGCGACTACACGGAGCGCCGCTCCACCATCGGCTGGCCGCCTGAGTTCGACCTCTACGTCAAGCAGTCTTACGCCGCGCTCAAGGCCGAGCAGACCCGCTTGCTCCATAGCACGACTTCGCGCGTCTTCCACAGCCTCTTTCATCGGCGACGCACCTAGAAGAGGTCTGCCTCGCGCTCATCGGCATCGGCGGAGCCCATCGCGGTTGTCACTCGTATTCGGCCAGAGCCACAGACTGCCTGTCCGATACTCTGCCGTTCTGCGCAGACCCCGGCTCGACCAGCAGCCACAATGCGCCGCCAGCCGCGGCCAGCAACGCCGCGCTGTCAAACGCCGCAGTCCAGCCAAGATGAGCAGCAAGGTACGGAGTCAGAGAGGCCGTCACCGCGCCGCCAACCTGCCCGCCCATGTTCATCACGCCGGAGACCACACCGGACCGATCGCCCGAGAGGTCTGCCGTTACGGCCCAGAACGAACTCTGCGACAGATAGAGCGCGCCCGCGCCGCCAGCCAGAATCAGACTGGCCGTGTAGGGTCCGCGTGCATGTACTCCGACCGCGAGAAACACCGCCGTCAGCGCCATCGCAACGACCGCGACGCCGCAGCGGCCCAGCCGGTTCCCATAGCGGCGGGTCATCCAGTCGCTCAGCGCCCCGCCTGCCAGGCAACCCAGCGTCATCGCCAGAAACGGAATCATCGTCAGCATCGCATCCGTCTGCACATTCATGTGCCGCACCTGCGCGAGATACAGATAGAACCAACTGAAGAAGATCCATGCCACGTAGCCATACATGAAGTAGCTCGCAGTCATGGCCAGAATGCTGCGATTGAAGATTGCACTTCGCCAGGAACGATGTGCGCTCGCCGGCAGACGCGCCTCAGCTTCACGCGTCGTCACAATCAACTCCAGTTCTTCACGTGAAACAAGTTGGTGCTCTTCAGGCTTGTCGCGAGCCAGGAGATACCAGCCCAATGCGGCTGCGGTCCCCACGACTGCGCTGAACCAGAACGAAATCCGCCACCCAAGATGCGTCACGATCCACGTCAGCACCGGCACGCTCAGCCCCGCGCCCGCTCCCACACCCGCAAAGATCCAGCCATTCGCGCGTCCGCGCTCCACCACGGGAATCCACATCGCAACAAACTGGCTTCCCGATGGATACATCACAGCTTCTGCCGCCCCCAGCGCAAAGCGGATCGCAATCAGAAGCGCCAACGCGTAACTCAGACGCGCATCCACTATCGCGGTGAGTGCAGAGAACAATCCCCACCAAAGCACACCTGCAGCCAGCACGCGCCGTGGGCCGTATCGGCATGCCAGCCATCCGGCGACCACCTGGAACACTGCGTAGCCCACCAGAAATGCGCTGAAGACCCAGCCGAGCTGAATGTTGTCGATGTGCAGCGCCTCGCGGATTCCCTCGCCCGCAATCGCAACGTTGGTGCGGTCCATGTAGGCCACGGCGCTCAACAGGAAGAGCCATCCCACCAGCACTCCGCGCACTCCGATGCGCCGCGTCAACGTCATCTTCAGATTCCCTTCTCAATGCCGGTTCGTAGTATTCCAGGCCACAATCAGACAGCGCCTTTTCGCAAGCGAGCCTGAGCTCGCACCCAGTTGAGTGCGCACTGCGGCGCCTATGCTCCTGAGGCGTTCACTATATCTGCTTGAGCAAAGAATTGGCACGCACAGGCATTGCACCCGCCACCAAAGCCCAAACAACTGCGCATGGATTACCACGTCATGAAGAGAGGAAGCAGCTTGAAACCGGGCAGTTCAGCGGCCGAGGTACTGGCGGTACTCGGTCTCAATCACCCCTGTCGCGCGCGCCAGCGCGAGCTTGGCCACGTTGTACTGATAGATGCTCTCCACCAGATTCGTCTGCGCCGAGGCCAGCGTCGCCTGCGCCTGCACCAGCGGCAGGTTGTCGTCTACGCCGGCCTGCACGCGCGAGGTCTCATCGGCCAGCCCCTGTGTGGCGAGCGCTACGTTGGACCGCGCAACATCGACGAGCTTCTGCGACGCCGTCACATCCAACATGGCATCGAGCACCTGCTGGTGAATGCGAACCTGCAGATCGTCCAGTTGCGCGTGCACGTTGGCAAGCTGTGCTTGAGCGGCGTCTTCATCGCCGCGCAGGCTCGCCTCTTTGAAGATGGGAACGCTCAAGGTGCCCGCGGCGACAAAGTTGCCATGCGTGCCTGCGCCATTCACCGTGTCCACTCCCCAGAAGCCGTTGAAGCTCAGCTTCGGCAGCCTCTGGCTGCGATACGCCGCATGGACGGCGCGAAACTCCACCAGCTGGTTCTGCAGGTTCTGATAATCCTGGCGGCTCTTGTACGCCGTCGCCAGCAATTCCTGCTCCGTCTCATCCGCCAAATCGCCATACGGCGCCGGATCCGTCAACTCGATCTTCTGCCCAGGATCGATCCCAATCTCGCGCTTCAGCAGGATCAGATCCTTTTCGTGCGCATTCTCTGCAGCAATTCGTGCCTGCTGCTGCGCCTGCAGTTGCACGCGCGCCCGCAGTTCATCCAGGTTCGATGCCGTACCGGCTGCGTGAGCCTCGTGTGCCTGGTCTGACAGCACTTTGTCTGCTGTCTCCTGCGCGACTGCGTCATCCACCTCGCTGCCCGCGGCAATCGCGCGCAGATAGGCGGTTGCGACAGCCTGCACCACGTTGCCCCGTGCCGTCTCCTTGGCAAAGTGAAAGGACCGCACCGTCGCATTCGCCGCCCGCCACCCTGCAATCACAGGACCGGAAAACAGCGTCTGGCTGAAATTGATCTGTCCCTGCGTCAGGTCATCGCGCGTAATCAACGACACGCCCGGCGGCAGTACTCCACCCGGAAACAGCGATCCGAAATGCTTCAGTACGCCCGGCCCAAATCCCTGCGCCGCCAGATCATGCTGGAAGACGCCGGTTCCGCCGCTCAGCGTAATCGTCGGCAGAAACTCCTGCAGCGCGATGCTCTCTTCGCCCCGAATGGCCTTTTCCGCGTTCTCCGATTCCTTGAGCCCGAGGTTGTTCTCAAGGCCCATGCGCACCGCGTCGTCCAGCGAGAGCCGCACCGTGTCATCCGTGAGCGGATGGGCAGTCACGCTGCCAAAGAACGGATTCTGTGCGGACGTCGGATTCGCCGTCTGCGCACGCAACTCAACGCGCGCGCCGACGAAAGCCGCCAGCGCGAAAAGCGCCCATCCTATAATTCGCCGGCAAGGCGTGAACACACTCCCACTCACATCCATCATTCTCTCAGATGAGCGGCGCGCCCGAAGGATTCGCTTCTGCGATGAAAATCTCAGCAGCCGGTGCCGGCGCTGGTCAGCGCATCTTTCAGCCCCTGCATGCTCACGCGGCTGGATGCCTCCGGCGTGCCCGCGCCACGCCAGTGCGTCTCGAGGCTGATCGCATAGTGGTAGCCGTCCCCGTCGAGCGCGCGCAGTTGCCCCACCCAGTCCACCACGCCCTGGCCCACGGGAGCCCACTGCCACTTGCCGCCCGGCTCTCGTACCACGCTCTTCGCATGGCAGTGCCCGATGCGCCGCTTCGGCAGCAGATCATAGCCCTTCGGATATGGATCGCTGCCCGGAAACGTCGCCGCGTTGCCAGGATCCCAGTTGAGCATGAAGTTCCGCTCAGTCACTGCCGCAAGCGTCGCTGCGGCCTCGGCCCCGGTCGCGGTGTTACAGCTCATTTCGTTCTCCAGCAGGAGAATCATCTTGCTCTTCGCGCAACGCTTCGCCGCTTTGCGCAGCACCTCGTTCATCTCCGCGCGATACGGCTTCACATCATCCAGCCGCCAGAAGTCAAAACACCGGATGCGGTCCGTGTCAAACGTCTTCGCCAGATCGATGCAGTGCTCCAGCAACGCATCCTGTTGCCTGAATTCGTCGTCCGCATGAAACTGGTCGCGCCGCTCGCTCTGCTTTGAAATGGGCGCGCCCGGCCAATCCACCTTGTAGAGCGGACTCGCAATGTCCGTCACGCGCAGCTTGTATCTCGCCAGAATCGCGCGCGCCTCGGATAACTCCCGGGCATCCAGTTTCGTCAGGTTCTTGTTCCACATCCCGCGCAGTTCGATCCACTGCAGGCCAAAGTCATGCGCCGCCACGTAGCATGCGTGGTCAAAGTCCTGCGAGATCTCGTCGTTAATCACCGCCACGCGGAACGGACAACTTGCCGTGGCGCGCGCGGGAATTGCCGCCGCCGCACCGGCCGCTCCCATGCCCGCCAAAAAGCTTCTGCGCGAAACCATCATCCTCATCTCCTCAGCTCTGAGATCTCTGCGCGTCTATTTCGCTGCGTACTCTTTCGTCATCTTCGTCCGCGAACTCATCACGCTGAAGCTGCCATTCGCGTGCGCTACCACCTTGAGATATGCGCCGTCGCTGCCGCCTTTCAGATTTGCAATCAGCGCGTCGGGGCTGTTGTGTGCCGCGTCCGAATCCTCCGCCGTGTGCAGCATCCAAAGGTCCTCCAGCCCCGGGCTCTCATGCACCGTCTGCCATGCCTCCGGGCTGCCTGCCTTGTGCGCGCCGTTGTTCATAATCGCCACGCGCGGGTGAATCGCATCTACAAAAGCGCGCGTATTCGACAGATTGAAGCCGTGATGATTCACAAGGTACAGATCCACATGCCCGATGAGGTTATCCGGGCACACCAGCGGAATCTCCTTCGCCTTCGTCAGGTCGCCCATGTCGAGGAACCGGAACTTACCGTACCGCACAAGGATGCCCGCCGACCGCGGATTCTCTGTCTGATCCAGCTCCCACTTCGGCTCGCTCCCGCACCACGGATTCGGCTCCGGCTTCACCCCCGGCACCGCTGCAATATGCTCCCCATCGGCTGCCAGCACAATCACCGACAGCCCCGGAATGTCAATCGTGTCTCCCGGATGCACCGTGCGCCGAGGCGTGCTGCCAATCGCCTTGATATACGCCGCATAATCGTGCCGCGTGATGTCGGAGTCTTCCCGGTTCACGCCGTGATCCAGAAACTCGCCGACTTTCACCCGCTGCACCAGGTTCGGCACACCGCCTACATGGTCCACGTGAAAGTGTGTGATCAGCACCTTATCGAGCTTTGTCACTCCGGCGTCTTTCATCGCCGCCACAATACGGTCCGCGTCGCGCCCGTTGTTCTCGGGCCAGCCCGTATCCACCAGCATCGAAGCGCCCGTCGGCGACACCATCAGCGTCGCTTGTCCACCCTCCACGTCAATCGAGTAGATGCGCAGCGTGTTGGTCTTGCCCTGCGCCTGGGCAAGTAGCGCCGTCCCCCACAGCAGTGCAAATGCCGGAACCAGCATCGCCGCAACAGCGCAGGCAAGCCGCGCAGCACGCACGCGGCGCAATAGATAGAAATGGAATTCAGCAGCGTTTCTCATCAGGCCGAAAGTGTAACCGAACAAGCGCATCCCGCGAAACCGGTTCCAGGTGGGCCAGAAAACTGGCTTGCTGGTAGAATAGAGACTGCCGCAGTGTGCGGTGATTCACCTCGTTTTCATCTCCCAACCGCAAGGCCCTCGCGCCAAACCCAAGCAAAGGAACACCGCCCCTGTGAGCCAGACGATACGAAATATCGCCATTATCGCCCATGTTGACCACGGCAAGACCACCCTCGTCGACGCACTTCTGCGCCAGGCCGGCACCTTCCGCGCCAACGAGCAGGTCGCCGAGCGCGTCATGGACTCGAACGAGCTGGAGCGCGAGCGCGGCATCACCATCCTTGCCAAGAACACCGCCATCCACTACGGCGGCGGCAAAATCAACATCGTTGACACCCCCGGCCACGCCGACTTCGGCGGCGAGGTCGAGCGCGCCCTCAAGATGGTCGATGGCGTCATGCTCCTCGTCGATGCCGCCGAGGGCCCGCTGCCGCAGACGCGTTACGTCCTGGCCAAAGCGCTCGAAGCCAAGCTGCCGCCCATCGTCGTCATCAACAAGATCGACCGCCCCGACGCGCGTCCGCAGGAAGTGCTCAACGAGGTCTACGACCTCTTCATCGATCTTGACGCCGACGAGCACCAGCTTGAGTTCCCCGTGCTCTATGCCGTCGCCAAGGCCGGCACCGCCACCGTAGACCTCGCCACGCCCGGCGTCGATCTCCAGCCGCTCTTCGAGGCCATCGTCAACACCATCCCGCCCGCCACAGGCGATGCCGAAGGCGCTCTGCAGATCCAGGTCACGAACCTCGACTACTCCGATTACTTCGGCCGAATCGCCATCTGCCGCGTCTTCCAGGGCACGCTTCGCGCCGGCGACGAAGTCAATATCTCCAAGCGCGACGGCGCGCTGCAAAAAACGAAGATCACAAAGCTGTTCACCTTCTCTGGACTCAAGCGCATCGACGTGGAGGCCACCGAGATCGGCGACATCGTCGCCGTCGCCGGCGTCGAAGGCATCACCATCGGGGAAACCATCACCGGCATTGAAAACCCCGCGCCGCTGCCGCTCATCGTCATCGACGAGCCAACGATCGCCATCCAGTTCAGCGTGAACAACGGCCCCTTTGCCGGACGCGAAGGTCAGTACGTCACCAGCCGTAACCTGCGCGAGCGCCTCGAAAAGGAACTGCTCACCAACGTCTCCATCCGCGTGGAAGAGACCGGCTCGCCAGACAGCTTCAAGGTCCTCGGCCGCGGCGAACTGCAGCTCGCGATTCTCATCGAAATGATGCGCCGCGAAGGCTACGAGCTGATGGTTGGCCGCCCGGAAATCGTCACCAAGGTCGTCGACGGCGTCCGCATGGAGCCCGTCGAGCACCTCACCATCGACGTGCCGGAAGAGCACACCGGCGTCGTAATTGAAAAGCTCGGACCCCGCAAGGGCGAAATGACCAAGATGCACAATCACGGCTCCGGCCGCGTCCGCATGGAGTTCCGCGTGCCCAGCCGCGGCATCATCGGCCTGCGCAGCGAGATGCTCACCGAGACGCGCGGCACCATCGTCATGAACGCGCTCTTCGACGGCTACATCCCCTACCAGGGCGAGATTCCGCAGCGGCCCACCGGCGCGCTCATCTCCGATCGCCAGGGCCCCACCACCACCTACGCGCTCAACGGCCTGCAGGAGCGCGGCATCCTCTTCGTCGGCCCCGGCGTCGATGTCTACGAGGGCATGATTGTCGGCGAGCACTCGCGCGACAACGACCTCGACGTTAACGTCGTTCGCGAAAAGAAGATGACCAACATGCGCGCTTCCTCAGCCGATGAAGCCATCCGCCTCGTCCCGTACAAGGCGCTCAACCTTGAGCAGGCCATCGAGTTCATCGCCGATGACGAACTCGTCGAGGTCACGCCCAAGTCGCTCCGCCTGCGCAAGAAGATTCTCCAGGCCAACCGGCGTCCCAAGCGCTGGGAAAAAGCACTCGCCTGAAACTCTGTACCAAATACAAAGGGCCGGACTGCTTCCAGTCCGGCCCTTGCTGCATCCTGTGCTCTAGTGAACTGCCGCACCCTCCGGCGCCTTGCCCGGCTTGCTCTTGCTCAGCATGAACGACAGCACAATCAACCCAATCGACATCCACGACAGCTCCATATAGACATCCTGGTAGCCCTGCATGGTCGCCTGCATGTTCAGTTGGTTGTAAATCGACGCCATCGCCATAGTCTTGCCGTTGGCCGCGCCAACGTGGCTCGCAAAAAAGCCCGTCATCGCCTGCGTCTGCTGCTGGAAGGCGATCGATGCCGACTGCATCGCGCTCTGCAGATGCTGCTGGTGCCACATGGCACGGCTCGTCACCTGCGCATTCGTAATCGCAATCAGGATGCTGCCGCCAAGGTTGCGCACAAAGTTAATCAGGCCCGCCACCTGGTTGCTTTCTTCCTTCGGCATGCCGATATACGCCGCGTTCGTAATCGAGATAAAGCAGAACGGCAGCGGCAGCATCTGGATGACGCGCAGCCATGACGCCTCCGCAAAGCTCATCTGCAGATTGGTCACCGCCGCCGCATAGCGGAAGGTCAGCACCAGCAGCGTGAATCCAATCAGCGTCAGCGTCCGCGCGGAAAATTTGCCCGTGGCAATCCCCGCCAGCGGCATCACGACCACAAGCGTCAATCCGCCCGCGGTCAGCGCAAGTCCCGCCGTCGTTGCGTTATAGCCCAGCAGCTCCTGCATGAACTGCGGCTGCAGCACCGTGTTCGCGTTCAACACGCCACCCACCAGCATCATCAGGAAGCAACAGATGGCGAAGTTGCGGAACCGGAAAAGCTTCAAATTGATAAGCGGATTCTTATGCCGCCACTCCCACACCGCCAGTGCGATCAGCCCGCCGATGAACATCACCGCAAAGAAGCGAATGAAGCCCGAAGCGAACCAGTCGTTCTCTTCGCCCTTGTCCAGCATGATCTGCAGCCCGCCCATCGAAAGCGTCAGGAAGGCCAGCCCAAGGTAATCCATGTTGCGCAGCTTCGAGGGGTCGGCCTTGATCCACGGCGGATCCTCGACCATGCGCGCCACCAGAAAGAATGCAAGCATCCCGATGGGGATGTTGATGAAGAATATCCAGCGCCACGAGAAGTTGTCCGTAATCCAGCCGCCCAGCGTGGGCCCGATCGATGGCGCCAGCACGGCGACCAGCCCGTACAGCGCAAAGGCCTGGCCGCGCTTGTGCGGCTCAAAGGAATCCGCCATGATGGCCTGCGCCATCGGCTGCATACCGCCGCCGCCCGCGCCCTGAATCACGCGGAAAACGATGAGCAGAGGCAGAGACGGCGCAATGCCGCAAAGAAAGCTTGCCACCGTAAAGATTGAGATGCAGAAGACGAAGAAGTTGCGCCGCCCCATCAGGCTCGACGCCCACCCGCCCAGCGGCAGCACAATCGCATTCGACACCAGGTAGCTGGTCAGCACCCACGTGCCCTGGTCGGTGCTCGCCGCCAGGCTGCCTGCGATGTGCGGCAGCGCCACGTTGGCAATCGAGGTGTCCAGCACCTCCATAAACGCCGCCAATGCCACCGTCATGGCAATCAGCCATGGGTTCACGCGCGGCTTCCACATCGCGTGCAGGTCAATCGGATTCGGGTTATCTACCTGCTTTGTGCGGGTTTCGGCGCCGGCCGGCGATAGGGTCTGCGTCTCGGGCAAAGCTGCTCCTTGGGCCTCGATACAAATGCTGCTCGTTGGGGCGCGTACGGGGAAAGCTGTCTTGCTCCGCGGCAGAGCCGATCCGCCGTTCGCAAGCAAGGTCACGCGCTCATTTCAAAGAATCTTCTGACCCATTTTAGATTCCCCAAACCCTCGCCAGGGTTCAGCGATTATCGCTCGCCATTCTACAAAGCCGGAAGCTCCGCCGGTACAGCCCGCGGAGTTCGCCAGCTCACCAGCGCAATCGTCAGAGCAATCAGTTCCATCGCTACAATAAACGCCACGCACGCCGGCCACTTCCCCAGCGCCCAGAAGATCCCCGGCACCACGCCCGCGGCCGTTCCGCCCATGTAATACGACGTGATGTACAGCCCCGCCGCCGTTACCCTTGTACCCGCAGGCGCGGCCACCCGCAGATTGCTGCTGTTCGCTGTCTGAGCTATGAACACACCCGAGCACAGCATCGCCAGCCCCGCCAGAATCACCGGCAGCGGACGCGCCAGGGTCAGCAGCACGCCCGTAATCGAAATGCAAATGGCGCCGGTAATCCCCGCCCGCAGTCCCACCCGCGTGATGACCCAGCCCGCAATCGGCGTCACCACCAGCCCAATCAGGTAGACGAAGAACAGAGAACTCAGCGCCGTCGATGAAAGCCCATACGGCAATGCCGCCAGATGAAATGTGATCCACGTAAACACGCCCACCAGAGAAAACAACACGTTGAATCCCACCGCAAAGGTCGCCACCAGCCTCGGCAGCCGAAACAGCGCCTGCACCTGGTGCGGGAACCTTGCCAGTGTTCCTGCCGCATGAACGGCCGCCTCGCGCCCACGCCCTTTGGGCAGCCATACCGCCACCATCGTTGCGCCCACCAGCGCCACCCCGCCCAGCGCCAGAAAGCTCACCCGCCAGTTCCACCAGTCCGCCAGCACGCCCGCCACAAACCGCCCCGTGAATCCCCCCAGCGCCGTGCCGCTCACATAGAAGCTCATAATCAGCGCCACACGCTCTGGCGGCCATTCCTCGCCCACATAGGTAATGACCACCGCCACCACGCCCGGCACCGTCACACCCTGCAAAAACCGCCAGATCACCAGTTGCCAAAGCGAAGTCGCGCTCGCCGCCAGAAACGTCGGCAGGCAGATGCCCAGCAGCGATCCCACAATCACGTGCTTGCGCGGCAGTCGCTCCGCCAGTGCTCCAAACACCGGAGCGGACATCGCCACTCCCAGCGTCGCAGCCGACACCGTCAGCCCCACCGCCGTCTTCGACGCGTGAAAGACGCCTTCCAGCAGCGGCAGCAGCGGCTGCGTGCAATAAAGCTCCAGAAACGCGCACACGCCACACAACGCCACCGCCGCCGCGGCCAGTGGGCTGGGAGAGGTGCGATTTGCAGTGGTCGGGGTCAAATCTCAGAATAATGGAGCAAGCCGCCGCGCGTTTCGCCATCCGCACCGCCCCGGCGATATAACCTAACCCCAGATGGGCCCATCTTCCCCCAAGCCGCCTCGCCGCGGCCTGGAGGCTTTCGCCTCCAGCGACTTCCGGCGTTATCAGCTGGCGCGCGCCGCCGTCATCCTCGGCGCTGAGGCACAGGCCGTTGCCGTCGCGTGGCAGGTTTACTCCATTACCCACCGCGCCATCGATCTCGGCTACACGGGCCTCGCGCTCTTTCTGCCCGGACTGCTTTTTCTGCTTCCCTCAGGCCATGTCGCCGACCGCTTTGATCGCCGCAAGGTCATCCTCATCTGCTATGGCCTTCAGGTCTTCTGCACGCTCGCCCTTCTGCACTTTGCGCGCGCCGGGCTGCAATCCGTCCTTCCCATCTACGCCGTACTCTTTCTCATCGGCACAGGCCGTGCCTTTTCCGGCCCGGCAAGCTCGGCGCTCATTCCTCACCTCGTCCCGGAAAAGCACTTCGTCAATGCCGTCACCTGGGGCGGAGCCATCTTCCAGTTCGCCAACATCACCGGCCCCGCGCTCGGCGGCATCCTCTACACCCTGCCCCTGGACCACTGGTGGTCCGTCGCGCACATGGAAGGCGGGGGAATCGTCTACGCCTTCACCATCACCACACAGATCTGGTTTCTCGTTCTCATCGGCAGCCTCAAGGTCCGCCTCGGCCGCCTGGAACACCGCGATCTCTCCCTCCAGGTCGTCCTTGCCGGCTTTCGCTACGTCTGGAGCATGAACCTTCTCCTCGGCGCCTTCTCACTCGACCTCTTCGTCATGCTCCTCGGCGGAGCCGTCGCGCTCATGCCCATCTTCGCCAGCGAAATCCTCCACACCGGCCCGCGCGGCCTTGGCATGTTGCGCGCCGCTCCTGCCCTCGGCGCTGTCACCATGTCCCTCGTCATGGCGCGCTTTCCCATCAGCCGCCGCGCCGGCCATCGCATGTTCCTCTGCGTCAGCATCTTTGGAGTGGCCACCATCGTCTTCGGCCTCTCGCGAACCCTTTGGCTCAGTCTGCTCGCTCTCGCCATCGCCGGAGCATCCGACACCATCAGCGTCATCATTCGCGGCTCTCTGCTCCAGCTCGCCACGCCGCCTGAGATGCGAGGCCGCGTCAGCGCCGTCAATTCGCTCTTCATCGGCGCGTCGAATGAACTCGGTGAATTTGAGAGCGGTGTCACCGCGCAGTGGTGGGGAGCCGTCCGCGCCACCATCTACGGCGGCATTGGCGCACTCGTCGTCGCCGCTATCTGGGCTGGACTCTTTCCCAGCCTCCGCCGCGTCGA
>JAJXWA010000078.1 GCA_021781795.1 Acidobacteriota bacterium
GAAGGGCCGAGGGAACCAATTCTTCTACGTCTCTCATGTTCGCGTTCTCCTCATGCCAAACTGCATGCCACAGATTGTCTTCCTCTTTCAGCACAAGCGCCAGACTCCGGCGCAATTTATTTTTTTTCGCCGGACTCGTTGCCAATTCGATTTTCTCGGGGCGAGCAGATGCCCGCCCTGCCCGCCTGCCTGCACTGCCTCGCCGCCCTTGCGAACCCATCCCTCCGCACCGCACACTGAAGGCACACATGCTCTCGCCTCTTCAAACCGGCCTGGTCACCGGCCTCGGCGCGCTTACCACCGCCGGCCTCGCCCTCGGCGGATACGCCTACGCCGCCATGTGGCCGCCTTCCACCCTCTTCGGCCCCGCGCTCCGCGCTCCCCAGCGCCCCGGCGATCTCGCCCTTACCTTCGACGACGGACCCAACCCCGCCTGGACCCCGCAGCTCCTCGACCACCTCGCCGAGCACAACATCCGCGCAACCTTCTTCCTCGTCGGCCGCTACGCCCAGGTCGTCCCCGATCTCGTTCGCCGCATCCAGCAAGGCGGCCACCTCATCGGCAACCACTCCTGGTCCCACCCCAACCTCGCTTTCACCGCCGCCGCCAAAGTTCGTGAAGAGCTCCGCTCCACTCAGGACACCCTCGCGCAAATCACAGGCCAGCCCATCCGCTACTTCCGTCCGCCCTTCGGCGCGCGCCGTCCCTACGTGCTGCGCACCGCACGCGATCTCGGCATGGAACCTGTCCTCTGGAACGCCATCACCAACGACTGGAGCGAGCCCTCGGCCCAGCGCATCACCCTGCGCCTCGCCACCCGCATCGTCCGCAATCAGCAGCGCGGCTTCGCCACCAACATCGTCCTCCACGATGGAGGCCACCTCGCCCTCGGCGCCAACCGCGGACCCAGCGTCGCCGCCGCAGCCGACCTCATCCGCCGCTATCGCTACTCCCACCACTTCGTCACGCTGGACGCCTGGCGCTAGCCCGCCGTCGGGTGCGGGTGCCCCAGGTCTCGCTTCTGAGACCTGGGAAAGCACAGGCCTGCGCGGTCACAACCCTGGTCGGCCCGCATCTCTCGCCACGCTTCGCCGCATCGCCACACCCGTCGCCTGCATTCCCAGCGCCGCCACCACGCACGCCGCCGCCAGCATCACCCAGCCGGCCTTCTGCTTTTCCACGCCCTGGAAGGCAAACGCATGCACGGCCACCAGCCCAAACACCCCATAATTCCATCGCTGCAGCTTCTTCCACGCCCCCGCGCCCAGCCGCCGCAGGCTCAGGTCATTCGAAGTCGCCAGCAGCGCAATCACCAGCAACGTGCCCAGCAACCCCGTATAGTTCGCCAGCCCGAAAAGATCATGCCGCATCCCGCGATGATGCTCCGTCGGCCCGTAGACGTAGTAGAGCCACGGCCGCCCGCGCAGATGCACGCACTGGCCAACGACCGCGTGGACCACGCTCACCAGCCCCGCCCAGATTCCCACATCGCGCCGCAGGTCCGTGGACACCACGCCCGCCCGCCGCCGCTGCAGCACCCGCCACGGCCCAATCGCCAGCGTCAGCGCCAGCAGCGCCAGCGCCGGATACGCCGTCGCAAAGCTCGCCCTGCTGATTGCATCCTTATAGGGTCTTGTCCAGTAGAGCAGCGCCGCCGCCGCGCCCGTCGCCGCGGCCAACACCGCATGGTGCCGCAGCAGCCGCCGCGCCATCCGCCGGCTCATCCCCGCGCGCTGCGCAGACTTTTCTTTTCCATAATCCACGCCTACGCCCGCAGCGCCTCGCGTGCCGCCTCAATCGTCGCCCGCACCTCGGCCTCGCCGTGCGCCGCGCTCACAAATGCCGCCTCAAACTGCGACGGCGGCAGCCACACTCCGCGGTCCAGCATCGCCCGGTGGAACCGCCCAAACCGCTCCGTGTCGCTCGTCGCCGCCTCGGCATAGTTCCGCACCGGCCCCGGCGTAAAGAACCACGTCCCCATCGACCCCACGCGATTCAGCGTCATCGCCACGCCGGCCTTCGCCGCCTCCGCAGCCACGCCTTCAAACATCGCCTTCGCCGTCGCCTCCAGGTGCGGATACACCGTCCCCGCGTGCTCCTGCAAATGGCTCACCGTCGCCAGCCCCGCCGCCATCGCCAGAGGATTCCCGCTCAGCGTCCCCGCCTGGTAAACGGGCCCTAAAGGCGCAAGGAGATCCATGAAACGGAGTTTCCCGCCGAAGACACCCACCGGCAACCCGCCGCCCACAATCTTGCCCAGCGTCACCAGGTCCGGCTCAATCTTGTAGCGCTCGCACGCTCCGCCCAGCGCCACGCGAAAGCCCGTCATCACCTCGTCCACAATCAGCAACGCGCCCTCGCGCGCAGTCAATGCCCGCAGACCTTCCAGATACCCCTCCGCCGGCGCAATGCATCCCGCATTCCCCACCACCGGCTCCAGAATCACCGCCGCAATCGCGCCCCTGTGCACCGCAAACGCCGCCTCCACCGCCTCCAGATCGTTGTACGGCAGCGCCAGCGTCAGTTGGGCAATCTCCTCCGGCACGCCCGCCGACCCCGGAATCCCGAACGTCGCCACGCCCGAGCCCGCCTTCACCAGCAGCCCATCCGCGTGCCCGTGATAGCAGCCCTCAAACTTCACAATCATCTTGCGATTTGTGGCCGCGCGCGCCAGCCGGATCGCCGACATCGTTGCCTCGGTCCCCGAGCTCACAAAGCGCATCTTTTCAAGCGCCGGATAGCATGCCTGCACTCGCTCCGCCAGCTCCGCCTCCGCCACCGTCGACGCCCCAAAGCTCGCCGAGTTCCGCGCCGCCCGCTCAATCGCCTCCACCACCGGCGCAAACGCGTGCCCCAGAATCATCGGCCCCCACGAGCCAAAGTAGTCGATATACCGGTTCCCGTCCGCATCCGTCAGCCACGCGCCCTCGGCCCGCGCCACAAACGGCGGCGCCCCGCCCACCGCGCGAAACGCCCGCACCGGCGAGTTCACCCCGCCCGGAAAATACCGCTCCGCCCGCTCCTGCAGCGCCTTCGACCGGCTCCGATCCACTGTGCTCTCAAGTCTGCTCATCGTGGCTCCAGTATAAAGTCCGCGCGAATACCGCTTTGCGTTCGTGCGAATGAAAGCGGATCGAGGTTTCTGGATACTCTCGGCTTTCGACGCTCCCAAAAGATGCGGAATTTAAGCCACCCAGAAAGTGGCCGCCTTCTGCGCGGGGCTGCTAGATTCAGATGCTCCAAGTGTAGAATCTTCGCCTGTCGCGGGTCTGTGAGAGATGAGCAAAAGATTCAAAGGGCTAATATGTGCATACTGCGCCCACGCAGAAGCCATCACAGGCGACCACATTTTTGCGCGCGAGTTCTTTCTCAACACGCGCCGCGCAAATCTTCCTCAGGCACCCACATGCGAAGACTGTAATAACAAGAAGTCCATATTGGAACACTACCTGACAACTGTCCTCCCATTTGGCGCCAAGCATGCTGATGCATCAGCCAACCTCACCTCGATGGTTCCCAAGCGCTTGCAGAAGAACCGAAAACTACACAGGGACCTCGCCGAAGCCAACACGGGAAGTCATATCCCTATTGAAGATGAAAAATTGGCACAACTGCTTTGCCTCATTGCGCGTGGACTTAATTGGCATCACTGGAAGGTCTACGTCCATCACGAGACGCATAGCGTTCGGTCTCTCACTCTAAGCCCGGTGGGCGTGCAGTTCTTCAATGATTGCATCTTCACGCAGCAGGCGCACTGCCGTGTCATCGAAAACATCGGACACGGAACATTTAGTTACGAGGGTATCCAGGCAAAGGACGACTGCGCCCTAACCTTCTGGAGATTCTCGATCTACGGAGGACTGTCGGTGACATCCGACGCCTTCCCGGCGCCATCTGCTTCGCAGTTCGTCGCATTTACATGTCCAAGAAAGCTTGATGCACAGTTATGTCGAACTTTGGGCGTCACCAATCCGCTGGGGTGAATATTGCCGGGTGCCCCATGTCCCGCTTCTGGGACATGGGAAAGCAAAAACTCTCCCCATCGATGCACATTCTGGTGGCTTGCCGTCCGCATCCGCTTTCCGTCTTTCGCTCCAGCCCGCCAGATAACCGCCCGGAGACAAGCACATTCGTGTCCCGCACGACCCGCAGCAGTGACGAAGCCGCGGAAGAACTCTCCATCAGCGTGTGCCGGTGCGCTTGCGCTTTGCGGCTTGCTCTTCACGATAGATCTCGCGGCGGGCCTCGCGAACCACGCGCACTACATCATCCTCTGTGCGGACGCCGATCTCGTCCGCAGCCGCGCGCATGTGCGCACGCGCCTTCTCCAGCGCCTGTTTCGACTGGTAGCGCCGCAGCGCCTCGCGCACCAGCTCGCTCAGAGTGCGATTCTCATCCTTTGCCAGCGCCCGGGCCTGTTCAAACATCGCCGGAGGAAGCGTAATGGAGACTACGCGAGAGTTTCTCATACGACAACGTATGACACTGTAGGACACAACGCTTCAAATAATTCGAGTGCCTTTTACACGGTTCCTCACCCCATGTCCCGCTTCTGGAATATGGGAAAGCAACAAACCCGCATCCCTATCCTGCTCCGTCCCGCCCCGCCGTATCATCCAATCCACTGGAGACGCCCTTGGACCTCGCCGCAACCCTCGGCTCCCGCCTGCTCGTCGTCTACGACGGCTATTGCGGCCTCTGCCATCACACCGTCCAGTGGCTCCTCGCCCGCGACCGCCACGACCGCCTCCGCTTCGC
>JAJXWA010000079.1 GCA_021781795.1 Acidobacteriota bacterium
TGAAAGTAAGTGGAACCCGCCAGCAGGGTGCTTGAGTAGATCGAAGGCACGGGCGCAAACTCCGGCAGCGTGCCGGCTACATAGAAGTGCGGCGCATGCCCCAGCGAAAGCGAATGCACCTGGCGCGTGGCCACCAGACCGCGCAGCACCTCGCGAATCTTGCTGCGAGAGGTCAACGGCGACAGGAAGATCTCCACCTCTTCCATCGTGGCCGCAATCACGGCCTGGAGGAAGATCGAGGCAAGAACTGAAATCGCGGTCACCTGCGAGGTGGATGCTCCTTCGGCAATCGCCTTTTGGAAGCGATGGCGGAGCAGTTGCCACTTGGCCGGCTGGCCCGGCGCGGCGATGACGGGAATGATGCGAAGCTGCTGCCAGAGCTCGGTGATGGCCCGGATGACCGCGGCCTCGGTTACTTCACGGCCGAGCGCGTGCTTCAACTGCGCAACGGTCGCGTCTCCCTGCTCCAGTTGCTTGTAGGTCAGCACCGCCAGTTGCGATACCTGCCGCGAGCCGGTGAGCTGCGGAACCCGGCGCCAATCACGGTCTCCACGCAGCGCGTACACGTAAGGCAACACCCAGCATGCCACCACAAAATCCGGCTGCTCTCCGGGCTGGCCCTGCAGGTTGAGGCGCACTGCCACCCCGTCCGTCTCCAGACGGACCAGCATCTCTTCCGCAGTAGCAATGAGCTTTGGTTCGGGAGTGGAGGTAGGCTTGCCTCCAACTGCCTCAACAAAAGAAGGCGCCACGGAGGCGGAAATCTGCCTCTTGGGCAGAAAAAGACAAAGTCCGGTCTCTTCCACCCATGTCCGGGCCTCTTCCAAAGTGAGAGTCCCATGTCCGCTCAGGCGCAGCCGTTCAGTGCGTGCTGCTTCAAGTTGCTCCGATGTCAAAGAAAAACCTCGCTTCCAGGCTGGCGCAAAGGCCGGGCCGCCCATGCTCCTGAGAGCAGGCAGCCACCACACAACCTATTCTAAATGGGAATTAAATACGATGGAAGGCCCGCTGGATTTCCTTCCATGAGTAAAGCAGGGCAATCGGTCTTCCATGTGGGCAACTTGTTGGATGCTCAGTCTTTGCAAGCTCCGCAAGCAGCCACTCCATGCGACGGGAATCGAGGGGAGTATTGACCTTGATGGCGGAGTGGCACGCAATGGAGGCGGCAATTCGGGTCCGAAGCGTCGCCAGATCCCCGTTCCGCCGGGACTCCTCCGGCGTTTCGCTGGTCTGCTCGATCACCTGCGTCAACATCCGCTCCAGCGCCGCGCCTTCCAGGCCCACCGGAGCGGACTTTACCGCAAGTGTATGAGGACCAAAGGGTTCCACTTCAAACCCGTTGCGCTCCAGCTCATCGGCAATCTGGGCGAAGACCACCATTTGCCATGGCTTCAGCTCCACCAGCAGGGGCATCAGCAGCCTTTGCCGCTGCACCTGTTCGACCGTCCGGTCGCGAAGGATCCTTTCAAACAGGACCCGCTCGTGGGCCACGTGCTGGTCGATAATCCACAGACCATCCTCGCCGGTGGCCAGGATAAAGGACTCCCTCAACTGCCCGAGCGGCCGCAGGGAAGCGAGATGATTCAGATGCGCGGCGGCCTGTTCCGCCTCCACCTGAGCGGCGGCAAGGGCGGGGTCGTCGCATGCACCTGCCGTATCCGTTCCGCTTGCGGCCAGCAACCCCTCAGCCGCCGCGCGCTCCAGAGAAGGCGCCAGCATGCCCTCCATCCCAGCCGCGCCAAAGGGTAGACGACCTGGTACTGGCGGAACAGGCCTTGGCGTCAGCCGGAAGGACGCAGCCGCGTCCGAGCCTTCCGCAAGCGAGCTGGAATCTGGAACGGACGGCTGCTGTATCTCTGCAAGTGGCTCTCCCTGCGGCGCGCTGGGCAGAGGCGAAAGCGCGGGCGGCATCAGCGACGGACTGGCCGTCGGCGCGGCATCCAGCGCGGCCAGAAACCCCGCCGCGGGCCGGGCCTTCACCAGCGCATTGCGCAGGCTGTCTCGCACAAAGTCGTGGATGACATTCTGCTGGCGGAAGCGAACCTCCGTCTTGGCTGGATGCACGTTTACATCGACTTCCTCGGGCGGCATCTCCAGAAAGAGCAGCACGACCGGAAAGCTCGTCGGCGGGATGATGTTGCGGTAGGCCTCGGTGATAGCGTGCAGCAGCAGCCGGTCGCGGATGAGCCGCTTGTTCACAAAGATGTAGATGGAGTTACGATTCAGCTTCTGCAACTCCGGCTTGGAGTAAAAGCCGGTCAGGCGCAGCGTTCCGGGCTCCCGCTTCGGCTCCTCGGGGTCCTGCTTCCAGGGCGGGGCAGCGGGCAGGCCCACGCGCTCCAAGGGTAGCTCGGCGGACACGGGCAGCAGTTGCGCCAGCGTGTCCTTGCCAAAGACCTGATAGATGCGCTCGGCGGTGCGGGCCACCGGCGGGGCGGCCATCAGCGTATGGGAGGAGGACAGCAGTTCAAAGTGCTTCTCCGGATGCACCAGAGCATAGTGCGTCACCAGTGCCGTCACATGCGCAAGCTCGGTGCTCTCCGCGCGCAGGAACTTGCGCCGCGCCGGCGTGTTGTAGAACAGGTCGGCGACAGCAAGGGTGGTGCCGCGGGGCAGGGCAGTGTCGTCGACGTGCAGGATCCTGCCGCCGGCGATCTCCATGCGCGTGCCGGATGCTTCGTCGCCCGTGGCGGTCTCCAGCGTGACGCGCGCGACCGATGCGATGGAGGGAAGCGCCTCTCCGCGAAAGCCCAGCGTGGCTATCGACAGCAGATCGTCGGCGGTGCGCAGCTTGCTGGTGGCGTGGCGCTCGAAGGCCAGCAGCGCATCGTCGCGATTCATTCCGTGGCCGTCGTCGCGGATGCGGATGAGACGCCGCCCGCCCGCTTCCACTTCGACCCGGATATGCATGGCTCCTGCGTCGAGCGCGTTTTCAAGCAGTTCTTTGACTACGGATGCAGGCCGGTCCACCACCTCGCCGGCGGCGATCTGGTTGGCGACGTGGTCGGGAAGTACGCGAATGCGGCCCATCAGTCAGTAGGGTAACGCAGCGCCGGCGGCCGCAACGAATCGGCAAGCGCCTGCCAGCTCTGTGCATTTCATCGCGGCGCAACACTTCTCATGTCGAACATTCATCTTCGCTTCAAAGGCGTGTAACGACATTCACAGAAAGTAAAACTGTCTTTCCCGCGAAGACCACCGGAAGCCGTGTGTCTCGCATCGATGGGCTCATTTGCCAAAACAATTCAATTTGGAATTCTGACGACTTCAATGGAGGTTGGTTGCATGGTACGCAAGCTGCTGTTGTGCTTTAGCCTAATGCTGATTTTCAGTAGTTTGTCCTTCGCTGCGAATATCCGCGTGCAAGGCAGGGTGGCGGATCCTTCGGGCGCGGCAGTGCCGCAGGCCGCTGTCTCTCTCACGGATATGACGACCAATGTGGTGGCGCATACCACGACGGATTCAAACGGAGCATTTGTCTTCAATAATGTCTCGACGACGAATCCGCAGATTATCAATGTGCTGAAGTCCGGCTTTGAGTCATTCACACTGCGGCTTACGTCCGCTCAATTGCACACCTCAGTTGACATCAGCCTGCAGGTAGCGAGCCTTGCCGAAAGCGTGATTGTGCGCGGCACCGTGGATCCGGAAGCCAAGCCCGTGCCCACCCGTGAAGATGTGATGCTGATGCCGGATACGGTCCGTGTACTCGACCGCAAGCAATTGGACGCGGGCGGCCCGGTTGCAGGCGGAGCGCAGATGATCCAGTCCACGCCGGGTGCAAACGTGATTGGTTACGGCCAAACTGGTGCGACAAAGTACTCGGTCATGCTGAATGGTATTCAGCAGGGTTGGGCCGGTGAGAATACCGGCTTCATCTCGCCCGGCTCGCTCGGCGTCAGCTTTGACGGTATTCCGGTGGACGATCCGGCAACGGGTCTGTGGCAGTCGGCGACGATGCCCGAGAACCTGGTCATGCAGAACCTGGAAGTGACCTACGGCCCCGGCCAGCCGATCGGCCGCTGGTACAACAGCGTCGGCGGGTCGATCGAGTTCACTCCCATCCAGCCAACTGTAGACCGTCACCTGAGCATCGAGCTGACCGACGGACCCTACGGCACGCAGAACTTTGCATTCGTGGGCAACACGGGAAGGTTCCATGGCTGGTCCACCGTGCTGGGCGGCGGCCTGGGCCGTGGCGACGATTTTCGTGTTGCGCCAGACGGCTTCGGCAATCCCTCCAAAGACGGTTCCGCCTTCGGCAAGACCATCAAGAACTTCTCAGCCGGCAGCTTCACGTTCGGCGCGTTCTATTCCAAATCCGGCGGCTATCGTGCGCAGGTGATTCCCCTCACCGACATCGGTCTGGTCGAACCCAACGGTTCCCACTACAGCCAGCCGTCGAGCGGTTTCTATAGCGCGCTGCCCTTCGACGCGTACCACAAATACGACACCAATGAGATGGCGCTCACCTATGCGCGTGAGAACATCTTCCTTAGCCCCACAACAACCCTTCAAAATTCCACCTGGTACAACTACATTCGCCGCTTCCATCACCGCACAGCCGATATCCTCGGCGTCGGCGACCAGGTGAACGAGTGGAACAACCCACACAGCGATGTCCTTGGCGACCAGGCAGGAATGTCCGTGGTGCTCCCGCTTAACACTGTGCAGTTTGGCGGCTACGTCCTGCATGAGCTCTATAACACTCGCAATCTCTTCTACAACCCGACCGAAGGCGG
>JAJXWA010000007.1 GCA_021781795.1 Acidobacteriota bacterium
CGCTGCGGCTGCGGAACGCCAGCATCGTGAAGTGACGTGGATACGTCGTAAGCGTTTCGCTGGCGGAGCCATTGCCGGCAGCAGCTAGTTCCCGCAGATGTTTTGCATGTTCGCGGAGTTGTGTCTGAGACCAGTGATCGGATTGCATGGTTTGCGCCTGAGCCCTCGCGGCAATCAATAGAGAACCTGGTGCAAGGATTCAGTGAGGCCTATCCACCCATCGTAAACAGTGACTGCAGTCATCGGTCAGAAACCGGCATGAAGCACAAAGCGGAAAGCGAGCGAATCAAGCGAGGATACTTCGCCTATCTGAAAGAGGCCAAGCGCCACAGCGAGCAGTCAGTGGATATCGCCGCGAAGGCGCTGAGCTGGTTTGAAGACGACAGTCGATATCGGGATTTCAAGACGTTCCACTCCGAGCAGGCGGTGGGATTCAAGCGGCATCTGGCCGAGGAAACGGAGCAGCGGTCAGGGGAGAGAAGTGGAGCAAGGCCACCATCGCTCAAATGATGCGCGGTGGCCGCAGTCTTTACTTTGCGGATTGCGGTTTCAGTGAGCGCCTCGGGAATGCTGCCAATGACCTGCTTGAGATGAAACCCCAGCGGAAAGGCCAACATACCCCCAATGTACCCCCGGAGGAACATGGCTTCCATCGTGGTCAGTTGGACAAGGAAGAACAATAAGTCATCTGTTTTCAGTTTGTTTTTGCTTCAGACAGGACTTGGTAGGGCAACCTTGGAAGGCTAATTGGCGGAGGGAGAGGGATTCGAACCCCCGGTACCCTTTCAGGCACAACGGTTTTCAAGACCGCCGGTATCAACCGCTCACCCATCCCTCCGCGGGGGATTGAGCTAAGGCAAGTTTACCTTAAACCGAGCTCTTTGCTGTGCGCGGAAGCGACGCGCGAGGCGGTGGGGATCAACGACATCGTGTGCGGGTTGGCCGGGCGGTGCGTTACCAGGTAAGAGCGCGCAGGGCGCTGACGCCTGCGCCGAGCAGGGCGGTCTCGTCGTCGGGTTGGAGGATCTCGAGCGAATAGCTGAGCAGTGGGCTCATCTTGACCATTGTCTCCAGATGGCTGCGGAGGGTGGGCAGGTGGAGGAAGGCGACGTTGTGGCCGGTGAAGTAGAAGCGGCCGGGACCGGCGAGGTGAATGAACGACGCAGTGGCCGCGGCCAGGGCGCGATGCCAGAGATCGACGAAATCGCGGCATCTGGCGTCGCCGCGCTCGGCGTTCGCAAAGACCTCTTCCGGTTCCATGTCGAGGAAGCGCATGCGCATGGCGCGGTAACCCATGATGCCTTCGAGGTGGCCGATGCCGCCGCAGCCGCAGAAGCGTTCCCTGGGGTCGAGAGAGACGGTGATATGACCGCCCTCCCAGACGCCTTCGACGTAAGGCCAGCGGCCGTAGCCGATGCCATTGCCGATGGTCCAGACGCGGGTGAGCTTGTTGAGCTGGCCGCGGGTTGCCGCCACGCCGGCGGCGATGGCGTCGGCGTCGTTGGTGATATGCACGGGGGCAGTCATGCCTTTGCCGCTGAGCACGTGCGCGAGTTCTTCGGCCATGCGCATGCCCTTGAGCTGCGCGAAATTGGGGGAGTCTTCGACGATGCCGTGGCGGATGATGCCGGGCACGGCTACTCCGATTGCATCGAGCTTGCCGGGTGAGCCAGCTGCGAGCTTCATGACGAGGTCGGCGATGGTCTCGACGAGTTCGCCGCCCGGGATGGAGACGAGAGCGTCGAGCTCCGATTCGTCCTGAGGGAAGCGGAGCAACTGCCCGGTGAGCCGCTGGTCTTCAAGCCTGCCGGCAACAATATGTTCGGTCATGACAACGCCAATCGCGGTAGACATGGCAGACTCCTTCGACGTTATCCCGCCTGGTAGCGATGCAGGCGGCCGAGTCCGTTGAACGCGGCGACCTTGTAGCACTCGGCGAGCGTTGGGTAGTTGAAGACGGTGTCAATGAAATAGTCGATGGTGGCGTCGAGGGCCATGACGGCCTGGCCGATGTGCACTAACTCGCTGGCGCCCTCACCGATGATGTGCACGCCGAGGACCTTGCGCGTATCGCGATGGAAGACGAGTTTGAGGCGTCCAGTTGTGTCGCCGCGAATCTGGCCGCGCGCCACCTCGCGATAGTAGGCCATGCCGACTTCGTAGGGGACATCTTCATCGGTCAACTGCTCTTCTGTTTTTCCGATGAAGCTGATCTCGGGAATGGTGTAGATGCCGTAGGGGTAGAAGCTGGGGTTGGAGGTTGCTGCATGGTCGTCGAAAGCGCGCGCGGCGGCGATGCGCCCCTGTTCCATGGAGACGGAGGCGAGGGAGGGAAAGCCGACGACGTCGCCGACGGCGAAGATATGTTCGACTTTGGTCTGGTAGTGTTCATCCACGGCGATGCGTCCGCGATTGTCTGCCTCAAGGCCAGCCGCAGGGAGGTTGAGATCGTCCACGTTACCTTGTCTGCCGACGGCGTAAAGCAGGGCATCTCCCGAGACTTTTTTGTTGCTCTTCAGGTTCGCGACGACGCCGCCGTCCGGCAACTCTTCCACGCTGTCCACCTCTTCGCCGAGTCGCATGGTGACACGGCTGTCGCGGAGGTGATAACTGAGGGCCTCGATGATTTCCTGATCGGCGAACTCGAGCAGGCGGTTTCGCTTTTCGATGAGGGTGACGCGCACGCCGAGGATGGCGAACATGCAGGCATACTCAACGCCGATGACGCCGCCGCCGACGACGATGAGAGTGCGCGGCAGTTCGGGGATGTCGAGAATCTGATCGCTGTTGACGATGGTGCGCCCGTTGAGGGGGACTTTGGGCGACGATGCGGGACGGGTGCCCACGGCAAGGATGATGCGATCGGCCTCAAGCGTCGCTTCGCCCTGTGGCCCACCGACGCGAATCTGATGGGGATCGACGAACTGGGCGATGCCGTGCACGACATCGATGCCATTGCGGGAAAGCTGCGCCTCGGTGACATCCACCTCGGTCTTGATGACGCCCTGAACGCGGAAGGCGAGATCGCTCATGGTGATCTTGTCTTTGACGCGGTAGTTCATACCGTAAACGGAGCGGTAGTTGTAACCGGAGAGATGGAGGACGGCCTCGCGCATGGTTTTGGAAGGAATCGTGCCGGTGTTGATGCAGACGCCCCCAACGACCGCACGGGCTTCGACGACAGCCACGCGCTTCTTCATTTTTGAGGCAGCGACGGCGGCGCGCTGCCCGGCGGGGCCTGAGCCGATCACGATCAGGTCATATCTTGCGGCGCTCATGCAGCGTACTCCCTGTAAGTTGGTTGCACAAAAGGTGGTGAGGCGTTGTACGGACGGGACGCGTCGCCTCTTCCTCGGAGGCTATCACAGTGAGATTGGCGGGGTGCGATGCGCGAAGATGCGATGGCGAAGACAAACAAAAGCCCCGGCCAGGGGGTAGTGTGGCCGGGGCAGAGGAGTTGGAGCGGTTCAGGCGGGAATGGAGCGAGGCGAGAAGGCGAAGTTGCGCGTGGAAAGGCTGCGCCGATCCGGTTCCTTGCGCTCGTCGACGTCGAGGCGGAACTGGCGGATGATGCCATCGAGGTCTGAGGCGAGGGAAGCGAGATTTTTGAGTGCCTCTACGGCTTCTTCTGCGCCGTGCGAGTTTTCCACGGCGAGTTGGGAGATGTGTCCCGCCGACTCGGAGATCTCTCCGGAGGCCGCGGTCTGCTGTGTTGCGGCTGTGGCGATGAGTTGGATCTGGTGCTCGACCTGGCGCGACGACTGGATGATGGCTTCGAGGCTCTTGTGGGCGCGCACGGTTTCGTTCATGCCCACCTCGACCGCGGCGTGACTCTCGTGCATCACATCGAGGGTGCTGCGGGTTTCTTCCTGAATGCTGCGGATGGTGCCGGCAATCTCTTCGGTGGCGCCTTTGGTGCGTTCGGCCAGACGGCGGACCTCGCCGGCCACAACGGCGAAGCCGCGGCCGTGCTCTCCGGCGCGGGCGGCCTCGATGGCAGCATTGAGGGCGAGGAGGTTGGTCTGCTCACTAATCTCCTGGATGACGTTGACAACTTTTCCGATCTCCTCGGAACGATGAGCAAGCGAGTTCATCTTGTCGGAGACGATGCCGGTTGCATCGGAAATCTTGCTCATGGTTTCGGTCGCAGCCTTCATGACCGCACCACCCTGGTCTGCCGTTTCAGCGGAGATCCGGCTGGCATTGGCGGCGGTTTCAGCGTTGTGACTGATCTCTCCGATGGTCGCCGTCATCTCCTGCGCTGCGGCGGCAATCTGATTGGTTTTACTTGACTGCGTGTTGGCGTTGCCCGCCACCTGCACGGAGCGCGCGCTCATTTCGGCGGTTGCCGACGAGAGTGTTTCAGCTCCTTGAGCAACCGAGCGCAGGACGCTTCGCATGGAAAAGACGCTGGTGTTGAGGGCTGCGGTGAGGCGGCCGATCTCATCGGTGCGTCCTGCATCGAGGCTGATGCTGAGGTCTTTCTCCGCGACGCGCTCAAGCGCGGCTGTGACTTCCCGGAGGGGTGGAGCAATGAGGCATGTCAAAAGGAATCCGATCCCTGAGCAGAAGACGATCAGGAAGAGCGTCACGCCCGCATTGATCCACGTGGCGCGGCTGCTGGCATCGGTGACAGACGTAGATTCCTCGATGCCGTGCTTTGCATTGAGATTGAGATCGTCTGTGAGCGCGGCCACCGCTTCGTTGAACTGGGAGAGCGTGGCGGGGGCTGAGATGAGATCGAGCGCGTCTCCGGACTTGCCTGAGGTCATCATGCTATGAATCGTGTCGCTGGCGCGGAGATATTGATCAAAGGCGTTGACGAAGCGGCTATGGAGCGGCTGTTCACCGGGATAGCTGATGGTTGGCTCATACTGCCGGATCGCCTGCTGATAGGCGGCTACGGCATTCAGGCGCGCGGTATTATGACTGGCGATGCATTCCGGCGTCTGGCAGAGCAAGGCCTCCAGGTCCTCCCGGCGGACCGCATTTGCGGAAGCGCGGGCATCGGCGAGGGCCACGGATGCGGGGAAGGCGTTGGCGCTGACATCGACGCTCCTTTGCGCGATGCCGCGGAACGTGATGAAGGTGTAGATGCCGAGCAGCACAAAGCAGGCGCAGACAATGCCAAACGACAGGTTGAATTTGCGCGAGATGGTGAGACTCTTGAGCCAGTTCATGTGGACATTCCTTCGGAAATGCGATTCACACTTTGTATCGGCGTTATGGCGGCGAACTTGAAATGGATGTGCAGAGGCCGTGGAGGCGCTTGCCGGTGGCGGGGTAAATCGCTATGCTGGCGTGGTTCGCAAGGGGCTTAATTTTCTGCTGCTGAAGGTGCTTATGAATCGTGCCAGCCGTTTGGCGTTGTTGCTTGCCGGAGTTTTCGGCGCTGTGCTTTGCGCGTATTGCCTCTCTGCGGAGGCTCAGCAGAAGGCCGATGGGGCTCAGGCTGCGGCGCAGACCAAGGCTCCGGCTTATCAGCCGACTGCGGAGGAACTGGCGATTCAGGCAGCCTCAGAGAAGGACCATCAGCGGATGATGGATCTGCTGGGGATCAAGACGCTTCGCCCGGGCGCGAATGGCAATCCGAAAGCTGCGAATGCCGCCAACTACGACGAGTCGAAGGCGGATATTTATGGACCGCCGCCGGCTGCGCTGGTCTTGAACAACGGAATGCCGGTGCGCACGCCGGCGGAATGGTGGCATGAGCGCAGGCCGCAGATCGTGGAGCTCTTCGACCGTGAGATTCTGGGCCGCATGCCGGAACATCTGCCCAAGGTGACGTGGGAGGTGACGGGCGTGAAGCAGGAGATGAACGGCATGGTTCCGTTGGTGACCAAGACGGTGGTGGGGCACGTGGACAACTCCGCCGATCCGAAGATCACGGTCAACATTGAGTTGACGGTGAGCACGCCTGCTCATGCCAAGGGCCCGGTGCCGGTAATCATGGAGCTGGCCTTCAGCAAGGCATTCATGGCGATGTTTGCCAAGCGGTTTCCGCAGTACGCTCCGCCGGCCAACGCGGGACCGACGTGGGAACAGCAGGTGCTGGCGCGCGGATGGGGTTATGCGGAGTATGTTCCGACGAGCGTGCAGCCGGACAATGGTGCGGGGCTTGCGGAGGGGATTGTCGGGCTGGCGAACAAAGGCCAGCCGCGCACACCGGACCAGTGGGGCGCTCTGCGGGCATGGGCGTGGGGCGCGAGCCGCGCGCTGGACTACTTTGAAACCGACAAGGACGTGGATGCGAAACAGGTGGGTATCGAGGGCCACTCGCGTTACGGCAAGGCGTCGCTGGTGGCGATGGCGTATGACCCTCGCTTCGCAATTGGCTACATCAGCTCGTCGGGGGAGGCGGGCGCGAAGCTGTACCGCCACCACTTTGGCGAGCAGATTGGAAATGTGGCCGCGACGAGCGAATACCACTGGATGGCGGGGAATTTTCTCAAGTATGACAGCACGCTGACGACCGCGGACCTGCCCGTGGATGCGAATGAGCTGATTGCGCTGGTGGCGCCGCGGCCGGTCTTCATCTCAGGCGGCGCGACGGATGGGGACGGCTGGGCCGATGCGAAGGGGATGTTTCTGGCGGCAGTGGGCGCGGGGCCGGTGTACAGGCTGCTGGGGAAGCGCGATCTTGGCACCACGGTCTTTCCGCCGATGGAGACTCCGCTGACGGCAGGGGAGATTGCGTTTCGGCAGCACTCAGGCGGCCACACGCCGGGACCGAACTGGCCTACGTTTCTGGAGTTCGCGAGTCGCTATCTGCACGCCGGCGCGACCCATCCTGTGAAGCAACCCTAGGCCGGCTTTTTGGAATGGGGACGGACGCCTATCCCGAACCAACGGAAATTGCTGAAGACAGTGACAGGCGCGGGCGCTGGAGTAGATTACTGCGGCTCTCCATCGATGAGGATTCGCGAACTTGTTCCGAAGCGGTGATAGTTGGTAAACATCGCCTCATTGATGCGCCGAATGGTGCGATCGCTCATGTCGCCACCAAGCCGTGTGCGCGCATCGGAGATCGCCAGGCTCGCAACTGGGCAGGTATAACTCTGGCCGCCGATGGTCACGATGCCGTAGCGCACGGAGACCTGCGCAGTTGTAATCGCCGCTTGCGGATCCATCTCGGCCTCAAGCGTAATCCGCTGGATGGTTCCCACCGTGGGGTCCAGGAAGATCGCGCCGTGGTATCCAGGCGTTCCGTGGTATGCGTTGCCAAGACGCTGATCTTTGCTGCCTTCGTAGGATTTTGGATCTTCTGAGCCGCGCACGCAGCAATAGTCCACCTGGTAGTGGGAGGCAGACTGCGGTACCTGGTATGCAAAGACCGCCACCGGTCCCGATGGACCTTGCTCCCAGTGGCTCCATTGAATTGAGCCTTTGGAGGTATCGCGCAAGATCGTCGCGAGGACAGGGCCGAACTCGCCACTGGAACTGAGTCCTGACGGTGCAGGTCCGCCTTTCGAGCGCTTTCCGTCGGCACTCAGATTGCCAATCGAAATTTCGCGGCCGCCTCGGTAGGTAACCACTTGCTTGAACGTGCCCGCCGTGTGCAGCAGGCTATTGGGAGGCGCCCATCCGCTGTGCGTCAGGACTAGAGGTGAATTGTCAAAACTGCTGGTCAGCCTTTCCGCCAGAAAGTCGGGAAGATGCTGAAAGGTGATCGCCACAAAATGAACAGCTCCATTCAGCATGGCCTGCTGCTCGGGAATCGTCGGCGCAGGCTTTTGTGGAAGCTCTGCGGCTGGAGGATTGAGAAATGCCGAGGAGTCGGCCTGCATCTCAACCGCAATCTCGGTCAGCGGCCCCATCTGGAGAGTCTTTTTCAAATTGGCCACATTTGCCGAAGTGAGCCTCTCGGTCAATTCGATGCCAGCGATCTTCTGTGCCGTGTCGGTATCGGACTCATGCGCGGCCAACCGGGAGGCAAGCATCTGGTCCAACTGGGCAACAGTCATCTTCGTTCCCGCAAACACGGTGGCGGGAAGGAACAGAGCAATCAGGAAGACTGCAACGCTTCGCATCCAGACTCCTTGCAGGATTCCGCCGGCGTTAGCTGGTGGGGACTGGAATCCTATGGGAAGCGACTATACACTCCACTAAATCGCTGTAGCAATGCTTTTTGAACAGATTTCTGAGGGCTATTGCCCGCATGCCGAGACACAGCCCTGCTCTCCGCGCTGCAGGCGAATCTGAGCGGCACAGGAGGTTTCATGGTTGTGGATCAGTCGCTTGAGCCGGAGCCTGAATCTGTTGAAGCGGGCAGTTGCAGTTCGACGAGGCCGAAGCGGGTTTGGCCGCCCTTGCTGTCTTCAATGCCGGCGATGTGCTGATGATGTTTGGAGCCGGCTTTCAACTCAAGGCCGCTGCCGAGGTGAATGCCATTGTCCGAGGTGTCCACCTGGACGGTGCTGTGCTTTCCGTTGTCGGCGCAGGTGAGGCCCTCTGAGGTTGCAACGGGCTTGCCGACGGGGGTGGAATTCTGGCAGGTGATGACGTCGCCGTAGCGCGCGAGCGCCTTCTTATAAAAGGCGATGACTTTATCCGGCGCGTCTGGCGTGGAGTAGCTGATGGCGCGAACGCGCAGTTGCCACTCGCCAAATCCCATGTGAACGTCGGCGGACTGGTTGTTTTTGTCGTCGGCGACGATGGTTGCACCGGGATAGACGGGCAGGCCTAGATCGGCAGCTGTAATCTGATTGGTGTTCACGTGCATGCCGCCGAACGGCGTGTCGACCTGAACAGTTTTTTCCTGGCCGGCCGAGTCCTTGTCCACGTGAACTCTGCAACCGGCGATCAGGACCGCAAGGGATCCAACAACCAAAGCCGCACTGGCTCTCCGTATCATGGCAATTTCTCCTGTCGTGGAGTACGCAAGGATAGGGAAACCGGTTCCCACAGTCTGGAGAGGACGGATGGCCGGCTGCTCTGCGGCGAGGCGCACGGCGGGGGCCGCGCGCCCCAAGATCAGTGGCTGGCGTGCCCGTCTTCCTTCGAACTGGTGGCGAAGAAGATGCAGGCGAAGAAGACCGCAACAATCACGGGCACGACGACAAACGGGGAAGTGATGTCCATTGCTAAACTCCGTGGCGTAAGGGTACCAGACCGGATGCGCACCTGAGAATGGTTCAGGTGCGGCATCCGGTTGGGGTAAGGGTCAGGGTTGGGGCGTGGCGGTTGGGTAATCCACGCGGATGGTGAGAATCTCATAGGGATGGACGGACACCTTGACGACGCTGCCATTCGCTTCGGGCGTGACGACGAGCGGGCCGGCCTGCGGCGACTCCATGAGGTTGGTTACGGTTGCGGACCGTGCGCCGGCGGGGACATGGAACTCGGCGACGGAGTCCTTGCCCGCCCATTCATAGGCGCGGAAGATGAGGCCATCGGCGTCCTCGGCTTTCTTTACTGCGGTGAGCACGAGATTGTCTGGCGCAACCGAGGCGAAGGAGTGGCTGGCGGGCAGGGCGCCGGGATGGGCGGTGGCGAGGACGGCGGTGAGCGGGTAGTTGTACTCCCAGCCGTGGCGCACGGTCATGGCTTCCTTCCATGTTCCTGAGTGCGGATACATTGCATAGTGAAAGTGGTGATGGCCGCGGTCTGCCTGCGGATCGGGCCAGGTGGGCGAGCGCAGCAGTGAAAGGCGCAGCAGATGGCCCACGGCGTCGTAGCCGAACTTCGACTCGTTGAGGACGCTGAAGCCGTGCAGGCTGTCGCCGAGGTCTGCCCAGCGCTGCGCGGGGACCTCGAACTGTGCCTTCTCCCAACTGTTGTTACGGGTGGTCGGGCGCTCGATGGTGCCGAAGGGAATCTCGTAGGTTGCGAACGGGCCCGCGACGGTGAGGGGGAATGCAGCTTTGAGCAGAACGTGCGTCTCGTGCCAGTCGATGTCGTTCTCCACGTCGACCATGTTGGCGCCCTGCGGCAGCCGCAGCGTCTGAACGAACTTTGAATTCTGCCAGTGCGAGGCGATGCGGATGCCCGGCGCGCCGTCCGTTGACCTGAGGACGGTGACCGAGTCAGGGTGATCGATGGTCATAGGCGGAACGTCGAGCGTGCCGGGATCGATGTTCCAGGCGTCGTATTCCTTCGGCGTGTCCTTGAAGAACTGCAACTGATTGCCGCACGCGCCGTCGGTAAAGGCGTCGAACTCCGACCGCTTGATGAACAGGCTGGTGATGCAGCCGGTATGCTTATCGACGACGACGCGCAAAGCTGCGTTCTCCAGCACGGCCGTGTCGCCATCCTCGCGGGCGAAGACGCCAATCGGGCGCTGCTGTTCGGCAGCCGTCCGGCGCGAGACGGAAACAACCTTGTAGCCGAGCGGGGGAACGTCTTCCACGTGAAGACGGACGAGAGCTACGCCGGTCTCGCGATCGAGCGAAAGGGTCTCAATATTGACCGGCACGTTCCGGCTGACGTCGGTAGCGTGTAATCCATAGGGCCCAATGTCCGGCACCTGCACCTGCACGTCCACATCGCCCGAGCGCGCCCATCCGAGTGGATTGAAGACAATCACCGGCTGGCTGCCGGGCGCTTTGGCAGCGGCGGAGGTGTCGACCCGCTCGCCCACGGTTTGCAGAGAGTTTTGTGAGATGGCCTGCGTGGACATGCGAACGACGTCGAAATCCTTCTGCGCGTCTTTGTAGATGACGCCGATGCCGGAGCCGGCGGCGAGGTCATGGAACTGGTTGAAAAGGACCTTCTTCCAGTCTTCCGTCAGTTCGTCGGCTGGATACGTGCTGCCATCGAGCCAGGCGAGAGACGCCCACTTCTCCGCGTTCAGTGTCTCCTCGGAACTTTCGCGCATGCCGCGCTTGTGATTGGCCTGTGTGGTCATCACGCCGCGGTGGTATTCGAAGTAGAGCTCGCTCTTCCAGGTAGGAATCGAGACGAGACCGGTGGCGGCAGGGGGCGCCGTGTAGCCCCTGGCGATGGACTGGTAATTCCACTCAGGGCTTGCGGTGGCAATCTGCTTTTCAATCGACGAGAAGTAGGACTGCGCCGTGCCGAACTCAAACTTCGGTGTCACGTGTCCCGGCTCGGTCCAGTGCGTGCCTTCATCGAGGACGACGCGCGTGGGCCCGCCGCCATGATCGCCGGTGCCGTAGAGGTCCATCATGTCTGTCATGCCGGTGGCGCGCTGACGGGCTTCCGCCAGGTCGCGCGCGAGACGCACCGGGTTCAGGTTGTTGTTGGCATAGTCATGCGGAAAGTAGGTGAGCACCTTCGATCCGTCGGGCGACTCCCACCAGAAGAGCTTGAAGGGAAGCTGATTGGTGTCATTCCACGTCATCTTCTGGGTAACGAAGTAATCGATGCCACTCTTCTTGTAAATCTGCGGGAGCTGCCAGGTATAGCCGAAGGAGTCCGGGTTCCAGCCGATGCGGACATCCACGCCGTAGGCCTGCTTGTACCAGCGCTTGCCGACAAGAATCTGTCGCACGAGCGATTCGCCGTCGGGCATGTTCAGGTCGGGCTCGACCCACATGCCGCCGACAATCTCCCAGCGCCCCTCCTTGATGCGTTGCGCAATCTCGGCATTCATGTCGGGATATTTCTGCGCCATCCACTCGTTGTAGGCCGCGGCGGACTGCGTGTAGGTGTACTGCGGGTACTCATACATAAGCTGGAGGGCGGTGCCGAAGGTGCGCTTGACTGCATCGACGGTTTCGGTCCACGGCCAGAGCCAGGCGGCGTCAATGTGGGAGTTGCCGGTGAGGTGATAGGTGGCCTGGGAGAGCAGCGGCTTGAGGGCGTCGAGCTTCTGCGCGGCTTCATTGAGGCTGGCGTCGAAGGCGGTTTGCGACTGCGCCAGCGCCTGGGGATTGGCGGCGTTGGCTTCGTTGAGCGCAGAGACCTTGACGGTCTGGATGGCACCGTTGAGGATGTCCATCTTGCCCGTGTCTCCGGGCGCGAGCGACGGCACCAACTGCGCAGCAGAGAGGAACTCCTCACGCAGGTCTTTTGGGCTGGGCCTGCCTGCAGGGAAATCAATTCGCAGGGTCGCTCCCTGAAAGGTCTTTACGTCGACCGTGTGGAGCAGCTTGACGGCGACCGTTGCGCTCTCGCCGGGGCGCGCGCCGTCAAAGAGAACGACCGGCTCCAGATCATCGCCCATCGCGACGCGACGGCCGTTGGAGTAGAGGATCATGGGCATCGGGCCGTTTGCGTAGCAATGAAACTGGAACCAGATGCGCGCCCCGGTCAGATCGTATCCATGCAGGCTGTTGGGGACGCGAAAGGTCTGGCGGAACCACAGGCTCTCTTTTGGCGCCTTGCCATGCGCCATGGTCTGCCAGTCGCTCTCATCCAGATGGACCGCCTCGCCGTGGGCCAGGTCCCCGGAGTGCATCTTCCAAACACCGTCGGGCAGCTCATCGAGGGAGGCGAGATGATCCAGCACGGCGCGCGATTCAGGCGGCAGACCGGCGGCAAGCTTTTCGGCTTCCGACGGGCTTTGAGCGCGCAGTTGCGGATGAAGGAGAAGAATGGCTGCGGCGAGAAGCGCCGCGCAAGGAGAGAAGCGCGAATGAATGAGCGAACGAGGAAACATGCTTTGGACTCCCGCAAGCATCTTAAGGGATGGAACCGCGAAACGCGCGATGACGACGGTCATGCGCAAGCCATGCGCTGGGATGGACTCAGACCCAGCCTGCGTCGATGATGTAGCTCTGGTTGGTGATGGCGGCGGAGTCGTCGGCGGCGAGGAAGAGGACCAGCCGCGCGACGTCATCGGGCAGGATGTCGCATTTGAGGGCCTGGCTGGCGAGGATTTCGGCCTTGTACTCCGGGGTGTAGACGAGCTGCTTCTGCTTCTCCGTGGCGATGGCGCCGGGCAGGACGGCATTGACGCGGATGCCGGCGGAGCCAAGCTCGTGGGCGAGGGTTCGAGTGAGCCCGACGATGGCGGCCTTGGCGGTGGCGTAAAGGGGGACGCCGGTGGAAGGGATCATCCACGAGATCGAACTCATGTTGATGATGGCGCCCCGACCTGCCGCGCGCATGGCGGGCAGCACGGCCTGAATCATGAAGAATTGCGGGCGCAGATTGACGGCGATGGAGCGATCCCAGTAGTCGGGCGTGACCTGCTCGACGGTGTGGCGCTGATCGTTGGCGGCGTTGTTGACGAGGACATCAACTGTGCCGAGAACGGCAATGGCCTGCTGCGCCGCCTCCTGGAGTGCGGAGAGATCGGTGAGGTCGCAGTGCAGATAGACGGGCGCCAGGCATCCGTCGCGCGCGAGCGATGCGGCGAGAGCCTGGGCTGGGACGTCCTGCACGTCGAGGAAGATGACCCGCGCGCCCTGGCGGGCAAAGTGCTCGACGATGGAGGCTCCGATGCCGGTGGCGCCGCCGGTGACAACGACGGCGCGATTGCGAAGACTGGGGTAGGTGGCAAACTGCGAGGGCGCAGGCACTTGCTCTGCCTCCGAGGCGAAATGATGCGGAAAGCAATTTTGAGTCGAAGCCAGTATAGGCTCAGGAGAAGCGGCGAGGGGGATGACAGCGATTCGGAGCAGAAAGGCTGGGGTTTGCTGCAATCCCGCAGCTTGGTACAGCGTCTTTTATTTAAAGAGCATACTGAGATGGAAGCGGATTTTGTGGCAAATCTTCCCCAGGAGTTTCCTCGACTGCGCTCTGGCCATTAGACTCGTAGGGGCAAAAGTTTGAGGACGCCGGCTGCATCCAGCCGGTCGCAGTAATTCGGCGCGCAGACCCTCCGGCTGCGCGGCAGCAAGAGTGGAAGAGCGAAGGAAGACGCCACAGGATCAGGCCGCAAGCCTCTCCGGCGTCTTGTCCGTGGAGGACTGTCCTGAACGCGTTCAAGTGAGCCGACGCGGCTTTCTTCGAACGCGGGGAGGGGCAAACGTGAGGCAAGAGAAGGAAAGGCACAGAGGGGGAATTATGACCGCACCTGCACGTTATCCCGGCATCCGGGTTACCGCCAACGGGAACCAACTGGTTTCTTACCATACGGAAACGCGCATCGCCGAAGCAGGCGTGTTCTATCCGATTACTCCTTCTACGGAGGGCGGTGAGCTTTTCCAGCAGGCCTATGCCGAAGGGCATCTGAATGTCTTTGGCCAGAACACGCTGGCGATTGAGACGGAAGGCGAGCATGCGGCCCAGGGCGGCGCTATTGCGCACTCGGTGTGCGGCAAGCGCGTGGTGAACTTTACCTCGGGCCAGGGCGTGGTCTACGGGGTGGAGCAGGACTACCATGCGCCGGGCAAGGGCTCGACGATGATTCTGGAAGTTGGCGCGCGCGCGCTGACCAAGCATGCGCTGAACGTCCACTGCGGCCATGACGATATTTACGGCGCGCTCGATACCGGCTGGATCATGGTCTTCGGCAAGGATGCGCAGCAGGCGGCGGACCAGGCGTTGATTTTGCGCCGCGTGACGGAGCTGAGCCTGACGCCGGGCATGAACATCATGGACGGCTTTTTGACGAGCCACCTGGAGCGGACCTTCTACAAGCATGAGTCCGAGCTGATTCGCGAGTATCTTGGATCGCCCGAGGACGTGATCGACTGCCCGACGGAGGCGCAGCGCGTGCTGTTTGGGCCGACGCGGCGGCGCGTGCCCAAGATGATCGACCTGACCAACCCGATGCTGCTGGGGCCGGTGCAGAACCAGGAACACTACATGCAGGGCGTGATCGCGCGGCGCAACAACTTCGCCGAGCCCATCCTGCAGTTCCTTGAGGAAGCCTACGAGAAGTTTGCCGAGCTGACGGGCCGTCGCTATGGGCTGATCAGCAAGTACAAGACGGACGACGCCGATACGGTCTTTGTGTCGCTTGGTTCGGCTGCGGAGAACATCGAGGCTGCGGTGGATTATCTGCGCCAGACGCGCGGCGTGAAGGTGGGATCGATTCACCTCAACGTGATTCGTCCGTTCCCGGAGGCGGCCATTGTGGCGGCGCTGAAGGGCAAGAAGAACGTCATCATTGTGGAGCGCACGGACGAGCCGCTGGCCGGCGACAACCCGATGGGCCGCGACATTCGCACCGCGCTGTCAAAGGCCGTGCAGTATGAGGGGCATCCAGCCGCGGAGGGTCTGCCTGCAATCTCGCCGAGCGAACTGCCGAAGATTTACAGCGGCAGCTACGGGCTCGGCTCGCGCGACTTCCGCCCGGAGCACATCATCGGCGCGTATGAGTATGCGACCGCGGGCCGCAAGCGCAAGGACGGCAAAACGGCTGCGGAGGGTGCGAATTTCTTCGTGCTCGGAGTGGACCATCCGTACAGCGTGATCGCCGACGAGACGCCGTCGCTGCTGCCTGCGGGCGCAGTGGCGGTTCGCTTCCACTCGATTGGCGGCTGGGGCGCGATTACGACGGGCAAGAACCTGGGCGCGATTCTCGGCGATTTGAACGACCTGATTTACGAGCGCGACAAGGTGGTGGACGAGCTTGGCAACCCCAAGGAAGTGATTCACGTCAGCGCCAATCCGAAGTATGGATCGGAAAAGAAGGGCGCGCCGACGAGCTACTTCATGGTTGCGGCGAAGGAGCGCATTCGCGTGAACTGCGATCTGCGGCATGTGACGACGGTGCTCTGCTGCGATCCGAAGGCTTTTACGCACACGAATCCGCTGGACGGCATGCAGGAAGGCGGCAGCCTCGTCTGGGAGTCTGACGAGGAAGGCGAGCAGGCATGGGAGCGGCTGCCGCTGTGGGCGCGGCAGCAGATTATCGACAAGAAGATTCGCGTCTTCACGCTGCCCGGCTTTGACATCGCCCGCAAGGCGACGGACCGCGCCGATCTGCAACTGCGCATGCAGGGCAACGCATTTCTCGGCGCGTTCTTTGCCGTCAGCTCGCTGCTGGGCGAGTTTGGCATTACGCAGGAGCAGTATCGCGAGGTTGTGCACAAGCAGTATGTGAAGAAGTTCGGCAAGTTCGGCGATGCGGTCGTCCAGTCGAACATGGAAGTGATGCTGCAGGGCTTTGAGCGCGTGAAGGAGATCAAGATTGGCGAGCTCAGCGCGGCGGATCGCTCCACGCTGCGGGGCGCGGCGCTGATGCCGATTCTTGAGCTGGCCACCGCGGGCGGATCGTGCGGCATTGGCTGCCGATCCACAGCGCATCCCACTGGCCAGGCTGCGCGGCCGCCGGTTTCGAGCATCGCGACGTTTGACGCTGAGTACCGCGCGAGCTACGGCTACAACCAGCCGGCTTCGCCGCTGATTGCGATGGGCGTGATTGCGGCGGCAACAGGCGACACGGCGTCGAAGTATGTGGCGCGTCGCGAAACGCCGCTTTACATCCCGGAGAACTGCACGCAGTGCATGGAGTGCATCTCGGTGTGTCCGGATACTGCTCTGCCCAACTGCTCGCAGGACCTGACCACGCTGCTCTCTACCGCCATCCAGTATTACGTGGCGGATGCTGGCGACCGCGCGAAGATGCTGCAGGCGCTGCCGGAGATCGAGAAGCGCACGCGTGAGCGTATGCTGGCAGAAATCAAGACCGGCACGCCGCTGCCAAAGATTCTGCGCGAGGTGACGGAGCAGGTGGATGGCTTCTCCGCCGCGGCCAAGGCGCAGTTCTTCCACATTCTTGAAAAGGTGCCGATGGCGTATCAGAAGGTCAACGCGATCTTCTCGTCGCCTGAGCGCAAGACACCCGGAGCCGGCGGCATCTTCTCCATCTTTGTCAGCGACCTGTGCAAGGGCTGCGCAGCGTGCGTGACGGCGTGCGGCGATCATCAGGCGCTGAAGATGGTGCAGGAGACCGAGGACATCAATGCCGAGCACGAGACGGGCACGCACTTCCTGGATCTGCTACCCGATACCAAACAGAAGTATCTCGGCTTCTATAACAGCGCGAACCCGGCTGACTCAAAGACCGCGACGCTGCGCAACATGCTGATGGTGCGCACGAACTACGATGCGCTGGTGGCGGGCGACGGCGCGTGCGCGGGCTGCGGCGAGAAGAGCGTGCTGCGCTCGATTGCGGCGGTGACTGAGGCGTACATGCGTCCGGTGTACCACGCCAAGAGCGACCGCCTTGTTGCGAAGGCCGGCGAGTTGGAAAAGAAGGGTGCGGCGCGGCTTGCGGCGCTCAAGGAGAAGAATCCGGCAGAGTATGCGCTGCTGAGACAGGGCATCGCGCACTTGATTCTGGGTCTTGGCGGCGAGGACAACAAGGACACGAAGGCGCGCATTGCCGCTTATGAAGCGAAGAACGGCGCAATTACCGATGCGCAGTTGGTGGAGGCGCTTGCCGCGGTGCTGCTGACCGAGGCGTTCAACCACAAGAGCCTGCAGCCGGTGGATGGCCGCCTGGCCAACGGCATGAGTGTGATGGCGATGGCCGCGCACACGGGCTGCAACACCGTGTACGGCTCGACCTCGCCGAACAATCCGCATCCTTATCCATGGATGAACTCGCTCTTCCAGGACGGCGTGACCGTGGGTTGGCTGATGGGCGAGAACTTCATCGTGGATCATGCGCGGCGGTCGGTGCTGCCGGAACGACTGACGGACGTGATTCTCACCCGCGACGCGAATGGCATCAACGAGGAGGAGTACTACCACTTCACGCACTTTACGGATGCGCTGATGACCGATCAGGAGATCGTTGAGCTGCCCAAGGTGTGGGTGGTTGGCGGTGACGGCGGCATCGGCGATATCGGCTACCAGAACACCTCGAAGGTGATGCTGCAGAACCGGCCGAACGTGAAGGTGCTGATGCTGGACACGCAGGTCTACTCGAACACCGGCGGACAGAATTCGGACTCGACACCGATGCTCGGCGGCAACGATATGAACGTCTTTGGCGCTGCGACGCAGGGCAAGAACACCGAGAAGAAGACGGTGGCTGAGACCTTCCTCGCCGGACATGGATCGCCGTTCGTGGCGCAGGTTTCGATGGCCAACGCGCCCAAGCTCTACCGGGCGATTCTCGATGGGCTGGAGTATCGGGGCACGATGTTCCTGCAGGCCTTCACGACCTGCCAGCCGGAGCACGGCGTGCCCGACGACATGGCTCTGCACCAGGCGCAGCGCGTGCGCGACTCGCGCGGCGTGCCGGAGTTTGTCTTCGATCCGCGCAAGGGCGAGAGCTACCAGGAGGCGCTCGACATCAAAGGCAACCCGTCGCTCGATCTTGACTGGTACGAGACAAAGATCAAATCAACCGGCGAGTCGCTGCGCTACACCGTGGCGCACTGGTGCACGACGGAGGCGCGCTTCCGCAACCACCTGAAGAAGGTCAAGCCGGAGGCGGCGGAGAAGCTGATTTCGCTCGACAACATGCTGGTGCGCATCACGCAGCAGGACGTTGTGTATCGCCACTATCTGAACCCCTCGCACCGCGCGTACATTCCGGACTTTGGCGTGTACATCAAGTACGAGGAGAACGGCAAGGTGGAGTATCGTGCGCTATCGCGTCAGCTCGTGATGTTCTGCGTGGAACGGCGCAAGGCGTGGCGCATGCTGCAGTCGAAGGCAGGCGTGGTCAACCGCGAGTACGCTGCGCAGAAGGCCGTTCTGGCCGATGTGGAAGCGGGCAAGATCTCGCAGGAGGACCTGTTCGCGCGCGGTTATCAACTGGTGAGCGAGCGGCTGGCAGCGAAGGCGTAGTTTTCGCGGTCACGATACGGCAAAGGCAGACCGGAGGGTCTGCCTTTGCTGTATTTGTGCATGGAGTGAGCGCCGGGTGGGCTACATCAACTTTTTGCGAATCAGGTCGAGCGCCTGTTGCGTGGCCCATTGGCGGACGCGGTTGCGGTCGCCGCGGAAGGTGCGGTCATACGTGTCGGTTTTCTGCGCGTCAGAGACGGCGAAGTAGATGAGTCCTACCGGCTTTTGTTCGGTGCCGCCTGTGGGTCCCGCGATGCCGGTGACGGCCAGTCCCAGGGTTGCGCCGGTGCGGCGACGGATTCCATCAGCCATGGCGGCAGCGACCTCTGCGGAGACGGCCCCATGCTTTGCGATCAGCTCTGGAGGCACGTTGGCGAAGCTGGTCTTCAGCGGGTCAGAGTAGACGACGGCTCCGCCGAGGAAGGAACGCGAACTGCCGGGCACGCCGGTGATGCGCTGCGCCACCATGCCGCCGGTGCAGCTCTCCGCCACGGCCAGTGTGGCCTGGCGAAGGCCGAGGTAGTAGAGCACAATCTGCTCGAGCGTCTCGCCATCGGAGGAGTAGAGCCAGTCGTCGAGCGCCTCTTCCAGCTTGCCGGCCAGCTCTTCCACACGCTGCTCGGCTGCGTCCTGGCTGGCTTTTGAACAGAGGAGTGTGAGCTGAATGTCGCCGGCGTGCGCGAGGATTGTGGTCTCCACGTCGCTGTAGGTGGTGTAGATGGGCGCAAGGAGCTTGTCTGCCTGCGACTCCGGGATCATGGCGGCCTTGAGAGTGCGCTTGGCGATGTGGCGCTGCGGAACGATTGCGCGCAGACGCGGCAGGCACTCGGCGTCGAACATGGGCTTGCACTCATTGGGCGGGCCGGGCACGAGCATGACGAGCTTGCGATAGCTGTTGTGGGTCGTGTCGAGCCACTGGCCGGGGGCGCTGCCGTTGGGGTTGGGCAGAACAGTTGCCGATTCGATGACGTCGGCCTGCTTGAGGTTGTTCTCCGGCATGGGCATGCGCCAGGTGGCCGCGCGCGCGTGCAGGGCGGCGAGAACAGCGCCGTCGCGTCGCAGGCGCAGCGAAAGAGCCTCGGCTGTTGCTTCCCGCGTCAGGTCATCCTCGGTTGGTCCCAGCCCGCCGATGAGTACAACGAGGTCCACGCGGCCAAGAGCGGTCTGGATCACGCCGACCAGATCTTTGCGCCGGTCGCCGACGATGGTCTTGAAGACGACTGTGACGCCGAGTTCGTTGAGTTTTTCGGTGACGTAGAGAGAATTTGTGTCCTGGCGGTACGGCGTAAGCATCTCAGAGCCGACCGCAATGATTTCGCATTTCATGAAGGCGCTTTCAGCTCCTGCTTGCAATCGCGCGCGTCACTGAGGCTGAAGGGGATGACAGGCCGCGCTCGTTCTATTGTTGCAGATCAGCGTGCGCAGTTCATTTGTGCTGAAATCCATAATCCCGCTCCACTTTGCAAATACGGGTCTTGAACTCCGCGTACCAGTCCTCGCGTCCACGCTGCTGCGCGACCAGGTGGGCGGAGTTGCGTTGCCAGGCGGCAATCGATTCCAGGCTTGCCCAATAGGAGACGGTGATGCCCAGCGCGTCGCGCGCCGATTCCATTCCGAGAAAGCCGGGCTGTTGCGCAGCAAGCTTTACCATGGCTGCGGCCATTGCTGCGTACTGCTTGTCCGGAGCGGTCTGGATGGAAGTAAAGATGACGGCGTAGTACGGTGCCGGGGGAGTGGGTGCAATGCTCATTGCTGGCTCCTCGGGTTGCGACTCGGATGTCGTTCGCGCGAGCGGCAAGCTGCTGCGGGTTGTGAACCGTTGCAAGGACTGGCGCGGCAGAGCGCTGGCTTATTGGGGAATGAACCCTTCCACGCCCAAGTCCACATCGTACACGGAATCGTTGGTGGCAAGCACGGTCGTGCCAAGCGGGGAGAATGCAACGCCAACGAGCTGAATGCCGCTAAGCACCAAGGTTGCCTGGCCCGCTGCGGTTAAGCGCACCAGTCCGCGGCGCCCGCGCAGGCAGGCGCAGACGTAGATGTCGCCTTCGCTGGATACTGCGAGCCCCTGAGGACGGCCCAGCCCACGGTACCAGGCGCGCGCGCTTCCATGGGTGTCGATGGCCCAGATCGCATCATTGGAACTGAGGGTGGGGCCGGTGACGAAGAGTACGCCGTCGGCGCCCATGGCGAGATGGTAGGCAGAGACGCTCGGCTCCAGCGTGGCATAGACGAAGATGCGTCGCTGCGGATCGATTTTGAAGATGGTGCCGCTGCGGTCGCCGACGAAGAGATTGCCTTCGGCGTCGAAGGCGGTTCCGGTGGCAATGCCCATGCCTTCGGCATAGAGGGTGGGTTCGCCGGCACCGTCGATGCGGTAGACATTGCCCTCGGCGCGGGAGGTGACATAGAGGTCGCCCTCAGGGCTGAAGGCCAGGCCGGTCGCGTTGAGAATGCCGGTGACGAAGGGCGTGCCACGGCCGTCGGGGCTGACGCGCACGATGGAGACGGGCGTCTGCTTGCCGCGCGGGCCTGAGATGGTGGCATAGATCATGCCGGAGCGGCTGATTGCCGGGCTGGTGACGGGGTGCAGGCCGCTGGAGAGCTGACGGGCTACACGGAGAGGCAGAGCATTGCTCGTGCCGCCGGTTGAGCGCACTTCAACCAGTCCGGTGGTTGCATCGTCCGGCACGCGAAAGGCGAGCCGCGATGGGCGCGCCATCACCACATGTCCGGACTCGGGGCCGATGAAGACGGAGGGCAGGGCCGATCCATGGGGGCCGAGTCCTTCGCCGACCAGTTCCACCTCTCCCTGCGGCAGAGCCGCCGATGGCGCGATGTTGTCGAGATGCGGCATCGTTGGGATGTCTTGCGGCGCGGATTGAGAACGGGTGCGAGGCATGATGTTTTCAGAACCAGATGCGTACCAGCGAGGCTATACCCAAAGCATACAGCCCTGCAGCTACGTCATCGAGGACGATACCCCAGCCTTCGGGCAGACGCTCCAGCCGCCGGACTGGGAAGGGCTTGGTGATGTCGAAGAGCCGGAAGAGAATGAGCGCAAGCAGTCCGTGGCGCCAATCCAGCGGGCTGCCGAGCAGGGTGATCCACTGGCCCGCGACCTCATCGATGACGACGAAGCCAGGGTCCTTGCGGCCGCTCTCGCGCGCGGCCAGGGTGGCGGCTGGGATTCCGAAGATCAATGTGAGCGCGATGCCCGCCAGCAGGGCGATGAACAGCGCGTGCGGTGAAGGATGCCCGAGAAGGCCGAAAAGTGCCCACAGCAAAACGGCGGCGACTGATCCCCAGGTTCCCGGACCCGGCTTGCCCAGGCCTGCGCCAAAAAAGGTGGCGAATGTCCACGCCCAAAGTGTTTTGTGTTTGCTTGCCGGGCCGACGATGGACTCACTCATGGCGATCGCCTTTAGGCTGCCCGCCGCCGAGACCGCCCAGGTCTTCCAGGACTTCAGGATCGAGGACGGGCGAACTAATCTTGTAGACGCCCGATGCCCATTTGCCAAGATCAATCTTGCGGCAGCGGTCACTGCAGAATGGGAAGTCCTCATCGCGGTGCTGGACCAACATGCCGCAGGTGGGACAGCGCAAAACTTTTGCCGATTTCTTTTTTCCCGCCATCGCTCGAACTCACACCTGAATCAACAGTCTACTGCGCCGGGGAGATCACCCGTGCCACCACATCGTAGTCGTGCGCCTCGGTAATCTCCGCGCGATAGAAGCGGCCTGCTTCCAGCGCGTCGAGATCGCCAAAGTCGTTGATATATACCTTGCCGTCAATCTCCGGCGCGTGGAACTGCGTCCGGCCTTCCCACAGCAACTCAGTCTCTTCGGACGGCCCTTCAGCGAGCAGCAGCACTTCACGCCCGACCCATTGCTGCTTAACCCGCTTGCTGATGTCCTGCTGCAGCTTCATCAGGTGGCGCTTGCGGGCCTCGATGGTGCGCTTTGGCACCTTGGCGTCGAGCGTGTGTGCGCCGGAGCCTTCTTCGTCGGAGTAGTTGAAGACGCCGAGCCAGTCGAACTTTGCTGCGGCGATGAAGTCCTCAAGAATTTCAAAGTCTTGGGATGACTCGCCGGGGAAGCCGACGATGAAGCTGGTCCGCAGGACGATTCCCGGCACGGCAGCGCGGACCTTGTCGAGCGTTTTGAGGAAGATCTCCGCGCCGGCGCCGCGCTTCATGCGTTTGAGCACATCGGGCGAGGCGTGCTGCAGGGGAAGATCCAGATACTTGCAGATGTTGTCATGCCGCGCGATGGTCTCGAGCAGTTTGCCGGTGATGCGATTGGGATAGGCGTACAGAAAACGGAGCCAACGGAGACCGTCGATGCGAGCGAGGGAGTCGAGCAAGGTTGCGAGCCCGTCTTTGAGGCCAAGGTCTTCGCCGTAGCAGGTGGTGTCCTGTCCGATGAGGGTAATCTCCTGCACGCCGCGGGCGACGAGCTGCTGCGCCTCGGCCACCACGCTCTCAAAACGCCGCGAGCGAAACTTGCCGCGCAGATTGGGAATGACGCAGAAGCTGCAAGGGTGGTCGCAGCCCTCGGCAATTTTGATGTAGGCCGAAGTCTGGCCGGTGGAGAGCAGGCGCGGTGTGGTCTCGTCGTAGAGATAGGTGGGCAGCATGTGGGCGGCGCCGTGCCAGGCATCGCGGCGAAAGCGGCCCTGCTGCTCACGGTGTTCGCCTTCAGGGCGGAAGCTCATCTCTGCGGGAAGATTGCGATGGGTGCCCGACTCTGCCTCGCGTCCGGCGCGGACGTCAGCGCGCACGTCTGCGGGAGCATCGTGCCTGAGGATTGTGAAGGGCGATGGCGCGGCAGGGGTGGGCGCGATGCCGGCGGCGGCCAGAATCGAGTCCAACTCGCCGGTGCCGATGACCGCATCGACTTCGGGGATGTTCTTTTGAATCTCATCGCGATAGCGCTCGACGAGGCAGCCGGCGACGATGAGCTTGCGGGCGCGGCCTTCGGTCTTGTGGCGGGCCATCTCGAGGATGGTGTCCACGGATTCCTGCTTGGCGGTGTCGATGAAGCTGCAGGTATTGACGACGAGGATTTCCGCCTCTTCTGGCTTTGCCGTCAGACGCGCTCCTGCATGGTCGAGCATGCCCATCATGACCTCGGAGTCGACGAGGTTTTTGGGGCAGCCTAACGAAACAAATCCCACGGTGGGCGCCGTGGGCTGGGAAGACTTAGTCACAAATCTATTGTACCGTTTGCGGAGTTCTGGCTGGCGTAATACTGCTTGGCGCAGCTTTGGGCGTCGCCCGCATGAATCTGCATTCGGATGGTAAAATCAATGGTGCCGGGTCCTACGCGACGTAATCCCGCCAACCCCGCCAGGTCCGGAAGGAAGCAACGGTAACGGGCTAGTACGGGCGCAGTAGGCAACCCGGTACTTTTTTGGCGCTCGGGGCGGATGATTATTATGCCCGGCGCTTGTGCAAGGCGGCTGCGCTGCAGCCCAACGATGAATGAGCGGCACGTGTGGATGGCTGAGACTCGTTCGGCCTCCCCGCCGCAAGGAGAATTGCCTTGAGCCTCACCGTGCGTCCTGTGGTGGGCCGGCGCGCAAAGATTACCGCGCTCGGAACCTATGTTCCTCCCCAAGTTCTTACCAATCAAGATCTCGAAAAGATGGTGGAGACCAGCGACCAGTGGATCATGGATCGCACGGGCATTCGTGAGCGGCACGTGCTGGCGAAGGGACTGGGCACGAGCGATATGTGCGTGGAGGCGGCGAAGAAGTGTCTCGCAGCCCGCGGCATCGCGCCCAGCGAGGTTGAGGCCATCATCGTCGGGACCGTTACGCCGGACATGATGTTCCCCTCGACGGCGTGCCTGGTGCAGGACAAGATCGGAGCGAAGGGCGCCTGGGGCTTCGATGTTTCGGCTGGCTGCTCAGGCTTTGTGTTTGCGCTGCAGGCTGGTGTCAAGCTGGTGGAGAGCGGTGCGCACAGCAAGGTGCTGGTGTGCGGCGCAGATGCGAACACGCGCATGACGGATTACACCGACCGCACCACCTGCGTTCTTTTCGGCGACGGCGGCGGCGCGGTGCTGATTGAGCCGGCAGCCGAGGGTGAGATTGGCTTCATCGACTTTGTGCATGAGATTGACGGCTCGGGCGGGGCAGCGCTGAATCTGAAGGGCGGCGGCAGCCTGAATCCGACGAGTCACGAGACCATCGACAAGAAGATGCACTACATCTATCAGGATGGTCCAGCGGTGTTCAAGTTTGCTGTGCGCAAGATGGCAGAGACGACGGTGAAGGTGCTGGAGCGCAATGGTGTGACTGGCACGGACCTCGGCTGCTTCATCCCGCACCAGGCCAACAAGCGCATCATCATGGCGACGGCGGAGCGGCTCAACATGCCGGAAGACCGGGTCATCATCAATATTGAGAAGTACGGCAACACGTCGTCCGGCACGATTCCGCTGGCCATGCAGACGGCACTCGACGAGGGCAAACTCAAAAAGGGCGATCTGGTGCTGCTAGGCGCGATGGGCGCGGGTTTTACGGTGGGCGCGGCGCTGCTTCGCTGGGAGATTTGAAGAAGCAGCCGCTGCTTTTTGTGCAGTGATCCAGCGCAGCCTGCAACGGGAGTCCTAGATCACAAGCTCCGGAGGCGCGAGTTCATACTCGGGAAGCACACCGGCCTCCGCAGCGGCGCGGAAGAATCCCCTCATGCCTTCGATGCACTCTTCGTCCAGCGTGTAGTGGATGTTCGCGCTGAGGTAGGTGCGAATTGTCTCTGCGGGCAGGGGCATCCGGGTGGACCACTCTTCGACGAGAGTGTCGATATGCGCGAGGCCGTGATCGCGCGAGCGGATGAAGTCTTCGGCGACGCGATCCAGTTCCGAGTTGGGAATGGTTGCGCCCCACACGGCGGAGACAAACGGCAGGCCAGTGAGCGCGCGCCACTCCGTGGCGAGATCGTGGTAGACGAGCACTTCGCCGGTGCGCTCTTCGCGGTTTGTCCTCTCTTCCAGCGCCAACAGCGCGGGGTCGCCAATGACAATGGCAGCGTCAGCGCGGTCCAGCATCATATCGAGATCGGCAGCCATGGGCACGAAGGGAACATGGGCGTTGCCCCATTTGTGAAAAAGGATACGCGCGTAGGTCACTGTGGTGCGGCTGGCGGTATCGGCGGCGACGCTGCGGAGTCTCTCGAGCGGACGATCTGCGCGACGGACCAGCAGGAGCGAGCGGACGTTACCTTTAGATGCAATCGTGCAGCCCGGCAGAATGCGCAGTTCGGGGTTGGCCGGGAGGGCCGCGATGGGAACGAGACCGATCTCTGCCGCGCCGGTGGCGAGCCGCTCGGCGCACTCCGCGGGCAGCATCCAGTCGATGTGGTAGCGCCCGGAAAGCGCTGAATTCAAAGGCGGATGTTCAAAGTCCCACATGAGCGGCGCGGGATTGAGAAAGCGGATTGCGGCAATACGTAAAGGGCGATGCAAAGTCGAACTCACACTCCATTAGACACACCAGGCAGCGCCAAGGATGCGTGGGCGCAGGGGCCGGCTTGACGGCATGCCCAGCTTGACTTCATCCGGCTGCGCGGTTATTGTGGGCGCAAATCCAAATAAAGCAAGATGAGCTACTTACAGGTTAGCGCACAGGTGTGCGTGGTTGCGCCAGCGGAGAACAAGTGACGACGATGCCTCATCCGGCGTCCAGAAGCGCCGGCGTACCGACAGAAGGGGACCAGCTTGCCTGCCTGGCTCTGGCATTGACGCAGGGACTGGGCCCGCGAAGAATCTACGAGGCGCTGCGCGGACTCGATGCAGCCAGCCAAGTCTTTGCGCTGTCGCTCGCTGACGGAGTTGGAGGCGCTGCGGCTGCCGGCGCAGGCCGCACAGTTCATTTTCGAGGGGAAAGCTCGCCAGATGGCGGAAGAGGAGTGGGCGCGCGTGCAGGAGCAGGGCGCGGGCCTCGTGACTCTAGCCAGCTCTGCGTATCCTGAGCGTCTCAAGGAGATTTACGATCCGCCGCCGGTGCTGTGGGTGCGCGGCAAGGCGAGCCTGCTGACGCGGCCGCTGCTGGCCGTGGTGGGCACGCGCCACCCATCGCCGTATGGCAGCGCCGTGGCGGAGATGCTGTCGCGGGATCTGGCCGCGAGGCGATTGCTGATTGTGAGCGGCATGGCGCGGGGCATCGACACTTGCGCGCATAAGGGGGCGCAGGCCGCGCGCACGCCCACGGTGGCCGTGTGGGGAACCGGCATTGACGTGATCTATCCCAAGGAGAACAAGAAGCTGGCGGAGGAGATTCTGGCGACAGGGGGAGCGATTGTGAGCGAGGTGCCGATGGGCACGTTTCCAGCGCCGCAGAACTTCCCGCGCCACAACCGGATTATCAGTGGACTGAGCATTGCCGTTCTGGTAGTGGAGGCGAGCGAGAACTCAGGAACGCGTGTGACGGCTCGCTGCGCCTCCGAGCAGAATCGCGATGTGTATGCCGTGCCAGGAAACGTGACGAGCAAAGGCTCCTGGACGTCGAACACGCTGATTAAGCAGGGCGCAAAGCTGGTCGCCTCATGGGAGGATGTGTGGGAGGATCTTCCGTCGGAGGTGCGCAACGAACTGGAGGCTGAAGCCGGCACTGAATCCAAACCGGAGGCTCAGGCATCCTTGTTACCTGACCCGGCTTTGCGGCCGGAAGAGGCGATGGTGCTCGAGGTTCTGGGCACCGACGAGGCTCTGCAACTGGATGAGCTTCTGGAAGCTCTGGAGACGCAATTGACCTCCTCCGAGGTGTTCACGGCCCTGTTCGAGCTGGAGATGAGCGGCCGGGTCCGCTGCCCTCCGGGGAAGAACTACGTGCGGACGCTTTGAAATTTTTTTTCAAGCACGAAGCCGAAACCGCTCGAACCCCTGGAAAATCGCGCGTTTTGAATCTGTTGCGCGTGACGCGGATGGTGCAGGACAAGCATGAAAATCGATTCTCCTTGTGGAAACGAAGCTGCCTTTCGTGTTAGTTTCCAGATTTTGTAACGTCTATTGTGCTGTGAAGCAAAAACCGGAGCTGTGAGCCCGGCGCTTCCGGCAGTTGACGAGACACGGATTGGGCCAACCCGGCGTCCAAGAGGTCGAACGGGATGGAACCCTCATATTAAGGATGGCAATGAGCAAATCACTGGTGATCGTCGAGTCTCCTGCAAAGGCCAAGACGATCGAGAAGTATCTCGGCAAGGGTTTTGAAGTGCGTGCGTCGGTGGGCCACATCATGGACCTGCCGAAGAACGACATCGGCGTGGAACTGAAGAAGCGGACTTTCGAGCCGGAGCTGGTTGTTTCGCCCGGCAAGGAAAAAGTTGTAGACCAACTGAAGAAGGCAGCCGCCAAGGCGGATGAGATTTTTCTGGCGCCCGACCCGGACCGCGAGGGCGAGGCGATTGCGTACCACCTCGCGCTGCAGCTTGGCGCGTCGGCAAAAGAGAAGAAGAAGATTCACCGCATCACCTTCAACGAGATTACGAAGAAGGCCGTGCAGGATGCGTTCAAGCATGCGCGGGATGTGGACCAGAATCTGGTGGACGCGCAGCAGACGCGGCGTGTGCTCGACCGCCTGGTGGGGTATCAGATTTCTCCGCTGCTGTGGGATAAGGTGCGGCGCGGTCTCTCCGCCGGCCGCGTGCAGACGGTGGCGGTGCGCCTGATTGTGGAACGAGAGCGCGAGATTGCGGGGTTCAAGCCGGTGGAGTACTGGACGCTGGATGCGATGGTGCATCCCGAGCGCGAGCCCGGCAAGAGCTTCAAGGCGCGCTGGATTGGCATCGACGGAGAGCCAGCGCGTGTGGGTAATGGCCTGGACAAGGATGGGAAGGCACAATATCTCAACAACGCCGCGCCGGATAAGGCGACGATGGATGAGATTGTTGCGGCGCTGGAAAAGGCCAACTGGTCTCTGACCTCGCTGCAGGCGCGCGAGCAGCAGAGGCGTCCGCTGCCACCTTTCATCACCAGCCAGTTGCAGCGGGACGCGGCGAACAAGCTGGGTTTCAATGTGCGGCGCACGATGGGCGTGGCGCAGCGGCTCTATGAGGGCGTGGACCTTGGGCCTGAGGGCACAACCGGCCTGATTACCTACATGCGTACGGATTCGCCCCGCGTGGCGCCGGAGGCCAAGGTCGCGGCCCGCGAGTGGATCGAGAAGACGCTGGGGGCGAAGTATCTGCCGGAGAAGCCGAACGAGTTCAAGGGGAAGAAAGATGCGCAGGACGCGCACGAGGCAATCCGTCCGACGGATGCCGCGCGCACGCCGGAGTCGATTGCGCGGTATCTCTCGGATGAACAACTGAAGCTCTACACGCTGATCTGGAAACGGTTTGTTGCGTCGCAGATGGTTCCCGCGGTGTATGACGTGACGACGGCGAACATTGCCGCGGTGTCTTCCAAGACGGGCAGGACTTACGACTTCAGGGCGAGCGGCTCGGTGATGCGGTTTGACGGCTTCCTGAAGGTGTATGAGATGTCGGAGGAGAAGCGGGACGAGGAAGATGAGTCCGCGAACCGCTTGCCAAGCCTCGATGGAGTGAAGGTACTGCAGAAGGAGAGCCTGACGCCGGAGCAGCACTTCACGCAGCCGCCGCCGCGCTATAACGAATCATCGCTGGTGAAGGAGTTGGAAGAGCGGGGCATCGGGCGGCCTTCAACCTATGCGTCGATTATCAACACGATCCAGGATCGCGAGTACGTGGTGAAGCATGGCGGGTCGCGCGGACGCTTCTATCCAACTGAGATTGGCGTAGTGGTGTGCGACCTGCTGGTGAAGAATTTTCCATACATCTTCGATACCAAGTACACAGCCCGGCTGGAAGAAGAGCTGGACGATATTGAAGAAGGCAAGGAGAAGTGGACTGACCTGCTGAATGGCTTCTATGACTACTTTGAGGAAGAGCTCAAAGACGCGGGCAAGAACATGGAAGACATCAAGCGGATGGAGAAGGTGACCGGTGAGAAGTGTGAGGTCTGCGGATCGCCGCTGGTGCTGAAGTGGGGCAAGTTCGGCAGCTTCTATTCGTGCTCGGCGTACAACAAGAAGGACCCCACGAGTTGCACGTTCACAAAGGAGAATATCGCCGCGAAGCCGGACCTGAACACGCCGGAGGCGCAGGAGGCGGGAGACACGGAGGAGTACTGCGAGAACTGCGGCCGGGTGATGGTGCTGAAGCGCGGGCCGTGGGGCCCGTTTATGAGCTGCCCCGGATACAGCGAGGACCCGCCGTGCAAGACGATTCGCAAGCTGAGCCAGAAGCAGCAGCAGAAGCCCCCGCAGCCGACGGGAGAGGACTGCCCGGCGTGCGGCAAGCCGCTGGTGCTGCGCCAGGGCGCGTATGGGGAGTTTGTTTCGTGCTCGGGCTATCCCAAGTGCAAGTACGTGAAGCAGAACCTGATTGAGGGGATGAAGTGCCCGAAGTGCGGCGAGGGCGATATTGCCGAGCGCAAGGCGCGGCGGGGCAACGTCTTCTGGGGCTGCACGAACTATCCCAAGTGCGATTTCACGTCGAACAACAAGCCGGTTCCGCAGAAGTGCCCGGAGTGCGGCAGCCCGTATCTGGTGGAGAAGACGCTGAAGTCGGGCGTGTATCTGGAGTGCCCGAACAAGAAGAAGGGTGCCGAGGAGGACGCGCCGAAGCGGCGGGGCAAGAAGGCCGCCGAAGCTGCCGAGGGCGTGGTGGTGTGCAGCTATTCGAAGCGTATTGGAGACGCACCGCCGCCGCCGACCGCGGAGACGCACGGGCCGGTGCTGGAGAAGTCTGAGGGCAGAAAAGAATTGCAGCCTGCTTGATTGCAAGCAGATCGTTGGATAGAGTTGCAGAGGCCATCTTTTCCGATGGCAGTGGAGAACCCTGCATGGAGCGAATGCTTGCGACCCCGGCAGATGCCGAGATCATTCTGAAGTTGTATGAGTTGAGGACCGAGCCGGTGATGCGGCAGGCGCGTGCGTGGATGGCGGGCGAGTGGTGGCCGCAGACTGCGGAGGATTTCTTTGCCGTAGCCTCGAACCCCACGGATCCGCACAACGCGTATTTTCGCCAGGTGACGACGTACTGGGAGATGGCGGCGGCGCTGGTGCTCCATGGCGCGGTTTCGGCGGACCTGTTTGTGGATTGCAACGGGGAAGGATTCTTCCTGCTGGCGAAACTCTCCCACATTTTGGTCGCGATTCGGGAGCAGATGCCGACCTTCATGAACAAGACTTCTGAGGTGGTGAGCCGGTTTTCGGCGGCGTCGGCGCGTTATGAGCTGGTATTGAAGAATATAGAGGCGCGGCGCAAGGTCATGGCGGCAAAGCAGGAATCGAAGCTGTGATCTTTCAGTGGGGCGAAAGCCAGACTCCCGTGCGCTTGTGCGGGGCGCGCCTGAAGGCGCATGATGGTGTGCGGGAGGTTAACTTCCCCGGAGGTCGATTGTGAAACGGATTCTTGCGGTAGCGTGTTTGATTTTGATGTCGGGTGCGGTTGCGGCGAGCGCGGCAGACTCGAGCATCAATGGGTGGATTTCTGACGCCATGTGCGGCGCGAAGCATTCCGGCGCGACGGCCAATGCGGCCTGCGTGAAGAAGTGCATTGCGGGCGGCATGAAGCCTGTGTTTGTGGATGCGGCCAAGAAGCAGGTCTGGGCGATCGATAACCCGGATGCGGTCAAGGACTTTTATGGCGACCATGTCACGGTGAAGGCCACGATCGACGAGTCGGCCAAGAGCGTCCACATCGATTCCATCGAGGCCGCCAAGTAGCTTTTCCCATCGGCGGCAGACTCGCCATGCCGGATAATCTCTGGTAGTGTCGTATGCGTCAGCTTTTTGCGGACCGCCCTGCGCGGTCCGCAGAGGCGCATCTCTGGATTGAACCGGTAGAGCCATGGCTAGAGCAATTTGGAACGGCAAAGTGATTGCGGAGAGCGACGTTACGGAAGTTGTGGAAGGGAATGTGTACTTTCCGGAATCGAGTCTGGTGAAAGAGTACTTTCGCCCCAGTTCGAGCACCTCGACGTGTCCGTGGAAGGGCCAGGCGCGGTACATGAGCCTGTTGATTGACGGACAAGACAACCCGGACGCGGCCTGGTACTACCCCGATCCCAAGCCTGCGGCGCGCAAGATTAAAGGTTTTGTGGCCTTCTGGCGCGGGGTAGAAATCGAAAAGTGAGTTCAGAGCCAAGCGAGGGAGCAAGCCGGACTCGCAGAACGGCGCTCAGTCTTGGGCTGGCCGCTGCGGTTCTGCTATCGGGCTGCGCAGAGCGCGCCCTGACGACGGCTGCATCTTTGCCACCTCAGGCGCAGGCGGCGCCCATCCTCAAAGGAGATGAAGCCCACCCCGGCCAGACGCAGGGCTGGGTGGAGACCAAGCTCTATTTCGGTCTCGGCCCGGCGGATGATCCGGCAAAAGGCATCGGCGAGGCAGAGTGGCGGGCGTTTCTGGACAAGGAAGTGACACCGCGATTTCCGGATGGGCTGAGCGTGGTGGATCTCTACGGGCAATGGCAGGGCAAGCAGGAAACCACGCCCGAGCGGCTGCACACGAAGATGCTGTTGATTCTCTATCGGGACAACTCTGAGAACCGGGCCAAGATTGACGCAATTCGCGCGGCGTGGAAGCAGAAGACCGGCGACCAGTCTGTGCTGCGGGTAACCGAGCCCGCGGATGTGTCGTTCTGAGGCAAAGAAGCGCCCTCAATAGGCCTGGAGCTGGTCGAGCGGCAGGCGGACGCGGAAGCATGTGGAGCCTGGTTCCGAGCGGACACTGATGTGGCCACGGTGCTTGCGGACGATGCGCATGGCGTTGTCGAGGCCGAGTCCGAGGCCCTGACCGGGCGCTTTTGTCGTGAAGAACGGCTCGAAGATGCGGTCCTGCATTTCGGGCGGGATGCCGGGTCCGGTGTCCCATATCTCAACGAGGAGCATTTCACCTTCGAGCCGGCAGGCGAGCTTGAGATGGCCCTGGCTGCCGAGTGCGTCGAGGGCGTTTTCGATGAGTGCCGTCCAGACCTGATTGAGTTCGCTGCCGTAGGCGCTGATTTTAGGCAGATTGGGCTGGTAGTCGCGCTCGATGGTGATGCCGTTCATGCGGGAGCGGAGCATCTGCGCCGTGGCGTCGAGGCCTGCAGGGACATCGATTTCGAGGATAGGCGCGCGGTCCATGTAGGAGTAGGCCTTGACGGCGCTGATGAGGGCGAAGATGCGGTCGGTGGCGTTGAGCAGCGTGTCGACCGAGCGGGTGGAACGCAGGTAGCGCGCGAAGTATTGCAGGGCGACGCAGACCTCGCGGGGTTCGAGGAAGTTGCGCAGGGCGTTGAGGTCGTCTATGGTGGCAAGCTGATCGCCGAGCTGGGCTGCGATGTCCCAGGCATCTTCACAGGGCAGAGCAGTGAGCCAGTTGCGCAGAGATTCTTCGCGGGCAATGAGAGCGGCGGCGTTGGTGTGGTCGTCCGCGGGGCGGCTGAGGATGTGCTGCTCCCATTCCTCAATGCCGCGAATCTGCGTGTCAGTGAGGCAGAGGTTGACGAGCTTGAAGCGGTTGGAGCGGTTGGCTCGCAGTTCCGTGACGAGGCTGGCGGCGGCGCGTTGCGCGGCGGAGGCGGGGTTGTTGAGCTCGTGGGCGAGATTGCCGGCAAGCTTGCCGAGCGCGGTGAGCTTTTCCGCCTGCTGTTCGATGCGGGTGACCTCGCGGACGCGATCGAGCAACGTGGAGACGATCCGCTGAGTCATGGAGGGAATGGCGGCGAGCATCTCAGGGAAGCGGGATTTGTGGATATAGAGCGCCCATGCATGCGAGATGGCGAAGCCCTGGCCACCGTAGGTTTTCATGCGGCTGAAGGGCAGCAAGCCGGTCATCTGTCCGGCTCGGCCAATGAAGAGGGCCATGGGACCGCCATGCTGGCGGCGGACATGAATCTCGCCCTTGAGGATGAGGATCATGTGCTCGGCTTCGGTGCCTTCTTCGAAGATGACCTCTCCGGGTTCGGCGACGGCCTCTTCGCCGTTTCGCGCGAGCCAGAGCCTGTCTTCGAGGGGTAGGCCATGGAGAGGGCCGATGCGCTCAAGGGATTCTGCAATCTGCTCGGCGGGAGTGGGGTGAGCAGGTGGCTTGAGGTTGAGGGTGAGCATGCAAGTTCTCCTGCTTTGGAAACAGGATAGCCGATGAGCGGGGGCGAGAGCGGGAGCTTTCGCCGCGCGGGGTTTGGATTGCGAGGGGTGGTGATATGATGAGCCGGTTGTTGGAGCGAGAGGGGTTGGGGCGATGATGAAAACCTTTCCATTGGCCGCGGCGCTGCTGGCGGCAGGAGCAGTGGCGATGGCGCAGGCGGCGACGTTTGATGGGGCGGCGCAGGTCTTTCGGCTCGATGGCGGCAACACGTCGTATGTCTTTGGCGTGAACGAGCGAGGAGAGCTGCAGCAGATGTACTGGGGCGGGCGGCTGGGCGCAGAGGACAGATTTACCGCGCCCAAGCCGATGATTGGCTGGGCCTCGTTTGATCCGTCCTACTCCACTACGCCGCAGGAGTATGCGGGATGGGGTGCCGGGCTCTATGTGGAGCCTGCGCTGAAGGTGACCTTTGCCGACGGGAATCGCGACCTGGTGCTGCACTATGAGAGCCACACGATGACAGCCAACGGCGTGGACGTGGTGCTGAAGGACATCGAACGGCCCATCGACGTGACGCTGCACTATGCAATGGACCCGGCAAGCGGAATTCTGGCGCGGTCGGCGACGATTGAGAATCGCGGAAAGGAGCCGGTCACGGTGGAGCAGGCCGCTGCTGCGGCGTGGGCGCTGCCTGTGGGGCACTATACGCTGAACTACCTGACGGGCCGATGGGCCGGTGAGTGGACGCTGACGCAGGAGACGCTGCATCCGGGAGCGCGAGTGATTGAGAGCCGGCGCGGCACGACGGGGCACCAGGCGAACCCGTGGTTCGCGATTCAGGCGGGCGGGCCAAGCGAAGACGCAAGCGAGGTCTGGTTTGGCGCGCTGGCGTGGAGCGGGTCATGGCGCATCACTGTGGAGCAGGACCAACTGGATGCGGTGCGCGTGACGGGCGGCTTCAATCCGTTTGATTTCGGCTATGTGCTTCATCCGGGCGAGAAGCTGGATACGCCGGTGTTCTATGGTGGCTACTCGGCGCATGGGATGGGTGGTGCGTCGCGGCTGCTGCATCACTTTGAGATTGCCCATATCTTGCCGCACCGGATTGGGACGGGTGAGGACGCAGCGCCGAAGCCGCGGCCGGTCATCTACAACTCGTGGGAGGCGACGGAGTTCAACGTTAGCGAGGCAGGCCAGATGGCGCTGGCGGAGCGCGCGGCGGCGCTGGGAGTGGACCGCTTTGTGATGGACGACGGCTGGTTCGGTCAGCGTAAGGACGACCACGCGGGCCTGGGCGACTGGTATGTGAATCCGCAGAAGTTTCCGCATGGACTGAAGCCGCTGATCGACAGGGTACATGCGCTGGGGATGGATTTTGGTTTGTGGGTGGAGCCGGAGATGGTGAATCCAAACTCGGACCTCTATCGCAAACATCCGGACTGGGTGCTGAATTTTGCGGGACGTCCGCGATCGGAGGAGCGCAACCAACTGGTGCTGAACCTGGCGCGACCGGATGTGAAGGAATACGTGCTGGGCTTTCTGGACAAGCTGCTGACGGAAAACGATATTGCCTTTCTGAAGTGGGACTACAACCGCAACTGGAGCGAGCCAGGTTGGGACCAGTTGCCTGCGGCGGAGCAGAAGAAAGTCTACGTGGCGTTCACAGAGAACCTGTACAGCATTCTGGAGGAGCTGCACCGTCGGCATCCGAAGGTCGAGCTGGAGTCGTGCTCGGGCGGTGGCGGGCGCGTGGATTTAGGAATCCTGCGCTATGCCGATGAGGTATGGCCCTCGGACAATACCGATCCGTTTGACAGGCTTTCGCAGCAATACGGATTCACGTATGCGTATACGCCGCAGATCATGATGGCGTGGGTAACCGATTCGCCACATTGGCTGAACAAGCGGAGCACCTCGCTGACCTATCGGTTGCTGAGCTCGATGGAGGGGTCGCTGGGGATTGGCGCAGACATTACGAAGTGGAATGACGAGGAGATGGCGACGGCAAAGCGGCTGATTTCGGCCTACCACCAGGTGCAGCGGACGATTGTGCAGGGCGACCAGTACCGGCTGATCTCGCCGCTGAACGGGAGCGAATTCTCTGCGACGCAGACGGTGAACAGGGAAAAGAGCCAGTCGGTCGTGTTCCTGTATATTCACTCGACGCAGGAAGGCCGCATTTTTCCGCTGCTGAAGCTGAAAGGTCTGGATCCGAAGGCCGAGTACGCGCTGACACCAATCGAGGGCAAGGCGCAGCCGGATACTCCGACGGAGGCGAGCGGGGCGTGGTGGATGAACCATGGCCTGCAGATGGGTGGTGACTTCCGCGGGGACTTTCAGGCGGCGGCCTTCCGGCTCGACAAAAAGTGAAGCTGCAATGATGCCGGACTGCGTGGATTAAGTCTGCGCGGCAGGGCTTAGACGCCGGGGGGGGGCGGAGCGGTGGAGCCGCGGACGACGAGTTCGGTGGAGACGAGGAACTCGTGCTGCACGGGGCCCGTGGGGCGATTCTCTGCCTGCTGGCGCAGGGCTTCAAAGGCAGCGCGGGCCAGCTCGACGCGAGACAGGCGGATGGTGGTGAGGGGCGGCAGGGTGAACTCTGCGAAGTCGATGTCGTCGAGACCAATGACTGAGAGATCCTGCGGAACCTTGAGACCTTTGAGATACGCAGCGCGCAGTACGCCGATGGCGGTCATGTCGTTGGAGCACAGGATGGCCGTGGGGCGGGACTGGAGGGATTGCAGCTTTTCAAAGCCTGCCACGCCGCCCTTGGGTGTGTGATTGCACTCAATGATCCATGCCTTGTCGATGGGCAGTCCAGCCTCCTGCATGGCGGTGCGGAAGTTGTTTTCGCGCGTGACTGCGGAGTGGATGGTGTGGGGTCCGGCGAGAAAGGCAATCTTCCGATGGCCGAGCTGCACAAGATGCTGAATCGCGGTGCGGATGCCGGTGGCGTAGTCGAGGAGAATCGTGCTGGCCTTGGGATCATCGAGGTGAAACTCGGCGAGCACGATGGGGATGTCGTGGTAGGCGAGATTCTCAAGGACCGGTTCCTCCTCGCCGAAGGTAAGGACGGCAACGCCCTCGACCTTGCGCTCGATCATGCGGCGCACGCAGTTGGTGAGCACTGCAGGATCGCTGTTGGATGAACTGACGAGGATTTCGTAGCCGTTGGCGACGGCGATCTCTTCAAAGCTCTGAATCAGCTCGGGGAAGAAAGGGTTGGTGATGTTTTCAACAATGATGCCGAGGATGCGGCTGCGGCCGGAGACGAGGCTGCGGGCCTGCGTGTTCGGAAAGTAGTTCAACTGCTCGATGGCCTGCCAGACGCGCTTGGAGAGCTTATCGCTGACAACCGGAGCTCCATTGATGGTTCTGGAGACGGTGGCGATGGAGACCTTGGCGAGCGCGGCCACGGCGCGAATATCGGGCGTTTTGTCGGAGGGTCTGCGAGTTGCTCGGCGCGCCACGGATTCATCCTAAAGCAAACGAGCGGGGCATGGCGAACCGCGAGGGAAGAGCGCGGAGGCCATGCGATTATGAAGTCTCGGCAATCAGCAGGCGGAGATCCCGGAGGTTGTGTCCCGTGGGGCCGGTCACGACTGTGTCCCCAAGGGCTGTGAAGAGCGGGCAGGCGTTGAAGCTCTGCAAGGCCAGCTGCGGATCGAAGCCGAAGGAGCGCGCGCGGTCGAGCGTGGTGGGGTCGGTGATGGCGCCGGCGGTTTGCGTGTTGCCGTCGATACCGTCAGACCCTGCGCTGAGGACGGTGAGCTTCTGGCCGGGGAATCGCGCAAGATCGAAGGCGCAGGCCAGGGCGAACTGCTGATTGCGACCACCAGCGCCGGGAGTTCGGTCCAGGGTGACGGTCACTTCGCCGCCGGAGATGAGGCAGAGGCGGGGATGAACCGCGCGCAGTTCGTGAAAGCGATCTAGCAGATAGCGCGCAGCATCGGCGTAGTCCCAGTCGTCGCATGAGTTGTCTACAGCGACAAAGTAGCCGGCCTTCTGCGCCAGGGCGCGCGCATTTTCTACGAGGTCATGGCTGGAGAGAAGGATTTCATACACCGAATCGCGGAAGGCTTTGTTTTCGCCGTCCATGGAGGTGGCGGCGGTGAGGCGGCGAAACTGCGTGACACTGCGCGCGGCCAGAGACAGGAAGGGCGGCAGCCAGCCTTTGTTGCCGGGCGACTCCGGCAGATCGGCGCGTTCGAGGAACTCACGGACAGCCGGGGGCAGCTTTTCGGCGATGCCATATTTGGCGATGATTCCGTGGACTTCCAGCACGGTGGTGTGATCGGGCGACGTAGGGCCGGAGGACAGCGCGTCGAGCGTGCGCAGCGGCACGTCGGGGACGAGCAGGTTGACCTTCATTGCGTCGGGAGCGGCCATGGCAAGACGACCGCCTTTGACAGCGGAGAAGTGCTTGCGGAGGGTATTGATCTCCTGGATTGGCGCGCCTGAGCCGAGCAGAACGTCGTGGAAGGCGACGGTGTCCGCGAAGGTGATCTGTGGATCGAGGGGCAGGTCAAACATAGCCGACCCGCCGCCGGAGATGAGGAAGAAGATGAGGGTGTCCTTCTTGGCTTTCTTGAGCAGCGCCAGCGTAGCGCGGGCCGCGGCGAAGGAGTCCTCGTTGGGTAGCGGATGGCCTCCCTCGAAGTAGCGAAAGCGCCAGTTGCGGCGGCCGGGAAGGTACTTGGAGCAGCAGATACCGCGCAGGCCCTTGCGGCGCTTCATGCGGGTAAGCAGGACATCGAGCATGGGGCCAGCGGCCTTGCCGATGGCGACGACAAAGATGCGACGATAGTTGGCGAGCGGAATCTCCTCGGCTCCGCTGCCGTCGGGCAGCAGGCGCTTAAGAACACCACCTTCAAAACGAAGACGGCGATCAAAGGCCGAAGGAATGTCGCATGCCGCGAGGGCGTCCGTGAAGATCTCAGTGGCCGCGGCGTGCAGAGGGTCAAAGACGAAGTCGTTGACGGGGGTCATCCCAGTTGCTCCTTCAGCCAGCTTGCGAGCGCGCCTTGCATGGCTTCAAGCTGGGTGGCGAAAAAGTGATCGGCGCCGGGCAGGAGCACCAGGTTTTTGGGTGGCGCGGCATGTGCAAAAATCTGCTGCAGGTCCTGCTGCGGGGCGTACTCGTCTCGGTCTCCGCTGAGAAAGAGCTTGGGCAGCAAACAGGCGCTGAGGAACGAGTAGCGATAGTGACGGCCCTCAGCCTGCGTGGGCAGGCCCAGCGCAACCATCGCGCGCAGGCTCGTGCGCGGAGAGTTGCCGTCGCAGCAGGCAAAGAGGGCCATGGCAGCTCCAAAGCTGAAGCCAGCAAGGACGACCGGCAGCTTGAATTCATTCTCGATCCAGTCGAGAGCCGCCAGCACGTCGCCTGTCTCTGCGCGGCCGTCGTGCGCGCCCTCGCTGAGCCCTGTGCCACGGAAATTGAAGCGGAGGACAGGCAGGCAGAGCCCCCACTCGGGCGCATTGAGGGCCTTCATGGCGTGGTAGACCACCTTGTTGTGCATCGTGCCGCCGCCCTTGGGGTGGGGATGGCAGACCAGTGCGGCGAAGCGCGCCGAGGTAGATCCCTCGTTGAGCAGTGCTTCGAGCCTGCCCGCGGGCCCGTTGAGCGTAACTCCGCGCAGCCGTGCGCCGACAGCTACGGATGCGTCTGTGGTGGTCATTTCAAGTTCTTATTTTACGCGCACAGGACGGCTCCTGCTCGATTCGCGGGACGAGCAGGTTAATCGCTATACCTGACACTTTGGCGCAGAGAGACACACGGAAGTGGATACGGTGCGATGCCGCGCACTGCGTCATACGATATTCTGGCTGCACGATGCCAGCTGATGACCCGCTCGATCCCATTCAACTGACCCGCGAGCTTGTTGCTATTCAGTCCACTACGTATCACGAAGGTGCAGTGGGCGATTTTCTGGACGAGCTGCTGCGGAGGCGCGGCTGGGCGACGGAGAAGACTGCCGTGCCGCAGCCTGCGGACAGTGGCACCGATGGGCCGCGCTGGAACCTCTATGCGGCCATGGCGGGGCAGACGCCCGATCTGGTTTTTTCCACCCACTTGGACACGGTGCCGCCCTACATTCCGCTGCGCGAGGACGATGCGTATCTGTACGGGCGCGGCGTCTGCGATGCGAAGGGAATTATTGCAGCACAGGTGGCGGCTGCAGAAGCGCTGCGCGCAGAGGGCCTGCGTGTGGGCATGCTGTTTGTCTCCGGCGAGGAGAGGGACTCAGCCGGAGCAAAGGTGGCCAACGAGTCGCCGAAGGGAAGCCGGTTTCTGATTAACGGCGAGCCAACCGACAACCGGCTGGCGCTGGCGTCGAAGGGCGCACTGCGCACCGTGCTGCGGGCCAGCGGAAAGATGGCGCACTCGGCTTATCCTGAGCTGGGCGAAAGCGCCGTGCACAAGCTGGTGGAGGTGCTGAGCAAGCTGCTGGCGCTGGAGCTGCCGGTGACGGAGGACGTGGGGCCGAGCACGCTGAATATAGGCCAGGTGCATGGCGGCTACGCGCCGAACGTGATTGCCGATCAGGCCGAGGCGCAGGTGCTGGTGCGACTGGTGGGCGACTCGGCGCCGGTGCGGAAGGCGATTTTAGAAGCGGCGGCGGGCCTCGCTGAGGTGGACTTTACGCTGGAGATCCCGTTTGTGCGTCTGCGCGCGGTGGATGGACTGCCGACGATGATTGCCAAATTCACAACGGACATTCCGCAGTTGAGCAACTGGGGCGAGCCGCTGCTGTTGGGGCCGGGGTCGATTCACGTGGCGCACACTCCGCATGAGCGGATTGCGAAGACGGAGTTGCTGGATGCCGTGAGACTCTACGTCGAGGTGGGGCGAAGGCTGCTGGCATAGACGGTTTGAAGCTAAATGAAAATGGAGGTTGCATGAACAGTTCAATTTATGAGATTCCCGTGCAGACGATTGCGGGCAAGGACGCTGCGCTAGGCGAGTTCAAGGGCAAGGTGATTCTGGTGGTCAACGTTGCCTCCAAGTGCGGATTGACGCCGCAGTATGAAGGGCTTGAGAAGCTCTACGAGCAATACCGCGGGCAGGGGTTTGTGATTGCAGGATTCCCGGCGAACGACTTTAAGAGCCAGGAGCCGGGCACGAATGAAGAGATCCAGAGCTTCTGCTCGATGAACTATGGAGTGACGTTTCCGCTGTTCAGCAAGATCACGGTCGTCGGGCCCGGCAAGCATCCGCTCTATGCGACATTGATTGCGGCGCAGCCCAAAGCGATCAGCAAGGCAGAGGTGCCGTTCGCGCAGAAGCTGAAGGGATACGGCATCGAGTCCAACGCCGAGCCGGAGATCCTGTGGAACTTCGAGAAGTTTCTGGTGAGCCGCAGCGGCGACGTGGTGAAGCGCTTCTCGCCGGACACCGCGCCGGATGCGCCGGAGCTGGTGGCGGCGATTGAAGCAGAGATCGCCAAAGGCTGAACCGGTCGAAGCGAAGCCGGCAAATTGAAGGAGAGCAGCCGTCGAACGGACTGGCTGCTCTTTTTGCTGCAAATGGAGGGCTCCGTGCACCGATGCAGCGACTGCGGTATTCTCAGCCCATGGACGAGGAAACTTCCCCAGCTTCCGGGCCACAGAATCCACTTGAACATGCTGCGTCGTCGTATCTGCGCTCGGCGCGGCATCAGCCGGTGCAATGGCATGCATGGGGCGCGGCGGCCTTTGCGCGCGCGCAGGCGGAAGACAAGCCGATCCTGCTGGACATTGGCGCGGTGTGGTGCCACTGGTGCCACGTGATGGATCGCGAGTCGTATGAAGATGCGGAGATGGCGCGCATCATCAATGAGCACTATGTGGCGATTAAAGTGGATCGGGACGAGCGGCCGGATGTAGATGCGCGTTACCAGGCGGCGGTTTCGGCGATCAGCGGACAGGGCGGCTGGCCGTTGACTGCGTTTCTGACGCCGGATGGAAGGCCGTATTTTGGCGGAACGTATTTCCCGCGCGACGACCGCTATGGGCGTCCAGGCTTTGGCCGGGTGCTGCTGACCATGGCGCAGGTGTGGCGCGAGCGGCGCGAAGAGGCGCTGGAGTCGGCATCGAGTGTGATGGCGGCGATTGAGCACAACGAGAGCTTCTCCGGCCGCGGAGGCGAGCTGACGCTTGGGCTGTCAGAGAAGATTGCAGCATCGGCGATGGCGCAGTTCGATCCGCACAACGGAGGGTTCGGCTCGCAACCGAAGTTTCCGCATGCGGCTGCGCTGGATCTTCTGTTGCATCTGGCGGTAAATCGCGGCAACAAGCAGGCAGGCGAAGTGTTTCGAGTGACGCTCGAAAAGATGGCGCGGGGCGGCGTGTATGACCAGCTCGCCGGGGGCTTCCACCGCTACAGCGTAGATGAGCGCTGGGTGGTTCCGCATTTCGAAAAGATGCTCTACGACAATACCGAGCTGCTGCGGAACTATGTACACGGGTTTCAGAGCTTTGTGGCGGGGGAGTTCCGGCAGACCGCGGAGGAGATCATCGGCTGGCTCGATGCGACGATGACAGACCGCGAACGGGGCGGATTCTACGCGTCACAGGATGCAGACATCAACCTCGACGACGATGGTGACTACTTCACGTGGACGCTGGAGGAAGCACGCTCAGTGCTGAGTTCCGCAGAGCTGGATGTGGCTGCGCGCTACTACGACATCGGCGAACTTGGCGAGATGCACCACAATCCGGCGCGCAATGTTCTTCATCGCAAATATGCGCTGGAGGATCTGGCGGAAGACACCGGACGCAGCACGGAGGAGATGAAGCAACTGCTGGCGACGGCTCGGCGCAAGATGTTGCTGGCGCGCAGCGCAAGGCCGACGCCGTTTGTAGACCGGACGATGTACACGGGCTGGAATGCGATGGCGGTGACGGCCTATCTGGAGACTGCGCGCGTCCTGCGCAGCGGGGCTGCGCGCGAGTTTGCGCTCAAGACACTGATGCGCCTTCTGAACGATGCGTGGGATGGAGATGCGTCCCTGAGTCACGTGATTGCGTACCACGATGGAACGCGACCGGACGAAAAGGTGGCGGCGAATCTGGACGACTTCGCGTTTACGATTCATGCCTGCATCGATGGCTGGCTCGCGTCGGGCGAGATGCGCTACTACCAGGCTGCGGTCCAGTTCGCCGATGCGATGCTCGCGCGCTTTTACGACCGCGCAGCGGGAGCATTCTATGACACTCCGCTAACAATGAACGGCGAGGCGCCGCTGGGCGCGCTGACGGCGAGACGCAAGCCGCTCCAGGATTCGCCTACGCCCGCGGGCAATCCCACGGCGGCGGCGGCTCTCCTGCGTTTGGAATCGCTGAGCGGCCACGCAGCGTACCGTGAGGCGGCGGAGGATACGCTGGGGTCCTTCACGGGCATCGTGGAGCACTTTGGGCTCTATGCCGGAAGCTATGCTTTGGCGCTGGAGCGTCTGCTGCTGGACCCACTGCAGATTGTTGTGGTGGGGGACGGCGCAGAGGCGGATCACCTGGAGGCGCTTGCCGTCGCGGGATTCGCAGTGCACAAGACCGTGGTGAGACTGGAGCCGGGGCAACTGGTTGCTGGCGAGCTTCCACCCGCGCTGGAGGAAACTGTGCTGCATGCCCCCGTTCCTGCCGGTGCGAAAGCGTGGGCCCTAGTCTGCAAGGGACGCACCTGCCTTCCGCCGATCGTGGGGGCCGACGATCTGCTGAAGGCTCTGCAGGAGAGCGGAGCGGCGTAAGGTCGATTTACTGGCCGGCGAACGGATTGCTTTCCGGCGCTTTGGCGGAAGTGGGATCCTGGGCGGGAGAGGGTTCCACGGTGGACTTGCGACCGGGGACCGCAGCAGCGTCCGCAGTGCGATGGAAGACGCGATACGGATCGCCGGGGAGTAGGTTCTTCACTTCCAGGGCGAGACGGACGCGGCGGCGGAACTCGCGCACAGGAGCGAACTGCCGTTGGGCGCGGGTTTTGAAGAGGACGGGGAAGATCATCTCGGAGCCTCTTACGGCATCGACTCCGAGAATCTGCGGATCGGCCACGAAGTCCTCGCGAAAGGCCTCGCTGGTGCGGACCTGCATGGCAATGTCTTTGAGCAGCGCGAGCACAGCGTTCGGGTCAGCGGAGTAATCGACGCTGAGGTTGATGGTCGCGATGGAGTAGTCGATGCTCTGGTTGGCGACGGTGGTGATCTGGGAGTTGGGAATGACGTAGAGCGTGCCATCGGCGTCGCGGACGGCGGTCTTGCGCAGGGTCATGGCTTCGACGACCCCGGCGACTCCAGCGACGCGCACGGTGTCACCTACGTTGAACTGGTCTTCGATGAGGATCAGGACGCCGTTGAGCATATCGCGAACGATATTCTGCGCGGCGAGGCCGATGGCGACGCCGGCCACTCCAGCTGAGGCGAGGAGCGGGGCCATATCGACGCCGACCGCGGCGAGGAATTGCATGGCGGCGATAGCAGCAATGATGGCGAGGCCCGACGTGCGGATGACGCCGGCCAGAGTCCTGACCTGCCCGATGCGGCTGGGGCCGGCGGCATGCTGCTCGGCAATGGAGATCATCCGTGCCGTGGCGAGGCGCAGCAAGCGATTCAGAACAAAAGCGATAAGAACGACCACGATCAGGTGTGGCAGCTTGGTGTGAAGAAATTCCTGCGTGTCGTCGATCCACTCGTCGAGCACTTTACCCAGGAACCGGCCCTGCGCGAACCAGCCGGTCCGGATGGCGAGCAAAAAAGGATGCATCCCAAACTCCTCTTTCTAGACTAGACTGTGCGCAGAGAAATCCGGGGCATGTTTTCCTTGCGTTCCCCATCCCGGACCCGGAAACGCCCCGATCCCACAGTGAGCAGGTGAGATGGAGGTGCCTATGCGACGGAGCCTCTATGGCGAATTCAAGCGGAGAGCGAGGATTGCGCGCGTAGCTGGATGCCGGAAGACTCTGGCGTGCGGAGCATTGTCTGCGGGTCTGTTTGCAGGAGGCCTTGTGGTGATGGCGAGCAGCATCCATGTGCAGGCCGCGCAGCCTGCCGCCGCGCATGAGCCGGAGCAAAAGGCGGCTGCGCCGGCAGAGACGGGAAAAACCGCGAGCAATGGAGCGACTTCACTACCGGCTGCGGGCCCGCAGGACAACAGTCCGGAGGCGAAGCGGCGTAAAGAGATGAGCGAAGAGAGCGCCGAACTGCTGAGCCTCGCAATTGCGTTGAAGGCTGAAGTGAACAAGACAAATAAGGACATGTTGTCGCTGAGTGTGATTCGAAGAGCCGATGAGATCGAACGACTTGCGAAGACGATGCGGCGCAACCTGAAGCAGTAAGGCTTGAGGTAACTCGGAGCATGGGATGGGAGGCTGTGAAACAAAGGCAGCCCAGGAGGAGAGACAAGGGGGTCAGAATGACGAAACTCAGCAAGCTTGCGAAGGGCCGAGGTCCAGGATTTATTGGGCGGCGCCCCAACTTGAGGCCGCTGCGCGCTGCGATGGTTCTGGGGATTGCGATACTCGGGATGGTTTTTGCCCTGCAGATGTCCGCGGGGAGCGCCAGCGGGCAATCCGTGAGCGCTCCGCCCAAGCTGGAGGGGTACATCCTTCCCGCGGCGAATCGTCCGCCTGACGCGAATGATCGGATGTTGATGAGCGATCGGCGCACAAGGAACCAGAACTTTGATAAGGCCAATGCCGAGCGAATGATGAAAATCAGCGATGAAACCGCGAAGCTGCTGATTCTGACGGCGGACCTGAAGGCCAGGATGGACAAGATTGGTCGCGGTCCTTACCCGCCTGAGGTTGCGAAAGAGATGCAGGTGATTGAGATTCTCGCTCACGATGTGCAGGAGAAGATGAAGTTGACGGTCGGCGGGAGCTGAGCGGAAAATGGCCGTTTTGGCTACGAGGGAAAAGAGAGTGTCTGTTTTGGGCCCGGGGCAGTCGATGGAAGGTAGGAAGCGCTGGAAGTCAGAATCACGAGGCCACGGCCGTATCGTTTCCGCATGGATCATCGCGGCGCTTCTCGTCTGCTGGGTGGGTGACTTTGGAAGAGGCGCGGCCGGTCAGGCGAACGCTCCGGGAGCGTGGATCGGGAATGCGAGGCGTCAGACCGGTGCCAACTCGCCGCCTACACCGCAGTTGAGCGCCAAGCAACTTCATCAGCTCAACGAGTTGCGGCAGAAACAGCTGGTGGCGGATACGGACCGGCTATTGCAGCTTGCGCGCGAATTGAACCATGAACTGGACGGAGCCGGGACGGATCTATCCCCGGAACAGATGAACAAGGTGAGCCGGATCGAGAAGCTCGCGCACAGCGTGAAGGAAAAGATGCGCGACGCGGTTGCGCCGGGACCAGCGCTGGAGAGCCCGCTGAGTCCGCTGAACCCGCAGAGCTCGGCTTTGCCCTAACCGAGTTGGACGATGGCCGAGTTGCGCCCGATGGTTGCTACAATCATGGATGGTCCGGGCGAGCTTCGCCCCTGAGAGGCAGGCATGGGATCTGTGATTTCCGGCGCAAGCAAGTCTGCGAAGACGGCCGGTCTTGCTCCTGAAAAACTCGTTGAAATCTACAGGCTGATGTATCTGTCGCGGCGGATTGACGACCGCGAGATTCTGCTGAAACGCCAGCAAAAGATCTTCTTCCAGATTTCCGGCGCAGGACATGAGGCTTTGCAGGTTGCAGCGGCGCTGGCCCTTAAGCCGGGATATGACTGGTTCTTCCCGTACTATCGCGATCGCGCGCTTTGTCTGGCGCTGGGCGTGACGCCGCATGAAATGTTTCTTCAGGCGGTTGGCGCGGCCGATGATCCGGCGAGTGGCGGACGGCAGATGCCCACCCACTGGAGCAGCACGGCGCTGCACATTGTGAGCACATCGTCTTCCACGGCGACGCAGGTGCTGCATGCTGTGGGCTGCGCGGAAGCAGGGCGCTACTTCAGCCGGCATCCGGAGGCCGCGGCCAAGGCAGACGGAGACTACAGGGCTTTTCATGAAGTGCAGTTCCACGCGGATGAGGTGGTGCTGGCGACGATTGGAGAGGGCTCAACATCTCAAGGCGAGTTCTGGGAAGCGCTGAGCGCGGCCTCCAACAAGAAGCTGCCGGTTATCTTCTGCGTTGAGGACAACGGATACGCGATCAGCGTGCCAGTGGAAGTGAACACGCCGGGAGGAAATATCTCGAGGCTGGTGGCGAACTTCCCGAATTTCTTTTTTGCCGAGGTGGACGGCACGGATGCGGAAGCTTCGTTGCGTGCCTTTGAGGATGCGGCTGCACATTGCCGCGCAGGCCTCGGGCCGGCATTCGTGCATGGACACTGCATTCGCCCCTACTCACACTCGCTCTCGGACGATGACAAACTCTATCGCTCGGCGGCAGAGCGGGAGGCCGATGCGCTGCGGGATCCGCTGACCCGGCTGCAGATGCGGCTGTTGCGCGAGGGAATCCTGACGGCCGAGCAGATCACCGCGCTGGAGCAGGCTGCGGACCGGGAGGCTTCGGAGGCGGCCGAGCAGGCGCTGCACGCGCCCCTGCCGGAGATTGCAAGCATCGAGCGGCACGTCTATTCGGAGGATCTGGATCCGACGCGCGCTCCGTTTGCGACGGAGCAGACAAAGGCTGCCAATGAGGAGAGTGGCGCACCGAAGACAATGGCGGACCTGATCAACGTCTGCCTGCACGATGAGATGCGGCGCGATTCGCGGATTGTGGTCTATGGCGAAGACGTGGCGGACGCCAGTCGCGAAACGGCGCTACGCGAGGTCAAGGGCAAGGGCGGAGTTTTCAAACTCACGGCGGGCCTGCAGACAGAGTTCGGGTCGGAGCGCGTCTTCAACTCGCAGCTTGCCGAGGCCAACATTGTGGGCCGCGCTGTGGGCTACGGCGTCCGTGGCATGAAGCCGGTGGTTGAGATTCAGTTCTTCGACTACATCTGGCCCGCGATGCATCAGATTCGCAATGAGCTTGCGCTGATGCGCTGGCGGTCGAACGGGGCGTGGGCGGCGCCGGTCGTGATGCGCGTGCCGATCGGTGGGTACCTGACGGGCGGCGCAATCTACCATTCGCAGTCCGGCGAAAGCATCTTCACGCACATCCCGGGGCTGCGCGTCGTGTTCCCCTCAAACGCACTGGATGCCAATGGACTGCTGCGCACGGCGATTCGCTGCGATGACCCTGTACTCTTTCTCGAGCACAAGCGCCTCTATCGCGAGACCTACGGCAGGGCTGCGTATCCGGGGCCTGATTTTGCGATTCCATTCGGGAAGGCGAGAATTGTGCGGCCGGGCAAGGATCTAACGCTCGTGACGTATGGCGCGGTTGTGCCGCGGGCATTGCAGGCTGCGGAGCGAGCGCATCGCGAACACGGGATCGATGTGGAGATTCTGGACCTGCGCACGCTCAATCCCTATGATTGGGAGTCGATTGCCAACTCGGTGCGCAAGACGAGCCGCGTGATTGTGGCTCACGAAGACATGCTGAGCTGGGGCTACGGAGCTGAGATTGCGGCGCGCATTGCCGATGAACTTTTTGAGGATCTGGATGCGCCGGTAAAGCGTGTGGGATCGATGGATACGTTCGTGGCCTATCAGCCGGTGCTGGAAGATGTGATTCTCCCTCAGCCGGAGACGATTCTGAAGGCTATCCGCGCGCTGTGCGCTTACTGACGGAAGCGAAGAAGTGCAGTAACGGCCTGCGCGAGCGAGGCAGAGCAAAGGTCTGCGAGAACTACTGCTTCTGCCGCGCCTGGCCTCTCCTGGCTTTTGTCGCCGTCCAACAGAATCGTCAACATGCCGAGGCGATGGCCGAACTCGATGTCGGACAGAGAATCGCCAATCATCGCGCTGCTGGCCGCGGCGATTGCAGGGAAGTCGTGCCGGGCCTGGTCGAACATGCCGATACGCGGCTTGCGGCAGTCGCAGCCGGCCTTGTCGTGCGGACAGAAGTAAAAGCCGTCGATGCGCGCGCCGTTCGCCGCCAGCACATGCTGAAATCGGGCGTGAATCTCTTCGACATCGGTCTCCGAATATAGGCCCTTGGCAATACCGCGCTGGTTGGATACGACGATGATGCGGATGCCGGCATCGTTGAGGTTTCGAATCGCTTCCACTACGCCGGGAAGAACTTCAAATTCGCTCCATCTCCTGACGTACTGGCCTTCGGGCATCTTTCGATTCAGAACGCCATCGCGGTCGAGAAAACAGGTGCGAATTCCGGCTGCGCGTGCGGCGAAGGTCGAAGCATCCATGAAGACAGGATAGCAATGCGAGGGCCCTGAGCCGACGTCTGTGGGATGGGCGACCCTTATACAATACGGAGATGGAATGGCAGATACAGTGCGCAGGGACGATGCGGAATGGACTGGCGCATAAGGCTGGCGTGCAGGTATGACGAGATTTTTCCGGCTCATGCGCTACGGGCTGCCGTATACGGTGCAGTGGGTGCCGGGTGTGCTGCTGCTGGCGATGGTGGGCGTGCTGGATACGTTCCGCGTGCTACTGCTGCAGCCAATCTTCGACCAGGTGCTGCGGCCCGATGCAGCGGAAGGGCCGATCATTCTCGGCATGCGGCAAAGCGCGTGGCACTTCGATTTACGTACGTTGATTCCGCACTTCCTGCACATTCATAACGCGTGGAACGTGGTGGCGTTTGCGCTGGTGACGGCGACTCTGGGCAAGGGCATTTGCGACTACCTGGGCACGTACCTGGTGAATTATGCGGGCTTCGGCACGATCACCGACCTCCGCAATCATCTGTACGAGGCGACGCTGCGGCGCTCGTCCAGCTTCTTCCATCGCCACGCGACGGGCACGATTCTCTCGACGCTCATCAACGATGTGGACCGCGTGCAGAATGCGATGAGCTCGGTGATAGGCGAGTTTCTGCAGCAGTTCTTCACGTTTCTTGTGGGCATTGTCTTCGTCATCCGGCTAGGCGGTTACCTGAGCTGGGCGCTGGTGCTGTTTATTCCGGTGGTGGTCACGTCGGCGCGCAAGATTGGCCGCGAGGTGCGGACGCGCACACGCACGGGCCAGGACAAGCTGGCGGAGATTCAGAACATTCTGCACGAGACGGTGACGGGCAACCGCATCGTGAAGGCGTTCAACAACGAGATTGGCGAAGTGATTCGCTTTCAACGCGCGGCTAAGCGGTTGTTTCGCGCCAACCTGCGCAGCGTGCGCATTCAGTCCATCAGCTCTCCTCTGATGGACACGATCGGGGCCATCGCGATTGCGCTGTTCCTGTTCATCGGGCGCAACGAGATCATGCACGGGCACATGACGATGGGCCTGTTCGGCGCATTCATTATCCTGCTGTTCAAGCTCTACGACCCAGTGCGGAAGTTTGCGTATTTCTACAACGCATTTCAGCAGGCGATGGGCGCATCGGCATCCATCTTCACCTTCTTTGACGCCAAGGATGACGTGAAGGAGCGGCCCCACGCGATCACGTTCAGGAAGTTCTCGCGATCGATCCGGTTTGAGGATGTGGGCTTCCAGTATCCGACGGACGAAGGCGAGACGCAGATCCTGTTTGACGTGAACCTTGAGGTGCGCGCGGGTGAGGTGCTCGCGGTTGTGGGTCCGAGCGGGGCGGGGAAGTCCACGCTGGCGAATCTGATTCCGCGTTTTTTCGACGTGACCTCGGGCCGAATTCTGATCGACGGCCAGGATGTACGCAACCTGACGCTGGCCTCGCTGCGCGGGCAGATTGCGCAGGTGACGCAGGAGACGATCCTCTTCAACGATACGGTCCGCCACAATATCGCCTACGGGCAGCCGGAGACGAAGATGTCGCTTGTTGAGAGCGCCGCGCGCAATGCGCTTGCCCACGATTTCATTCTGCGGATGCCGCAGGGCTACGACACCGTCATTGGCGAAAAGGGATTTCGGCTGTCTGGCGGCGAGCGGCAGCGGATTGCGATCGCGCGAGCGATCCTGAAGAATGCGCCAATCCTGATTCTGGATGAAGCGACCTCGGCGCTGGACGCGGAGAGCGAGTCGCTGGTGCAGGCCGCGCTGGCCAACCTGATGCAGGGACGCACGGTGGTGGTGATTGCGCACCGGCTGAGCACCATCCGTCGCGCAAACCGGATTGTGGTGCTGGAAGACGGAAGGATTACTGCGGTTGGCCCACATGAGGAGTTGCTGAGCGCATCGCCGACTTACCAGCGGCTATATCAACTACAATTCATCGATGTACCGGAGCCGGCGGAGCCGCTGCTTTCCACGGATCCGAGGATATGAAGCGCATGACGATTTCTTCGATGACCGGCTATGCCCGCACGCAGGTTCGCGTAGAGGGGCAGTTCGTCTACACACTGAGCTTGAAGAGCGTCAATCATCGCTTTCTGGACATGCAACTGCGTTTGCCGGGCGGGATGGATGCGCTGGAGATGGAGCTGCGGCGGGCATTGAAAGAAGCTCTGGTGCGCGGCCATGTGGAATTGACGCTGTCACTGGAGCGGTCTACGCAGATGAAGGCCGGCTACAACCGCGATCTGGTGGCGAACTATCTCGGTGCGTTCAACGCTGCGAAGGAAGAGTTCAACCTTCAAGGGGAGCCTGACCTGAACGCAGCTCTGCGCCTGCCCACGGCTCTGCAAAGCGAGAGCCGGAGCAACGGCGAGACCGAGCTGACGGCGCTGACTGAGAGCGTGAAGCAGCAGATCGAGCCACTACTGGATGAGTTGAAGGCGATGCGTGCGCGCGAAGGCGAGGCTCTGGCAAGTCTTTTGAATGCGGCGCTGGACCGGCTTGCCGAGGCGGTAAAAGGAGTGGGTGCACTGCGGCCGGAGGTCGAGCAGCGGTACCAGGAGCGGCTGACTCAGCGGCTAACGGCAGCCACGGGAAACGAGTTCAACCGGCAGCGCCTGCTGGAAGAAGTTGCGATTCTGGTGGACCGAAGCGACATTGCCGAGGAACTGGAAAGAATGACGACGCATATCGCGCACTTCAGGGAACTGCTCGCCGCTGGTGGCGAGGCAGGAAAGAAGCTGGACTTCCTGCTGCAGGAGATGAATCGCGAAGCGAATACGCTGCTTTCAAAGACGGGCGGCGTCGGCGGCAAAGGCACGCGGATTACGGAACTGGGACTGGCCATGAAGGCCGAGATCGAGAAGGCGCGCGAGCAGGTGCAGAACGTCGAGTAGGGACGCAGGGATCTGAGGCAAAAGGAAGAGGTCGAGTGGCAGGGATTCTATTCATCATTTCAGCGCCGTCAGGGTCGGGCAAGAGCACGCTGGTGAGCGAGCTGCGCAAGCAGGTGAGCAACGTGGACTTTTCGATCTCATGGACCACGCGGCCGCCGCGCGGCTCGGAAGAGAACGGACGCGAATACTACTTCGCTTCGCGTGAAGAGTTTGAGCGGATGCGCGACGAAGGGATGTTTCTGGAATATGCAGAGGTTTTCGGGAACTACTACGGGACGTCACGGCAGTCGCTGGAGGAGGCGCGGCGCCAGGGACACGACCTGCTGTTGGACATTGATGTGCAGGGCGCAGCGCAGGTTCGCAAGGCTTTGCCCGAGGCAGTGAGCATCTTTGTGATGCCGCCGACGCCAAAGGTGCTGCGCACGCGCCTGCGCAATCGGAGCCGTGCGGAAGGCGTGGTGAATGAGGCGGAGCTGTACCGTCGCCTGAGCGAAGCCAGCAAAGAGATTGAGAATTATCGCGACTATAGTTATATTCTGGTTAACGACATCCTGGACCGGACGGTTGCGCAACTGGAGGCAATCGTGCTGGCGGAGCGCTACTACCGCAATGGCGAGCCGATCGCATTCCGGTCGAGCAGGGTACTTGAGGTTGCCGCGGCCTGCCGGCAGGCCAATTCGCAGGAGCGGCTGAAGCCGGTGCTTGAGGCATTTGGCATCGGGACCTCGAACGGACAGCAGCAACTTCCCTTTGGAGACGACCTCGATGACGATTGAAACTCAATTCGACTCGGACTATCGCAAGGTGCTTGTGGCGGCGCGTCGCGCGCGGCAACTGCAGAATGGATCGGCGGCGCTTGTCCCCAGCGCATCCAACAAGGTCTGCCGGATTGCGCAGGATGAGGTCAAGGCCGGCAAGATTTCCTACGTGAAGAAGGATGTGCCGGTGGTCAAGCCCCTTGTGGAAGACCGCGGCGTGCCGATCATGGCGCACTAGGGCATTCCGCAGGGACAGCGCGTGGCGGCGTTTCGCGAGGGATGCGCGCGGCAAATGATGCAGTCTACAATCAGAATATGAGGGTGACGGTCGGTGTCTCCGGCGGTATTGCTGCGTACAAGGCGGCTGAGCTTGTGCGCGCATTGCAGCGGCGAGCTCTGGATGTGCATGTGGTGATGACTGAAGCGGCGACGCGGTTTGTACAGCCGCTGACGTTTGCCGCGTTGAGCGGGCACAGGGTCATCACCAGCCTATGGGACGAAGCGCAACCCGAGGAAGCATCGGGTGGAGCCAGCGGCATTGATCACATCGGAGAGGCTCAACTCTCAGATGCACTCGTCGTCGCTCCCGCTACTGCCAACATTCTGGCGAAGTTCGCGCACGGAATCGCAGACGATTTCCTGACCACGATGTATCTGGCGACACAAGTCCCGGTTCTGGTGGCTCCGGCCATGAACGTGAACATGTGGGAACATCCTGCGACACAGGCGAATCTTGAGATTCTGCGCCAGCGCGGCGTGAAAGTGATTGAGCCGGGGACAGGAGTTCTGGCCTGCGGCATGGTAGGGCCGGGTCGCCTGGCCGATCCTGAAGCGATTGCCGATGCCGTGTGGAATGCCCTTGGCAAGCGGCATGATTTGGCCGGCGAAGTGGTGCTGGTGACCGCGGGAGGCACGCGGGAGGCGCTCGATCCCGTGCGGTTCCTGGGGAATCGGTCGAGCGGAAAGATGGGATACGCGCTGGCGGAAGCGGCTCAGAGTCGCGGAGCGCGCGTGATTCTGGTCAGCGGGCCGTCGTCGCTGCACCCGCCGGCGCACTGCGAAGTAATTAAAGTGACCACCGCCGAACAGATGCGGAGTGCCGTGCTGCAGCGCATGGCGGAGGTCACGCTCATCATTAAGGCTGCGGCCGTGGCGGATTACAAGCCGGTTTCTGTTTCCGGGCAGAAGCTGAAGCGCAGCGGGCCGATGACGCTGGAACTGGAGCCGACCGCTGACATTCTTGCGGAAGTGGCGCGGCAGAGGCGACCGGGGCAGTTGATCGTCGGTTTCGCTGCCGAGACGGAGAACGGGATGGAAAACGGCCGCGCCAAGCTGCTTCGCAAAGGCGCAGACGCCATTGTGATGAACGACGTCTCTGGAGATAACACCGGGATTGATGCAGACAAGAACGCGGCGACGTTCCTAACGGCATCCACTGCGATCGAGCTGCCAGAGATGCCCAAGCGCAAGCTCGCGGATCGCATTCTGGACGAGATTGCGGTGCTGCGCAAGCCCCGTGCTGTGGTGGTCGAGATGGATCAGCCCACGGCGCAGGCACGAGTGCTGAGCGAGTCGGATGCGCCGCCTGCCGTGCGCCGTTCGCTGATTGTGGAGGGCTAGGAGTGGTGCGTGAGATGGAACCAGATGCGCGCGGTGCTCTTACCGCGCGGATGCGCTTCTATCGCGATCTTGGCCTCTACGAGATGTACCGTCGTCCGGTCGATCCATCGATTCTGCGCGATGCAATGTTGGACGGTCGGCCAGAGCTGATCGTGGAAGAGGCGAACCCGGCGGAGTCTTTGCCGGCCGGAGCGCAGCAGAGCATTTTGCCATCGCAGATGGAGGACTTGAAAATTCCAGCCTGCAAGCCGAGCACTGAGTCTGTTCATCCTGCTTCGGGTGCTGCACCCGCAAATCGCGAAGCGGCACTGCGCGTGATTCGAGAAGAGATAGGCGACTGCACCCGCTGCGCGCTGCACACGGGTCGCAATAAGCTGGTCTTTGGCGATGGGGATGCCAATGCTCGCTTGATGTTTGTGGGTGAAGGGCCGGGTGCCGATGAAGATGAGCAGGGGATTCCGTTCGTTGGACGCGCGGGTCAGTTGCTGAACAACATGATCGCCGCCATGGGGCTGAAGCGCGAAGAGGTCTACATCGCCAATGTGGTCAAGTGCCGCCCGCCGGGCAACCGCACGCCGGAGCCGGCAGAGGCAAATACCTGCTCGCCGTTTCTCTTCCAGCAGATCGATGTAGTGAAGCCGCAGGTGCTGGTGGCGCTGGGCGCAACGGCGGCGACGTATCTGCTGGGGCAACGCCAGCCGCTTGCCGGGTTGCGTGGGCGGGTCCATGCGTTTCGCGGATGCCAGCTCATCGTCACGTACCATCCGGCGTATCTGCTGCGCGATCCGCGCCAGAAGAAAGAGGCCTGGGCGGACTTGCAGATCGCCATGCGCGAACTGGGGCTGAAGGCTCCGGCCAAATGTTAGAGCTAGTCTGGGTGTGAGCCGCGAAAATTAAGGCTTATCTTCCCAGAGCCTGACTCCGCCCAGGATGCCCGTCTCATTCGAAATGATGGTGACGTTCGCGGGCGGATGGAACTCGATCTTCTTCGCGTTGCCACCCCCAAGGTAGAGATGGTCCCAATTGAAGAGCTTGGAAGTCTGCTCGATTGCTTCCTGCAGAAGCTTGTTCCAATGCTTCTTGCCGAACTTGTCGAGTCCGCGGCGGCCAAGGTAGTCCTCGTAGGTTTTCTTGAGCCAGGGATGATGGCCCAGCTCGAGGCCTGGGCAAAGCCGTCCGCCTGTGAAGAGGGACGATCCAAGACCTGTGCCGAGCGTGATAACCAACTCCACACCTTCGCCTTTGATGGCGCCGTAACCTTGCACCGCGGCGTCATTGGCCACGCGCACGGGCTTCTTCCACCGCTTTTCCAGTTCTTTCTGGAGCGGGAATCCCGCCCAGGTCGGATGCAGATTAAATGCTCCAAGGGTGGTTCCGTGCTTGATGACGCCGGGAAATCCTACGGAGATGCGGTCATAACCGGGCAGCATCTGGCTCAACTCGTGCAGCTTTTCAAGAACGGCTGCCGACAGGGCCGGTTCGGGTGTAGCGACGCGCTGGCGGTCGCTGACGGGCGTTCCGGCTGCGTCCAGCAGCATGGCCTTCAGGCCTGACCCGCCGATATCGATGGCGAGTGTGATGGGACGCTTCGATTGCGCCACAGGTTTTAGCGCAGGAGTATGCGGGTTGGAGCCGGAGGTAGCCATCAGAGATGAATTGTACTGCGCCTGAACGCACCGCTGGCGCATGTGCAAATCATGGTGGAATCTCTCCCATGCAGGCGGCGCTGCATCCCCTACACTGAGTGTTGCCGCACATGCCTCTCTATTGCGAAGTCGCGCTGCCGGTGCCGCTGGATCGCACGTTTACCTACTCTGTTCCCGATGGGCGGCAGGTGCAGAGGGGTGCGCGCGTGATTGCGCCGTTTCGGAAAGAAAAGCTGATTGGCGTGGTGATGGCTTTTCCCGCAGAGGCGCCAACTGAATTTGAAGCTCGGCCGATTGAGGCCGTGATGGATGAAGAACCTTTGCTCAACGAGCATCTACTGAAGCTGGGCGAGTGGATTGCGCAGTACTATCTTGCCCCGCTGGGTGAGGTATTGCGCGGCATGCTTCCACTGGCAGCCGAGGTACGGAGGACGGTCTACTATCGCATCACGGACCTGGGGCGCGATGTGCTGGCCAGCGCGCTCGAAGCCGACACGGGGCGGTTGCCGCCACGGCGTCTTGAGCGTGGCGCAAAGGCTGAAGCCGGTATGGTCGACGGGCAAAGTCTAGTGCGTCGTGTTCTGGAGCGGCTGGCCGACGGGGAACCGGTGCGCGTGTCAACGCTGAGGACAGCGACGTCGGCAACGCTGCATGTGCTGGCATCGATGGCGCGCAAAAAGTGGATTGCGCGCGAGACGAGCGCCATAGAGCGGGATGCGCGGCGCACGGAACGGTTTGCCGTGCTGCTACCGGAGGTGCGGCTGCCGGCTCTGACGGACAGGCAGCAGGCTGTGCTGGCTGAACTGGCAGCCTGCGGAGGCGAGATGCCGCTTGCGGTTCTGCGCGGCAAGAACCTGCCTACATCCACTCTGCAGACGCTGGTGCGGCGCGGCCTGGTGCGCGTCGAAGAGCGGGCCGCAGCGTTTCATCTTGGGGGCATCTGCGCGCAGCGTGAATCGGTGCGGTTGAATGAGCCGCAGGTCGATGCGCTGGCGGCTATCTCTGCCGCGCTGGGCAGCTTCAAGCCGTTTCTGTTGCGCGGTGTTACGGGCTCGGGTAAGACGGCAGTGTATCTTGCAGCGATGCAGCGGGCGCTGGATCGCGGGTTTGCCTCCATCCTGCTAGTCCCAGAGATTGGCTTGACGCCTCAAATGGCCGGTCTGCTCGACGCGGCGTTTGGAACGCAGGTGGCGCTGCTGCATTCAGCGCTGACGCCCGAGGAACGCAGCGAGCAATGGCGCCGGATTCATCGGGGCGAGGCGCCCATCGTGGTGGGCACGCGCTCTGCGGTCTTTGCACCGCTGGAAAATCTCGGCCTGATTCTAGTGGATGAGGAGCACGACCAGAGTTACAAGCAGGAGGAGACGCCGCGCTACAACGCCCGCGATGTGGCGGTGGTGCGCGCCAAGCTGGCAGGGGCGGTGGTCGTGTTGGGCTCTGCGACGCCCTCGCTCGAGACCTGGCAGAACGCAACGCTGGGCCGCTATACGCTGATCGAGATGCGCGATCGGGTGAATGAGCGACCGCTACCCGAGGTGGAACTGGTGGATATGCGGCGCGAGTTTCAGGAGACCGGGCAGGAGCAGCTCTTCTCTCGCGCGCTGGTCGAGCAGACCCAGGCTGCGTTGGATCGGGGTGAACAGGCGATGATTCTGCTCAACCGCCGCGGCTATTCTTTTGCCGTGATCTGCCGGGCATGCGGCAAGAAGCTGGAGTGCCAGAACTGCGCGATTGCCCTGACGCACCACAAGCCGCCGGCCGGCGAGGATGGCCTGGCACGCGAAGGGCAGCGGCTGGAGTGCCACTATTGCGGCTACAGGCGGACGGTGCCGGCGCGCTGCCCAGAGTGCGACAGCGAGCACCTTTACTACCTCGGCGCAGGTTCGCAGCAGGGCGAGGAGCGGCTGGCTGAGATCTTCCCTTCCGCTCGGATTGGGCGGATGGACCGCGACACAGTGCGCGGACGGCACGATCTGGAGCGCCTGCTGGCGCGGCTGCACTCCGGCGAGATCAACCTGCTGGTGGGCACGCAGATGATCGCCAAGGGGCACGATATTCACGGAGTGACGCTGGTCGGCGTCGTGGGCTGCGATCACGCGCTCTCCATGCCGGACTTCCGCGCTGCGGAGCGCGTCTTCCAGTTGATTACCCAGGTCTCCGGTCGAGCAGGCCGAGGGGAGCGGTCAGGCCGCGTGGTGGTGCAGACCTATTACCCAGACCATTACGCTGTGATTGCCGCGAGCCAGCACGACTATCTGGCTTTTGTTGAGAGAGAGCTCAAGTACCGTCGCTGGATGCACTATCCGCCCTTTGGCGTGCTGGCCAATGTGCTCATTCAGTCGGAAAAGCTGGAAGAGGCGGCCGGATGGTCGGCCGAGCTAGGCAGGTGGCTGCAGAGTGCGGCGAAAGACCATGTGCGCGTACTGGGCCCCTGCACGGCTCCGATCGCTCGCATCAAGGGCATCTACCGATTTCACCTGATCCTGAAAGGCGCATCGCGCCAGGCGTTGAACGCGGTGCTGCGAGGGGCAGCGACGTTTGCCGAGCAGACAGGAATTCCCCGTCGCAATCTGGTAATCGATGTGGACGCACAACGACTCATGTAGGCTCAGAGGCGAGTGCGAGGTGAGCTACTCGGACGGTTGAGCCGGCTCGGAGTTGTTGGCCAGCGTATGCAGCTCTTTGCCCGGCTTGAATCGCACTGCTTTTCCAGGCGTAATGCTGACTTCGGTCCCGGTCCGCGGATTGCGGCCTATGCCGGTCTTGCGGGCGCGAACGCTGAAGACTCCAAAACCTCGCAGTTCAATCCGCTCGCCTGCCGCGAGAGCCTGCTTGAGCCCCTCGAAGACGGTATCCACGGCTGCCTCAGCTTTGGTGCGCGGCAGGCCCGTGCGCTCGATTACATGGTGTACGATGTCCTGCTTAATCAATGCGGTTACCTCGCATGCGCAACTGGATTTGACTGTACCATGCCCTGCAAAGTTGATAGTACAGATTTTAGACGTAAGTTGAAAATGTTCGGGTTGGAATTCAGATTGCGGCAAGCTTTCTGAGGTGCTGGCGGGCGAAAATTGCCAAAACTTCGGCCGGGGAAGCCAGAAACGACCGAGTTTCTCACAGGTTGTCACGTGCCGATGCGTTTCGTAAGATGAAGTTTTCGCGCGGCCAATCGAGCCAGTCCGAGAGAGGCCAGCCCAAAGGGCGGCCGTACAGGAGAAGCATGTCAATTCAGAGCGACCGTTGGATCAGGGAACAGGCCCTCAACCACAAAATGATTGAGCCATTCAGCGAAAAGCAGGTGCGCGAGGGGGTCATCTCCTACGGTCTCTCCTCCTACGGCTATGACCTCAGGGTCACGGATGAGTTCAAGATCTTCACGAACGTCAACTCGGCCATCATCGACCCGAAGGCATTTGACGAGCGGTCGTTTGTCTCGGTGCAGGCTGAGTCGGTCATTATTCCGCCCAACTCCTTCGCTCTGGCACGCTCGGTTGAGTACTTTCGTATCCCCAGAAACGTGCTCACCATCTGCGTCGGCAAGTCTACCTACGCGCGATGCGGCATCATTGTAAATGTCACACCGTTTGAACCGGAGTGGGAGGGCTTCGTCACTCTGGAGATTTCCAACACGACGCCTCTGCCGGCCAGGGTGTACGCGAACGAAGGGCTTTGCCAGATCTTGTTTTTCAAGTCCGACGAGATATGCGAAGTCAGCTATGCGGATCGGAAGGGCAAGTACCAGAAGCAGCAGGGCATCGTACTTCCCAAGCTCTGATCGCGTTCCAGTTTGGGCGAATCGGCTGGAGCGGGAGCGGGCTTTTCTTCCTGTGCGCTGCGATCTGGCAAGGTGGCGAAGGGCAAGAGACGTGTAGAACCACAAGGCACCGCGCAACGGCGCGCCGTTCAGTTGAGAGCTCGTTTATGGCCGAATCAAGCTTGCTGGAGACAGTGCACGTAGGGCTCATTGCCGGCGAGCCTCTGCGCGTGGAAGGTCTTCGCGGTGTTTTTGAGCATCAACCGCGCGACAGCCATGCGGATCTAGTCCCTGTTGTGGGCTACCTGGACGAACTTCTGGTGGATCCGACCGTTGCATATCTCATCGTCGACCTGAATTCCTGCGCACTGCCTTTACATACCCTTAAGAAGATTCATCGCGCCAAGACGCCGGCAAGGCTGATTGTGATCGGTCCGGACGAGGATGAAGAGCTTGTGATGGAGGCGATTCTAGCGGGAGCCCGCGCATTTGTGGATGGCACAGCCGGCCCACGACAGATTCGTGACGCGATTGAAGTGGCGCTGTCCGGCTCGATCTGGGCGCCGAGGCGGTCGCTGGCTCAACTGATTGACCGGCTTCTGTCCGAAAGAAGCCAGAGACCCGTTCCCTCCAACCCACAATTGACCGATCGCGAGCAGCAGGTGCTGGATTTGATCCTGCTGGCGCGGTCCAACCGCGAGATTGCCGACGAATTGGGAATTGAGGAGCGCACGGTGAAGTCGCATGTTGGCAAGCTGATGAGAAAGATAGGAGCCGAAAATCGGATTGAGCTGTCCATCCGCGCTTTGCGAGGGCCAATCCAAGCCGTGCCGGACTAAACGACAGTCATATTCGAGTTAAATTACTCTAGTACTTAAAGTCGGTTACTGATTTTCTAGTCCTTTTGTACTCTTGTACCCATTTGCTGATTACCTGAGACTGAATTCAGAAACAACGCAGATCTGGGGAAAGGGGTTCCCAGGCGGCGTGTCCGCATGAAGCCTGGGAACCCCTCTTTTTTCTTCAGCTTGGCGCCAAGTGTCAATTCCAGCCCGCCCTAGCGAATCTGACTCCCAGCCTACCCCGTTTCCTGTTCCCGCATCCAAGCTTCCGTGTACAAACAACTGGAGGTTTACCTCGCCTCCCTGGTCGATTTGACCCATGGAACGGCGGGCTGAGATCTTCTTCCTTGGTAAGTGAACACGCGGGACCCGCAAGTCAATGTCCTGCAATCTCGGCGGCGGCGATCTCTGGCGTATGCTGGTGCGGACGACTGGCTTACTGGCATCGGGGTGAGCCGTCTATTGCAAAGGCATTGCATTCCACTTCATCACTGGCGCAATTTGAAAGGACTCAAAGATGAAAAAGATCATTTCCTCTCTCTGCTTTTGTATTTTGGCGACGGGCATGTCGTTTGCGGCCTCGTCGAAGCAAGATCTCCAGGACCGCCTCGATGCAGCAAGCACAGTGCTGGAACAGATTATGGCTGCACCGGACCACAGCGTTCCCAGCGACATTCTGCAGCAGGCGACGTGTGTAGGCGTTGTTCCCGGAATGCTGAAAGGGGCGTTCATCTTCGGCGGTCAGTATGGCCAGGGTGTGGTGACATGCCGCACCGGGCATGGCTGGAGCGCGCCGGTATTCATTCGCATGGCGGGTGGGTCGTTCGGCTTCCAGATTGGCGGTCAATCAACGGACCTAGTGCTGGTGGCTGTGAACGACAAGGGCTTTCAGGATCTGCTGAAGAGCAAGTTTAAGATTGGCGCGGATGCCTCTGCCGCTGCCGGTCCAGTGGGTCGGGCCGGTCAGGCGTCGACCGACTGGAAGATGAATGCCGAGCTACTCAGCTACTCGCGCAACAAGGGTCTCTTTGCCGGCATCGATCTGGATGGAACCAGCGTGACCCAGAATCAAGACGATACCGATACGTTCTACGGCGCCAAGCACACGTTTGAATCCATTTTGAAGGGCAACGTGGCGGTTCCGGGTGCTGCGGCGCCTTTTGTGCGCACTGTAGCAAAGTACTTTGTGGCGGCAAAAGATCACAAGTAACGGCAGTACAAGCACTCTCAAAGGGTGGTTCCGCTCGGGACCGCCCTTTTGCCTTTCTTGCCGGGACAACTTGGCAGGGCTCACTCCCGGGCTTGATGAAGGCGTTTGTCCATTCTGGCCGAGGCACAGACCCGCAGCGGACGCTTATTGTTCCGCATAGAACATGGTGCTTGTGCGCACGGTGACACTCGGCTTGTTGACTGTGATCGTCAGTGCATGGAACTCATCTGGTTTGGCTGCCGGTGCGACGTCAAATGTCAGCACGTAATAGGACGTGGCGTCAGCAGCGCACTGAGCGATGCCAGTTTCAAGGTCTTTGCTGCTGGTCAGCAACTGCCCGCCGCTTTGGTGGGCAAGTGCCTCGAGGCTCAGACTCCCAGAGGTTACATCGGTCTCGCCCGGGACGCCGTTGATGAAGGCTTGGTCGTGTGTGTTGAGTTCAGCCGTCTTTCGGAGGAGACTCGACGGTGAGACCATGTCGAGCGTGACTTGACCCTCCCTGAGGGCATTGGACACTCGCACAAGATTGGCGAAAAAGTCTTGCTTGACCGCTTCGTCGTCAGGACGGAATTGCTTTTCATACAGCAAAGGCCATCCGGAACCGATCCAGATGAGGATCGCTCTGCCGGGGATATTGACCTGCTGGGCAGCGATGCGATCAAGGGCGACGACTGATCGTTTGAAACGCTCATTCATGCACGACAACATGTGAACAGAGCTGTTCGTACTCACCTGCCCAGGCATCCAGACGGCCATGAATGGATCATTTGGATTCACCTCAGACGCGCAGCTGTATGCGTGAAGAGAATGAGTAAGAGATTTGAAATCTCCGAGAAGAGCATCCCGGTTCGTGGAATTTTCGCTCATTGCTGCTCCTGAGTTCGTCAAAACAGCAATGGAGATGGGATAAGGGAGATGGCTCGGGCTCTGTCCGAGGAATCTCCCAATCCCCCTGCGGTATTCGGTCAGATCCCTCGATGAGCTATTGATTGCATCCAGCAGGATGATCACGTGTGCCTGTGTGACGGTCGCGTCCCGATTGGCCTTCCGGACTGAGACGAGCGGATGCGGCTGATGATCCAGCAGCAGGGTGAAATCTTTCTCCTGCAAGTGCGACACTGGCTCGCCTGACGCACCGTTGACCTGTACATTGAGGATGATGCGGTGCTCCATCTTGTAGCGCATCTCGCGCTCTGCGTGGGTTCTGGGGATGAGTTGCGGGGATGGTGACGATTCAGGCGGAGCGGTCTGGCTCGACGCGTTCCTGGGCGCAAGAAGGGCAACCCACGTGAGCGTGAGGCAGAGGAGAATTTCGCCCAGTGATTTCCCTCTCGGCATGCGTCCCGCCCGGGCACGGATTCTCCGGCCAAGGTGCCAGTACTCCATCGTAACCGGACGGGGCAGAGGCTTGCACTGTTTGATAGGGAATGGCAGCCTGGCGGAGATGCACGTTGTGTTGGAGGGGATGCGTTGGTCGCCGATGGATACCCTACAGTAAGCTGTTATCCAAAGTGTGATGCGGGAAAGGTTCGAGTACGGGCTGGTGTGGCTGGTGGCGCGCGCTCTGGGGCGCATGCCGCGGGAAGTGGCGCGCGGATTGGCAGGCGTACTGGCGTGGTGCGTGTATCGTTTCATGGGCCGGTTGCGGTATGTGGGCCTGCGCAACCTTGCGCTGGCCTACCCGGAGCAGAGCGACGCATGGCGCAAGACGATGCTGCGCGGCGTCTATCGGCATCTGGGATGGCAGTTGGTCGAGTTCTGCCGCATGGGGCGCTATACGCCAGAGAACACGCGCAATTGGATTCACACCGACGGCCTCGAGCATTATCTTGCAGCGCGCGACCGCGGCAAAGGTGTGCTGGTGCTGACAGGACATCTGGGAGCATGGGAGCTGTCGAGCTTTTATCACTCGCTCATGGGCTATCCCATGGGAATGGTGATTCGCAGGCTCGACAACCGGCTGCTGGACAGGTTTGTGAATGGAATCCGGTGTCTGCACGGCAATCGCGTGCTGCACAAGGACGACTTCGCGCGTGGGCTGCTGAAGGCGATGCACGCTGGCGAGTCGGTTGGTATCCTGATGGACACAAATATGACGCCGCCGCAGGGCGTCTTTGTGGACTTCTTTGGGCGCAAGGCCTGCACTGCCTCAGGATTGGCGCGCGTCGCCCTGAAGACCGGCGCGGCGGTGTTGCCCGGTTTTCTGCTGTGGGAGCCGGACGAACGGCGCTATCTGCTGCGCTTTGGTGCGGAGCTGCACTTTGCACGCACCGGCGATCACGAGGCGGATGTGCTGGCGGCAACGCAGCAGTGCGCGGCGGTCACGGAGGCGTGGATCAGGCGCTATCCGGACCAGTGGCTGTGGATTCATCGGCGGTGGAAGACACGGCCGGCTGGCGAGCCGGCACTGTATGGACGGAGCAATGTGCATGAAGGTGCGGGAGCTAGTTGATAAGCTGGGCGGAGTCCTGGCGCAGGGAGACCCAGATTTCAGCATCGAAGGCGTCCGTTCCGCGGAGGATGCCAGAAGTGCGGATCTTGTTTTTGCGGAGACTCCAGCGGCTGCGACTCAGGCGTGGGCCAGCGGTGCGGGCGCGGTTGTCTTGCACGCAGCCCTCGCGAAGGATCGCCCGTTGGGAAAATCCGTGATCGTCGCGGTGCAGCCGAAGTTATGGTTTGCGCTTGCGGCGCGGGTATTGCAGTGCGGCGGCGTTGAGTCAGGTGTGCACCCGGCTGCGTCCGTCGCCGACAACGCTACGCTCGGGCCTCAGGTTTCAGTCGCGGCCGGGGCAGTCATTGGAGACGATGCGAAGGTCGGAGCGAGAACGCTGATCGGAGCCGGGGCCGTCATTGGACGCGGCGTCCGAGTTGGCGCCGATTGCCGTATTTATCCTCGTGCGGTGCTCTATCCAGAAACGGTTCTCGGTGATCGCGTGGTTGTGCATGCCGGCGCGGTGCTGGGTGCGGACGGCTTTGGCTACGTGCGCGACAAAACGACGGGAGCCTACACGCAGTTTCCTCAGCAGGGAACGCTGGTGATTGAAGACGACGTGGAGATCGGCGCCAATTCCACCATTGACCGGGGCGCGCTGAAGGAGACGCGCATAGGGCGCGGAACCAAGATTGACAATCTCGTGCATGTAGGCCACAACTGTGAGATCGGGGCGAATGTCATCCTGGTGGCGCTCACCGGTATCTCCGGTTCGAGCACGGTCGGCGAAGGCGCGGTAATCGCGGGCCAGGTGGGTATTGGCGACCACGCGCATGTCGGGCCGGGTGTAATTCTGGGCGGGCAGGCCGGAGTCTTCAACGGCAAGTCGCTCACGAATGAGGGGCACAAGCCGGGAACGGTGTTCTTTGGCACGCCTGCGCGGCCGCTCAAGGAAGTGCTGCGCGAGCAGGCAGTGCTGTCCCGATTGGCGAAGGAGAGAAACCGGACGCCGCGCGGCACCAAGGGCGAGGACAAGGAAGCCTGACGATGCCAGTGATTGTGGTGGGCGGCACCGGTCGAGGCGTCGGCAAGACGTCGCTCCTCTGCGGCCTTGTTGCAGGGCTGCCAGAGTTGCGTTGGACGGTCGTCAAACTGACCTCTCACGCACACGGCAAGGACGCATCAATCATGGAAGAGCGTGCACCTGGGCAGCATACTGACACGGGGCGCTACCTTGCGGCGGGCGCATACCGGGCGCTTCTCGTGATGGCACAGGACAGCGAGCTGGGCGCGGTTGTCCGGCGCCTTTGGGAGCAAATCGATTCAAATGCTCCGTTGCTCTTCGAGTCCAATCGAATCGTAGACTATTGCCAGCCGGATGTGTGTCTGGCTGTTGATGGGCGGAGTGAAGTGGCCGACAAACCTTCGTATGCGAAGCTCCTTGCACGCGCTGACGCTGTGGTGGTGCGATCGCAGGCGGATCGCGTCGAGCATAGGGCCCGGCCGGTCTTCCATCTGGCGGACATGGATCGGATATCCCTGCCGTTGCTCGCTTGGCTGCGCGAGCGATGGACGGGGCAATGGAGCTGAAGCATCTGGGGCGTGATGGGAGGAAGCATGGACAGGAGAGATTTCTTGAAGTCGGCGTCAGGTGCAGTGGGAGTTGCGGCTGCATCGCAGATTTTGTCATCGGTGGCGCAAGGTGAGCAGACGAGGGAGACTGAGGGGATGCTGTATCGTCCACTTGGCCGAACCGGCGAGCGCGTCTCCGCGATCGGCCTCGGAGGCTATCACATTGGCAAGCCATCGCTCACGGAGCAGGAGTCAATTCAGCTCATCCGCCAGGCCGTGGATCGCGGCATCACTTTGATGGATAACTGCTGGGACTATAACGATGGCGTGAGCGAGATTCGCATGGGCAAGGCGTTGGCCGGTGGGTACCGGAACAAGGTTTTTCTGATGACGAAGATCGACGGACGCACCCGGTCAGCCGCTGCGCAGCAGATTGATGAGTCGCTCCAGCGGCTGCAGACCGATCACCTGGATCTGATGCAGTTTCATGAAGTCATTCGGCTGGAAGACCCCGACCGCATCTTTGCGGAAGGCGGGGCCATGGAGGCTATGCTGGATGCGCAAAAGGCAGGCAAGGTGCGCTTTATCGGATTCACGGGTCACAAGGATCCATTTGTGCATTTGCGAATGCTCGACGAGGCGCGGCAGCGCAGCTTTCACTTCGATGCGGTGCAGATGCCGCTGAACGTGATGGATGCGCATTTCCGCAGCTTCGAGAAGGATGTCCTGCCGGTGCTCGTTCGCGAGGGGATTGCGCCGCTGGGTATGAAGGCCTTCGGCGACCACTACATTCTCGACAGCAAGACGGTGAAGCCAATCGAGTGCCTGCACTATTGCCTGAATCTGCCCATTGCGACCCAGATCACGGGGATCGACAGCCCGGCGATTCTGGACCAAGCGATTGAAGCGGCGCACACATTCAAGCCCATGACAGCCGGGCAAGTCGCGGAGCTTCTGGGTCGCACACAGGAGTCCGCACAACAGGGAAAGTTCGAGTTGTACAAGACAACCCCTCACTTTGATGGAACAGCTCATCGTCCGCAGATGCTCGGATAGGTGCGGCGGATTTGTCGAGTATTCTGCTGAGTGATCGAGGCGGGACTACCGTTCGCCAGCTGTTATTTGTCCTGCGGAAATGGTTCGGTGCGGAAGGAACCGTCGCGCTGCCGGATGAGCGTCTCGACTTTGCCCTCGGCTTCGTCGAGCTCTTTCTTGCAGGCGGCTGACAAAGCAACGCCCTCCTCGAAGAGCTTGACGGACTCCTCGAGACTCAGCTCGCCCTTCTCCATCTGTTCCACGATGGATTCGAGCTTCTTCAACGACTCTTCAAACGATGGCATCGGTCTCACTCCTTGGTGCCGGGTGCGGGCGGCAGCATTCCGGCGATGACCTCTGCCGCGACCATGGCTTGACCGAAGGGCGCGCTGATCTGCACTCCCTGCACATAAGGCCGCACGGCAGCCAGCATCTCCTGGGCAATCCGGATGCCTTCCTGCTGGGCTGCTTCAGGCGTGTTGGCCAATGCCATGCGCAGCATAATCTCTTCCGGCATGGAGACACGCAGGTCGTTCTTCATGAACTCTGCATTGCGCAGGCTCGTGAGCGGCCATATTCCGGCAATCACAGGAATGCGATGCGGCTCGATCCGCTTGAGGAATTCTTCGAGAAGGCGCAGATCGAACACCGGTTGCGTGATGGCGTACTCCGCGCCGGCCTCAACCTTGAATGCGAAGCGGCGCAACTCGTGCTCAATGTCGGGCGCCCCTGGGTTGGCAGCAACTCCGATGGTGAAGTTGGTGGAGGCGCCGATGGCGTTCGCGCCGATGTCGAGGCCGCGATTCAGGCTGCGCACAAGATTGACGAGGCCGATCGAATCCACGTCGAATACGGCGGTCGCATCCGGATAGTTGCCAAGCTTGGGCGGATCGCCAGTAAGGCAGAGGATATTGCGCAAGCCGATGGAGGACGCGCCGAGGAGATCCGACTGGATGGACAGGACATTGCGATCGCGGCAGGTGTAGTGAAGCACGGTTTCGATGCCTGTATGCTGCTGAATCTGGATGCAGAGGCTTTGCGCGCTCATGCGTGCAGAAGCGCGGGGAGAGTCGGGCACATTGATGGCGTGGACGCCCAGCTGCGCGAGCATCTGCGCGGCTTCAATCTCGCGGTGGCAATCGATACCCTTCGGTGGCACAATCTCCACCAACGTCACGAACTGTCCCTGATCGATGAGCAAGCCCAGCCGGGAACGATGCCCGAGCGGTGCGGGCGGCGTCTCCCGCGTTGGTTCGGCTGTGGCGCTGCCTTCCACGAAATGGGCCTGACCGTCGAGCGCGCGCATGGCCGAGCGCATGGCGCGGATATGGTTCGGCGTTGTGCCGCAACATCCGCCCACTACCTGAGCGCCGCAGGCAATCGCCTTGCGGGCGAAGCTGGCCATGTACTCCGGCGAGCAGAGGTAGATATTGCGTCCTTCAACGGCCCGAGGCAGACCCGCATTGGGCATGGCGACGATAGGCAACGAAGTCGCTGCACGCATGGCCTCGACGGCGGTGAGCACTGCGGAGGGCCCTGTGGAGCAGTTGACTCCGACAGCGTTCGCGCCCCACTCCGTGAGGAGCGTCGCCGCGTGCTGCGGAGACGACCCGTCAAGACAATTGCTTTCGTCATCGACGGTGACCATGACCACAATGGGCAGATGCGGTGCGGCTTCCTGAGCGGCCCGCAGCGCCTCGTGGGCTTCATTGAGCGCGGGCATGGTTTCAATGATCAGCAGGTCTGCCCCCGCGTCGGCCAGAGCGCGAATCTGCTCCGCGAATGCTGCACGCGCCTCTTCCAGGCTGGTCTTGCCGAGGGGCTCCAGCCGCACGCCGAGCGGCCCAACAGAGCCCGCCACCCATGCTTCACAGGGCTGCCGCTCCTGCAGATGCGCGATTGCCTCGCGCGCGATGCGAACGCCGGCCGCGTTAATCTCAGCCACCCTGCCCGCAAGCCCGTGACGCGCAAGACGGAACCGGTTAGCGCCGAAGGTATTCGACTCCAGGATCTGCGCGCCGGCCTGCAGGTACTCTTCATGGACGGCCATGATCAGCGCCGGATCGGAGAGGTTGAGCTCGTCGTAGCAGCGGTGGATAAAGATGCCGCGGGAATAGAGAACTGTGCCCATGGCGCCATCGGCGAGCAGCGGCTGGCCGGCGAGGATGTCACTCAATTGCGGCATTCTGAACCCATGCTATCGCATCGGGATGCCCGTCGATGGGCGGGAGTTGACAGAAAACTGGCACCCACACGGACCGCCGCGAAGAACGGCTCTGAGCCTGCTGCGCGAGTTTCGCAAGCATCTTCCGGCGTGCTCCCAAGGCATCGAATCGGTTCCCCTGCGGGCGGCTTTGCGCAGGGCTGCTTTGTTATACTTCGAGAGTCTAAGGGAGTGCAGGAAGCAGCCGCGACCCGAGCAAAGAATTGCTTTGGAATGCGTCTCGGGCTCCAAGCAAAGTCTTCATGAGAAGGCGGCGGACGCACCGCTGGCTCTGTCGAGGTAAGGGATCTTGAAGAAGAGAAGTCTATGGTTGAGCGCCGCTGGTGCACTAGCGGTAGCGGTTGCACTTGCAGGCTGCGGAAGTACGACCTATTTTGCCGGGCGCGTTCTGCCGCCGAGCGGGCTGCTGCATCGAGTGCTGATCGCCGTGCAGAATCCGAGCTCCTTCAGCAGGGGAGCTCTCGAGTTTGTTGATTCCTACTACGACATTCGTTACGCTTACGACAATCTCAACAAAACATACTCCATCTCAGGCTATTCGGGTGCGCTGCCGGTCAGCATCCAAAACATGCCGGAAGAACAGGTGGGGGCGGTCTACAGCGTTGGCGACGGTGCGCTGACCTTGGTGCAGTATGCCAAAGAAGATACGAATGGCTCGGTCGCCGGCTTGAATGGCGTTTCGGCAAGCGTGTATCTCACCCGCAATCAGGCCTACACATTCGCGGCCAGCCAGCAGGCACACGTGGTGACTGCAATCGACCGGGCGACCAACCAGGCGGCCAGTCTGAACCTGCCCGGCGTCTATCGTGTGAGTGTGAATCCGGGCGGAACCGCCGCGCTGGCATTCGTGCAGAATTCCAACTACGTCTATTACACCCGCCAGCTTTCGGCGACGCAGACAATTTCCTACTCCGGCGGACCCGGCAACTGGCCCAAGGCGGCCGTTGACTGCGAGCCGCAGAATGCACCTTTATGGTGCCTGATCCAGGCGCAGAGCCCTGACAATGTCGATGCCACCGGAAACTATTACGGTGCGCCTCTCTCGTTTGACCGGCCCGTCAAAGCGGTCTTCTCCGCCGACGGCGGAACTGCGTACATCTTGAATTGTGGACCGGAATGCGGCGGGACCGCCTCCTCCGTGACGCCGGTTTCAGTAGGGCCCTTCATCTTCCAGATCGGCCAGCAGTCGGGCACGCTTCCAAAAACAGGCTCACTCTCCTTCATCCCTGTCCCCGGAGGAGCCAGTAACGCGCTTGTCGTCGGCTCCACGATGTATGTCGTTGGGCAGCAACTGCAGCCCGATGGCCTCTTCACGGGGAATCTGACGGTGATGAATCTGCTCAACAACACCGCGGGCAGCGCGACACCGATCAGCGACGGTTTTCCCGGTGGTGTCAGCCGGATGATTCTTGCCGATGACAACACCCTCTGGATCGGCATGACGAAGTGCAATAACGGCGAACGCTTCGCCAAGGGGCTACCTTACGGCTGCCTCACGATGTACAACACGTCCACGAACTCTGTGACGATGATTGAGCCGTATCTCGGCGACCTGACCGGCATCGCGGATGTCGAAGGACTGCACAAGGTATACGTTGCTCAGGGCGGGCAGGTATACATCTACAGCACGCGCGACGGCGCGGCTATCAATAACCAGTATGTGACCGTGACTGGCACCGCGTATGACGTGGCCTACATGGATGGCTCGACGGACGCCAACAACACCGTCTACTGATCACCATGAGCGCCGAGAGCCTGCCTGCCGCTGATGTGCTGGCGATTGCCGCACATCGAGATGACGTGGAGCAGACATGCGGCGGAACACTGCTGCGCATGGCTGCGCGCGGTCTCCGGACCGCAATTCTGGACCTGACGCAGGGCGAGGCCGGTACGCGCGGCACTACCGAAGAGAGAGCCGCGGAGGCCTCAGAGGCAGCGCGACTGCTCGGTGCGGGTTGGCGGCAGGCGCTTGACCTCCCGGACGGTGCCGTCGCCAATACCTTTGAGAATCGAATCAAAGTTGCGCGCGTAGTCCGCGAGTTGAGGCCGCGCGTTGTTATTCTGCCGTACTGGAAGGCCCGGCATCCGGATCACGCAGTTGCCGGGCATCTGGGATATGAAGCCTGTTTCGTCGCCGGGCTCGCGAAGGTCGAGACCGGCCAGGCTCCGCATCGGCCCTTCAAGATTGTCTACGCTAGCCTGTATGCCGATGTGCGGCCCAGCTTCATCGTGGACATCACGCCGTTTATCGAACAGCGCCATGCAGCGCTGATGGCCTACAAATCGCAGTATGCAAACCAGCCTTTGGGTAGTGCTCTGTTTGTTCCTGAAGAAGAGATTCGCGAACGGACATTCGCCGAGGCGCGCCATTATGGCCTGCTGGCCGGCGTGCGCTACGGCGAGCCGTTTGTTCAAAAAGAGGTCGGCCTCGTGGACGACCTGACGCTGCTGCCGGTGCAGTCGATCTAAGGCGCCGGGAAGGTTGGCGCGCAACCTCTATGCATGATTCCAGAGCAGCTTGGCGGCAATCACCAGCAGAGTAAGCGCGAAGATGCGGCGGAGCCACAGATCCGGAACGTGCTGCGCCCAGGCCGCTCCAAAATAGCCGCCCACGGAAAAGCCGACAGCCAGGAGTGCAGCCACGCGGATGTCAGCGTTGCCGTTGCGGTAGTACTCAAGGAAGGCCAACAGACCAACCGGAGCAAGCAACGCGCCGAGCGAGGTCCCCTGGGCGCGGTGCTGATCCATCCCGAGAAGCCAGACAAGAGCCGGGACAAAAAGAATGCCTCCACCCAGGCCAATGACACCTGAAAATGCGCCAACTGCAACTCCGATGAGCAGAATGATCCAGGTCATAGCTTCTCCGCCAGACCGGCAAAGTCTCATGCCGGGCCATCTGCTCCAGAGTACTGTGTGGGGACCGGCCCCGCCTTGCCAGAACCGGTCGAGGATCTAGTCGGCTTCCAGCGCCCTGGTGCGGAACAGCAGGCCAGCCGCAAGTCCGGCGATGCTGGGGACAAGCAGGAAGAGCCACACCTGCGCCAGCGCTTTGCCGCCCACGAACAGAGCCGGTCCCAGGCTGCGGGCAGGGTTGACGCTGACGCCCGTCACGTGAATGCCGAAGATGTGAATGGCGACGAGCGTGATGCCGATCGCCAGGCCGGCAAACCCCGCTGGCGCGCTCTTCTGGGTCGAGCCGAGAATTACGATGACAAAGATCAACGTAGCGACAAACTCGAACACAATTGCCGAGAGCATGTTGTATTCGCCCTGATAGCCGGCGCCCCAGCCGTTCTGGCCAAGGCCGCTCGCCCCGATACTGTATCCGCCGCCAACCCCGCTGATGAGGACGCTCAGGACCCAAGCGCCGAGGATTCCGCCGATAAATTGACCGACCCAATAGCCGAGCATGTCTTTTATTTTCATGCGGCCGGCGGACCAGACGCCAAGACTGACTGCCGGGTTAATGTGGCATCCGGAGATGGGGCCGATGCCATAGGCCGCGGCAATCAGGGCGAAGCCAAAGGCAAAGGCGATGCCGATGATTCCGACTTTATCGCCTGCGACAACTGCCGTTCCGCAACCAAAGAGTACAAGGATGAACGTGCCAACCAGCTCAGCAAAATACTTCTTCATGGCGATTCCTTCCTGTCCCGGAATGGGTAGACATCAGCTTTCTGGGGGTGAACAGACACAGCGCGGGTAGCTCCGGAAGTGTACGGCGATCTGCCCGCCACGCTTCACGCTCCGTGCCGCGGCGGAGAGAGTGTTCCAGACCCATCTATCGCTCGTCAAGTGAATCCTGTGTGCGGCGCTGTGAAAATGGGAAATTCGGGGCTGAACCCCCAAATTTACACAACGTTTGCAATCTATTTGCCCTGTTGCAGTAGTCTGTTCATGATTTCGAGCAGTAGCGGGCCTCGCCCCAATTGCTGCGGGAAAAGGACAATCCGGTTGAGTCAGACGGTCTTTGTACTTGAAGATGAGACAGATATTGCGCGGCTCGTGCAGCATCATCTGGAGGCCGCAGGGTTCAGCGTCCGGCTATTTCACACTCCGGGCAATCTGATTCCTGACGCCGAACGCCAGACCCCCGCGCTGTTCCTCCTGGACATTATGGTGCCTGGCGGTGACGGCCTTGACGTGTGCCGGCGACTGCGCAGCCATGCCGGCCTGTCGACGGTTCCAATCATCTTTCTCACGGCGAGGGCGGGCGAAAATGACCGCGTGCTCGGCCTTGAGCTCGGCGCAGACGACTACATCACCAAGCCCTTTGCAACCCGCGAATTAGTTGCACGCGTGAAGGCTGTGTTGCGGCGCTTCGAGCGCCCATCGACTCCGGCGGTGATCAGTTTTGAAGAGGTCACCATCGACGCCAATGCCATGCAATTACGGGTGCGAGGGGAACTGACCACAACCACCGCAACCGAGTTCCGCCTGCTGGATTACCTTGCGCGCCATCCCGGCCGCGTCTTCAGCCGCGACCATCTGCTGGATGCCGTGTGGGGTGACGCGCGCTTCGTAACCCCCCGGTCTGTCGATGTCTATGTGCGTCGTATCCGTGAGAAGATTGAGGTGGATCCGGAAAATCCGCGGTACCTCAAGACTGTGCGTGGCGCTGGTTACCGATTCGAGATCCCAAAGGGCGAATAGCAGCACAACAGACGGATGCACGCGCTGCTCCGAGGCAGGTGGGACGGGTGCTCTTGACTCGCAAAGTCTTCCCCAGGTTGCTGGGGCTTTTCGTTCTCCTGCTGGTCTTCCAGACCGTGGCTATCGAACTGATCCTGCGTCTTTTCATGCAGAATCTGCCCGCCGATACCCTGCACCAGATTGACCGGGAGGCCCTCTGGGCCGGACTTCTGGCGCTGGCCGTAGCGCTGCCTCTGGCGGCCTGGGTCGCCCGTGGCGTCACTGGGCGACTTCAGCGCGTGGTCGACTTCTCGCGCCACATCGCCGAGGGCGAGTTCTCCGCGCGGCTCAACCCCGAAGGGTCAGACGAGCTGTCGGCTATGGAGACCGCTCTGAATCAGACCGCGGAGAGGCTGGACAGTAACTTTGCCGAGCTCGAGAGCCGGCGTCACGAGCTGGCTACGATGCTCGACTCGATGCAGGAGGCCGTCGTCGCCGTTACAGCGGAGGGCCAGGTGCGCTGGTCCAACTCCGTGATGCAGCAGATTGCAGGAACGGAGATTCGGTCGGGCAGACCGCTCGTGCATTCTGTTCGCGATCCTGAACTGCTGGCCTGTATTCGTGGGGCTATCGAGAGCCACGAGGTGCGCTTCGGGCGGTCTGGTTCTCTCGCGCCCGGCAAGATGCTGGAAATCAATGCGGCGCCGCTCCCCTCGGGTGGCGCACTGGCCGTCCTGCACGACGTGACGCGAATCGAGGCTGCGGAGAAGTCCCGGCGCGAATTCATCGCGAACGTGAGCCACGAGCTGCGGACGCCGCTCACGTCCATTCAGGGCTATGTTGAGACGCTGATTGAAGATCCGCTGCCGAATCCCGAAACGGCGAGAGAGTTCCTGAACATTATCCAGAAGAATGCCAGCCGGATGAGCCGTCTGACTGAAGATCTATTGGCCCTCGCCGGCGTGGAGAGCCCCGATTACAAGCTGGCCGCTCAGCCCGTGCGGGCCTCTGCCCTGGTGCATGACGCGATTGATTCTCTCGGGGGCATCGTGATGGATTCAGGCATCCATTTGGAATCTGCGGGCTCCCCGGAGACCTGCGTCATGGCGGACCCCGACGCCCTGAATCAGGTCTTTGGCAATCTCATTGAGAATGCGGTTAAGTACGGCAAGTCGGGGAAGAAGATTGTAGTTGGCGCACGCGATGCGGAGGGGTGCGTCGAGTTCTGGGTACAGGACTTCGGGCCTGGAATCGCATCGGATCATCAGGGACGAATCTTTGAAAGGTTCTACCGGGTCGACAAGGCGCGTTCCCGCGAGTCGGGCGGCACCGGGTTGGGATTGGCGATCGTGAAACACATCGTGCAGGCGCACGGCGGGCGCATCTGGGTGGAGACGGAACTCGGCGCCGGTGCAATCTTTCATTTCACGCTTCCGCTGGCCGTTCGCGGAGTCTAATCGCAGCCTTCCGAACGGCCCGCAAACGCCGGCTGAGACCGCCTGACCCGTAACGCCTTCCCAAGGAATAACTTCCAAATTCTGCGGTTCTTTCAAATCCCCTTAACATAATCAGCCGAAAATAGAGGAGTAGTAAATCCGCCATGGAGCCTTCCGTGAAAAAGACCCTTCTTGCAATTGGCTTGTTCGCTTTGGCCTTGAGTGCTGCTCAGGCTCAGAAGCTGACTGGAGCAGGCGCCACCTTTCCTTATCCCATCTACTCCAAGTGGTTCACCGAATACAGCAATGCCCACTCCGGCGTTCAGGTCAACTACGCTTCGATCGGATCCGGCGGCGGCATCGCCCAGGTCACGAAAGGTCTGGTTGATTTTGGCGCATCGGACATGCCGATGACCGACGACATGCTGGCCTCTTCTAAAGTGAAGCTGATTCATATTCCGACCGTGCTTGGCGCGGTCGTGCCGGTCTTCAATGTGCCGGGCGTGAGCGACCTCCGGTTCAGTCCCGACGTCCTGGCCGATATCTACCTCGGCAAGATCAGTAACTGGAACGATGCCCGCATCGCAAAGGACAACGCCGGTGCTCACCTGCCCGACCAGAAAATCATCGTGGTGCATCGCTCGGATGGCTCCGGCACGAGCTTCATCTGGACCGACTATCTCAGCAAGATAAGCAGCGACTGGGCGAATGGGCCCGGCAAAGGCACCGCGCCGAGCTGGCCTGTGGGCGTCGGCGGCAAAGGCAATGAAGGCGTCGCCGGTCTGGTGCGTCAGTTGCCCGGAGCCATCGGCTACGTCGAGCTGATATATGCCCTGCAGAACAACATCAGCTTCGGCAGCATTCGAAATGCCGCCGGAAACTGGGTCAAGGGTTCCATCGCCGGCGTCACTGAGGCAGCGGCCAGCATCAAGACGATGCCTGCCGACTATCGTGTCTCCATCACCAATGCGCCGGGCGCGACCGCCTATCCTGTCTCCAGCTTCACCTATCTTCTGATCCCGGTGGCTTCCACCAACGCAGCGAATCGAGCGGTGCTGAAGGACATGCTGAGCTGGATTCTGAAGTCGGGTGAATCCGAGGTCTCGGCGCTGTCGTACGCGCCGCTTCCGCAGAGCCTCATCGACAAGGAACTCAAGACGGTGTACTCGCTCAAGTAGCCTAGTGAAAACCGCATTGCAAGGGGCCTGGTAGCCACGCTGCCGGGCTCTTTTGTTTATGTTCGGTCGGAATCTCGCTGCCCGTGGAACCGCATCTGCGTCTTTTCCGTAAGAGCTAGTGTCCACGCAGGCCGTGGGGAATGCGGACGAAGCACGTCGAAAGCAGTTTCGTGGCGTATCTTTATGCAGCGTTTTGGTGACACAATCGGGCAGGTGTTTCGAGCCATAGCGGCCAACAAGCTGCGCAGCTTCCTCACCATGTTTGGCATTGCGTGGGGAGTTGGCTCGCTGCTGGTGTTGGTGGGGCTGGGTGAAGGATTCCGCTCCGGCCAGCGGCGCAACCTCTCGAAGCTGGGCAACGACCTGGTGATGATGTGGAACGGAACCATCCCTGCGGTGGCAGACCAGCACACCGGCATGCGTCCTTATGAGCTGACCATGGGAGATGCTGCGGCCTTGAGCCGCTTGCCCGAGTTGCGCGCTGTCACCGTTGAATTGGCCCGCAGCGACCTGTACGAGGTGAGCCAGTGGGCCAACACCTCCAGTCACGTGATGGGCGTGCTGCCAAACTACACCGTTGTGCGGTTTATTCCCATGGCGACGGGGCGGTTCATCGATCAGAGAGATGTGGACAATCAGCGCAGAGTCGCAGTCCTCGGCTCCAAGGCAGCCACGCTCCTGTTCAATGGCCGTCCGATGCTGGGTGAAGTTATCACCATCAACGGGACCGGCTTCACCGTTGTCGGGTCGGTTGAAAAAATCAGCCGCGGAGACAACGACTTCGACGACCAGAAAGTCTACGTGCCCGTGACCACCATGCAGGAGCTGTTCCCGCTGAAGGGCGACAACATCCCGCTCGATGCGCTCACGTCGATCCAGTATCAGCCTGCGGTCCGTGGAGAATCTGCCGCCGCGGTCGCCGCGGTTCACAAGGTCATCGCGATGAGGCACGGATTCGATCCCTCTCTCAAAGATGCATTTCAGGAGTGGAACACGATAGAGGAGATGAAGATGATCGGTGCCATCTTCACCGCCATGGACATCTTTCTCGGTGGAGTGGGGATTGTGACGCTGGGACTGGGCGCCGTGGGGATTATCAACATCATGCTCGTTTCTGTGACCGAGAGAACGCATGAAATTGGCCTGCTGAAGGCACTTGGCGCAACCAAGAGCACAATCCTCTCTCAGTTCTTCTGGGAAGGTCTGCTGCTCACGGGCATCAGCGGGGTGATCGGAATCGCGCTCTCGGCGGGATTCATGGCGCTGCTGCAGTCGGCGCTGACCGACAAGATGCCGGGATGGGACCCGCCCCGGCTGGTGCCATGGTCTGCGGCGCTGGCCCTTGGATCACTGGTGCTGAGCGGCGTTGTCGCCGGCTTGTATCCCGCCGGCAAGGCGGCGCAAATGGACCCGATTGAGGCTCTGCGAAGAGAGTAGGGGCGACCGACATGATGAAAGACATTTGGAGTCAGGCCTGGGAGGCGATGCTCTACAACCGGCGTCGCACCGCCATCACGATGGTCGGTATGGCATGGGGCATTGCCACGGTGGTGCTCCTGCTCGCATACGGCGCCGGCTTCAGTCGCGCCATCGAGGCAATCTTTGCGCAGTGGGGAACCAACGTCATTGGCGTCTTTCCGGGGAGAACCAGCGAACAGGCGGGCGGCGATAAAGCCGGCGTGCAGGTGCGCTTCACTGAGGATGATCTCGACCGGATGGACACCACGGTGGCGGGCATCAACCACGTCTCTCCTGCCGTATGGAAGGACGTTCCCGTGCAGAACGACCTGCACACCTATACCTGGACCGTCAACGGCGTCTTCCCGGTCTTTCAGGACATCTGGAAGCTTGACACGGAACAGGGACGCTTCTTCAATGGCATGGAAGAGCAGCAGCGCGCGCATGTGTGCGTCATCGGGTCGGAGTCAAAGACGAAGCTTTTCTCAGGCGGATGGGCCGTCGGCCAGACGATTCGACTCAATGGCGTGCTCTTTACGATTGTGGGCGTACTGGCGCCAAAAATGCAGGAGGGCGAAGACAGCGACCGCAATCGCCAGATCTACGTGCCCTTCAGCACCATGAGCGACATCAAGGACATCAAATACCTCGACGGCATCTGGCTGAACTATCGCGGCGACCACGAGTTGGTCGAGAAGAACCTGCGCAGCACGCTGGCGCTTGCCCACCATTTCAGAACCTCGGACCACAACGCCATCTACGTGGCGAATCTGATGACGCAGTTGCAGCAGTTCCGAATTCTTTCTCTCGCGCTCCAGGTGCTGCTCTCGCTCGTGGGCGCTCTGACTCTGGGCATTGCGGGGATCGGCCTGATGAATATCATGCTGGTCGCCGTCCAGCAGCGCACCCGCGAGATCGGCGTCGAAAAGGCGCTGGGCGCGCAGAAGAGGCACATCCTTTTGCAGTTCCTTGCAGAGGCCTTCGTGATTACCGGCGTCGGCGGGCTGGGCGGAATCCTCCTCGCATATCTCGTGTCCGTGCTCGTCGGACGCATCCCCTTCTATAGCGCCATCGCCCTGAATGCCGAAGGTGCGGATATCTACCTCAGAATCTCGCCCGTTTCCATTCTCGTCGCCACCCTGATTCTTGCGCTGACCGGGCTCGTCAGTGGAATGCTGCCAGCAATCCGCGCAGCCAATCTGGACCCCATCGAAGCATTGCGCTACGAATAGTCCCACTATTCGCGGCCTTCCACCGGCCCGAGCCCGTTCTGCGCCTACATGTTGATTGCACCCAAGGGGAGTAATCTATCTCTATGAGCACCTATTGCGCCGTCGGAACTGCGGAAACAGATCTTTCGCTCAGTGAGTTGAACACATTGCTTGTCCAGAGTCTCGCGAAGCTCGGTGACAGGCAGCGCGTCCTCGCCGTTCCGCCTGACCAGACACGAGCGCACTCCAGGGCAGGTGAACTGACGCAGATGACCTGGAAGTATTTTGGTGACCGTCTGAAGGCAGTCCTCCCGGCCTTGGGCACACATACTGCAATGCCCGAAGCGCAGCTCAAAGGCATGTTCGGAGAGATTCCTCTCGATAAGTTCCGCGTGCACAATTGGCGCACCGATATCGAAACCGTCGGCGAGGTGCCCGCCGAGTTCATTCACAAGCAGTCAGAGGGCAAGCTGAATTTTGCGTGGCCCGCGCAGGTGAACCGCCTCATTTCGCAGGGCGGCTTCGATCTTATCCTTTCCATCGGCCAGGTCGTCCCCCACGAGGTCATCGGCATGGCGAATTACAACAAGAACATCCTGGTGGGCACCGGAGGCCGCGAGGGCATTAATCGCAGCCATTATCTTGGCGCTGTCTATGGCATGGAGCGCATCATGGGCAGGGCCGATAACCCCGTCCGCGCCGTGCTGAACTACGCCTCCGATCACTTCCTAGCCCATCTGCCCATCGTGTACGTGCTCACCGTCGTGGGCCGCCGTGCTGACGGCGAACTCGCCGTGCGTGGGCTGTTCATCGGGGATGATCTGGAGTGCTTCCAGCGCGCGGCTCAGCTCAGCCTCAAGGTGAACTTCGAGATGGTCGAAAAGCCCATCCAAAAGGCCGTCGTCTATCTCGACCCGCACGAATTCCATTCAACATGGCTCGGCAACAAGGCGGTCTATCGCACGAGGATGGCGATGGCGGACGGAGGTGAGCTGATCGTGCTGGCCCCGGCCGTGCGCGAGTTTGGCGAGGACAGAACCATCGACAGCATGATTCGCAAGTACGGCTATCGCGGCACGCCCGCTACTCTCGCCGCAGTGGAGGGTAACGCCGACCTTGCCCATGAACTCAGCGCTGCAGCGCATCTCATTCATGGCTCCTCCGAAGGGCGCTTCCACATCACTTGGTGTCCCGGCCACCTGAGCAAGGACGAGGTGGAGAGCGTCGGCTTTGCCTACGCCGACCTGGCGGCGATGCTGCAGCGCTTCAATCCAGAAAAGCTCAGCCACGGATATAACACCGTGGACGGAGAAGAAGTCTTCTTCATCGCCAATCCGGGGCTCGGCTTGTGGGCGAATCCTGCGCGCTTAGAGTCCACGAAAGTCGAAGAGCCTGCTGCCTCATCAGCGCACAGATAGAGAATCTCGCAAGGCGATGCAACGCCGCCCAATAGAACACCGGATTGGCGCGTGCCCCATACGGAGACAGGATGGATACTACCATTCTGATAGGGGCTTGCAACCCACGAAGTCCCCTCCTTCAGCTTGGCTCCGTAGCTCAGATGGATAGAGCAGCAGTTTCCCGAAACTACTATGTACAAATACTCGAGCGTCATGCCGAGAATCCGTGGGAATCTAAAACCCACGCAGCACAGGGAGAGTACGCTGCTGTGAGGGAAAAAATCTGGGGGACCTTGTATCGAGCCTGATGCAACCTCTGTAGATCGATGCGGTTGATTTAAACGGTCGAGCACAAGAACTTCCGATGCTCGGCAGGGCACTGAAGACAGACGTATCCTGTCGCCCATTAGTTCCGTCTTGCGAGCGAGCAGAAGCGTCAATGAAACCACCAGAGAAATGACGCCCCAACACCCAGGGGCAGACTGTAATGAAATCTTGGCTCGACGAGCTTATGGTGATTTGGCAAGAAGTGACCGTCGCACAGGTACAAGCAGGCGACTATGCAGCAGGGTGGATCGCGGAATCCTGCCCCCGCAATTATTTCTGCGGATCTTGCCTACTTTGTAACGCGACGATAGCCGGTAATACTCCCGCGACGCTCGCCATAGTCTGATTGGGGCGCGTTTTTCGTTATACTGCCGGTTGATGTGTTGGTGGCAAATTCCGCTTGCGCTTGTTGTCGGAGGCATTGGCACTTAGCTTTGGGCCGTGCCTTCCTCAACGTTTCAGAGGCATATGCGTAAGCTCTGGAACAAACTCAAATCTCATTCGACGTAATCCGTGGAACAGTTCCTTGCGGAAAGCATGGCGCCAAGGTCGTGTCCGGATTGGCGGTCATCGGCTCGCGACAGCCAGTTAGCCCGAGACCTATTGGGCGCATATTCTAATCGATGTTAGAATATTCAGTGCGAGGTAACCCAATGCTGAAACTGAAACTGACGACGATTGGAAGCTCTGTGGGAGTGATCCTCCCCAAAGAAGCCTTGTCGCGCCTCAAGGTTGAGAAGGGCGATTCAGTCTTTCTTACCGAAGACCAAGATGGTTTCAGGATTACCCCATTCGACCCAGAGTTCGAAAAGGCCATGGAGTCGGCCCGCAAGGTGATGAAGCGACGCCGGAATGCACTGCGTGAGTTGGCAAAGTGAAGGCCCATCGATGGGTATGGGTTCCTCTGGACGCTGTGCTTGCCATTCATGACGAACAGATTTCGGAACACGGGGGCATTCGCGGTCTTCGTGACCTCGCTGTAATCGCCTCTGCGCTCGCCAAGCCTCGCAACGTCGTTGCGTACGGGAAGCCCGATGCAGCTGCCTTAGCGGCCGCTTATGCATTCGGGCTATGCAACAGTCGTGGGTTTCTCGACGGCAACAAACGCACGGCCTACGTGGTTGCCGAAACATTCCTTGATCTGAACGGTTGCGCAATGAAGGCCACAGACGAGGAAATTGTCAACACGATGCTGGCGGTTGCATCAGGAGTCATGTCAGAAGGCCGCCTGGCGGAGTGGTTCCGGTCACTTATCACAACACCAAAAGAGAAGGGCGAAAGCTGATCCGTCCATGCTTTTCCACGATCAAATTCGCTCCACCCATGCCGTAGTTGCCCCCCGGCGACTTCAGCATGCGATGTGTTTACGAATCTCAAACGCCACCATTGCCGGTGATACGACAAGAATGGAAATCGGTCTATTTTCCGAGTGAATCTCGAATTGGTCTAACGCATAACTTTCAATGTGCGTTTCCACCGCGTATCCGAGAAGAAATGCAGCGCAACGTGGCCCATCCACGCAAACTTCTGGCTGACACCCGTCTTTTCGTACTCCCCTTCAGTAGCCTCAAACGACCAATAATTAAATAGCGGCCGTCCAATGATATTTGCCCTGGGCACGAATCCCCAGAAGCGCGAGTCCAGGCTGTTGTGCCGGTTGTCGCCCATCATGAAGTACATGCCGGGTGGAACCACCAAGTCACCATCGCGCACATAATTTGAGAAGTTCACAGCCCACGACTCTGTGGACCCAGTCGCCTCCGACGGGGGAACTGCGGGAAAATCATCGAGGAATTCGTTGAAGTTATCCGTCGTCGTCGGCTGCGCAAATCCAGCAGGCTGCGCGACGCCATTAACGATCACAATGCCGTTGTGTAGATGGATATGATCGCCCGGTACGCCAATTAATCTCTTCACCAGGGGAGTGTACTGCGGAGTCCCATCGGCGTCAGTCGCGTCAATGCCGGGCTGATAAACGGGCTTGTAGAACACCACTATGTCGCCGCGCCTCGGCTCGCGATACCTTATTAGCGGCATCCAAGAAGTGGATGGCGCCAGCGTGATCTGGTCGACAAGCAGATGATCGCCCACAAGCAACGTATTCTCCATCGAGCCTGACGGAATCACACGGTTCTGAGCTAAGAATGTCAGGATGAATAATCCCACCACCAGAACTGAGCAGATGCTGGCGACTGCCTCAAATGGTGTCTCTTTCCTTTCAATGTCGGTAGAAGCTGGGCGCTCCTCCGAACATCTTTTCTCGTGGTTTGTCTTGTTCATGGCGCATGACAAGATTAGCAAATGTCCGCCGGACTACCGTTCTGAGTGGTTTGTCGGCCAACGTCGCCCGAGCGTGAAAGGGATCACCAAGGGCGACGGTGGGCGGTCAACCACCAACAACTCGGGAATTCGACATCCCTGAGTGGTTCGACGATTATGAACTCTCTGAGAATGGAAACTGCGCAGTTTCCAAGGGTCCTAATGAAGGTGTTGATGGAACGCGATCGCAATACTTTTCAAAGCACCTTCCGTTCCGTTGCAGGTATCGTTCGCAAGGAGCACATAGCCCTGGTGGCTATTAGGAAACAGAACAACTTGGCTCGACATACCAAATGTGCCTCCCCCATGCCACAGCATTTCCGAGCCGTCAATGGTGCCTACGTTCCAGACGAGTGCCTTTCCGTCGTGAGCGTCACCCTGAATCAGCCTATGAGCAATCACGATGACCGGGTCTGTTGGGCTTAACTGCCATCGGACATACTTGGCCATATCCCGAGGGGTTGAATACAAGCCGTAAGCGGCTCCGGCATTACGTAGGTGATACGGCATCAAGTGTCCGGCGGGGCTATAACCTTTGACCAACCGGGAGCGCTCTTTCGCGTTCAGGACAAATCCAGTGGACGCCATCCCGAGCGGCTGCAGTATCTGTTCCATCAGCAATCGCTCGAATGGCAACTTGTAGACGGTTTCCAGTCCCCATCCAATAACTTTGAAGCCAAGATTGGAATAGACTTCTTTGGTACCTGGGTCGCTCCGCAATGAAACATCGTGAAGATCATGTAGATAACGCCCTCGGTCGAAGCCGAATTCGCGCGCGATTAGCTTAAATGGCAGAGTCTCCGGGTCGCGGTGTGCATAAAGATCATCCGTGTCAGGGAGATCACGGGGCAGCCCTGAGGTGTGAGTAGCAAGGGTCCTCAATGTGATGGGGTTTCCCCGCCATGCGAGGTTTGAATAAGCTTCGGGGAGATATTGCCTAAAATCAGCATCGAGTTGCATTCGATGCTGGAACAGGGCCCGCGCAGCCAGGGCGCCAGTGAATGTCTTTGTGACAGAAGCAATCTCATAGACGCTGTCAGGCGTGGGTTTGGCACGCCTGCTTCTTGAAGTGGATCCGAAATCATAGAACTCGATTTGATTATCTAGTACGACGGCGACCGATAACCCAACGTGGCACGTGTTCTTAAGAAACGATGCAACAAGCTGATCAACAATCGCATCGTGGTGGGTATCCTGACCTGCCGCCGCAGTTATCGTCGGCCGTTCGCGGCCCTCAGCAGAAGCCCCAGACAGGATGAGCAGCAGGAGCAGTATTTGAATGAGCGCTGGACGGATTACTGGACGGATTATGTGAGACAGCTCAGGCTGTTGCGACTTCTCCGGCATTGTCGTGCCCCTACGATGATGATAACCGCGCCTTGAGCGAACGATTTTGCCGAGCCAATCTCAGTTCATGCTTACAGGCCATAAGCGGCAATCGGGTCCCGCTTCTCGCTTCGATCCGCCAAGATACTCGGCAGGAAGCGGAGCTCCGCCTTCTGAAGAAATCGCGCCTGAAAGAAAATATAGCTTCTTACTGCCAGCCTTTATGGCACCATCCGCGTTATTGGCCGCGTATCTTCGCCGAGGCACTCATCGAGATGGGATGGCCGGTGAAATCCTCGTTCTGGCCGGTTTGTCGGAAACATCCAAATGCCTCGAAAGCGGCTCCATGGCCAGCCACGCGCTTCGCCCTGGTTCGCACTTCTGAATGTCAAGCCCCGGCGAACCGTTGACCAACATGTAATCTCCGGTTGGGCGGTGATACACCCGGGCAGCCAGATTCTGGCGACAAGCGCGTTTTATGAGGAGGGTTCGGGACCAGTGTGATTTGTTGCCAGCAGTTGCAGTCTGTGGCGATCTGCGGTCCCGAACAGCGAGGGGGACACCCTCATCGTGGTTTTGGGGGGGGCGATATTGTGATCGGACCAACCAGGTTGGAAAGGATCCGGCCAGTTTCTCCATCGTTGCCTGACCGCTCGCGATCGCAGGCCACTTCGCCCGCAATTGCCAATACGTGAACCTGCACCCGGGAACGGTTTTAAGAAGCCGAGTTCAGGCCCCTTCCTCAGTACCACTTGAAGTTCACCTCAATCTTGATCGAGACTGCCACAGGCTTTCCTGAAAGCATGGCTGGCCTGAATCGATATTGCTTTACCGCCTTCACCGCTTGCGCATCAAAGTCAGAGCGGAATGACTTCACGACATGAATGTCCTGCGGCATTCCTTTCG